>CAZYXV010000019.1:0-80696 GCA_964651475.1 uncultured Anaerolineae bacterium | reverse complement strand
CGGCATCGAACGCAGCCCGACCCAAGTTCAAGCGTTCATGAAACGGCTGGGCATGAGGTGTCGCAAAGTGGGCTATGTGCCCGGTCGAGCGGCGAATCCAGACAAGCAGGCCGAACAGGCAGCGTTCCAAACTCACCCATTAGAGCCTCGTTTGGCCGAAGCCAAGGCGGGCGAGCGGGCGGTCCTGTTCATGGACGCTGCTCACTTTGTCCATGGAGCCTACTTGGCCATGGTGTGGTGCTTTAGCCGTTTGTTCATTGCTTCTCCTTCAGGCCGCCAACGCTTCAACGTGCTCGGTGCCGTCGATGCGGTGACGAAACAAATCTTTGCAGTCACGAATGAAACATACATCAATGCCGAGAGCGTTTGTCTCTTGTTGACCCAGATCGCGGCCGCTTATGCCGGCAAGGCGGTGACCATCGTGCTGGATAACGCCCGCTATCAAAAATGTGAAGTGGTGTTGCAACACGCCGCCGCCTTGGGCATCGAACTGCTTTACTTGCCCGCCTATTCGCCGCATCTGAATTTGATCGAGCGCCTCTGGCGCTTTGTCCGCAAAGAGTGCTTGTATTCCAAGTACTATCCCAAGTTCGACAGATTCAAGCAAGCGATTGCTGATTGCATCCAAACGGCCCATACCAAACACCGAGACGAACTGGAACCCTTGTTGTCGTGGAACTTTCAGTCGTTCGAAAAAGTCCAAATCTCAACCGTTTAGAGTATAGAGTTCACCCAATTGCACAGTCAGAACAAAGGCCGGGATTAAAAGCCCGGCTTTTTCTTTGCCCACGTATGGGGATGCTCCCATCGTATCTTCTCAATAATCCGGGGTAGTGGCAGGGCTTGCCCCTGCCCTCATATGGGCGACCGCAAGAGTCGCCCCTACATTTTGAGATGATACCTCCCATCCTTGGCGAGCGTATCAGGCTGGGGATTGCTGCCCCGTATGGAGGCTGAGGCTTCGCCCAAAGGCGTGCTGCGGATAGCCGGAGCCCCCGCCTTAAGGCTCAACTTCCGCTCGGTATAATGGGCCGGCTACGTTCAAAAATCGCCGCCGAGCCTGTCCCCAGCGTGTGACGCTCCCTGCCTTGCGGGTGACGAGTTGGAAATGATGTGGTATCATAAACCATCGTAAAATCGTGAATCTCGAAAGACTCTCCACCCACCAACATCGGAGGACGCTTTTGACGAAAATCGCAAAGCAATGGATGAGATGGACAAAACTTCGCCAGGGTGTGCAGTACGCGGTGTTGTTGCTATTCGTCGTTCTGGTGGTGGAGGCGCGCCGGGGTGGATGGCCTGCCCAGGTGGTCAATCTGCCGCTGCGCTTGGATCCCCTGGCTATGCTTGCTCACCTGCTGGCAAGCCGCACTTTATTGGCCGGCTCAGCGTTGGCGCTTATCACGGTTGCACTGACGCTGCTTGCCGGCCGAGTGTGGTGTGGCTGGTTGTGCCCGCTGGGCACGCTGCTAGATGTGTTCTCGCTGCGCCGGCAGCGTGGGCAACGCCCCCCGCCTCCCGACTCGTGGCGCGGGATCAAGTATGGCGTGTTGTTTATCATCCTGTTTGCGGCGGCCTTGTCCAATCTTACTTTGCTGATCTTTGATCCTCTGACCATCGTATTTCGCACGCTCTCTGTAAGCGTGTGGCCTGCGCTGGATCAGATTGTCACGACAGTTGAAGGTGGACTCTACCCTGCGTTTCCGGCTCCCCTGTCAGCGTTCGACGAATTGCTCAGGCCGGGCGTATTTCCATACGAACCTGTCTTTTATCGTTATACATTCCTGTACGCCGTTGTGTTCACTGCTATTGTTTTGCTGAATCTGATTGCACCGCGCTTTTGGTGCCGCTACGTGTGCCCGTTGGGCGCCTTGCTGGGAATGTTGAGCAAGGCCGCCATTGTGCGCCGCGAGGTGAGCGCCGCGTGCAAGCAGTGCGCGCGCTGTGAGCGAGCCTGCCCCACCGGCACGATTCAAGCGGCTAAAGGGTATGCCAGCGACCCCGGCGAATGTACCATGTGCCTGGAATGTTGGCCGGTTTGCCCGCAGCAGGATGGCATGCAGTTTTCGGCGCACGTGTCAATTGCGGAGTGGAATCGCTACGACCCTGGCCGGCGGCAGGTGTTGGCAGCGATGGGCGCGGCCGTGGCCGGCGTCGGTTTGTTCCACAGCGACCTGTCGGCCCGGCGAGATCATTCTCACCTCATCCAACCTCCCGGGGCGCGAGAGAACGACGTGCTATCCAGGTGCGTTCGCTGCGCCGAGTGCAGCCGCGCCTGTCCCACTGGTGCCATTCAACCGGCGCTGCTTGAGGCAGGATTGGCCGGCTTGTGGATGCCTGTGTTAGTGCCGCGGCTGGGGTATTGCGATTACTCGTGCAATGCTTGTGGGCAGGTGTGCCCCGTGCAAGCGATTCCTCCATTGAGTTTGGAAGAAAAGCGGCAGCAAGTCATTGGCCAGGCTTATATTGACCAAAATCGCTGTATCGCGTGGACTGATTACGTCAATTGCCTGGTGTGTGAAGAGATGTGCCCTGTGCCCGACAAGGCTATCAAACTGGAACAAGTTGAGGCACGGAATGGCGACGGCCAACTTGTGACGGTCAAGCGCCCTCACGTGGTTCGAGAGCGGTGTATCGGCTGCGGCATCTGCGAGTACAAATGCCCCGTCGGCGGCGAGGCGGCCATCCGCGTCTATGCGCCGGGGAGCGGCGCGTCGTTCCTGGCAAGCTAATGCGCCATCGTACTATCCTGGCCCTCATTTTTGTCCTGGCGTTGACTGCCACGTCATCCATCACGTGGGGTGTGTTCGAGGCCATGCCCCACATCGAGGACGAGTTTGCCAACTATTTTCAGGCGCAGGTATTCGCCTCCGGCCAGTGGTGGGCGCCTTCCCCCCCGCAGCCCAATTCCTTCCTGATCCCTTTTGCCGTTGACCTGAACGGCCGGCGTTTTTCCAAGTATCCACCTGGCTTTGCGGCGGTGTTGGCGCTGGGCGTGTTGAGCGGCGCGCATTGGCTGATTAACCCCCTCATTGGCGCGCTGACGCTGCTAATGGTGTACGCCATTGGCCGCGATGTGTTCGACGCCGAGACCGGCTTGTTGGCGGCATTGCTTGGCTTGCTTTCGCCAATGTTTTTGGGGTTGACCTCCTCGTTGTTGCAACATTCGCTCTGCGCCTTGTGCCTTCTCATTTTTACCTGGTGTTATTTCAAAATCTATCTAGCCTCCAATGCCCCATGTTCAATCTCTATTTTAGGCGGTGCGGCGTTGGGCGCGGCCGCGTTGACTCGCCCCTACACTGCTTTGGCCTACGCGGCGCCGCTTGCGCTGCTGGCCGCCTGGCAAGTCGCGCGAACGCGGCGCGCGGCGTTGCTGAGGACGTATGGTCTGATGGGGCTAGTGGGGGCTTTGCTGGCGCTCTCGTTGTTGCTGTACACTTATGCGCTGACCGGCCAGTTTATGATCGAGATGTATTCGCTCGTGTGGCCTTACGACCGGATTGGATTTGGCCCCGGGCACGGCGTTTTGCCGGGCGGCCATACGCTTGGGGTGGCTGTTCTAAATGCTGGCATAGATTTGAACGATCTGGCAACTGTCCTGTTAGGCTGGCCTTATCTGAGTTGGCTGCCGGTGTTGTTGGGGCTGACCCTGCCCCCGCGCCGTGACGTCAGCCGGATAGTGTTCTTGCCGTTTGTCGCCATCGTCGTCGCTCACGGCGCATATTGGATTCAGGGGTCAAGTTTGTATGGCCCGCGCTACTATTACGAAGCGTCGCCTTTGCTGTGGCTGCTGGCGTCGCACGGCGTATGCAAACTGTGGCATAGGGTGCAGGCGACCAGATTCAAAACGCTGGGCCTTGTTTTGATGCGCGTGGCTCTGGCCATTCTGGTTGGAGTCAATGTTTTGGGTGTGATGCCGGCGCGCTTTGAATTTTGGCGTGGCCTGTATGGCGTCACGCGCGGGCCGCGCGATCAGATTACGTCGCTGGGCATCCACAATGCGCTGGTGTTCGTGCGCATTCAACATTGGGGTGATTACAGTGAACTGGCCTGGACTAATACGTTGGCGCTCGACGGCGATGTCGTGTTCGCGTTAGACGAAGACCCGGCAGCGAATGAAGCCGTGATGGCGGCGTATCCTGGGCGGCGCGTGTTTTATCTGATTGATAATGTCCTCGCAGAAGTGCAACACGAAAAATGAAACGCGATTTGGCATGGCCTCTGGTTCTTGCCTCTTGCTTCTTTCTCCTCGATGAAATATTGGTGTAGGTTAGGTGAAACTTTGCTTCCAAGCATTGACGCACTTGCACGTGTTCTGTTACAATAAAATTGTCGTCAAATAATTTATAAGGGTGTAACATGAGCCGTGCCAACGATCGTACTGATTTGCCAGTGTTACTGCTTTACAACCTGGATCATTCGTGGACAAATGCAGAGTTAAAAGAATCGCTTATCGAGCTTGAGCGGCTCGATTCAGCCTTGCGCGAGCTAGGGCATCCCGTCACGCTCGCGCCGGTTGAGACCGCCGACCTTGAACCCATTCTGCGTGAACATCGGCCTGAAGACTATATTGTTTTCAATTGGTGTGAGGGCTTGCCCGGCGTACCTTACAGTGATGCACTGATAGCTCGGACTCTGGAGGCGTTGAACTTTGCCTATACCGGTTCGACGGCCAAAGTGTTAGAGATCAGCCAAGACAAGCCCCAGGTCAAGCGATTGCTGGATGCTGCCGGCGTGCCCACGCCCGAGTGGCGCGTCTACGAGTCGGCGCAGCTCAATGGTTGGCGTCGCTTTCCGGCGATTGTCAAGCCGGCCCACGAGCATTGTAGTTTTGGCGTGACGTCTGAGGCGGTCGTGTTCGACCCGGAAGAACTGCGCTCTCGCGTCGCTTACGTTTTGGACGAGTTCCACCAGCCCGCGGTAGTCGAAGATTTCATTGATGGCCGAGAATTCCACGTGGCCTTGTGGGGCAATGGCTCTATCCAAATGCTGCCGCCAGCCGAGATGGATTTTTCTATGTTCAGCAGCGCGAGGGATCGCCTGTGCACGTACGATTCCAAGTTCAATCCAGAATCGGTTCATTATAACAAAATCGGACTATTGTTGCCTGCTCCCTTGTCCCAAGACGAATACCAGCTTTTGGAAACCGTGTCTACGGCGGCGTACCGCACTTTGGGATGCCGCGATTATGCCAGGCTGGACATCCGGCTGCGCGATGGCGCGTTTTACGTGCTGGACGTCAACCCCAATGCCGATATCAGTTCCGAAGCCAGCATTGCCTGCGCGGCCCAGGTCCTCGGTTATTCTTATGGCATGATGGGCAGCCATTTGGTCAACCTGGCGGCGGCGCGCCATCCCACTTTAGGAGCCTGATTGCATTGTTTGCCATCGTGGCCTCATCTGTCAGTTCGCCTGTGGATGAGGCTTTTATTGCGCCGCGAGTTTGTTTTGACAGGAGGTCTTTAACCAGACGCCAGCCTGGACTGCACAAAAAAGGAGAGAATGCTTCATGACATTGCTTGACGTTTGCACTGATCTGCCCGTGCTTCTGCTTTACAATCTGGACCACACCTGGGCGCTCGAAGAAATTCAAGACTCACTTGACGATGTTTCCCAACTTGAATCGGCCCTCCGTGAGCAAGGGCACCCCGTTACCCCCGTGCCGGTCTACGATGCCGACCTGGTTTCCGCGCTCGACGAATATCATCCCCAAGAACTGGTTGTTTTTAACTGGTGCGAAGGCGTGCCCGGTGTGCCGCATAGCGATGCGCTGGTGGCAGAAACACTCGAAACTTTGAACTTTGCGTATACCGGTTCATCGCCCCAGGTTCTGGCACTGAGTCAGGACAAGCAGCAGGTCAAGGAGTTGCTGGACAGGCACCATATCCCCACTCCCGAATGGCAAGTGTACGCGTCGCCGGAGCTGGATGGCTGGGAGCATTTTCCTGCTATCGTCAAGCCGGCGCAAGAACATTGCAGCTTTGGCATAACGCCCGAGGCGGTGGTCATGACGCCCGACGAATTGCACGACCGGGTTACTTTTGTGCTCGCCACGTTTCACCAACCGGCATTGGTAGAGACCTTTATCAGCGGCCCGGAATTTCACGTCACGTTGTTGGGCAACGCCCCCCCGCAGGTGCTGCCGCCGGTGGAAATTGATTTTTCCGAGTTCAGCGATGTGCGAGACCAGATATGCGCGTACGATTTCAAATATGTCCCCGGGTCCATCCACTACGAAAAGACCTATCTTGTGTCTGCAGAGTTGAGCGAGGATGAGCAACGTTTGCTCGAACAAACGTCCCGGCTGGCCTATCAGACGATAGGTTGCCGGGATTACGCCCGCCTGGATATCCGGCTGCAAGATGGCGTGTTTTACGTGTTGGACGTCAACCCCAACGCGGGCTTTAGCCAGGGCGGTAGCCTGAGCTTTGCTGCTCAGATGGCGGGCTATTCCTACGGGCAATTAGGCAGTCATCTGGTCAACCTGGCGGCGCAGCGACACGCTGTACTGGGAAACGCCGAGTAACCTCCCTGCAAGCTAACATTGTCAAGCCAGTTACATTTGAGTATAATTAGCTGGCGCGAAAGCTCAACACTTGAACCGCACGAGGAGAAATTATATGCCCGACGAAGATAAAGCCTGGCACAGCCAACCCATCAGCCAGGTGGTCGCTGACCTGGCTACCCACATTGAAAACGGCCTGCCCGAAAATGTGGTTGCGGCTCGCTTGAAGGACAACGGCCCCAACGAATTGCGAGAACCGCCTCGCCCGTCGTACCTCAAAAGAATCTGGGATCAACTGAAAAGCTTTGTTGTCATTATCTTGATCGTCGCCTCAATCGTGTCCGCCGCGTTAGGGGATTGGGTGGAAGCGGTGGTCATCATGGCGATTGTGGTGCTGAATGCCGTGCTGGGCGTGGTGCAAGAAGGCAAGGCTGAAGAAGCTTTGGCGGCGCTGAAGAAAATGGCCGCGCCGGATGCGCACGTGATGCGCGGTGGTCACCGCACGACTGTGCCGGCGCGCGAATTGGTGGTGGGCGACGTAGTCTTGTTGGAGGCCGGCAATTTTGTCCCGGCAGACGTGCGCCTGGTCGAAAGCATCAACCTCAAGGTGGATGAGGCCGCGCTGACGGGCGAATCGGTGCCAGTGCAAAAGCACGCCGACTACATCCTGCACACTGAGGCTGCCTTGGGTGACCGCAGCAACAGCGCCTATATGGCCACCATGGTCACGTATGGCCGCGGGCGCGGCGTCGTCGTGGCCACGGGCATGAGCACACAAATTGGCTTGATCGCTGAGATGATTCAGTCGTTCCAGGAAGAAGAGACGCCGCTGCAAAAGAAACTGGACGATTTGGGCCGCACGTTGGGCATTGCTTCGCTGGTGGTCTGTGCACTGGTGTTTGTGATTGGGGTGGGGCGCTTTGCGATGAACCCTGCGCCGGGCGTGACCCTGGTTCAAGAAATCACAGACATGTTTATCATCGCCGTCAGCCTGGCCATCGCCGCTGTGCCCGAAGGCTTGCCCGCCATCGTGACTATCTGCCTGGCGCTGGGGATGCGCGAGATGGTGCGTCGCCACGCCCTGATCCGCAAGTTGCCGGCCGTTGAAACGCTCGGCTCGGCCACCGCGATTTGCTCGGATAAAACCGGCACGCTCACGCAAAACGAAATGATGGCCGTGCGCCTGTGCGCCGATGGGCAAATTGTCAGAATCACGGGGCACGGTTACAACGTGCAGGGGGATTTTGCGCTGGACGGCCAAAACATTATCGCGTCTCAACGGCCTGTGGTCAATGCCTTGCTGTGGGGCGGCGCGTTGTGCAACGACGCCGATGTGGAAGTGACGGGTGAACAAGAGCTTCAGCCCACGTATCGCATGGTGGGCGACCCCACCGAGGGGGCGCTCGTCGTGGCGGCGGCCAAGGCTGGCTTGTGGCGGCGCCAGATGGAAAGATCTTTTCCGCGCGTGGCCGAGGTGCCCTTTGACGCCGAGCGCAAGCGCATGGCGACCATCCACGAATTGCGCCAGGTGACCGACGAGGATCCCAGCCCCTTCCGCGGCGAGGACCAGGGCCAGTTTTACGTGGCCATCGTCAAAGGCGCGCCGGATATGGTGCTAGAGTTGTGCACGCATCAACTGCGCCGCAAGGGTGAGGCTGCGCTCACCCAGGCCGACCGCCAGGCCATCCTGGACGCGAACTCGGCCATGGCGCGTGACGCGCTGCGCGTGTTGGCGGTGGCCTATCGCAAACTGGACAGCGTGCCATCCGAACCGACTGCTCAAGATATTGAGCGTGACCTGGTCTTTGTGGGATTGATCGGCATGATTGACCCGGCCCGCCCCGAAGTCAAACCGGCCATCGAAAAAGCGCGCCAGGCCGGCATTCGCACGGCCATGGTCACCGGCGACTATGCCGATACGGCGCGCGCCATCGCCGCCGAGATTGGCTTGTTGCGCCCTGGCGGCCAGGTGCTCACTGGCGCCCAATTGGAAGATATAGACGACGAGCAATTGACGCAGCATATCCAGCACACCGATGTGTTTGCGCGCGTCAGCCCGGAACACAAGGTGCGCATTGTGGAAGCGTTCAAGGCCGCCGGGCACATTGTGGCCATGACGGGCGACGGCGTCAACGACGCGCCCGCGCTCAAGCGCGCCAGCATCGGCGTGGCCATGGGCATCACTGGCACCGACGTCTCTAAACAAACCGCCGACATGGTGCTCACCGACGATAATTACGTGTCCATTGTCAGCGCCGTCGAGCAGGGGCGCATCATTTACTCCAATATCCGCAAGTTTGTCTACTTTCTACTCTCGTGCAACATGGCGGAAATTGCCATCATCTTTATCGCCACACTGCTGGGCTGGCCCCCACCGCTCACGGCCATCCAATTGCTTTGGCTGAATCTGCTCAGCGATGGCGCTCCGGCGCTGGCATTGGGATTGGAGAGAGGCGACCCGGATATTATGGATCGCCCCCCGCGCCCGCCTCAGGAACCCGTTATCAACCGGGACATGGTGATTGGTGTTGCTGTTCAGACTGTTGCCATCACGGCGGCTGTTTTGCTGGCCTACTGGCGGGGGATGCAATATTACGCCGCTGCGGCTGGCGCTGATGCGGTTCGCACAGCGGAGACGATGGCGTTCGGCACGCTGGTGCTTTCGGAACTGGCGCGAGTATATACGTCCCGTTCTGAACGTTTCCCGCTGTTCAAGCTGGGCGTGTTTTCCAACAAGTGGATGCAGTATGCGGTGGGCTTTTCTGTGGCGCTTTTCTTGATCGTGGTGTACGTTCCCTTCTTGCAGCCCATCTTTAACACTGTGCCGTTGACCCTCGACGAGTGGTTGCTGATGCTGCCGCTTATTTTGCTCCCTTCGGTGGTGGCCGAAACGCAAAAGTTTGTTATGCGCCGGATGCATCAAAGCGCCAGCGCGGCAGCATCGGGTTAGACTCTTGCTTTGAATCAAAAGCCGGGCTTTGGGACCCGGCTTTTTTTTATTTTGCTTCGGGCAGCGTTACCACCAAACGCGTGCCTGATTTTTCAATGCTTTCGGCTTTGATCGTGCCGCCGTGCGCTTTTTACAAGTTGAGCATCCATCAATAACCCAACGCCGCGTCCACCACGTTCAACAGCGGCCTGCCTTCCAGGTAGCGCCGCAGATTTTCCGTGAAAATCTCGACGGCGCGTTCTTCGTAGTGAGGGCTGAAGCCGGCGGTGTGCGGCGTGAGAATCACGTTGTCCATTGTCCACAGCGGGCTATCTGGGGGCAGCGGTTCTTGCTCGAACACGTCCAGGCCGGCCCCGGCGATCCAGCCTTCTTGCAAAGCGCGTATCAGCGCCGTTTCGTCCACCACGGCGCCGCGCGCGATATTGACCAGGTACGCGCTGGGCTTCATGGCGCGCAGTTCGCGCTCGCCGATCATGTGATGCGTGTCGGCGTTGAGCGGCACGGCCAGCACGACGTAATCGCACAACGGCAGCATATCTGCAAGCTGGTCTGGCCCGTACATTGTCTTGGGCAAGCAGCCATCTGAATCGCCCACAAAGCTATAGCCGGCGTCGTCGCGGCGCTGCGGGTGGCGTTTGAGCGCCAGCACTTGCATGCCAAATGTGCAGGCTAACTGGCCTACCTCGCGCCCGATGCTCCCATAGCCCACAATGCCCATAATCGCCCCGCGTAACTCGTGCGGCACAAAGCGCGTCCAGCGTTCCGCGCCGCCGGGCCATTCGCGGCGGCGCTTGTAGTCGAACAAGATGTGCAAATGCCGCGTCCACGCCAGGATAGAGGCCATCACGTACTCGGTAATGTTGGTGGCGTGCAGCCCGCTGGTTGTGGTGAACGTCACGCCGGCCTGGAGCAAGGGATGATTCAAGACGTGGTCGGCCCCGGCGCTGTGGAGTTGTACCCACCTCAGATGCGGCGCCTGATTGGGCTGCGGCAGGGCGCTGAGTGTGTATATAATCTCTGCCCGGGCAAACTCGTCTGCGGGAATCTCGACCGGATTGCGTGTTGGATGTTGCGTCAGCACGATGCGGTCCGAAACAGCCTGGATGCGCGCCAAGAGTTCTTGGTTAAAGCGGGCGGTTGAAAGAATGTAGAGTGGTTCGATCAACGGGTTCTTTTCCTTAAGGGTGGGCTTTGCGGGCCAGCAGTGCGATGCCCAGGAGAATCGCTGTGCCCTGCAAAACTAGCCAGATAATCAAAAAGCTGGATGGCAAGGAGTCTCCATTCAGGCTGATAGAATAAGCTGTCGGCGTGGCAACCGGGCGCGGGCTGGGACGGGGACGCGGCGTGCTTGTTCGCGCTGGCGAGCGTGTGGCGGGCTGCGGTGAAGGGGATGGCGCGGATGTGAGTGATGTGGAAGCCGTTCCCCTCGGTGTTGGCTCGGTTAGCAGTGGGGTAGGCGACATTTCGGGCGGCGTGGGCGTGTGAGTGGCGGTTGGGCCAGCTGTGGGCGTACTGGAGGGTGTCGGTGTATCTGTAGCCGGAGACGTCGCCGTGGGGCTTGGGGTGGGTGAAGGTGAAGATGTCGGCGGCACGTGGCTCAACGTGACAGTGTCCGAAGTCACCGCCGTGCGCCCTTGTGCGTCGCGATATTGCACGTATACCTTTTGTTCGCCGCCCTCCGGCAGCAACTGGAACGGGATACGCGGCTGCCAGGGTTGCCACTGGGCGTCCGTGAATTGGTCGTCGTGCGCCAGCCGCACTTGCAATGCTTGCCCCATCGTAGACATGCCGTCGCCTGCCGGCACTGCATTTTCATTCGTGAGTGTAATCAATACGTCGAGTTTGTCCGCCTGGCTGGCGCCGTCGTTGACAAAAGCCGGCAAAGTGTTGGGCTGCGCGCCGAACGCCAGCACCCAGTACGTCCACCCGTTTGTGCCGGTGACGGCCGCGATCCCAACTTCACGGTAGCGAGAACTGAGAATTTGCCCGCGTTGTGTATCTGAACCCATCCACCATTCAAATGCAATGTCCGCGCCGCCGGTGCCGCCATAGATGATTTCGTTCACAATAGGCCCGAATGTCCACTGTCCATAACCGGCGGTCAGGATGCGCTCGCGATAAGAAGACTGATCCGAGCCGGTGTGATCTACATTGCCAGTGGCAGCCATGTCTTTGCTGTGCCGTTCGGCGGCAGATACCAGCGCCTGGTTAGGTGCGTAAGGAACAAGTCCCTGTGCCACGCGCGCAGTGTTGATCCGGTTAAACATGTCTGTTACCGGGTCAGCCTGGGCGCGGGCGCCGGGCGCGCTGCCCAGGCTTGTTATTAATACCAGAATGATGAGAAAGTAAACAAAAACTTGTCTAGTCATATCCTAGCCCGCTGTCGGAGAACCCCACTCAGGCCGCCGTTCTCAGCGGTCCGCACGCGTCAGCCTCTTCACTACGCTCCAAGGTGCAAGCAGGGACGGCGCGTGGAGCGCTTCTCCAACAAGCTCCTAACCCGGACAAGCCAAAACCAAGAGCATCATTTCTATAGTATTACGCAAGGTGTATTATCTCAGGAATCGCTTCACAAGGCAAGACGTCCCCTCATGGCGCAAGGTTGACCGCGCCTAGCACGACCCTGTCCGTATCGCCTGAAGACAGCCGCGCGCCGCTTTCTGCTTCGTACAAGCCGGCCACGAGGGTATAGGCACCAGCGGGCAAGTCGGGCGGCAGGTTGATGTCGTACTGGTCGGTGACGACCTCGCCCGGCGCCCACAACGTGGTTGGATATGTTCCACGAACCGGCGGGCTATCTGCCTGGGCGCGCGGCGCGCCCGAGCCGTCTACCAGGTGTACAAAGACGGTGTAACTGGTCTCCATCGGCGCGAGCGACTGCCAGTAGAGCGTGACTTTGAGGGGGTGCGCTGGCTGCAGAGTGCTGGTTTCCAAATCGTAACCCAATAAGGTTACTTGTTCGCCTAGATTGACGTTCAGGGGGTGTGTGATGGGCGGGACGTTGAATGCACGTTGTGTCGCTTCGACGGTTACGGCGCCCAAGGTTTGAGCCGGGCCGGTGCTGCCGCCAGCTGGGTCGGTCAACTCAACTTGCAAAACGTACTCGCCGGGTGGAATATCCGAGGGCAGCCGCAGCCCGCTTATATCCGCGACAATTTGCTCAGGCTGCCATTGGGTTGTGGGCAGCGTGCCGTGAACGGGCGCGTCTTGATATAACGGCACGAGATTTGTTCCACCGTCCTTTAGACTGATGCGCACACGATGATTCACCGAGGGCGTTTGCGACGCTTGCCAATAAAGTCCCGCAAAAAGCGTGTCGCCCTGGCGTATTGTATCCGGCCACTGGACGTAGCCAAGCAAATTCAACTCACCCATGCGGGCATTTAGCCGATGGGCAATATCCACGTCCGTTGGCGCAAAAACGCGCCTGGGCGCCCCAACTGATATTGGCGCGAGCCTGGCGGTTGTGCCGGCAAAGCGCCCCTGCTCGTTGGTCGCCGTCAAGCGTTTGGCGTCGGTGGGCGACCACACGCCGGCTTTGAGCACATACTCGCCTGGCGGCGCGCCGGCCGGAGTTGGCACGCGCCACCAGTCTACAATAATTTCGCCAGGCGACCATTGCTCCGAGGGGTATGCGAACGAACTGTGCTTGCCAAACTCGATGCCCCAAGCGTCGGTCAGTTCGCCAAAGAATTGATAATCGCCTCGATCCGGCGTTTTCAGCACACGCCAATACAACGCCACGTGAATATTTTGCCCCGAATAAGCCGGGCGAAGCACATCGTAACCTAAAAGCTCGATGATACCGCCAAAATTCATATTTAGCGTGTGTTGCGGCGAGATGACCGGAAGGGCGCGCAATTCGTAGGCGCGGTAGGCAGTCTGGTCGCCGGCGGCAAGATATCGGGCAACCTGGGCTCCAGGCGGAAAATATTGGGACAGCCAGTCCTCTTCGGGCATGGCGGAATAGGGGAAAATGAATAGCGCCGTCTGGCCGGGCCGCACTTGAGGGAATACAAGCGTGTTTTCCCCCGTGATCCATTTGATTTGCTCGTACTGGCGCGCCAGTGCGGCAACGGTGGGGTGGCGATAGTGATATGATGAGACGTACACCAGTGTGTTGCTCAAGTCGCGGCTATTGAGGTATCTCGCGGCGTCGGCCATGTCGCCGTCCAGATCCCGGTAGGCATTGGGCGAACTGGCCCAAATTGCAAAATAATTGTGAAACGAGAAAATGCTTCCCGCGCCCAACACGACAACGGTGCAAAGCGCCGCCAGCGCATTGAGCGTAACGCGGCTGCGCACAATGTAGCGATATATCACACTCAACACAGCCACGCCGCCCAGCGCTGCCAGTGTGTACATCATGGGCATCACGCCAATTGAGCGCAGGCTGTGCGGAACTTCGTAAGGCACGGCCAATATGCTGGGAACGAGCATGGTCAGTATCCATATTACCAGCATCAAATAACGCACCTGTCCGCGCGGCCCGCTAAAACTAAACAACCGCACGGCCAGCGTTAGAACCCCTGCGTAAAAAAGCCACCCCAGCGGTCCCGGAAAAGCGGGCAATTCCGGCACGCCAAAACGCACCTGCGGGTCGCCGCGCAGTGTAAACATTTCCAGCGCGCGCAGCGACGACGTTACAAATGTGTTCGGGCCGCCAGCGATGCCCTGGTCCACCACTTGTGATAAACGCACGGTAAAAGTTTGGGGGTGCGTGTAAAAGAACCAACCCAACGGCGCAAAGACGATCAAAGCGGCCAGGCCGAATACGAGCAGTTGGAGCAGCCGGCGGCGAAGCATGGCGCGGTCGGCGGACAAGATCAGCGCCCACACCACCGCCAGTGCAAAGGGGACGAATCGGCTGGAGAGGTATGTGTAGGCCGTCAGCCCGCACCACGCGCCGGCCAGCGCCATCCACTCGATTTGCCCTCGCTTGCCTGGCTGTTCAAGCCCTCGCCACATGGCCCACAGCATAACTGATTGCGTCAGGGGCAAGGTGTTGGCGCGGTAGCCATAGCGATTGACGACCATGGGCCAGAACGCTGCCGCCATGAGCGCGGCGGTCAACAGCGCCAGCCAACGCGCCCCGACCAACGGCTCGTCGGCGAATAGTTCGCGCGTTAACCGATAGGCCATCAGAATACTGATCACGCCCACCAGCGCCGAGGTGAGCCGCAGCGCCCACGTGCTGATGCCCACCAGCCGCATCAGCACGGCGGCCAGGTAAAAAAACAAAACTTCTTTGCCCGTGTACGGCTCGATAAAGATCGGCAGATATTGCCCGGTGGAAATCTCGCCGGCTAGAATAATGTTGGCAGCCTCGTCGTAGTAGGGACCGTAGGGCAACTGCGCCAGATCGTAAACACGCAGCCACAGCCCAATCCACAAGATGACGATTAATAAACCATATTCTAACCAACGCGGCGGGTGGGGGAGTTTTTGAAACAGGTTCATGGTGGGCTGATTATACCTGACATCATAGCTGCTGGCAAACGCGCGATGGGGGATGCGTAGGCTAATCGTAGGTTTCGCGTCCAGTACGTAATATAATCATGTGTTATGATGTAGCCAGATAAGAGCAGCGGGCGGGTATTTCTTCTCCTCCTTTTAGCAAGAGCCAGGGGGCGGCGTCCCTGGCTCTTTAGCTTTTATCTATCCATTATCCTTTCGGGGCCTGCACGGATCTTTGGTGCAGGCCCTGTCCATTTAAGTGGTATAATTCTCCCCGATGACATCAAGTAACCGCCAGATTGCGCGCGCCAGCGTCACTGTCATGATTGCCTTCGCCGTCAGCCGCTTGATGGGGGTGGCGCGTGATGTTGTTATCACCGCGCAATTGGGTACCAGCGATGCCGCCGATGCTTATTTATCTGCCTTTCGCATCCCAGATATTATCTTTGTGCTCATGGCGGGGGGCGCGTTGGCTTCGGCGTTTATACCTACTTTTGCCAGCTACACAGCGCGCGGCGACCGTGAAGGGGCATGGCATCTGACCAGCGCTATGATCAACTTGCTGTTGGTGAGTGTGAGCGCGGTTGCCGTGGTGGCTGCCCTCTTGGCGCCGCAATTGGTGAGGGGCGTGCTGGCGCCGGGTTTTGGCCCGGAAAAGCAAGCCTTGACTGCGACATTAGTGCGCGTGATGTTGATCAGCCCGGTGATTTTTAGCGTGTCGGGGTTGATGATGGGGGTGCTCAACGCGCAGCAGCAGTTCTTGCTGCCGGGGATTGCGCCGGCGGCATACAACCTGGGCATCATCCTGGGCGCGTGGTGGCTTGTCCCGACGATGGGGCCGATGGGCGCGGCGTTGGGCGCAGTGGGTGGCGCGGGGCTGCATTTCCTGGTTCAGTTGCCGGGATTGATCAGGATGGGTTGGCGCTATACGCCGGTGCTGTCGTTGCGAGACAGCGGCGTGCGCGAGGTTCTGTGGCTGATGGGGCCGCGCATCTTGGGCGTGGCCGTGGTGCAGGTCAACATTTTGGTGAGCACGAATCTGGCCTCGCGGCTGGGCAGCGGCGCGGTGGCGGCGCTCGATTATGCCTGGCGCGTCATGTTGTTGCCGCAGGGCGTTTTTGCCCAATCGGTGGCGACGGCAGCGTTTCCCACGTTTGCCGAGCAAGCCGCGCGAGGCCAGCAAGAGGCTATGCGCGGCGCGCTGGGCGCTACGCTGCGGGCGATTGTGTTTGTAACCCTGCCGGCGGCGGTGGGATTGTGGGCGCTGCGCGCGCCGCTGGTAGCGGCTCTGTTCGAGCGCGGCAAGTTCCAGGCAAGCTCGACCGGGATGGTGGCGCTGGCGCTGGCGTTTTACGCGCCCGGGCTGGCGGCTCATTCCGGCATCGAAATCCTGGTGCGCGCGTTTTACGCCATGCACGATACTCACACGCCGGTGATTATTGGGGTGGCGGCGATGCTCGCCAATCTTGCCCTTAGCCTCTTGCTGATCGGGCCGATGCACATGGCGGGGCTGGCGCTGGCGAATACGCTGGCCGCGTACGCGGAAATGGTTTTGCTGCTGTGGTTCATACGGCCGCGCCTGGGGGGATGGGGCCAGTGGAGTGAGTGGCGTTCTATCGCCAAGACGGCAGTATCCTCGTTGATCATGGGCGTGGCAGTGTGGGGATTCCTGTCCATTGCGCCGATGCGCTCGAGCATGGCATTGGCCGCCAGCGGTGTTGTGGTTGGCGCGGCGGTATACGGGGGCGCCGCCTGGCTGCTTGGCGCGGAAGAGGCGCGGGCGGCGCTGGACCTGGTGAAACGTAGAGCGCCACAGGTGATACGTCGAGCGTGATGCGTGAACGCGCAATGCGCAACATAGAATAGAAAGACCTACTATGACAAGTGAGCGACAGGCGGATATGTGGCAAGCAAATAGAGTAGGTTGAAGGATATATTCAACCCACGAAAGAGGATCCTATTGGCAAAGCAAAACCAGAAAATGCTAACGACTGATCGGCAATCACCCTCGAAGGCCTGTGAGACCCACAACCTTGTTCGTCAGGCGTATCCGTACGATACCACCTACTCATTCGTGGCCACTCACAGGGCAAGGAAACAGTCTTTCAAACGAGGCCGAACCTCAAGGAGAAGGAGCGTTTCCAATTGCCGATAGAATTGTAGCACGATTTTGAGTGGCTGGCAACAATAATGTTGCTGGCTGTGGTCAAAGGGGCCAGTTGGCTCCGTGAGTAAATATACAAGGAAAAACAATGAACGGAGAACGCATTGACAAATTGATGGCCGCGGCGAGGAACGTCGGCGTGGATTGCGTGGCTGTGATGCCCGGCGTGAATATGATGTATCTTACGGGTCTGTCCTTTCACTTGAGCGAGCGCCCCACGCTGGCGCTGTTCCCGGTTGAAGGCGACCCCGCGCTCATTTTGCCGGCGCTGGAGGCGAGCAAGCCGGAGGCCGGGCCGGTGACGATTGATTGGCGCTTGTTCCCCTGGACCGACGAGGAAGGCCCGGCGAATGCGTTCAAGCAGGCGTGCGAAGCGTTGAACCTTTCAGGGCACACGCTGGCGGTGGAAGAATTGATCTTGCGCGTGATGGAGCTCAAGCTGCTCAAGGCCAGCACCAGCGGCGTCAGGCTGGCCGCCGCCGAGCCGCTAGTGGGCGGCCTGCGCATGCGCAAAGACGAAAGCGAGATCGCCGCCATGCGCCGTGCCGTCGAGATTGCTGAGGCGGCGCTGGCGGATACGCTCGAAAAAGTGCGCGCCGGCATGACGGAAAAGGAACTGGCCGCCGAGTTGCAAGTGGCCTGTCTGCGCTACGGGGCGGAGGGCGCGTCGTTTGAGCCGATTGTGTTGGTGGGCGCGAATACGGCCTTGCCGCACGGCGGACCCGGCGACAAGGTCATTCGCGGCAACCAGTTGTTGTTGTTCGATTTTGGCGTGAGCGTGAATGGCTATGTCAGCGACATTACGCGCACGTTTGCCCTGGGCGAAGTCGAGGACGAGGAACTGAAACGCATCTACAAGATTGTGTTGGAGGCCAACGAAGCGGGGCGCGCCGCGGCCCGCCCCGGCGTAGAGATTCAGGAGGTAGACCGGGCGGCCAGAAAGGTCATTAACGAGGCCGGTTACAAAGAAAATTTTACTCACAGGACCGGGCATGGCCTGGGTCTGGATGTGCACGAAGCGCCGTTTGCCCGCGAGGGAGACGTGACGCTCTTAGAGAGCGGCATGACGTTTACGATTGAACCAGGCGTGTACATTCCTGGCAAAGGGGGGGTGAGAATAGAGGATGATGTGGTGATTACGGACGAGGGTTGTAAAAGTTTAACCACGTTTGACCGGGCGCTGCGGGTAATCCCGGTCTAGCTTGCAAGAGGAGGTGAATATGTCACAAGGACCTCAATCATTTGAATTTCGGGCCGAAATCCAGCAATTGCTGCACATCCTGGTCCACTCGTTGTACCGAGATCGCGAGATATTTTTGCGCGAGCTGGTCTCGAACGCTTCGGATGCGCTGCACCGGCTGCAATTCGAGATGTTGACCAATCGGGACGTGCTCGATCCAGACGCCGAGCTGGCCGTGCGCATCGCGTTCGACGAGCAGGCCAAGACATTGACCATCGCCGATACTGGCATCGGCATGACGCGCGAAGAGTTGATCGAGAACCTGGGCACGATTGCCCACTCTGGCGCGATCGAATTCCTCAAAAAGTTGCAAGACACCGACAGGCCAATTTCCACCGACCTCATCGGGCAGTTTGGCGTGGGCTTTTACAGCGTGTTCATGGTGGCCGACGAGGTTACGGTGACGTCGCGCTCTTACTGGCCCGACGCAGAAGCGTGCGCGTGGACCTCGCGCGGCGATAATACCTATACGTTGGCCGCCGCCGACAAGTCCACACGCGGCACGAGCGTCGAGATCAAGCTGAAAGAAGACGCAGCCGAATTTGCCGCGGCCTGGCGGCTGGAGCAGATTATCAAGAAACATTCGGATTTCGTGGCGTTCCCGATTTACGTCGGCGATAAGGAACAGGCGGTCAATCGCCGGACAGCGTTGTGGCGGCAATCGCCGCGCGAGGTGACAGCGGAGCAGTACGACGAATTTTACAAGCACCTGACGCTGGATTTTGAAAAGCCGCTGGCGCGCGTTCACCTGGTCACCGACGCGCCGGTGCAAATGTACGCGGTGTTGTACGTGCCCTCCAAGCGCGAGCGGGGTATGTTGGCCCTGCGCACCGATCACGGCCTCAAGCTGTATTCGCGCAAGGTCTTGATTCAAGACTATTGCAAAGATCTGCTGCCCAATCACTTGCGCTTTGTGGAAGGCGTGGTAGATAGCGAAGACTTGCCGCTCAATATCTCCCGAGAAACGATCCAGGCCACGCGCTTGATGGAAAAGATGAAGGCCAACATCACGCGCAAGGTGCTGGATGAGTTGGGGCGCATCGCCCGAGACGAGCCGGAGACCTATCAAAAATTCTGGGAACAGTTTGGCGTGTTCATCAAAGAAGGTGTGGCGACCGATTTGGCCGGGCGCGAACCGCTCTTGCCGCTGCTGCGCTTTCGCACGTCCAAGTCGGGCGACTCATTGGCCTCACTGGCTGACTATGTGGGGCGGATGAAGGAGGATCAAAAGACAATCTATTATATCCTGGGTGACGATCCCAAGTCTGTGACACGCAGCCCGCACCTGGATTATTTCAGGACGCACGATATCGAAGTGCTGTACCTGACCGAGACGATTGACAGTTTTATGGTGCTGGGGCTGCGCGAGTTTGATGGCAAGCCGGTCAAAAACGTAGACGACGCGGGGCTGGATTTGCCGCCGGCCGACCAGCCCGCCGCCGAGCAAGCGCCCGAAGACCAGTTCAATACGCTGGTCGAGCGATTCCGCAAGACGTTGGGCAGCCGCGTCACCGATGTGCGCGAGTCGCGGCTGTTGACCGATAGCCCGTGCCGCCTGGTTTCACCCGAAGACGCCGCCGAGCGTGATATGGCGCGCGTGCGGCGCTTGCTGGATCAGACCTTTGAGACGCCCAAGAAACTGCTCGAAATCAACCGCGCCCATCCCATGATCAAGAACCTGGCGCGATGGGCGACCGAGCGGCCGGAGGAGGCGCTGATTGATTTGTCTATTGAGCAGTTGTACGAAAACGCGCTCCTGGTAGAGGGAATTCATCCCAACCCCGCCGATATGGTGGGGCGCATCCAGGCAATTATGGAGGCGGCGATCAAGTTGGTGTAATCGCTGTATCTTCTCAAAAAGTAGGGGTGAAAAGCACCCTGAGCCTGTCGAAGGGTGATTTTTCATACTTGACAATCAGCCTTCGACAGGCTTCGACGTGAGCTCAGAACGGCTCAGGCTGACTGGCTACCCCGAATTATTGAGAAGATAAAGTGCGCTACACTGTAGCCGAATACAATAACAGACACTTATGAGGAGCCAAACAATGCCAAATAATATATTTGTGGCGATCATTGCCCTGGTCGCAGGCATAATTTTGGGCTGGCTGGTTACGTGGTTGTATTGGCGAGAACAGGTGCGACAGCGCCAGGACCACGCGAACAATTTGCAAGCGACTCTGGGGAACAGAGAGCGGACGGTGGCTGACCTCGAGGTGCGCCTGAGCGAGTCTGAGGCGCATGCAACGCGCTTGCGCACCCTGGTAAGCGAAGGAGAAAAATCCACCCACCATCTCAAGACGCAACTCGATGAGCGGAGTCAGGCGCTTGGCAACCTCGAGCACGTTCTGAGCGAACGCGAAAGCCAGATCGAAGCCAAGACGATTCGCCTTGCAGAAGTTGAGGCCAGAGCCGGCGGGCTGGAATCATCCCTCCACGAAAAAACGCGGGCGATTGACGCTTTGC
Source organism: uncultured Anaerolineae bacterium (assembly GCA_964651475.1). Lineage (GTDB taxonomy): Bacteria > Chloroflexota > Anaerolineae > Fen-1058 > Fen-1058 > JBGSMF01. Next base: position 59,917 of record CAZYXV010000019.1, on the reverse strand, counting down.
GCGCAGAGATGGCCGACAAGGCCGGTGCGATCAAACGCCTGGAAGAGGCCGCCGCCGAGCGAGAGGAGCGCGCGCGTGGTATGCAAGTTGAAATCCACAGCAAAGATCAAATCATCTCCGATCTTCAGACCCGCCTGGGTGAGTCCGGGGCAAACGCCGCCCAACTGCGCGACCAGGTGGGCGAAAAAGAAAAAGCTGCGCTCGAGTTAAGGGCGCAACTTGACGAGCGCGCCAATGCCCTCGGCCGGCTTGAAGCCGCGCTCCGAGAAAGGGAGCAGGCGCTTGCCGCTCTGCAAAAAGAGGCAGAGGCGAAAGCGATCGCGATGCAGCGGCTGGAGGAGGCTGCCGCCGAACGCGCGGAACGAATCAACACCCTGCAAGCCGAACTGGACGGCAAGGGACAGGCGATAGCCGGCCTCCAGGCGCGCCTGGGCGAATTCGAGGCAAGCGCGGCGCAGTTGCGCGACCAGGTGAGCGGGGGAGAAAAGGCCGTTCTCGATTTGAAAGCGCAACTCGAGGAGCGGCGCCTGGCATTTGGCAATTTGGAACGAATAGCTGGTGAGCGCGAGGGACAGATCGAGAACCTCAGGACGCGCTTGGCCGAGACTGAAGTGACGGCAAATAACCTGGGAGCATTGCTAAAGGACAAGGATCAATCGCTTGTTGCTTTGCGGGCCGGATTGGAGGAAAAGACTATTGCCGTCAAGCGCCTGGAAGCGACGGTGGACGAACGCGAAGCGCAGGTGCGCGGCCTGCAAGCCGAACTCGGCAGCAAGGGACAGGTCGTGGCCGATCTTCAGGAATGCCTGGGTGAATCCGATGCGCGTGCGGTGCAACTGCGCGATCAACTTGCCGAAAGAGAAAAGGTCAACGTCGAGTTAAAGGCGCGGCTCGACGAGCAAACCAAGACTCTCGGCGAGTTGGAGCAGGCGGTGAGGGAGCGAGATAGCCAGCTTGCCGGGCTGACGGCCCGCGCGGCCGAGGCGGAAGCGCGCGCTGGCGGATTGGAGGTATCGCTCCAGGAGCGTGAGCACATCATCGCCGGGCTGCGCGCAGAGGCGGACGAAAGGGTCAACGCTATCCGGCAATTGGAGGCGGGTGTTGCCGAGCGGCAGGATCGGCTCAACGCGCTGCAAGGCCACGTTGGCGAGTTGGAGCAGGCGGTGAGGGAGCGAGATAGCCAGCTTGCCGGACTGACGGCTCGCGCGGCCGAGGCGGAAGCGTGCGCTGGCGGATTGGAGGCATCGCTCCAGGGGCGTGAGCACATCATCGCCGGGCTACGCGCAGAGGCGGACGAAAGAGTCAACGCTATCCGGCAATTGGAGGCAGGCGTTGCTGAGCGGCAGGATCGGCTCAACGCGCTGCACAGCGAACTCGAGGGGCTAAAGCAGGCGGTGAAGGAGCGGGATAGCCAGCTTGCCGGACTGACGGCTCGCGCGGCCGAGGCGGAAGCGCGCGCTGGCGGATTGGAGGCATCGCTCCAGGAGCGTGAGCACATCATCGCCGGGCTGCGCGCAGAGGCGGACGAAAGGGTCAACGCTATCCGGCAATTGGAGGCGGGTGTTGCTGAGCGGCAGGATCGGCTCAACGCGCTGCACAGCGAACTCGAGGGGCTAAAGCAGGCGGTGAAGGAGCGGGATAGCCAGCTTGCCGGGCTGACGGGCCGCGTGGCCGAGGCGGAAGCGCACACTGGCGGATTGGAGGCATCGCTCCAGGAACGGGAGCACGTCATCGCCGCGCTGCGCGCAGAGGCGGACGAAAAAGCAAGTGCCATCCACCAGCTGGAAACCGCCATCCAAGGCTATCAGGACAGGCTGCAGGCTCTTTCGGTCCAATCGGAAGCGCCTCAAGCGCCGCCCCAGAAGGATGACCTGATTGTCATTAACGGCATTGGCCCGGTCTACCAGGAAAAGTTGTATCAGGCGGGTATTTACACTTTTGAACAACTCGCTAACGCAACGCCGGAACAAATCAGAACCATTATGAGCGTCGCGGGCTGGCGCAAGATTGATCCCAAGTCGTGGATCAGGCAGGCTAAAAAGCTGGCCAAGTAACGACATCTATGTTGATGCCAGGTCCCTTGCAATCCGCAAGGGACCTTTTGTTTGGTGGCGCAATAGAGCGCCCTATGGTATGATACGGCTGCGGTTTGGTTGGCTGTTGCACAAGCTAATAGAGCATCTGTTCGAGAAGAGGTTGTCGTGTCAAGTTGGAATACACATTACAAGAAGCACATTGTTCACACGCGCCGCGCGCGCCGCGGCCGCAGCGCGCAGGGCGGCGGGACAGTGATGATTCTCGCGCGGTTAATGATCGTCGTCGTCTTGGCGACGATTGCAGCTTCGTTCACCGGCCTGGTAGCGGCAGCCGGCGGCACAGTCGCCGCTTATCTCAACCTTACCAAAGACTTGCCCGATCCCGGCCAGTTGGAAACGCGCTTCCAACAGTCTACCTCTAGCGAGTTTTTTGAAACGACGAAAATCTATGACCGGACGGGCAAGACGCTGTTGTACGAAGTGATTGATCCGCGCACCGGCGACCGGCAGTGGGCCACGCTCGACCGCATTCCGTTGTTGTGCCAGCAGGCGACGATAGCGCTCGAAGACAAGAGCTTTTACGCGAATCCCGGCATAGACCTCAGAGGTATCGCCCGCGCTTTCTGGTCCAATTTGCAGGGAGGCTCTGTTCAGGGCGGCTCGTCCATCACCGTCCAGCTCATCAAGAACACGTTGATTGATCCCGAAGAGCGTTACCAAAAGAGCTATACGCGCAAGATCAAAGAGGCGCTCCTGGCAATGGAGATCAGCCGCCGCTACAGCAAAGATCAAATCCTGGAGTGGTATCTCAATACGAACCACTATGGCAACCTGGCGTACGGATTGGAAGCGGCGGCGCAGGTGTACTTTGGCAAAAACGTTGATCAACTAGACCTGGCCGAATGTTCCATGCTGGCGGCCATTCCCCAGTTCCCCGGCATGAATCCAATTGACGCGCCGCAAGAGGCCAAAGAGCGCCAGGCGTTGGTGTTGGACGCATTGGTGCGCGAAGGGTACATCACGCCTGAAGAGTCCGTTGCGACCAAGTACCGGGAGTTGAAACTGGCCGGCGGCGTGGCGGAACGCTTTGACATCAAAGCGCCGCACTTTTCGATTTACGTGCGCAAGTGGTTGGAAGATCGCTTTGGCCCAGACGCCGTGTATCGCGGCGGCCTGCGCGTGTATACCACGCTCGATCTCGACCTGAACGACGAGGTGCAGCGCATTGCCGCCGCTCACGTTCAAAAGCTCAACGATGGGGGGCACAATGTCAACAATGCCGCCGTCGTCGTCATTCGACCCCGCACGGGCGAAATTGTGGCCATGCTCGGCAGTGTGGATTATTGGAACGACGCCATAGATGGCAAGTTTAACGTGGCGATTGGCCTGCGCCAGCCGGGCAGTTCGTTCAAGCCCTTTACGTATCTCACCTTGCTGGCGCAGGGCTATCCGGCCTCGACGGCGTTTTTGGACGTGCGCACCGGTTTCGAGCAGCCTGGCCAGGCGCCTTATGTGCCCGAAAATTACGACCGCAAGTATCATGGCATGCAGCGCATGCGCATGGCCCTGGCGCGCAGCTATAACATCCCGGCCGTCAAGGCGCTGCAAATGGCGGGCATCGAGAACGTGATCCGCACGGCGCACAAGATGGGCATCACTACGCTCAATCGCGGGCTGGATTATTATGGCCTGGCGTTGACGTTGGGCGGGGGCGAGGTCAAGGTGATTGACATGGCGTATTCCTTTGGCGTGCTGGCAAACGGCGGGACGATGGTAGGGGTGGATGTGCTTCCCGACCAACTGCGCCCAGGCTACCGTGCGTTGGAACCGTCGCCCGTGCTGCGCGTTGAGGATCGCTCCGGCAAAGTGTTGTGGGAATACAAGCAGCCGGGTACACAGTCTATCCTCGATCCTCGCCTGGCGTATATCATGAACAGCATGTTGTCTGATAACGCGGCGCGATGGGCCGCCTTTGGCAATCCCAATCCCCTGGAGATTGATCGCCCGGCGGCCGTCAAGACGGGGACAACGAACGACTTTCGCGATAACTGGACCATCGGCTATACGCCGCAATACGTCACGGCGGTCTGGGTCGGCAATACGGATAATTCGGAGATGAAAAACGTCTCTGGCCGCGACGGCGCGGCGCCCATCTGGCACGACGTTATGCTGTATGTGCACCGGGACCTGGCCGTCGAGCAGTTTGCGCGGCCCGAGGGATTGGTGACGCAGTCGGTGTGCGCCATATCCGGCTTGCTGCCTACCAAGTACTGTCCCACCGTGACCGAGCTATTTATTCCCGGCACTGAACCCAAGGCGTACGACACTATCCACCAGGCGTTTTTGATTGACCGCGAGACGGGCAAGCTGGCCACAGTGTTCACCCCGCCTGACCGCGTTGAAGAAAAGGTGTTCGAGATATATCCGCCCGAGGCCGCCGACTGGGTGCGCGAGTCCGAGATCCCGCAGCCGCCCTCAGAATATGATACGATCTACGGCGGCGCGCCGGAGGTGGGGGACGTGGGCATCATTAGCCCAACCGCCTACAGCGCCATTCACGGCGCCATCGAGATACGCGGCAACGCGCGCGGCGGCGACTTTAACATGTATCGCGTGGCTTTTGGCAAAGGGATGAATCCGTCCGAGTGGGTGCAGATTGGACCGGATCACGGCAACCAGGTGGATAATAACGTGCTCGAGTTTTGGGATACGAATGGCCTGGACGGTTTGTACAGCCTGCAATTGAGCGTCATCCGTCACGATCAAAGTGTGCAGCAATTCACCGTGCAGGTGACGGTAGACAACACGCCGCCCAAGGTCGAGCTGAACTATCCCCTGCCGGACGAAGAGTACGTGTTGGGGAAAGACGAGTGGGTCAACGTCAACGCCGAAGTCTCGGATAATTTTGGCATTGATCGCGTCGAGTTTTACGTTGACCAGGAAGAAAAACCGTTTACCGTGCGGCGGGTGGCGCCTTTCCACGACAAGTGGCTGCTGGATAGCGGCGGCAAGGCCGGCAAGCACTCGCTGTGGGTCAAGGTGTACGACAAGGCCGGCAACGTGGTCGAAAGCAACAAGGTGCAGGTCTTTATCGGAATCAAAAAGAAAGAGTGACGCTGCTGTACCGGGATTCCCACAAGTAGTTCCATACCATGAGATTAACCCCACGCCAACGTGTTGTCACGGCGCTCGATCACCAACAGCCCGATAGGCCCCCGCAGGATATGGGCGGCAGCGTAGCCAGCCTGATGGAAGGCGCTTACTGGCCGCTCAAAGCGCACCTGGGCCTTCAGGGCGATGGCGGTGAAACGATCAGCCCCATTTTTGTTATGCTTGACCTGGACGAGCGCGTGCTGCGGGCGCTCGAGATTGATTTTCGCCGCGTGCGCTTGCGCCCTCCATCCGATTTTGTTTCGCCGCACTTTGACGATGGCAGTTGGGCCGACGAGTGGGGGCTGCGTCAAAAGAAGGTGGGACACTATGCGGTGATGGTGGCGCACCCCTTAGCAGAGGCCCACGAAGCCGATTTGGGCCGCTTTGCCTGGCCTGATCCCTTTGACCCCGCGCGGGTGGCTGGCCTGGCCGAACAGGCCCGCCAACTGTACGAGCAAAGCGATTACGCACTGGTGGCGCACCTGCCCGGCGGCGTATTCGAGACGGCCCTGTACCTGCGCGGCTTTGCCGCCTTTTTGGGCGACCTCAAACGTAACAAGCGCTTTGCCGACAGGTTATTGCACAAGGTCTTTGAAGTGATTTGCGGCCAATACGAGGTGATGCTGAATGCCGTTGGCCCGTATGTGCAAATGGTCGAAACTGCCGACGACCTGGGCATTCAGACCGGGCCGATGCTTTCGCCCGCGCTGTACCGCGAGCTGATCAAACCGCTGCATCGCCAATTGTTCGCCGAAATCAAGGCGCGCACCAGCGCCAAGATTTTTATGCACACCTGCGGCGGCGTCAGGCCCTTCATCGAGGATTTGATCGAGATCGGACTGGATGTGCTCAACCCCATTCAACCGCACGCCGCCGGCATGGATCCCTCCGCGCTCAAGCGCGACTTTGGCGCGCGGCTATGCTTCCACGGCGGCATTGACGAACAACGTACCCTGCCGCGCGGCGCGCCAGAAGAGGTGAGGGCAAACGTGCGGCGCGTCCTGGAAATACTGTCGCCGGGCGGGGGCTATATCCTGGCCCCGGCGCACAATTTTCAGCCCGATACGCCGCCGGAAAACATTGTGGCAATGTACCGGGCGGCCCAAGGACTCGTTCCCGGCGTCTCGCAAGATGCCGGGAGTCTTTAGCCCCGATGTGCAGTGTGCGCGGCGAGCGGCTATTTCTTTTTGCCCAACAGCCCACCCAATGCCTGCGCCGCGCTTTCAACGCCCTGGGCTGCCTGGCCGCTGGCCAGCAGCGCATCAATCTGCGCGCCAATGGGCGCGGGCAGCTTTTTCTTCAAATAGCCAATCACAACCTCTACGGCCTTTTGGGCCGTCGCTTCCGGCAGCCCGGTCTTGTTTACAACCAGCTTGATTAACTCGTCCATGCTTTTCCTCCTTTAAAAAGTGTAGCTTGCGACTTTCCGCGCACTGGTTGCGGCGGTATTTTGCACTGGCAATTTTCTAGCTATATTCTACCCCAATTTTGCCAATCGCGCCTCAATGTCCGCGATCTCTTTTCGCGTGCGTCTCTCCGCCTCTTCCAAATCCGGCGGGGCGCTGCGCGGATCAATGAACTCGCGCTTTTCGTGGATGGTCAACAGGTTGCGCTACACGACGATTTCGAGCGAGCGGGTTGCACATCAGAGATTCATTTGGCTGTTTAATTTTGCGCCAGCACTTGCCTGAGCCGTTGGGCGTAAATGCGCCGCCGTCTGTAATCTGCCACTGTGTGGTTTATGCCTGTTCCCAAAGCAACTATGAGAGGTACTGTGATCAGCAAGAAAATATAAGTGAACATCAGATACGTCCTTTCGATAAATTCAAATGTTGGAACAAATATCCAAGATCGCAGATCTATCATTCCGGGCGAAGCAAGTAGTTTTTGCAAAAACCAATAGCTTGCTTCGCCCGAGAAAAAATTCAAGGCCCGCCTATCAGTTTGATTATTTCGGTCAATATTAGCAAGGGTGGCAGCAACAAGATCACCAATAGATCATGAATGGTAATTTGTCGTTTCATTTATACACCTCCTCTTATCGTGCAACTGGTTGGTGCAACGCCAACACAAATAGTGCTATCAAATTGACCGTGCCAATGATGACCAGAGCAATCATTGCGGCCTCTCTGTTCTCGGTGCGATTCCAGGCAGTGTAGTTGAGGCCGATGACTTGCGCGCGTGCATCCGCACTGTAAAAAACTGACTGGCCACCCTGCGTAGTGCACGGCTGGACGATTGTCGCGGCGCGGCTACAATCACACGCTTGCCATCTCTACGCAGCGCCTGCACCATCGGCACAAAATGCCCATCGCCGGAAACGAGCACGTAAGCATCAATTTGATTGCGACAGTGAGCGTGGATCATCATCATTTCAATCATTAACGTCTGATCCACCAGGCTTTTACGAAAGCGCCCAGATTGCAGACTCGGGACGTGGCGGAGCGTGATACCCAGCCGCCGTAGCGCTGCTTTGGTGTTAGAAATCTCTGGCTGGCCAAAATCGGCAAAGCCAATGGCTTGAGTAATGGTGTATCTCGACTTCAACTGCCGCATCAGCCCACCTATTATGTTGGGCGAAATGTTTTTGACGTCTATCAAGACAACGCAGCAGGGCAAAGAGTTGTTGGACATTTTTCGTCTCCCCTCGAGCCTGGAGCCGGGTGCTTACACCTCGGCTAAGACCACTGCCCCCAGCCGTCACCATCGTCATGGGATGCGGTGAGCATTCGTGTAAGCACAAGCAGAAACGGTAACGCTATGATGATGACAGGAATTGCTTGAATTATTTCTCCCATATTAACCTTCCTTTCTGTGCCAGTTGCTTTCTTTTATCACAAGAATGTTGATTGTTTATCCTGCCTACATCATACTGCTAAATAGCGTGCCAGCTCTTGCAAGAGTCGTACAATAATCTGAAAAAGTGTTTGCGAGCGGGTTGCTACTTTCTGGCTCTTTTCTTACTACCATCTCACAACAATCTCACGCAAAAAACGAGGGAGAAGGCTTGTAACCTTCTCCCTCGTTTAGAGCCGGAGTTGATGCTGTTATGCTGCCTGCTTTCCCCACTTGAGCAGCCGCAATCCTTCCAGGCGCAAGAGATCAGGATAGAGCGCCTGGTACACCTCGCAATAGGGTGATGGGGCTTGATTGTGACCGGTGGCCTGGTGCGTCAAAAGCGGGCAACCCCCGCCGCAAGCATAGCGCCACAGGCAAGCGCGGCAGTTTTCTTTTTCATCTACGGTTACTGCCTGAAAGCCAGTTGGCGCAGCGCGCACAGCAAGCAGTGGATTATCAGCCCAGACATCAGTCACAGCCTGCTCAAGTTCCATTTGGCAGCGCGCCACTTTGCCGGCCGGGTCAATCACCAGGTAATCGCGCCCGGCGCCACAGGTATAGGGGTGCGGCGCGGCAAAATTGGCGCGGTCGAGGATGCCGGTCAGCGGATAAGGCGGCAGGTTGTTCTCTATTACCTCAAACGCCGCGCGCACGCCGGCAATGATTTTACGCGAGTTTGTAATGCCTCCAGCCGCCCGGACAAAATTGAGATTAAAAGGCACACCGCGTTCCAATGCAAAAGCAACTGTTGAGGATAGCCCGTGCGCGTTATCTGCGCTGATGGTGATGGATAGATAGGGTTTTAGCCCCAACCGCAGCGCGCGCTCAATAGTATTGCATACCAACGACGCTGTGCCGCGCCCATCGGCAAAATGGCGCTGTTTGTCGTGCGCCTGGCCCAGCCCATCTATTGAGATCATTACGCGCATGTTCTCGTCGCGCAGCCAGGCGAGCAATTCGTCGGTCACTGCTACGCCGTTGGACAGCAGCGTTTCGCGCAATTTCAGCTTGGCGTGGTTGGCTCGATCAACGGCATAGTTGTGCAGGCGATTGACCAACGCTGGATGCAGCGTGGGTTCGCCGCCGGCGTACTTGAGCTTGATAGCCTGGTAGCCATTGACCTGCGCTGAACGGATGACAGCGTCAATGGCAGCGCAGCCTACCTCTTGGGTCATTGCCGTGCTTGATTTTTTTACGTAGCAGTAATCACAGTTTAGGTTACAGGCGTTGGTAATATGTAGCCAGGCGGTGAGGGTGGATTGGGGATTGGGGACTGGGGACTGAGGGTGATAGGTTGTAACGAGTAACCCAAGTGGTGCCAATTGGCGGGCTGTGTCGTTGGTTAGAGTGTGAGGTTGGCGGTAAGCATTCAGGATAGCGCGGGCGGGTTGGTTAAGAATGATCAGGCCAGCCTGACCGGTAGAAGCAAAGACTAGTTCGTGCATGTCTGGCAATGGGGCGCGATAGATCTCCGGTGCAATGCGCCAGGCAGTTGCCATTAATGAAGTGGGGGGGGCGGGCGACAAAAGCGGTTCGGCGCAGGCGCAATCCGTTTCGCTGGAGATGCCGGGCGGCATTCGCCACAGGTGCGGTATGTTTTCAGCGCATGCACAATCTTGCTCTACCCACTCGCCAGCTAAACCCCATAGTACTCGTGGAACTTGTTCTGTCAAGCTGTTCACAAATATTGCTCCTCATGGCGCAGGTGACGAATCATCGTCATCAGCCCACCTACCATGCCATCGTATTCAAACCCACAACGTTCAAATACATGACGCGCTACAGCATTATCTGGATGGACTTGCAGTATGGCCGTCTCGTAACCGGTTTGACTGGCCCAGCCTAACGCTTGTCTGACAAGCAATGTCCCCAACCCACACAAGCGGTACGGCGCAAGCAAGCCGACGCCCAGTTCCACCTGCGACAGCGCCTCATTGCGATTGGCCGGAAACATTCGACACCAGCCAATAATACGACCGGTGTCTTGAATCGTCAGGATACAATGACATTGACAATCAGGTGTATCTAGCGCATGCATCCAGGCCGGCGTAGGCTCAAAGCGTGTGGTTGCCATATACGGGCTCTCGCTGCACACAGTGTTAATAGCGGCAACAAGGTCAACGCGATGTCCGGGGGCAAGAGAAAAGACCATTTCATCCGACCTCTTCGCCGGGCATTTCGGGTAATCCAAAGTCTTTGAGAAATTGCTGCATACGGGTTGGCGTGGGTAGAGAATATTCATAAATAGCCTGCCGGATACCTTGATAGACAGCCTGAAATTCTTGGGTATTTAGCCCCTTCAAGCGATCGTAAATGCGATCCTGCCCTCGGCGAACGTCTCGAAAATCAGGAGCAAATAATTCGTTATATGCTAATGCAAGAGTATAATATCTGGCGGCTTTTTCCAAATGCGCCGGCCCCTGGCTGCGCTGAAATTCTCGGAAAGCGATTTGCCCAAGCAGCAAGCACGCCTTGCCAAGTTGCACCCAGAAAAATGCCTGGGGGAGCGATTGATCTGGCCAGCCATTCGATGTGATATGATAACGTTGGTCAATGCGTTGGATGACGGTCTCCGCTTCAGCGCGCGCTTTTTCATTGTCTCTTACATAGTAATATAGCCAAGCCAGGTTAACATGGGCATCCACACCGCGATGCAACAAATCCTCTCCAGCTACCTGGATGGCTTGTCTTAGCGCCTCTTCGCTGTTCTGGGCCAGGACGTGGGGAGCATTATCGGTCACTGATGTGTAGCTAGGCCGCAACCAAGCCCATTGGCGATACACGCAGCCCAGTTCAAGCAGCGCCTCAATTTTTCTGGGGCGTTCGGGCACCGATTTATCAAAAATCTCAACGGCCTCCTGGGCGTGGCGGGCGGCCTGTTTCAACAAGTCGGCGCTTTCTTCAGGAGCGTACAGATCAGGCACATCGCTCATGCGGCGATACACTTCGGCCAACGCAATACACGCCAACCCAACGCCGCGCGGTTGCCCCAGGTCGCGAAAGATACCCAGTGCGCGCTCACAATGTACTTTGGCCCGGTGCGGCTTGTCGTCGCGCATCAAAATGAGTCCCAGTGTGTTCAAGCTAAAGGCAACTGGGGCCAGCGGCCCAAGTTGTTGGCGCTTGTGCAATGCATCGAGACAATATCGCTCAGCTTTGCTGAATTCGCCCACTTCGGCGCAGGCCCAGGCTAGGTTGTTGAGCGTGTTGGCGTGCTGAGCGTCCGAGACACCTTTCTTTTCGGTGGCTGGCTCCCGTTCACCCAGTTTGCGCCAGAGCGGGATGGCTTTTTCATAGGTATCAATCGCATCTTGAAACTGCCCCCGGGTGCGGTACAAATACCCCAAATTGTTAAAAGCCTCTGCCAGCAACACATCGCGCTGCCATCCTTCAAAACCTGATAAAGCTCCCAATGTCTGCAGATTGCTCACGGCAGATGTCAAAAGCTCCTTGGCGCGTTCCAGTTCAATACCCTGATAAGTCATGGCTTCGCCTTGCTGTGAATCCAGCCGCGCCCATGCCAATGCTCCCACATCGTCCAAAATGCTCTCGCATTTTGTCCGCAACCGTTCGGCGATGCTCACTGCTGTTGCATATGCTCTGCGCCGAGTGTTGCGAGTCACCCAACGTAATCCAGTATCAATGAGTGGTTCGCTGTAGCGCAACCCCTCAATACGTTCTTTGGCTCCAAGGATAGTTAGAAAATCCAGTATCTCACTACGTAGCAGCAGGTCCAGAGTGTCTTCGCTAGCCCAGTGAGCCTCTTGGGCATAATGATAGTAAACCTGATAGCCATATTGCGAGTTGTGGCGCAGGCGATAATGGACCTCTTCGGCCATTAGATTGTACAGTTCGGTCATGGCAGCAGCCAACGCCCTGGGATCGTCGGGTGGTTTGGGCACGCCCAAGGGCACTCTCTCCCACTCTGGCATTTTTTCAAGATGGGGCTGCCCTAAATCAAACACCCTTTTTCTGGCCCGGCCTACTCGCTCTTCATAATATTTAAGAATGGCTGCGTGCACCCGTTCACGTTCGATTTCTGGGACGCGCGCCAAAACGTAACGGTCGAGCAAATCGTACATTTCGTCGTGCAGAAAAAAGCGCCCGTCAAAGGAACGGGTTTTGACAAAAGAGAGCCCCCTGATTGCATCCAAGAGTTGCTGCGCTTTTTCAATATCCCACATTTCGTCTCGTTTGAGATCGGCTGCGCGCGCCAGCAATTCAGCGTCCATTCCCTTGCGCGCCCACGCCAACGTGATAATAGCCAGATTGGTCGCTCGCCGTGTTTCTTCCCAAAAGCGCACCAGGTCTTGTTCAATATCCTGTTGAATGGTGGCCAATTCACCATCCGTTCGTTTGTAGGCGATTTCGGGTGGGTCTTTGACTTGCGGGAGCAGATCCTGAGATTCGAGCAGATAGTCAATCATCAGCGCGAGCCGAATCGGCCGCCCGCCTGTATAACGCCAGATGACGGTTTGTGTTTCAGGCGGAATACCCTCAATGCGTTTTGCCTCTTCAGCTTGGCCTTCTTGTTCGACAGCCCTGGCCGCGGCTCGGAAATAGTCCTGGGTATCCTCTAGTTCAAATCTATCCAGGTTGCGCTCAATCAAGCAGTCGCGCAAGGCGGCTTTTAGATCCTTCCGCAGTCGCTTGTGCCCGCTCTCGGGGTCAGGGCGGCCAGCCACAAGTATCGTCGCATTACGTAAAACTGGCAGCACCTTCTTCAATAGCCAGGAGAGGACAGCAATGCCTTCTTCACCTAACTCGATGGCTTGTTGGATCTCGTCTGTTTCGTAGAAAAGTTTTTCGGCTGTGTCAATTGCCAGGACAAGGTGATAAGACTGCGCCAGGGCATTGAGGGCGTTGACAAATTCTTGCGCCACCTGGTCACGCAATTCTGACAATTCTTTGAGCATACCGGCCAGGTGATATTTACTTTTCTCAAAATGATTGTAGGCCTCTTGATACTTGCCAAATGCAACCCTACATTTTTTGAGCGACTGCGCGTCGTGGGTTTGCGCCGCTCTTTCGCTCAAGGCATCCAAGATGCTTTGAGCGAATCCGTCTTGAACGTGGGTGTGGGTATGATAAAGGTCGAGCACATCCCACATTGAAAGAAGTCCCGGGCGGAACCATTCGCCTCCAGGCGCGCATCGTTGCAGGATGTCACGCAGCAGGCGTGTCTTGCCCATGCCTCCTTTGCCAGTGATGTAGACGACCCGGCACTCGGCACTATCCAGTGTCATCTGGATTGTATTTAGAATTTGTTTCCGGTTGACCAGTTCTGGCGTGGCGCGCGCGCCGAGGTATTCTATAGCAAGCTGTGGGCTCATGATTTTTCCTCCTGACAGTCGCACTGATTGGGATTGTAACCTGCTGCTCGCAAACAATCAGCGTGATAAGCTGCTTCAATCTGCCACTCTGAGTTATGAGAGTAGCGAGTCGCCCAATTGTTGTACAAGCAATGAGCGGCGCAATGTAATACGATCCACAAGGCAAAATTGTTCTCGCGCAAAGTGTTTTCAAGCGCCGCTTTGACCGCCGGATCCACGTTAAAATTGCCTTTTGCTTTGTCCCACCTGGCTAACCTTGCTTGAGTCAATCTTTCCCGAATATCTCGACAAATGGGGACACTATATTCAGTTAATGGCCCATTCAGACGCGCAGTGAACATGGCCGGCATAGCTGATTCGTGGAACGAGCGCAACACGCACAGAGCTTCCAGGTAGGGGCGCAAATCTTCAACCTCGTTTCCGATCAAGATCTGAGCACATTGCTCTATCGCTCTGGCTCGGTTGCCCCAATTCATGCCCAAAATATAATTTAACCCAGGATAGCCGGCGCTCAATGGCTGGACCTCGTCGGCGGCTAGCTCACGCCCAGGAATCTGTTTTTGGAGTTGCTCCTGTGTGGTGGGCAAATCAAAGCTGTGCAGATCATATTCTCTGGATTTGAGGTGCAGCTCTGGCATTATCCAGGGGCGTTCTGTAAGGCGTTTGCCAGAGATAATTAAGGTTCCCGGCAGCACAGCGAGTGGTGATAGGAAGCGATTTTCCAAGGTCTCCTGTGCATTACGTGACAACTCATCCAGATGATCAAGCAAAAGGATTAAACCCCCTGCCTTGCGTATACTGCCGAGAAAAGCGTCAATGAGCGCGCCCCATTTCGCGCCCTTGTAAGTCTGAAAGCCAACAAGCTCTCCCACCTGCCAAATGATGACTTGCATGACGTCAGAGGCCTTTGATATCTCTTCAAACGCATTCCATCCAAGGATATTGGGCCTCAATTGATAGCACACCCTTACTAACTCGGTAAGGCGGTCACGGCGATCAAGGTAATTGATCAACCCCCAAACTTTATCATTTTCGTGCAGATCTTCATGTTCTACGCCCAACCTATGGCAAAGATCGAATAGTTCACTTGTATCAAAACTGGTCGCGACTATTTGGTGCAAGCTTGCCTGGTCTATATATCTTGATGGGTTTCTTGAAGCAACCTGGAACGCCTCAATACTCACCTGCACCATGTCCAGATAAATCACTGGAATAGTTGGCAAATGCTCTTTTAGCTGGCGCTCAATCTCGCGCAATAGCCAACTCTTGCCCGATCGGCATGCGCCACGGAAAACCACCAGGCGCTTGTCTACAGGGAGGCCGGCCGTTAGCCTCTGCGCTTTTTCAGTCACTAATGTTATTTCGTTGGTGCGGTTTACAAACTTGTCACGGGTGTAAAAGAGCCAATCAGATTGAATGGTCATGTTCTTATTCCTCTCCCCATAGAGACTGGCAGAGCGTGATAAACGCAGCGGGACATAACCGATAAAACATCGTCATGTCCCGTCATTGATCACCTTGTTACCTCCGGCGTCTGCATCGTTATGGAGGCCACTGCGCCGCACTCACCCGCGGCGCAATATGCCTAGGGAGAGCTTGCGAGCGGCAAGGTGGCTTTTTTTTGTCCGGCGTACCAGTTGCAAGCCAGTTCCAAATCTTGAGGTTCAAGCTTGCCGTGCGGGCCGGCGCGTTGGACGTGTTCGACCAGCAATCGTTCGGTCAAGATTAACATCTGGCGCGGGACGCGCGGCCAGACGGTGCGCGCCAGTTTCTTTTCTGCGCCGCGCAAACCTGGGCTGCTGAGAGCATCCAGGCTATCATACATTCCCTGGCTGGCGACGCTCAACCGCCTTTGGATAACCTCTACTAACGTTGCAACTGACCATTCTATAATAGCAACTTTTGAAGGCGTTGTCAATAGGGTGGGCATTTGTTGTTGAAGTGGATTTTCAAGTTCGGCGGGCAAGAAAAACTTGGCAAAGATGTGTTGGCCGGCCCACTGCGGTGTTTGACGTAGCAGCCAATCGAGGATGGGCAAGGCGGCTTTGGAATCAGAAGCGGTTTCCGGGTAGGCATCTACTCCGTCAATCAAAAGATAAATCGCGTCGAAATGTAATTGATTCAGGAGAAGGTTGATTAGATGTTCAAATTGTTGACCGTGGAATAATCCGGACGCAGTTTTCGGCAGGCTCTGGGCCATGCGTTCGCAAAATAGTCGCACATCTTGAGGGCCGGGAGGGTTGATGAGATAGCTGGTCGTGCGGTCAAATTCGTGCGCCAGGGGAGACAGGTCGCCAAAGTAGCGCAGGCGATCCAGGTAATCATCGAGTTGTGAAGGTAGATGTGCGTCGAAAACGAGGCGTATGGCGGCAAGTGCGGCATTATCTAATTCGGTCAATTTTAGGGGGTGATACGCCAGCCAAAACAAGAGTTCCTGGGCGGCTTGCCGGGCAATGTTTTTTAGGTGAATGGCCTGCCCATGCTCCTCGGCAATTTCGCCGGGCGCTGGCAAGCGATGATAAACAATGGGGAACACCCGCCGGCCATCTTCACCCACCCGGCAAGCGCGCGCCAGCCGGACGCGAAAAGCCGTCTTGCCGCCGCCAGCCGGCGCAAATATAAACGCCGGCCAATCACCCCACAGTTTTTCAAAGTCGGTGTGACCAACGAGATAAGCAGGAATATCGGGATCCTGGCCGGCATCCAGAATGGCAAAGGGGTTAAAGTCAAGCCCAACTGTTTTCAGCCACGTATAAAAAAGGGGTTCCAGTTCCTGTTCATACTGCTCCTTGCCAGCCAACATTCAATACACTCTTTCCCCATGGTCAACAGTCTAGATGTGCTTGTTTGATCGTCATGACGTTTAACCCCGATAAAAGGAGGTGTACTTGTATAATACACTCGTTTTCCCCATTGATTTACAACTGTAATCTTGTTGTAATCTTGCTGCAATCTCTCAGCAACCTCACACGTCCTTTACAAAGGGCTGCGGATGCAACACAACGCCTTGCCCCTTGCTGGTTAGCAGGAAAACGGGATTGTCCATATCCGGCTCGATGGCCTCGCGCAATCGCCATAGCACTGTATCAATTACGCTATTATAACCGCCTTTGCTCTTGAGGCTTGGTCGTTCCGGCAGTTTGGGCTGTGTTTCTGAGAGCTGACTCGCTTTCAGGCCGGCCTGCTCACTGGCCAGGTACGCATTTTCGTACAGCTCTTCTTTGGTGCAGATGCGGCCATGGTTAGCCATCAGGTATTGCAACACAGACTGTTCGAGAGGGGAAAGCCGGTCAATTGTACGCCAGCCAATATGCACCAGGCCTGTTTGTTGATCAAGCGAAAGCATCAATGGCACGCGACCGCGCGCCTCTAACCATTCCTGGCAGGTGAGGGAACGAATTTGTTGTTGCGCCCTGAGTTGAAGGCAGGCTGATGCAAGTGGGCTGGCATAGTTTAACCAACCACGCGGCACAGCGCCGCCGCAGCCGGCTAACCAGGCCTGAACCGGGTTAATCTTGGGCCGTTTGGGGCGTTTTGTTATTTGTGCGGATTGGCGCTTGGAGGGGGAAGGAGAATAAATATCGCCAAGTTTGAAATCATCTTTGCCTGTTACCAAAGCCAATCGTCGTTCCACAATTTGCTTCAGGTGATCGGCTGTCCATGCAAGCTGATGAAGAAAGACGCGCCCGCGAACGATGCTGCTCGAAGTGTTCAGGCGCGATTGAAGCGCGATGGGCAAGGTTAGCTTGTAAAAAAGCGGCGATTGCTCGAAATAAGCCAGACAGGACAGAAAAGCGGTTAGCGCGGACGCTAAGCGCTCCGGCTCGATTTCGGTCAAACCTTCGACGCTATCGGCCATCACCCATATCCCTTCAAGCCCGATTGTCCCCAGCGCCTCTGTCAAACGTGCCACAACAGCATCCAGCGGAGCGTCCGCTGCCAAAATCTCGCGATTAGGGCGTGTCGCCAACTGGCGAACGAGGGCTTGACTTGATCCTCTGGCTCTATCCGATAAAAAAGTAATTTGTCCTGGCAAATCATTGCTATAACGGTGAATAAACCACGTCAATGTTTGCTGCGCCCAGTCAGGCGCCTGGCCGTAAGCCGCAGGGGAATCAGCCAGATGTTTGAGTAATGCAATTGCACACGCATCCATAGCTTGTGCAAGTTGCGTCCGGGCAGCCAGGGTCCCGGTGGTGAGCGCATCGGCAGGCAGGGTCGGTCGCCAATGCACGATTAGCCGAGCTGGAATCAAGGACAGGGCGCGATATTCCAGCGCACGGCGCAACGCTGTTTTCCCGGAACCAGGCTGCCCATAGACTATGATCGAGCGCGCCCCGGCCATAAGTTCGAACTCTGGCGGCAAAATGTAAGCACGTTCGGCTAGCCAGGGTTCGTCTTCAGCACGCAGGCTTTCGAACGCAGACAGCCCTAATGGCGGGACATCTTTAGGATTCAATCGAGTTTTGCGCTCTCGTGTCACGGTCTATTTTCGTTTCATATTTGTGAGCGAGCCACAGGGATAGCGATAGATAAATGAGAAAATCACCCAGATGTAATTGTATCACAACTACTGGCAGAATGTGCAACCCGTTTATCCGTTTTTCAACCTGTGAGTTTGCTGTGAGATGTGGACAAGATTGAGTTAAGCCACCCCTGAGAAATGTGCAAGCGCATCAGCCACAGGATGTGGTAAGCTAATATCAGATATAAGGCAGAAGGGAGGTGAAAAGCAAGATTTTACTGGTCTAGTCTTGTCGTTAGGGGCCTTGGGAGGTGTCTACTGACCAATAATGAATAAATTACCCTCACACATCGTCTGGCAAATAATAGGGTATAGGAGCGGCCATAGAGCGGCGCTCACAGCGGAGAGTAAGCTCTCCCCATAAACGCCAGCGAGCATACTACAACTGAATATTGGTTTTTAGCGGCTGGCCTGCGGGTGGCGGGCGAGCCGTTGTATTTTTTATAGCGTTCCCGCCGTTGTCGCGTTACCGCTTTTACGCGTCCACCCCCACCCAGTGCAGCGTAAAGTCATAGTAGTGCAATGGAAAACCGTCGCCAGTGCAAAGTCCGTGTCAGTGCAGCGGAAAGTCACCAGTGCTCAATCGCCCGGCTCTTCTACTATAGGCGGCAGCGGCGTGAGGGCGTAGCCGTAGTAAGCTTCGAATACCTGGCGCGCAATCGGCGCGGCCACCCCGCTGCCCTGCCCCGAGTTTTCGATCAGCACCACCACCGTCAGCTCGGGCGCGTCCGAAGGCGCATACGCCGCGAACCAGGCGTCCGGCTTTTCGGTGGCCGTTTCGGCGGTGCCGGTCTTGCCGGCCACCGCCACCGGCATGCCGATAAAAATGTGCCGCGCCGTGCCGCGCGCCCCCGCCACCACCCAGCGCAGTCCTTGCCGTATCGCCGCCAGGTTTTCCGCGCTGACCGGCAACTGGCCGGTGACCTGGGGCTGGACGATTTCTTCCGGCCCCATGTCCGGGCTGCCGATTTTGAGCGCCAGTTGCGGCTTGTACAGTGTGCCGCCGTTGGCAATCGCGCTGTACATCACGGCCATTTGCAGCGGCGTCACGTCCACGTCGCCCTGACCGATGCTCATGTTCACCGCGTCGCCGGCGTACCACGGCTCGCCGCGCGTTTCTTTTTTCCAATTGATATCGGGAATCACGCCCGAGTTTTCGTCCAAAACGTCAATGCCGGTGGGTTTGCCCAGTCCAAATTGCCGGGCAAATTCCGGCAGGATATTGATATCCTTGTCGTTGATGGCATAACCCACCTGGTAAAACGTCACATTGCACGAGGCCGAAAGCGCCGTCACCAGGTCAATCGTCCCGTGCCCTTCCCTCAGCCAGCAGTATTTGCGAAAACCCGGCCCAAGCCCGTCCCAAAAGCCGGGATCGTTAAAAATAGATAGCGGCGTGAACAGTCCCGATTCCAACGCGGCCGCCATCACAATCGGCTTGAAGGTCGAGCCGGGGTGATAGTGCCCCAGCGTGGCGCGGTTGACATAGGATTTTTCGGTGGGTGTGAGCGGCTGCGCGACCTCGACCGTGGACGGGCTGACGATTTCGTTGGGGTCAAAGCCGGGATGGCTGGCGATGGCCAAAATCTGGCCGTTGTTGGGGTCCATGGCGATAATCACGCCGTGCCGCTCGCCCAAGATGTCTTCGACCTTTTCCTGGAAATCGCGTTTGAGCGTGGTGTAGATGGGCCGGGAAAGCACCGGCTGGCGCTGCACTAACGTCGTCACCACCTGGCCTTGCGGCGTGATAATGTCCAACTGCCCGCCGTGCGCGCCGGCCAGATATGGCTCGCCCCATTGCTCCAGGCCGGTCAATCCCACCCATTCGTCGCCCCGGTAGCCCCGCGCGCGGTAAATATCTGCCCCCGCCTGTGGGATCACGCCCACGTAGCCGATGGTGTGCGCCGCCAGCCCGTCGGGGCGATAGACGCGCACGTTCTTTTCGCGCAGACTGACGCCCGGCAAGGCGCTGAGCGTGGGATAGTTGGCCGTGCTCACCTCGCCGGAAATTTCGGCGACCGGCACGAACCAGTTGGGCTGCGAGCCGCTATAGCGCGCCTTGAGTTCTTCGGGCGAGACGCCCACAATCGTACCCAGTGTGGCCAGCGTCGTCTCTTCGTCGGCCATCTCGCCGGGGATGATGCCCACGATTACGCGCTTGCCTTCAATGGCCAGCCCGCGCCCGTCGCGGTCGTAAATGTTTGCCCGGCGCGGAATGCTCCACGTCATTTGCATGAGGTTGCCGCCGTCCAACCCCGGCCAGATCAAATCCGGCGTCCAGTCAATGTTCCATTGCCCGCCGGAAAAAGTCAGCGTCATTGTGCTCTCGGCGCGCAGCGTGCCTACCAGCGCCGTGTCCCATTCGACCACAAAGCCCGCGTTGGCCGTGCGCTCGCGCTGGAGCGTAGAGCGCAGCGTGGTGCGAATCTCGGTAACGGTGGCCGCGCTTTGCGCCTGGCGATATTGCTCGGTAAAACTGGCTTCGGAAACGGCCTGCCGCGCGTCGAGCGAAAGCAGCCGGTACATGGTGGTGTAATCGCTCAATTGCCACGCCGAAAAAAATTGTCCCACCGTATTTTCCGGGCGGGGCAGCGGCGTGGGCGAGGGTGTGAGAGTGGGCGGCGGGGGGGCGGTGGGCGTAGAGGTGGGAGTGGGCGGCGGCCCGCCGCAGCCGGCTAACGTCAAAGCGACAAGCAAAATTAGAATGAATTGGCTCAGGTGTTTCATAGGGGTGATTATAGAACGTAAAGCCCAAAACGTAAAGCGTGAAATGTCAAACGTCAGGCGTGAAACGTCAAACGTGCTGTGTGCTATGGAATTACGCGCCGCGCAATACGTGGTAGAATAAAACACAATCAACAGGAGGGCTTATGGACCGTCGCGTGCCTTCGCCAACCAGCGATTCGATTGACCTGTATATCCGCACTTACTATTCGCTGCTGCGCTCCAGCGGCGAGGTACAGGTGCGCAGCCTGGAAGAAACGCACCGCTCGATGAATTCCAGCTTGCACGCCGGGGCGGACGAACCCGAGCCGGACGTTGGCGCGTTCATCTATGTTGTGCAGCGTTTGCCGGCTTGCCTGGCTCAAACGCGGCTGGTGCTGCTGGGGCAATCGCGCGAGGTGTTTGCACGGCGCGGTTACGCCGACGTGGAACAGTGGCAAGCGGCGGCCTCGCCGGCCCGCCGCCGCCGGATGTTCTTTGATGGGCAAGACCGGCTGGCGGCGTACATTGCCAGCGTGTCGGATATTGACGATCTGATTCCGCAACTGGTCACGTTTGAAATCGAGTGGAACAAGCTGCACACGCGCCTGGTCAATTCTCAGGCCAGGGCCACCCTGGAAAAGGCCGCGCTCACTGCCGAGGATCACGTGCTGGTGAGAAACGAGTTGGGGCTTTCTGAGCGCGATTTTGCGCGGCTGGCGGCGCTGTGGAAAGAGGCGTTGTGGGACACCTTGCGCGCCATTGCCCGCGCGCCCAAGCGTATGGCGGTGCGCCTGCTGGCCGGCTCGGCCAACGATTACCGCAAGGCCACGCGCGGCTGGTGGGACGCCGTGCTGGATCAGGCGCCCGGCGTGGACGTGTGCGAACGGCCTGTGTATTTTGTTTCCAGCAACCCTCACAGCCTGGTGAATTTGCTGGTGGGATACGCTCGCCAGCGGCAGGACGATCTGATCGCCGCGCTGGACGAGCACGACCCCGAAAACCTGCGCGCCGAGGTCAGTGCGGCGCAGAGCGAAGGCGCGCCGGGCCGCCTGGATAACCTGCTCTATTACTTGCTGCGCCAGCACTTGCGCCGGCCCGGCCGCCAGGACGAACTACGCGCCTGCCTGGAGTTTGAGCGCGAGCACGGCGTGTGGTACGCCGGCGCGCAATCGTACCTGGATGTGGATGCCCAGGTGATCGAGTTGAACCGGCTCGACCCGGCCCGCTTTGACGCGCGCTTGCACATGCCCGGCCTAGAGCGCCTGCAAGACAGCCGCGCCGTGATTGTCAACATTGATTATCCGTTGGGCGCGGCGGCGTACAACATTCTCACCGAGGTGGCTTCTTTTGCCTCGGAGCTGGCGGGGGTGTACGTGATGGGCAAGGCAGCCACGCTCAACGGGCGCGTGGGCGACGTGATGATTCCCAACGTGGCGTACGACCAGCACTCGCAAAACACGTACCTGTTCCGCAATTGCTTTGCCGCCGACGACGTCGCGCCGTATTTGCGCTACGGCACTGTGTTCGACAATCAAAAGGCCGTCACCGTGCGCGGCACGTTCCTGCAAAACCGCGAGTTTATGCACGTGTTCTATAGCGAGGGCTATACCGATATCGAGATGGAGGCCGGGCCTTATCTCAGCGCGGTGTACGAGGACCTGGCGCCCAAGCGCCATCCCGTCAACGAGATCGTCAACCTGTTTTTGCTGGCGCGCTACGACATTGGCTTTTTGCACTATGCGTCGGATACGCCCTACAGCCGCCGGCAAGAGCTGCTTTCCAAGAGCCTGTTGTATTTTGGGATGGATGCTTCGTATGCCTGCGCCGTGGCCATCTTGCGCCGCATATTGCGCTGCATCTTGCAGAGCGAAATCGGCGCAAACCTTCCCGGAAGCTCAGAGCTTCCGGGAAGGTAAGACAGTCAGCGTATCGTTCCCTTTACGATCACCTGGCCGTCGAACCATTCCGCCGAGATAAAGCGCACCGGCAGCAGCTCGGCGCGCTGCAATTGTGTCTGGATTTCGTCTTCGATGGCCTGGCGGATGGGGCCGGGGAGGGGGATGCTCAATTCGAGGATGTTGACCACCGGCAGGCCGTTCGCCAGCGTGATGCGCGCCTTGCCGCCCACGTGCACACGCAGCCCGGCCAGCGTGGCGTCGCCTTCGCCCCCCACGTAATCCGGCGTGATGCGCACGCGGGGAGACTCGAAAGGAATTTGTGGGTAGCGTTCCAGGTACCACGTGATGGTTTGCTCGGCTTCCAACTGGGTGAGCGTGACCTGCCAGCTTTCGCCTGAATGGTCGCCGGAACGAATGTATTCCAGCAGCGTCTCGATCTCGGGGTCGCGGATCGGCTCGACGGTATAAGCCGCTGCCCTGGATGACAGCATTTTTCCCCAGGCATAGAGATTGGCCACGATTAGAATGGCCGCTATCCAAAAGTTGGGTCGCTTGAGAAAACTAGCTAACTGCTTCATCTTTAGCGCATCAACAACTGCAAGCCGGCGATTCCCGCCGGCACAATCGCCGCCAGGCAGGCCAGCGCCCAAATCGCCGCGGCCCGATCCGAAAGCGTAAATTCAATGTCTGTAGGTGCAAGCTCGGGGGCGGCGGCCATGGAGCGCTGCGCGATGGCGCGCCCCATCCACAGGGCGGCCAGTCCCAGCACGATCAGTAACGCCAGCGTCGTCCCCGCCGCCGACAGCCCCAGCACGTCAATCTCGGGGGGCAGCTCGCCAAAAAAACGCGCCCCGGCCAGCGTGATGACCAGCAGCGAGCCGCCGTTCCACAGCGCGTGCATGCCGGCCGCCGCGCCAAAGCGGACCAGCCACCTGGGCCAGGCGCGCGGCTCGCCCCTCAAAACGTCGCGCCAGCCCAGGCCCACCAGCCCCGCGCCCAGCGGGTGAATCGCGCCGCCCACCGCCCGCACGATCAAGATGCCGGCCCAGAAATAGAACCCCAGCCCGGCATAAATCACATTTTCCAGCGCGGCAAATCCGGCCCCGGCCATGGCCGCCGCCAGAAAGGCGTCTCGGCGCGAAAGGCGGCCCACCAGCGGCAGCGTGACCAGCGGCTTGGCCAGTTCTTCCGCCATCGGCGCGACGACGGCGATTTGCACGAAAACGTATATAAAGCCGCGGCTGGTGATGGCCGAGGCGATTTCCTGGCCGGCCAGCGCGTCGAACAGGACCTGCACGCTCTTGGTGACGGCGCCGTACAAGTTGGAAATCAGCGCCATAAAGATCACGGGCAGCAGTGTTTCCAGCACGAGCGCAATCGCCACGCTGACCGTGGCGCCGCCGGCAAAAGCCACCACGCCGCGCCGCCAGGTGAGTCCATCTGCCTCCATGCGTGTGAACCCCCGCGACTGCATGGGGGTAAACCACGAGACGGCCAGCAGCGGCGGCAGGCTGGCGGCCACCAACAAGATGGGCGGGAAAAAGAATCCGGGGGCAAGGTTGGCGCTGGAAACAAGCAGCCCCACGGCCACGAAAAATCCGAACAGCCCGGCCAGTGCCCAGGCGGGCGGCAGGCGCAGCAGCCTGGAGGGTTTGCCGCGCAGCGAGCGCAACGCGTGCCAGCCCACCGCGCCGCCCGCTCCAAGCGTCACGGCCGCAAACGTCAGGCTGGCCACGCCCACACTCGGCGCTTCGCGGCTCCCGTCCGCCGCCAGCATCAACGCCACGCAGCACGTTCCCACCAGCGCCGGCAGCCCCGGCAGCGCCAGGAGCAAAGCGGCGCCCAAAATCGCTTGCTTCAACCAGGTTGGCATGGGGCCGTTTGCCATTTTCATCGCCTCACTCCCACGTCTCCAACACTTCTAGCCACGCCTTGATTTCTTCCAGCTTGCGCTCGATCAGCACGGCGGCCGCAATCGCCAGCAGTCCAATCAGCCCAAAGACGATCCATTGGTTGATGGATTGCAGCGAGTTGATCAATTGCGCCACAGTCGCCAGCACCACGCCCAGCATGCCGGCGTATAGAAAGCGGCGCAGCCGCCGGGCGCTGCCCCACCAAAAAGACGCAAAGCCCTCCGCGCCCAGCATGAGGGCGTAGCGCCAGCCAAAGAGCAGCGTCTGCCAAAAGAGCGAGCTCATCATCAACGCCAGCGCCGCGTAATCGAGCCACCGAGAAAAGGTCTTGTTGCCGCGCTGCCATTCCACAAAAGCCACGCCAGCCAGGTACAGTCCCGCCGGCACGGCGTACCACTGCACGTGCGCCGCGCCATCCCACTGCTGGACGTAAAAGGCGTGCGTGATCCAGGCGGCCAACAGCATCCCAATCGCCGCGTATCCCAGCCGCACGCGGCGATACGTAAAGGCCGCGCCCACGTAGAGCAGCCCTAACAAGGCCAGCACGCCAACTATCATTCGCACGGTTTCTAGTTCGACAATGTCTCGGAAAGAAAAACCAAGCATGGCGCGGAGGGTCCACCCTACCAGGTCAATGCCAAATATGGCTGTGATTACCAGGATGGCAAAAGATAACCACAGGCCCGATTGTATCAGGGGCGTCTCCCAAATCCAGAGCCGGGGGCTGGCAGCGCCGGGCCGCTTGCGCGCGAACGCCAACCCGTAGCCGACCAATCCATACGCCAGCGCCAATTGCGCCAGCGCCACCGGCAATCCTTCCATTAGGCCGCGCAGGGTAAAAAGCCATTGCAGCAATGCTACAATGCCCAACGCCGTGCTGAGAAAAGGCAGCGAGCCGGATATCCAAAACGAGGCCAGCGCGGCGATTAGCAGCGCGTGCGTCAGGGTGACGAGCGCCCCATCGCTCGTGCCGCCCAGGCTTGCCAGTTGGCTCACGATAACGTCGAGCAGCGCCAGGCCGTACAGCGGGCGCGACCATCCCGCCAGGAGGCGCGCCGGGTGAAGCGGCGAGCCTTCCTCGCGCCGCCATTCGATGAGCATGCCAGCTCCCGCCGCCGCCAGCGTGACCGGCAAGAATCTGGCCCAGGCATACGGCGGATAGCGCCACCAGCCCAACTCTTTAAGAAAGTACAGCGCGGCCAGGTGTCCCGCCGCGGCCAGCGCCAGGAGCCAGCCGCGCAGCCGGAAGCGATAGATAGCCCATCCAAACAGCGGCATCATCAGCGCCAGGTTGAGGGCCGTTAGACCTGCGCGGGAGTGTGTGAACAAGGGGCTGGCCGCTGTCAGGCCAAAGCCCAGCGCGTAGAGCGGCAGCGCCCACCAATTCAGCAAACGCTCGCCCAGCGCCAATCCCCATTTAGGCGGATGGCCCCACGGAAAATCTCGCCAGCCGGCGTCGAGCCGCCAACCCAGCGCCAGCGCCGCCGCTGCGCCGGGAAACAGCGCCAATCCGTAATAGTCCGGCGCGAGGGGCGAGCGTTGAATCACGATCGCGTAAGGCACGATGGCCAGCGCGCAGGCGGGGGTCAACAGCAAGGGCTGGCGCAGCCAAAACGCGGTGACGGCGTACAGCAGCGCCGCGCCGCCGTAGCCCCACAGTGCGCCGTCTTTATCCTGGCTCGAGGGCGGCAAGCCTAAAGCAATCAGCGCAAAGCCGCTTGCCAGCGTGGCCGTGCTGTACGCGCCTGATTTGAGCCGGCGCAGCGCCCACGTCAGGCCCAGGTACACCGCGCCCAGCCCGATCAACCACCACCCATGACGATTGCCGGCCACGCCGGCCTGGTTCAGCGCGATCAGGAGCGAGAGCGGCGTCAGGGCGACCGCCGGATAGACCCATAGTGGATGCCTGAAGATGCGGGCGGAAACCAGCGCGAGCAGCGCATCGTAGAGCAGCGTCAGCGCCAGGAGCGCTGGCTGGTGCGCTACCAGCATCGTGCCGACGATGAGCGAGATATAGCCTGTGAGATAAGCCGGCAGGGCATAGCCGCCGGCAAGCTGGCGGACATTTGGAAGGCTCGATTTCCTGGCGAGGATAAAGCGTTCGAGGGATTGGCCGGCGGCTACTCCGAGCGGGCCAAACACCAGGAGCATCAGGCCGTAATGTTCGTGGCGCGCCGCAGGCAGCAGCCAGCGCAACACGTAAACGCACCACACGGGAATCAGGCCCAACGCCGGGTAAAGGAATTTCGTCCGGTTTACAACCTGCCCCGCCCGATCCGGTTCCCTTTCAACGTAATCAAGTATGGCCGCCAGCGTATAAAACCCAATCGCCAGGGCGAACGTTATCCGGCTGGTGTTCACGTCGGCAATGCCCCACAAGAGCGAAAGAGGCAGCAAGACGTGCGCCACGGTCCTGAGCGGCAGGGCATACGCCCCTGTGTGGATGCGGTGGTGTCCTGAGCTTGCCGAAGGACGGGTGGCGCGCTGCACGAGCAGGCCGACTAAAAAGAGCGCCCACGCCAGCACGACCCAACTGAGCGCGAAACCCGGC
The DNA here is from genome assembly GCA_964651475.1 of uncultured Anaerolineae bacterium. Classification (GTDB taxonomy): domain Bacteria; phylum Chloroflexota; class Anaerolineae; order Fen-1058; family Fen-1058; genus JBGSMF01. Next base: position 32,964 of record CAZYXV010000019.1, on the reverse strand, counting down.
GTGGTGGGCTTGTGCAAAACGAACCAGCCCAGGTTGGTCAAGATCGTCCACGGCGCAAAGACGAGCACCGCCGCCATCCATACAAAGCGCGCCTGCCGGAACAGCCGCGCCGAAAGAGCGTACAGGCCCGTGATCAGCGCCAGGCCAATCGCCGCCCAGGTTTGCTGGATACGTCCCCCGCCCAAGAGCCACAGGTTGCGCACCAGCGCCAGCCCGATAACGCCGGCGGAAGCGATCCACCCGCTTGCCAGCAGCGGACGACGATACAGCCGCCACGCCAGCCTGAAAATCGCCTGCCATCGTCTTTCAGTGCGCCTGGTCCGGTGGAGGAGGGGACGCCCGCGGAGCCAGTGCAGCGCGCGCTCGGCCAGGATAAAGGCGATCACAGCCAGCGCGCCTTTGGCCGCCGACGAGCCGCGCCCCTGGCTATAGGCAATCGCCACGAATCCCCCGCCGCCCATGAGCAGCCACGCCGCCGCGTGCGCCCAGTGCTCTTTGTAAATGCCCCAGGCGTACAGGCCGTAAACGATGCCCAGCACGATCTGGCCGGCCGCGCCCCACGCGCGCATCTCGTCCGTCCATGCAATATCGCGCAAGACGTCGTTGATGGGATGGACGTAAATCCGCCACAGCACGGCCAGGCTGATCAAGTGGGCTGACAGGTAAAGCGGAATCAAGAAGCGATGGGTAAAGACGGGCGATTTCTTGCGCTCGATCCACAGCGCGCCCAGAATGTACGCGGCCACGAGCAGCGCCAGGATGAGGGTTGTGGCGTCAAAAGAAACGCGCAGCTTGTCCAGCAAGCGTTCCAGCCCCCAGGCCGTCACCAATCCGCCCGGCAACAGCTCGATCGTTTGCCGGTTGGCGGCGGCGTCCGCAAAGTAAAGCAGGCCAACCGCCAGCAAGCACAACGCCGGCGTGAAACCCTCCGGCGCGACGAGCCAGGCTGCCAGCGGCGCGGCGATGCTGACGAGCAATTCCATCAGGTACCACGGCAGGCCATACGCGCTCTCGACCCGTTCGAGCCGGTAACTGAGCGCCCCCAGCCCCCAGGCTAAAACGGCCAGCGCGATTGGAAAGCTGGAATCCAGCGGCCCGCGATTGGAAAACAAGACCCACAGCCACACGGGCAGGGGCAAGGCCGTGAACCAATGAAAGCGGGAGCGTCTAAAATCATATAGCACGCGTGAAAAAAACGTGGAGCGCGAAGGGGGGGAGGCGGCAAAACCGGGCTGTCCTGTGTGCGCCAGCCACGCGCCCCAGGCCGCCAGCCCCAGCCAGTTGCCCAACACATACGCCACACTGTCGCCATCGTAAGGCGCGAGCGCCTGCGCGATTGCCAGGGCAGCCAGGGCGTAGGCAGCCGTCACGAGCGGCGTGGCAAAAAAAGAGGGCGCGCCGGCCTGCCCTTGCGCCGAGGCGTCTCGGAGGCGAATGGCAATCAGCATGTGCGCGATGGCAAGCGCGGCCCAGCCGGGCGTGAGTTGAGACAGGTTCAGGTTCAACTCGGTGAGGGCAAAGGTGAGGGCCGAAAACGATAAAAGCGACGCGCCGTAAAGATACGCGGGACGCCGCCACAATCGCGTTGCCAAAACCACCGATCCGGCCAGGACCGCGTGGCTGCAGGCCGCCGCAGCGCCGCTGCTAAACTCGGTGAGGGACCACAAAGCCGCGGCGATGAGCAGCGCCGCGCCCCATCCCGTTGCCGTCCGCCCGTGCCCATACAGAACAGTGTCCTCTTTACGGGCCAGCAATCTATGGCCGACGACGAAATAAAGCGGCACGAGGCAGGCCCATCCAAACGCGTGCCACGCGGGATTAATCTCGCGCCAGTCAAAGAGCGCGGCCTGGGCCATATACGTGGCGATGGGCAGCGTCATTGCCGCCAGTATCCCCAGGCTGCGGCTGCGGTGGTACACCGCCCCCCATCCAAAGATGAACCCGCCCACCCACCAGTTGATTGTCATGGCATAATGGAGTGTGTCGTACGCGCTGCGGCCAATGTAGCGCCAGCCAAAGCTCAGCGGCATCAACACGCCCATCGCCAGCAGGGCCAGCGCGCGGAGCGGGTCGGCGAACACGCGCGGCAGGCGGGGCGACGAGCGCCGCGCCGATAGCACGGTGAAACACAGCGCCAGCGCCGATAGCCCCGCCGTGCGCCAATCGAGCGAGAAGCCAAGAGCCTGGTGCGCCACCTGGATGAGGGCCAGCACCGTGCTGCCGGCGGCCACGCCCACCAGGTAGCCGAAAAGCGGGTTCTGGATAATCAGCGTGGTCACAATGTAGGCGGCCAGGCAGGCCAGCGAGGTCAGCAGCCAGAACGATGGCCCATAATCGGCCGAGATGTTCAGGTTGGCGTAAAGCGTGTAAAAGTCTATGGGAATGAGCAGCGATGCAATCGCGCTGAGCGCGATGCCCGAGCGATACAGAGGCGTCCGCGTGCGGACGTACCAACCCATCGCGAAAAAGAGAGCCGTAAAGCCGGTGGGGATGGCCACGCGCAGCGGGGCCGAAAAGTCGCGCCATCCCCAGGCCACAAACGAGAGCGCCGCCGAAAAGGTCAAAAAGATGCCCAAAAAGAGCAGCGCTTGCAGCGTGCGCACGGAAAGCAGCGTGCGCAACAGCCTATCGCGGAAGGGAAGGGGCGGCGCGGCGGGCGGGGCGGGCGGCGGCGCGGGCGGCGCAGGTTCGGGCTCGGGCGGCGCCGGCTGGGGTTCGGGCGCTGGCGCGGGACGCAGCCCCAGGTTAATTTCAAGGTGTTCTTGCTGGGCCTCTAGCCGGCTGCGGACCAATGCGTGCGCCTCTGGCGTGGCAAAGCCATCTTTCTGGCTCAGATGGTCAACCGCTTCCAAAAGAAAGCGAATCAGGTCCAGTCGCCCAAAATCGGTTTGATGCAAGGCGGGGCGAGCGCGCCCCTCGAGTTGTTCGAGCAGGTCTTTGATTTGACGCTTGACCTGTTCAACGAGTGTTTGCGCCGCCGGCGGTTGAAGCGAGCCTTCCTCCAGCCATTCGGCCAGGTATTGGAGCAGCGCCTCGCGCTGAACAAGTTCCGGCCACGCGGCGGCGGCTTGTTCATCGGTGAAGGGGGGCAGGCGCAGTCCCAGGTTGATTTCAAGCTCACGCTGGCGCGCGGCGTAATGCTGGCGGATAGATTGCCGGTCGGCCTCGTTGAACACGGGCCAGCCCCCTATCTGATCCAGCACCCAGTCCACGTGGGCCAGTTCCTCCACCAGGGCCGGGTCGCCGCTGAATTGGCATTGAGGGCAAGGCGCAGTTGGATCAAAATCAGGCTGGTCACAAGCTGGACAGTGCATATCTCCTCGGTCATTTGGATATGGGCTTGCGCGCCGCGATTGGGCTGAGGCTAGTATAACACAAAATGAGCGGATTTACCTTCCTGGAAGCTCCGAGCTTCCAGGAAGGTGGGCCGACGCCCTCTCCAGCCGGCTAGTCAAAAGTTGAATTTTCTGGTAAGCTCAGGCAATGAACGCAGCATAGTGGTGAGGATAAATGTTATCTGATGCGGTCATTGCTGATTTGCTGATTCCGCTTGGATTGATGGCCTGGTTGTGGTTCGACCGGGACCAGCGCAAGGTGGATTGGCTGCTGCGCGCCGGCGTGTGCGGGGCGGTGGTGATGCAGCGCTTTATGGTCGGCACCTGGTCCATGCTCGGCTACGTGCTGAGGTACGTTCTCGTGGCAGTGTTTGTAATCGTGGCGCGCGCCGCTTACTGGCGGGTGAGGCCGCGACCTTTTTGGCACGAAAGCGCGGGCGGCTGGCTGCTCACAGGCATTAGCCTGGCGATTGCGGCTGTGTTGATCTTTTTCGATCTGAGTATCCTGTGGGGGTACAGGTACGAAGGTGAGCCTGTTTCTCTTGCCTTCCCTCTAAAAGGCGGCATCTATTATATCGCCGATGGGGGCAGCCACCCGCTGCTCAACGGCCACCTCATGAGCGACTCGACGACGTACGCTGTGGATATCGAAGCGTTGAATGGCTGGGGAAGACATAGCAATGGGTTTGCCGCCTCGGAGGTGGACGACTATGTAATCTACGGGGCGACTGTCTATAGTCCTTGTGAGGGACAAGTGGTCGAGGTCATGAATGTCATTCCCGATTCTCCCGTGAACAAGTTGTTTATGGCCAGCAGGGCCATGAACCGCGTGGTGCTGCAATGCGGCGACATTCGGATTTTGTTAGGGCATTTGCTCAAGGGGAGCGTGGTGGTGGAGGTGGGGGACCGGGTCGAGGTTGGCCATCCGCTGGCCAAGGTGGGCAACTCGGGCAAGAGCTGGCGTCCCCATCTACACATTCAAACGGATGGGCGGCGCAGCAAACCAGTGCCGATTTTGTTTGACGGCGCTTTTTTGGCCAGAAACGCCCTAGTGGTGCAACCTTGAAATGGGTGTTGGTCATCCTGTGGGCCACACGGGGTGTAGTGCACCGCAGAGACGCGGGGAACGCGGAGGAAAATCAATTGAAAACCCGGCGGCCTCTGCGCCTCTGCGGTGAAAATGGCCGAAACGATGACCAAGGCCTTGAAATGGCTCTATGGATTGCCTAACGCCATCAGGGCTTGCTGCGCGGCGGAAAAGTAGGCATTGTGCTGGAGCGCCAGTTGATATTGCTCGCGCGCCGCGTCTAGCTCTCCGCGCGCGGCGTGCATGCGTCCCTTGTAATAATACATTTCTTCAGAGTACGGATTAGACTTGAGCGTGGCGTCGGCCAGCGCCAATACGTCGTCGTATCGCCCCGTGGCCAGGTAAGCCTCGAACCAGCCGAACTGGTACCACGTCATGCGCCAGGGCAGACCCAATTGCCGCGCGCGGTCGTAAGCGGCGGCGGCCTCGGCGTGCATTCCCATCGCTTCGTAATTCGTCCCGATATTGAACCAGCCGAAAGCGTCTTGTGGGTTGGCGGCGACTTCGGCCTGGGCGGCGGCCATGGCGTTTTGATGCATGGCGGCGTCGCTGGCTGAACTGCCGATCAGCTGCGACACCATCAATTCCTGGTCGGCGGTTTCGTAAATCACAATGTACGTCCGGTTGAACTGCCGCCAGTAGCGGTCGGTCTCGGCGAACGGCGCGGATTGCGACGGTCCCAGGTACGAATCCATGGCCACAAACTCTTGGCGCGGCTCGCTATAGCCCACGATCAACAAATAGTGGCCCATCCAGCCCAACTTGTCGTCCGGCTCGAATCCTTTTTCGATAAGGACCGGCAAGCCGGCGTGCAACATCGCCTTGAGAATATCCAGCGTGCCGCCCGAGCGCAGCATGGCGTGGTAGCCCTGCGAACGCACATAAGTGATGACCTGGTCCGGCGATACATTGCGATCCTCGGGGTCGGGCTTTAAAAAGGCGGCGGTGTCTTTTTGCGTGCCGGCCCAGCCAAAGTAGCTCAGGGCCATGGCCAGCGTGGCCGGCCCGCAATTGTTCCACGTCTGGTACGCGTGGGTAAAGCCGGTCAAGAGTATGCTCGTGTCGGATAGTACCGCCGGCGTGCTGCGCGCTATCTGTGCGGGGCCGGGCGCGTAGGCCGGCGTGAGGGTGAGCGTGGGCGTGGGCGTGGGCGTGGTGGTGGGGGTGGGAGAAGCGGCAAGCGGAGCGGGAGACGAGAGGGCGGCGGGCATGGGCGAGGGGGCGAGGCTCGCCGTTGGGGTTGGCTGATCTGCTGGCTGGCTGGTTGCAACCGGCGTGAGCAGCGCGGCCAGTTGATGGGAAGGCAGCGTGGCGACTGGCGTGGGCAACTCGACGCGCGGCCGGCTGGCAAGCCCCTGAAGCGGTTCGGGCAAGTAGGCGACGATGTAACGCGGGGGAAGCATCCGCAGAACATAGATGGCGGTAGCGCCCAGGGCGGCCGCCAACGTCAGCACGACGATTCCAAAGGCGGCCGCCCCCTGCCAGCTAAAGCGGCGAGCGGGAGGCGGCACGCGGCGAATACGAGCGTGGCGCGATGGACGCATGGGTTACTTGACGCTGATTTCAATGCCCGGCATGGTGCCGACTTTATCCGCGTCGTACATGTCGTGGACCGAAACGTAGAGCTTGCCGCGCCCCGGCCTGACGGCCACCGCGTCTACGACGAGTTCCTTGCGCTCGATGGGCAAGTGCGCCGTCTGCGCGTTGGCGCCGCCCTTGAGCAGCGCCAGGTTGCCGGGCAAGAACAGCCGCGCCAGCGGGGCAATCGTCTGCTCTTTGGGCGTGACGGTGATCTGGATGCGTTCGCCCACGTCCAGTTTGGTCTTGGTGGGCTTGACCTCGAATTGGAAATCGGCGCGCGGCTCCAGGTGATTGATCTCGATCTCTTCGTCCAGGCGCACAATCAAGTTGTCGCTGAGCGCCGTCACTTGCTTGCCGACGGTGACGACTTGCCCTGAGCCTGCCGAAGGGTCGCCCAACGCTACTTCTTGCCCGTCAATCACCGCCCGCGTGGCCGGGTCGAACTGGAGCGAGGCGAGCAAGTGCACCAGCGCGCGCGTGTCGGCGGTGGAATACAACATGCCGTTGACCAGCTTGCCGGTGACGAACGCGAACGCCGGGCGGAACAGCTCGTCTTTAGCGTGGTACATGACCCTCGCCGCGTCGGCGCTCACTTCCAGGTTCCCGCCCCAGGAGGAGGTGGCTTTCCAATAGACCTTGCTGCCTTCGCGTTGAACGGTCTTGCGCAAGAGTTGGAGCGCCTTGTCGCGCTGGCCATTCCCCGCGAAATAATACGCCACCGCGTCCTCGGCGCTTTCCATCTTTTTGCCAAAGCCCGCATCGAGCGGCAAGAGCGAATTATCGTGGTATTTGGTCTTGAGCAGCGCGTCTTTGGCCTTGATCAACATGTCTTCGGACATTGGGAACGGCAGCCCGCGCAATCCCAACAGGCGATGCGCCACGCGCGAGGTGATGTCTACGCCCGGCTGGCCGCCGCACCAGATGGCGTACATGCCGTCTGGATATTGGAACGTAGACAGGCGCTGCAGGCCAGCCAGGATGCGCCCCTGCGTGGTGGCCAGGTCGCCCGGCACGACGCCGCCGGTGATGCCGCGATAAGCTATAGCCAGCCCATACAGGGCCGACGAGGTTTGCTCCGCTCAACCAAACGGATAGTGAATGAGGGCCGTAATGGTGTCTTTGAGCACCTGCCCCATCGAAGCGTAAATCACCACCTTTTCGCCTTGCGCGGTTTGCCCCTTGTCCAGGATCACCAGGCGCGAGGCGGTCACTTTTTGCACGCCGGGCGGGGCGACGTCTCGCACACTCCAATCCGAGCCATGCGGATTTTCGATGCGCACCTCCACGCGGCCCGGGCCTTGGATGGAGAAATGCTCAGCGCCCGCGCCCGTCACCCGGTGGCGCGTTTCTCCGAACAGCGACGTGACGACCAGCTCGGCCGGCTCGCGGGTAAAGTAATTGACGGCGGCCGTGATGTCGTCGCCGGTGCTGGCAATCGCCGGCAGATCGAGTTCGGCGTAGAGGGGCTTGTCGGCCTGGACGTCTGCAGTGAGTTCGCGATAGTCTGCTCCCTTGAACACATAAGCCCGCGCGCGCCACGTGCCAATCTGGTCGCCCAGCCTGACGGTGCGCGAGGCCTGGCCTTCGAGATAAAACATTTCGATGTAGGCCAGCTCGGGGAATTCCATGCGCGTGGGCGCCACCACCATCGTCGGCGCCTGGGCGACGGCGGTCTGGGCCAGGGATTTGGTGGGCATGGCTTCGGCTTCTTCAGCCATGGCGTATCCCTGAGGCGCGGCGGCGCGCATCACGGCCATCGGCGATCTCACCGCAAAAGGCATCATCGGCATGCCATCCACTCCTCCCAATACCACGTCCTCTGGCACAAATTGCTTTTGCTCTCTCGCGCTGGGCACCTGGCCGGCGGTCAGATTGCCGGTGGCGTCGCGCACGCTTTCGTAAATGCGCCTGGCCAGCTTGGGCGTGGGGCTTTCGTGTTCCAGCCGGGCGTCGTAAACGAGCAGCAGGCAAAACGCGCCAGCGCCAGACTCGGAAATTTGAATCCCAATCTCTTGGCCGGGTTGGGCCGTTGGGGGCGCGGTCAGCGCGGCCTCGAACGCCACTGGTTTGACGACGATACCCCAGCCTTCAAATGGCTTGTCTTTGGTGAACGCGCCGACGGTGAACAGTGTGTATGGCGCGTCTACGGCAAACTCGATTGTGTCGCCGCGCTTGAGACTCTTTACCTCGTCCAGCGTGACCGTCAGAGCGCGCGGATTGAACGATACCACCTGCGCCGATGATATGTCGCTTGCCGCTTTTAACTTGCCGCTTTCAGCGTGGACGCTTTCCAGCGTCAGCGGCGTCACGTTCATCGCGCCGGGGCCGATGTAAAATCCGCGCACAGGCTCGGCGCCTTCCCACGGCAATAACCCTGCCTCGTACTCTTGACCCAATCGGTTAATCTTGATGTGCTCGCGCTCGACGGCGCCTGTGCCGGGGAACGACACCAGCGCCGTGTTGCCGTCGGGCGTGGTGATTTGCACGTGGAACGGCCCGCCGTGCCCCGAAAGGTCAAAGTCGCCGCGCGCCACGCCCTCCTGGGCCTTGACTTTTTGCGTGGCCACCACGCGCTCGCCGCACACCTGGCACTGCAAGCCAAGCTCGACCTCGCCAGAGTAAGGCGCAGACAGCAAGAGCAGCTTGAGCGTGAAGGTGAGGCGCTTTTTGGCGTATTCGTGCTTTTCCAGCGTAGCGATTAGCGGAGAAAGCGTGAACTCGGCCACGCTGAACGAACACTCGGCCTGCCCGCCGGGCAGCGTGACGTGCGCCGTGTATTCGCCTTCTTTTAGATCCGGATAACAGTGCAGCGCCAGGCCATCCCGGTTGAGCGCCACGCTGGCTTCGTACACCTTTTGCCCCGCCAGCTTGATTTCGAGCGCGGCTTGTTTTTCCGCCGCGTCCGGCGCGACGATGAACAGGTGCGCTTCGGTGCTGGGCTTGTAAATCTTGCGGTCGCTGACGACGGTCAGCAGCTTGAGCGATGGCAGAGGCAGTTGGGGTTGATCGGGCAAGGGCCACCTTTCGCGCTGCTTTTTGCTTGCAGGGGGCGCGTCGCCAAAACTGACCGCGTGCTGGTGCCGTGAAAGGATGGCGGCGGCGCGATACGTTTGTACGGCGCCGTCTACCTTGAGCGCGACGGGGCGGCGCTCGTCGGCCTGCACAAAGATAAATTCGCGGCCGATGAACACGCGGTCGCGCGCGTCGTGGATATCGTGCTTGCACTTGTGGCACGTTGTAGCATCGGACGGGTTAGGATGGGCGCATTTTGGGCAAAACATGGGTTCCTCCTTATTACGTTTCAGGCCGTATCCGGCCCGCTTTTTTCCCGTTATACTGAGTAGACAAAAACCAATCCGGTACAGCAAGCTGGCGATTTCTATACACTATAGCACATGGTCGTTGCCTTGACAACTGCTGTGTGCCAGGATAGAGCAGATGCCAAGGTGAGCCATTGACAATTCTTTTGGAATATGGCATGATAAAGGGTGGCCGTATCTTCTCAATAATCCGGGGTAGTGGCAGGGCTTGCCCCTGCCCTCATATGGGCGACCGCAAGAGTCGCCCCTACATTTTGAGATGATACGGGCGGCCTGCCAACCGTTTCGTTTCCTCAAAACGGTTTAGGCTCCCAATCCGGGCGCCGGCGTATTTGTTTTATCTCGCAAAAAACCAGCTTGTTATTCTGATGAGAATGTGCCAATTGCCAAAATGCCACAGGGCTATTCCTGGGGGAATGTTATTTGTCATTATAGTTTCAATAGGCTCGCTCGCGCTTTCGGCCTGTAACGCGCCGGCCAGCGTGACGCCGGCCGCCGCAACGCCGACCATCGCCGTGGCGCCCGCCGCAGTGATCCATACGTCTGCGCCGCTTCCCACACCCACTGCCACGCGGCGAATGTCGCCGGTGCTGGCGGCCACGGCCCGGGCCAGGGCAACGGCTGGAGTTGGAGGGGCAGTTACGGCCACGCCGTACAAACCATCCGAGGAGCTCAGCCAGGCCATCATTGCGGATTGGGAAGAAATGTTCCGCGCGATCAATAGCTACGAATCAGTCAGCGCGAGCGGCCGGCCCGATGAGAAGGGATGGTGGGTCGAACAATTCAATCGTTTTTACACGGACGAGGGACTGGCGGCGCAATTGCAATCGGTCGGGCAAATGTTCGCGCCCGGCGCCATGAGCGCGCCGGGGTTTATTGAAAAGGCGCAGTACACCGTAGAGGTGAGCGGCTGCGCGTCGGATGTAGAGTGTACCTTGAAGGTGCACATACAGAGCGGCCTCTTTTGGGCTTTTGACATTGGTTCCAAAAGCTGGCACCAGGCGAACGAGATTCAAGAACCCGTGGACTGGACTTTTTCCATGCGCTACGACTCATCCGCGGGATCCTGGAAGGTCAGTCGAGGCGGTTAAGGGATGCGGAAGAAAATAATTGTCCCAATGTCGCCACGTAGGAGCGCCTTTCCTGTCTGGCCGCCAGGCGGGCAGGCGCGACTATCGCGCCCAAAGGGCGCTCCTACGGGAATTTTGGGACAGTTTATTTTTTCCACGCCCCTAAAAGAGCGGCGCTGGCTTGCTTGCCAAGGCCCGGCAAGACAGGCTGGTGCAGTTTCTCGAGGTCGTTGACTTTTCAGGCTAACGTGAACGAAAGGAGGTGGTTGGCGGAAACGTGACAAGCGTGTAAAGGGCAATGGCGTATTAACCCATTTTCTAGTCTTCAGGAGGACATAAGAATGCAACGCAGGTTATTTAACGTATTGACGATTGTCGTATTGCTCAGCAGCATATTGACGGTCCTGCCGGTGGGGGCCAATCCGCCCGCGCCGGGGGACGAAGTGATCGTTAAACCGGCCGACGTCGTGCCGGGTACTCAAAAGGTCAAGCCGATTGACCAGCCGAATGTAAAGGATTATTTGCGCATGCGCGAGCGCCAGCGTTTGCTGGAAGCCGGACAGACGGCCGAAGCGGCGGCGCTGGCCCAGAGCGGCACCGACCGCGTGCTGGTGATCCTGGTCGAGTTCGATGGCACAGACGTGGTCACCTGGAATCCTGGCGATGCCTGGGATCCACTAGGCATTGCCGACGAGAACGAATACACCGGCACCACCGGCGACTGTTCCAACATCATCACCCAAACCACAACCTTCACCTACACCGGCCCGCTGCACAACATGATCGAGCGGCCGCGCGCGCTGGATGATCGCTCTGGCCAGAGCATCTGGACCGATGACTTTGACCCGCAGTGGTTCGATAACTTTATGTTCGGCAACGGCGTGGCGATCAGCTACACGATGCAAGACGACACACCCATCTACGAAAGCTTTATTGGCCAATCGGTGACCGATTACTATAGCGACCTGTCGAGCGGCGTATATACCATCACCGGCGATGTGATCGGCTGGTTGAAAGTGCCGCACTCGACCTGGTGGTACGGCGCTGATAGCTGCCCTGGCAATCGCTCAGGCTTGAGCAGCGGCGCGGGAGCCGACGGCGACATGCCCAATGCAGGCTCAACCAAAACTCTGGTTCGGGATGCCTTGGATGCCGTCAATGCCATCAGCAATACTATCCCCAACTTTAGCTGGGCCAACTATGACCTGGACGGCGACGGCATCATTAACCGCCTGTGGATCGTCCACGCCGGTTATGGGGAGGAAGACGGCACCGCGCTGTTGAACCGCGACCCAACCGATCCCGACGATCCTACCCGCACCACGCCCGTGCCTGAAGCGTTCTACGGCGAAGCGGCGGTCTGGTCGCACTCGTCGGCCGTCACCCCGCCTTACTCGGTGACGCAAGACGTGGCCGCCGGCCCATACATCATGATGCCCGAAAACGGCGGCATTGGCGTGTTCGCGCACGAATATGGCCATAACCTGGGCGCGTGGGATCTGTACGCTTACGGCGAAGGCCAAACCTCGACCGGCTTTTGGTCGTTGATGTCCGATGACTGGACGGGCTTCCCCATCGGCTTTGAGCCGCCGGCGGTTGATCCCACGCATCTGGATCTGTGGGGCTGGCTCGAACCGCTCGTCATCACAGACACGACCCGAGAGTACACGTTCTATCTGGGGCAGGCCAGCTACTATTCTACCAACACCTCGCCCGACCCGTCCCGCACCTATCGCGGCGCCAAGATCGAGTTGCCCGATGCGGTCATTCCCATGGCCGTGCCGGTTTGGCAGGGCGACTATTACTGGTGGGGCGGCAAGTTGGACCAGGCGAATGCCATGATGACGACGGCCAATCCCATCGCCATTCCCGCTGGCGGCGCCACGCTGTCCTTTGACCTGGTCTATGAGATTGAAGACGAGTGGGATTTCTTGTGGATTCAGGCGTCGGACGATGGCGGAACCACGTGGGACACGCTCACCAACGCCAATACCCAATGCGACCACGATCCGGGCTGGATCGGCGGGAACTATGGCTTCCCGGATGACTTGTGCGGCGCCGGCCTGGGAGGCTTTTACGGCTACAATGCTAACTGGCCCGATCCTGAAGCGCAGACGTTTGACCTGGCCGCCTACGCCGGCCAAAACATCTTGCTGCGCTTTTGGTTCATGACCGACTGGGCCACTACCTACACGGGCGCGTTTGTGGATAACGTAGCCGTGATGGATGGCGCGACGACAATTTTTGCCGACAACGCCGAGGCGGGCGACGCCAACTGGGTTTATGCTGATCCATGGGTTCGCAGCGACGGCACAACTGGCTTTACTCACAACTATTATGTCCAGTGGCGCAACGTGAACGAAAACGGCGGCTACGACAGCGCGCTGGGCGAGGATCGCTGGCGCTTTGGCCCGGCCAACACCGGCATGCTGGTGTGGTACAACAACAACAGCAAGAGCGACACCGAAATCTTTAACTACCTGGCCGAGTGGCCGAGCTGGGGCCCCAAGGGCAACACGCTGGTGGTTGACGCGCACCCCGAGCCATACCGCGAGCCGGACATGGTCGCCGCCGGTTACGATAACGAGGGCGGCAACGTGACCTCGCGCGGGCAGATGCGCGACGCGCCGTTCACGCTGCAAGATACCGTAGACTTTACCTATACAACAGTCTATGCGTTCCCCTTCACGACCACACTCTTTACGAACCACTTTGAGGGGCGGCCTGCGGTGAGCGAGTTTAACGACGCGCTGGGTTACTATCCCGGCGCAGAGTACGTCAGCCGCGGCCCGGGCTATGTCCCGCCTTCTTACAAGTGGGTCACCAAGCAGTGGGACGCCAGCGTGGTCATTCCGGCCAAAGCGTCCTACCCGCTCAACGCGCCCGGATACGATGGAGTCAGCAATAGCCCAGATAGCGAGTTCCGCTTCGATTGCGCCTCCACTAACACCGGACGCTTGGGCTGCTACTGGTATAACGCGAACACGGGTCTGGGCTACTATGGCGGCACCGGCAATCCGGGCGACTATGGCGTCCAGTACGGCTGGCACGTCGAGTTGCTCGAAGAAGGCGCCGATCACACCTGGGCCTTGGTGCACGTGTCTAACCCGGGGCTGTACGAGGTTAGTGTGACGCCTCTTAACATCAGCATGCCAGGCACGCACATGATCACCTATACGTTGGATTTGATGAATGCTGGCGCATTGACCCAGACACACTATTTCTCGTTCACGCTCGACCCGGCCCTGACCTACGTTTCGCACGACTGGACGGGCGGCACGGCGCACCTGCCCATACTCGAGTGGGAAGGCGACGTGCCTCCGGGTGGGGTGATGTACACACTGGTGGCCAGCGTCACGGTTGGACTGGGTGACCCGCCTGTGGCCCTCATTACCCACTTTGCGCACGAGGATGCCGCTATGGGTCGGACCACTGACGAGTTGGTCACGTACGTTGGGCTACACCCTGACGTGTGGGTAACCAAGTCAGGTCCCGCCACAGCCGAACTGGGCGACGTTGTGACCTTTACCGTCAACTATGGCAACAATGGTTACGCGCCCGCCCACGACGTGATGATCACCGACACGGTCGTGGCGAGCGGCACTGCTGTTTGGCAGCACGCGTGGCCCATTTCTGGCACGTTGGATGTGGGTGACGTGTTCACGGTGTACGTGCCAATCACCATCACCGTCTCTGGCATGACGGTAACCAACCATATCGAAATCACTACAAGCGACTGGGACATGGATTTCACCGATAACACCGACATGACCGAGACGTGGGTGGAAGAGGTCACCCCGACGGGTTACATGATCTACCTGCCCATCATTATGAAGAACAACTAGCAGCCTGTCGGAGAGCAGGCTGGCATCCCAATGCCAGCCCGCTCTGACGACCTGCTAGACCCGGCAGGTTCCCTGACAACGGAAAAGCCACTGGGGGCAACCCCGGTGGCTTTTTCAATAGGGTGTGACCAATTCTGGTTGAGGCGTAGGGGCAACCCTTGCGGTTGCCCGCATTGGGCAGGGGCAAGCCCTGCCCCTACGTAGGCGACCCACCGATTTTGGTCACACCCTTTTCAATAAAGAGTACGAGTAACTATTCAGGCAGGTATCTTGTTAACCACAAAGGACACCAAGAACACGAAGGGAAGGCTTTTGCGCCCAATCGAGTTGATGGCGTTGATGGGGCTGGCGTTGGTCCTTGTGGGGCTATCGCCGCGCGAGCTGCCGGCCGCTCCCGATTGCGCCGGCGGCTATGCGCCGGGCATTGTGCTGGCAAGCCTGCGCGATACCGGCTCCGGCCTCGACGAAGTGGCCGGGGCGCAGGCGCTATCCAGGCTGCCGGGGCTGGACGTGTGGACGGTGCGCGCGCCGGCCGGCCAGGAGTGCGCGCTGCTAGAAGCGCTGCGCGGCGACCCGCGCGTGGCGTGGGCCGAACTGGACTATGCCGCTCATTCCACAGACATTCGACGTGACCTGGCATTTGACGCCCGGCGTTTGGCGTTTGACGTTCGCCATTTGCCGGGCGTCATTCGTCACTCGTCATTCGTCATTCCGAACGATCCGGGTTGGGCCAACCAGTGGGGGCCGGCCAGGATCGGCGCGCCCGCCGCGTGGAACGTGGTGACTGGGACGCCCGATGTGGTGATCGCCGTGATAGATTCCGGCGTTTGCCTGGAACACGAAGACCTGGCGGCCAAGCTATGGGCCAATCCGGGCGAAATTCCCGGCAACCAGGTGGACGACGACGGCAACGGGAAAATAGATGACGTGCGCGGCTGGCATTTTTTTCACTCCTGGTATAATGGCGGATACGCGCCGGCCGAAAACGCCGACGTGCGCGACGACTATGGCCACGGCACACACGTGGCCGGCATCGCCGCCGCGGCCACGAATAACGGGCGGGGCATCGCCGGCATTGCCTGGGGCGCGCGGATTTTGCCGGTCAAGGTGCTCGATCAATACGGCGATGGCTGGTATAGCGATATTGCCGCCGGCATAGTATACGCCGCCGATAGCGGCGCGCGCATCATCAATTTGAGCCTGGGGGGGCTGCAAGACTCGCAAACGCTGCGCGCGGCGGTGGATTACGCGCGCGGGCGCGGCGCGCTGGTGATAGCCTCTGCGGGCAACACCGGCGGCGCGGTGTTTTACCCGGCAGCCTACGAGCCGGTGCTAGCCGTGGCCGCTACCGACGCGCAAGACCGGCGCGCTTCTTTTTCCAATTACGGCCCGCAGGTGGACATGGCCGCGCCGGGGGCGGATATTTACAGTACGTGGTATCGGGGCAATTACTTTACCAAATCGGGCACCTCGATGGCCGCGCCGCACGTGTCGGGCGCGGCGGCGCTGGTCTGGTCGCGCCAGCCCGATCTTGCGGCCAGTGACGTAATCTCTACCTTGCTCGGCGCCGCCGACGACGTGGGCGAGCCAGGGGTGGATGACTATACCGGTTGGGGGCGGGTCAATGCGTACCGGGCCGTGCTCGGCGAACACCCTTTTGTGTCAACGTGCGCGCCCACCCTGATCAGCGCGCCCGGCGCGCATCTGATCACGTATACCTTGATCTTGAACAACGACGGCGCGCTGCCGCAAACGCGCTGGTTCACCTACACGCTCGATGCGCGCCAGGGTTACGTTTCGGCCAGTTGGGCGCCGCAAGGCACGCTGGCCTTTCCCACTTACGAATGGTCGGGCGAGATCGAGGGCGGCGGCAAGTTGACTTTTACGCTGATTGCCAGTATAACTGTGTCGCCCGGCGCGTCTTTGAGCGTCACGGCCACGCTCACGCACAATGATTTTGCGCGCCCGGTGGAGGCGGCGACTTGCGTGACTCGTATTCAAGTGGCGGCTCGACCGTACACGATATTTTTGCCCGTCATTGTGAGAAATGAGTAAAGGTGACGGTTAATAGAAACCGGGTTTTTGGGAAAAACCCGGTTTCTGGGAGGTCAAGATGTTTCAATTGACTCGATGTTCTTTTTGGATGATTCGGCTTGCTGGCGCGCTTGCCTTGCTGGGCCTGGCCGTGTGGCTGCCGGCGGCCCCTGCTTATGCGGACGAGGCGGTGGACCCGGCGGTGGAACCGGCGATAGAGCCCCTTTCACCCGACCAGCCCATGGCGTGCATAGACGGGGAGCAAGACAGCGGCGCGCTGTATCGCATCTGCATGCCCTTTATCTGGGGGAATGACCTGGTGGTCTTTGCCCACGGCTACATGTCTCCCGACGAGGACATTCGCATCCCCGAAGAGCAGCTCGTGCTGCCCGATGGCACGTCCATCCCCGACCGGGTGAATTTGTTGGGGCTGGCGTTTGCCACCACCAGCTACAGCGTCAACGGACTGGCCATCCGCCCCGGCATGGCCGACCTGGTGGACCTGGTGGATATTTTCAGGCAGTTGCATCCACAGCTCAGGCGCGTTTACCTGGTGGGAGCGTCGGAAGGCGGGTTGATCACCGCGCTGTCTGTGGAGCAATATCCGGGTGTGTTCGACGGCGGCCTGGCCACGTGCGGGCCGGTGGGCGATTTTCGCAAGCAGATTGATTACGTGGGCGATTTCCGCGTCGTCTTTGATTACTTTTTCCCCGGCCTCATGCCGGGCAGCCCCATTTCCATCCCGCAGACGCTGAGGGAAAATTGGGATGCGCACTACCAGACGACAATCTTGCCCGCGATTTTGGAGCCGGCCAACGCCGTCAGCGTCACGCAGCTTTTGAACGTCACAGGCGCGGCCTACGTCCCCACCGACACCGAGACGATCTCGAATACCATCCGCACCGTGCTGTGGTACAATGTTTTCGCGACGAACGACGCCGTGGCCAAGTTGGGCGGCCAGCCATTCGATAACCAATCCCGCGTGTATGCCGGCTCGGCCGACGACGACGCGCTCAACGCCGGCGCGCAGCGTTTCAGCGCCGACCCGGCCGCGCTCGACGCGCTGGAGGCCGATTATCAAACCAGCGGCCAGCTCCGCGCGCCGCTGGTCACGCTGCACACCACGCTCGACGAGATTGTGCCGTATTGGCACGAGCCGCTTTACCAGGCCAAAGTAGCCGCGCAGGGGCGGGCACATCGCCACGACAATTTCCCGCCGGGCGCGCGCTACGGGCATTGCAATTTCACCTCGGCCGAGGTAGAGGCGGCGCTGGGATTGTTGATAAGCCGCATCGTGAACACGCCGGCGGTTGACGTGGACCTGTCGCCCGGCTACAGCCAGCCGGCGCGGCCCGGCGGCGCCGTGACGTACCAACACGTGATCACCAACACGGGCAGCACGTCTGGCACGTTTATCCTGGAGGCGGCTTCGCTGCGGCGCTGGCCGGTGACGTTGTTGGGCGGCGCTTATTCTACTGGCACGCTGCGCCTGCCCGTGCAGTTAGGCGCGGGACTGACGGCTACCGTCCAGCTCAGCCTGACCGCGCCGGCGGACGCTGCCGATGGAGTGGTAGAGTGGACTGTGATCACGGCGACCTCCCAAGTCAGCCCGAGCGTCTTTATCGCCGTCGCCGACGTGACCGTGATTGACACGTCGCGGTATGTCTTTTTGCCGCTGGTGCTCAAAACAGGGTAACTACCAGCCTCGCTCGCCGCGCCGGGGACGGCGGGCCGAGCAGTTACAAAACAAGTTAGGAGTACGAGGAGAATGAGGTTCAAGCGATTGGTTCTGGCCGTGCTTCCGGCGCTGGCGGTGTTGTTGATCGCCGCGTGGTCGAGCGCCTCGGAGCAAGAGACTGCGCTGGCGTACAAGTCGTATGCCAGCGGCGATTTTTTCTTCCCGCCTTATCCTTCCGAAAGCGACCGGATGGGGATGGGCGTGCGCCCGCCGCTGTCGAGCTATGTATACAGCCCAGCGCTTAAAGTGGGTTGGTACGTGGATTGGGGGAGCAGCTCCACTCCCTATCACCCCGACGGCGCCGAATACGCCCGCACGATCAGCTTCAAGGTCAACACGAATAATTGCAGCACCAGCAAAATCCCGGCCTCGACGCGCAGCCAGGTGCAAGAGTCCATCACCGGCACGGCGCTGATCAACAACCTGCGCGCCAATCCCGGCGCGCTGTGGCTGATCGGAAACGAGCCGGATTCGATTTATAATTGCAGCCCCATCATGCCGAACCTGTACGCCGAACTGTATCACGAGTTTTACACCTTCATCAAGGCGCACGATCCCACGGCGCGGGTCGCCATCGGCGCCATCGTCCAGCCTTCGCCGCTGCGATTGGAATACCTGGACAAGGTGCTGAACCGTTACGAGCAATTGTACGGCGAGCGCCTGCCGACGGATGTGTGGAACATTCACCTGTACGCTTTTCAGGAGCGCGCCGGCTTTTCGGGCGCGGGCGTGCCGCCCGACGCCAGCAGCAGCGTGGGGTGGACCTACAACTGGGCGCAGATGGTGGACCTGGGCATCTTGGCGCAAAACCTGCGCGCCATGCGCCAGTGGATGGCCGAGCGCGGCGAGCGCGACAAGCCTCTCATCATCACCGAATTTGGGCAATTGGTGCCCGACGACGGCTCGTACGTCATGGACGGCCTGCGCTTTACGCGCCAGGTTAGCCACGATTACCTGGTGGGCTGCTTTACGCACTTTATGACGGCCACCGACGAGTTGATTGGCTACCCCGCCGACGGCAACCGGCTGGTGCAGTTGTGGGCCTGGTACTCGTTGTACGATTCCTATTACGGCGGCGACCTGGTTTTTTATGGTGTGTCGGGGTATCCTGACGGATCGCTCACGCCGGCCGGCGGGGCGATGGCGCAACTTTCCGCCCAGAACTGGACGCTTTACGCGGACGTGTACCCCGCGCCGCTGGCCACGCCGTCCATGCCCTTGTGGGGCGCGGCGCCGTTCACCGCCTCGCTGGCGGTGCAGGTGGATAATCACGGCACGCGCTCCGAACCGGCTGTGCCGGCGCGCCTGTCGCAGCGCGATTACGCTTCGGGCCAGCTCTATGCCAGCCGCGCCGTGACGGCAGGGCAGGTGCTCACGCGCTACGGCGGAACCCAACCGCAAATAAACGCCAGCTGGGTATTGACGCCCGGCCTGATGTATACGCTGACCTTTGATCTCGACCCCAGCCAGACCATCAGCCATGCCCGGCGCACCGTCCAGCACCTGGATTATCGCATTGGCTGGATGCCCGACCTGGCCATCGCATCGCTGGCGGCCAGCGTCCCTTCCACGTTTTTGCTGGGCGCGCCGAGCACGGCCACCATCACGATCACGTTGAGCAACGAGGGGAATTGGCCAGCCTCGCCCGGCCTGGTCGAATCCAGCGTCACCTACGCGGCGGGAACGTTGTACCTGAGTCAAACGATCCCATCGCCTGCGCTCGATCCGGGCGCGTCGGCCAGGCTTACCAGCACGCTGCTCATCACAACGCCGGGCGTGTACACCATCCAGGTCAGCGCGCCCATGGACGCCAAATCGGACCAGAACCTTGGCAACAATGCCGCTCACATCACGCTCTTTGCGGCGCGGGCGCGCGTGTATCTCCCGGCGCTGCTCATGAATTATCCATAGGCCATATCCAAACGGCCTGTTTTCCGTTATACTTTACGGGCTGCTATTGACTCTCGAATGGACTATCTCCCAGGTGCGGCAATTCAAGCCTTGACCGCGCATGCAAGACGCGGACGCTTGCAAAAAATCGCTTGCCTCGAGTTTCACGATTGGCTCTTTTGCGCAGTGTGGGCGTCATTGCGAGACCCGCAGGGTCGAAGCAATCTCCACGCTGCAGAACCGAGATTGCTTTGTCGGCCTGGCTGGGCGCGACGGTCGCGCCTGGAGGTCACCAACGCGCCTGCCTGGCGCTAGACAGGGAAGGCGCTCCTACGGATACGGAGACTGTTGAGACTGGCATAGGGGTGCCGGCCCAAACAGGTTGTTGGAAGGAGGTGGTTCTTATACGTTTGTCGCGTGAATAAACGAATGTGCAATCCTCTTGTTGTTTAATTAACCTAACCATAATCTTAATCTCATCAGCATTATTTAAACACATAACGTTTGATGTGAAATGATGTCACCCCTCACATCAAACACACATAGCGAGGAGAATCATGAAAAAGATCGCAACTATTACGACTGTCGCTTTGACCTTGCTGTTGCTCGCCGGCCTGCTCGTATTGCCGGCCGCGGCGGCCCCACCTCAACCGCCTGCCAAGACGGAAACCGGCACGAGCGAGCGAGCGCCCGGTGCAAAAACTGAAAAACAGCCTGAGGCGGCAGCGCCGGTTTCAAAAGCTTTGCCAACCGAATCGCCCAACGGCATTCTGGCAAATGTTTTCGGACCGGAGGATTTTGAGGGCACATTCCCACCGACCGGTTGGGCCCTCTACGAAACCGGCGATGCTTCTGACCCCGGTTGGGTGTGGAACACTTCGTATGCGCACTCCCCTACTCACTCCGCTTACCACAATGATGACGATTTGGCTACATCAGCCATCGCCTGGCTGGTAATGCCAGTTGTTACCCCAACTGTCAGTAACGCGCTCGTCTTCTGGCAGTATCAAACCTATGCTAGTTATTATGAATACCACGGCATCTGGGCCTCCACAGGGAGTTGCGACCCTAACGATGGCCAATTTGCTGAGGTGGTTGAATTGGGCGTTGGCACAGGCTATACCTGGGAAGAAAAAAGTGTTGACTTGAGCGCCTACGCAGGTCAGCGCGTCTGCCTGGCTTTCCGGTATGAGGGCGACTGGGCTGACGAGTGGTATATTGACGATGTAGCAGTTGTTGAGCCGGCGCCGGTCTACGATGGCTCGACCAAGACGGTTGACCCGGCCGGCACCGTGCTGCCCGGCGATACGCTCACGTACACCATCGTCATCAGCAACAGCGGTAATCTATCTGGCACGGCCACGCTGACGGACCCCATCCCCGCCGGCGCGGGCTATATCCCAGGCACGGCGGCGGTGGATCCCGCGGGCTATGGTATCCTCGACGATAGCGCGGGCATCCAGTGGACCGGCCTCGTCACCGTTGGGGAGAGCGTGACTGTCACTTTCCAGGTGACCGTCACCGCCGGAATGGGCGAACTCGTCACCAACACGGCCGTCATCAGCGACCCGCTCACAAGCGCGGCGGTGACGATGGATGTCGTCAATCGGACGCCTGCTGTGGGCTTTGGCGGCTCGTGGAAAGATGTTGATCGCGGCGAGGTGGTCATGGGCGAGCTGCTAGCCTATACCATCTATATCACCAACAGCGGCGACTATACTTCCACTGCCGGCTTGATGCACGATCAACTGCCGGCCGGGCTGCTGGTGGCG
This sequence comes from uncultured Anaerolineae bacterium, assembly GCA_964651475.1. GTDB lineage: Bacteria > Chloroflexota > Anaerolineae > Fen-1058 > Fen-1058 > JBGSMF01. The sequence goes on along the minus strand of CAZYXV010000019.1, from coordinate 11,292 downwards.
GGCGCCTCGATGGCGCCGGCCGGGCGCGGCGCGCTCAGCTATAGCGTCGGCGGCGATGTTGTCGAATGGACCACGGACGCCGCCAACCCGCTCGCCGCCGGCCTGGACGTCACCATCACCATCGTCGCCACGGCCACGGACGCGCTGGTGTGCGGCGCGCCCTTTGTCAACTCGGCAGACATTAGCGATAGCCTGGCGCCCGATGCGGTGACGGTTGAATCGCCGCCGGTCAGGCCGGTTTATGCGGCGCCAATGCTGGCTGAAGGGTTTGAAGGCGCCGCGTTCCCGCCGGCCGGCTGGGCGAGCTTTATCGGCGAAAATGGATTGGGAACGGGCCAGAACTGGGTGCGCTCAACTTTGGCTCCCAACACTGGCGCGGCCCACGCTTATGTCCGTTACGAGGACGTAACCGGCGGGACGGCCGAAGACTGGCTGGTCACGCCGCAGGTGCGCCTCGAGGCGGGCGCCAGCCTGCTATCTTTTTACGCCCGCGATGGGTATAGCTCCGACTATGGCAACATCTACACCGTGCGAGTTTCGACAGGGTCACAAACCACCCACGCCGACTTTATCACCGTCGCCACCTATTACGAAACCGACTTTATCTATGACGTTTACCAGAACTTTACAGTGGACCTGAGCGCCTACATCGGCCAGGATATCTATGTGGCGTTCGTCATGGAAAACGACGACGGCGATAATTTTTACCTGGACGATGTGATGCTGGGTGTTCCCCCCTGGTATCCCTGCCCCTCCGTGTCCATTGACCCCGACCAGAGCGGCAGCGTCTGCCAGGGCGGCACAATAGACTATCCGTTGACTGTTGCCAATAACAACGACGCGGCCGACGTGCTTGATATCACCCTGGCCGGCAACGCCTGGCCCACCACCGTCAATCCCGACCAACTGGCGCTCGATCCCGGCGCTTCGGGCGTGGTCACGGTCACCGTCGAGGTGCCGTGGCTGACGGGAGGTGATACGGATGTGGTGACCATCACGGCGGCCGCGCAGGGCAGCGGCCTGAACGATTTGGCGTTATTAGATACCACATCCTATGATCTTGCCATGGGATGGGAATCCATAACGCCGACGCTGCGAGGCACGCGCTACCACGCCGTGGCTTACTACGATGACGCCCTGTACCAGTTCGGCGGCGAAACCGGTTGGTGGACGTGGATTGACCAGGTCAACCGCTACGATATCGCAGCCGATTCCTGGACGACGACGACCGTCATGCTCAGCGGCACCTATGGCATGGATGCCGTGACCATCGGCGACAAGATCTATATACCCGGCGGCAACGTCAGCACGGTCGCCCCCAACGCTCCCGGCCCGCGCCTGGACCTGCTGCAAATCTATGATCCCGTTGCCGAAACGTGGTCGCTGGGCGCGTCGCTGCCCTACAGCGGCGGGCTGGCTTATGCTTCGGGTGTGGCCTATAACGGCGAGTTGTACGTTATAGGAGGGTTGGACGCTAATGCGCAGTTTACCAATACACTCTATATCTACAATCCTGCTTCCGATACGTGGCGAGTGGGCGCGCCCATGAGCCAGACGCGCGGTTTAGCGGCGGCGGCTGCCATCGGCGATTATATCTACGTCGCCGGCGGCTGGACCGGCGGGCAGATCATGCGCGACAGCCTGGAAATCTATGACCCGGCTACTGACAGTTGGACGTTTGGGCCAGCCATGCCCGATCCGGATGGCGGCTTCCAGGGTTGGGCGCCGTATGGCGACGGCGTCAAGCACGACCGCTACCTGCTGGCCTTTAACGGCGGCGATATTGACACTGGCGCCACCTGGACGTGCAGCACCAACGCGGTGGCGTTTGACACGCTCACCGGGCAGTGGATGACGTTGCCCAGCCTGCCGCGCTGCCTGTATGGCGCGCAGGGCGATGGCGATGGCAACGAGTTCTGGTTTGTTTCTGGCCGCACTAACGAAGGCGGCGTCTGGCACATGGCGCTTGAAGGCGAGCGCCTGGTGCAATGCCCCGCCTGCGAGCCGCCCCAAGGCGCGCTCGAGTTTGACCCGCTCACGCCGCTGGTGGGCGAGACGGTTAACTTTACCGGCACGCTGGTTTCAGGCACGCCGGCGGGTGTGACGTACGAGTGGGATTTTGGCGATGGCAGCGGCGCGAGCGGCGCATCCGCCTCGCACAGCTATGCCGCCGCCAACACGTACAACATTGTCCTCACCGTCACCAACATCTGCGGCTATGACGTGGTGACCGGCACGATCAGCGTGGTGGCCGCGCCCGAACCGCCGCACGCCGCGTTCACCAGCAACAGCCCGGTGTTGGTGGGCACGCCCATGCAATTTACGAACCAGTCGTGGGGTTCGGGCGTGCTGTACTATACGTGGGACTTTGGCGACGGCGTGGGCAGCAGCCACGCGACGAACCCGGCTTACACCTACGCGCTGGGCGGGCACTATACCGTTACGCTCAACGTCACCAGCACGTATGGGGCGGATAGCGTGGAGCAGGTGGTCAATGTCACCTGGAACCCGCTCGTGGCCGCGTTCACCAGCAACAGCCCGGTGTACGTGGGCGATCCGATGCAGTTCACGGATCAATCCACCGGCAGCGGGCCTTTTGAATACGAGTGGGACTTTGGCGACGGCGTGGGCGGCAGCGCGCTCCAGAATCCGGCGTACACCTACGCTGGCATTGGCGCCTACACGGTGACGCTGGTGGTGACCAGCCCTTACGAGACGGATAGCGCGCAGCACGCGGTGATGGTGGTTGTGTCGCCGACGTGCGGCTTTACGTTCGCGCCGGCGCAGCCCGGCGAAAACGAGCCGGTCCAGTTCACCAACCAGAGCACCGGCTCGGAGCCGATCAGCTACGAGTGGGATTTTGGCGACGGCGCAATCAGCACGGCCACGAACCCCATTCACGCCTACACGGCGGCCAACACCTACACCGTCTACCTGACGGCGACCAACGCGTGGGGCCTGAGCGTATGCTCCGACGACGTGGTGGTGGTGGGCGAGCCGCCCACGGCTGACTTTGACAGCTCTTGCCCGGACGTGATTGGGCAGACGTCACACTTTACCAACACCAGCACCGGCGCGCGGCCCTTTACGGCGTTCTTGTGGAGCTTTGGCGATGGCGGGTTGGCCTTTACAGAGAACCCGTCTCACCTCTACGTGGCCGCAGACACCTACACCGTGTCGCTGCAAATCAGCAACAAGTACGGCACGGACTCGATAGAAAAGACCTGCGTCATCCAGGAAGCTCCGCCGCCGTGCATCGCCGTCACTGGGGTGAAGTACGAGTACACGCCGGCCACCATCTATGCGGGCGACACCGTTACCTTCACCGCCACCTACACGCCCAGCAACGCCACCTCGCCGGTCCTCACCTGGGACGTGGACGGAACCAGCATCGGCACGGGCACGCTGGTGTCTTACCTCTTTGCGGTGACGGGCACCTTTACCGTCACGGTCAATGCCGATAACTGCATCGGAACCGGCCACGTCGGCCACGCCGACTATGCGGAGACCCTCACCGTGATAGAAGGGGTCACGCCGCCGACAGAGTACAAGATATACCTGCCGGTTGTGATGAAGAACGCCTGATCCAGGTTGCCGTGCGCTTGCGCGCCCGACAACGTGATTGGGCAAGACCGGGTCGGGCAGAGCCAGAAGCGCTCTGCCCGACTTTTTTTTCTGGTTCGCCCGCAGTTCAACTGCGGGCGGAACGAGTCTCACAATATCTGAGCCATCGCTCTCGTAGGGCGGGGCACTTTTTGACAGAATTTGATTTTGATTATATAATCTTCTTTTGCTATGCCAGGTTTGATGTGTGGTGTGGAATTATCTTGGTTTTGCGCCGCCGGAAGCGCGGCGCAGTATCTCGGTTTGAGCGTTGAGGAGTGAATGAATGACGCATGGAGTGAATGTTAAAACGTACGCCCGCATTTCGGATGTCCTCAGACTCCCGTCTCTCATCGAAGTTCAATTGGATTCGTTCAAGTGGTTTGTGGAGCAAGGGCTGCGCGAGTTGTTTGACGAAATCTCGCCCATCGAAAGCTTTAACGGGGCGATCAAGCTGCACTTTCCGTGCACGCGGCTCGACGCGCCCCATCTCGATTACTGGTTCGAAGAGCCTAAATACAGCGAAGAAGAATGCCTGGAGCGCGACTTGTCTTACGCCAAGCCGCTCTACATCCGCGTGGCGTTGGACACGGAAACCGGCGAGCGCATCGAGTCGGATATCTTTATGGGCGACTTTCCGTGGATGACGGACAAGGGCACGTTCATCATCAACGGGACGGAGCGAGTGGTGGTGAGCCAGCTCATCCGGTCGCCGGGCGTGTATTTTGACGCCGACGAGGACCCCAGCTCGGGGCGGCTGCTCAGCCAGGCCAAGTTGATCCCCGACCGCGGCGCGTGGATGGAATTCGAGACGCGCAAGACGGACTATCTCACCATCAAGTTTAACCGCAAGCGCACCGTGCCCGTCACGCTGTTGCTGCGCGCCATGGCCGCCGTCACCGACGACGACCTGCGCCGGAGCAATATCCTGATTTCGGATATACCGCCCATTTTGGAAACGGGCAGCACGGAAGAAATTCTCAACCTGTTTGCTCACGTAGATACCAACCCCGATCATCCCTACATCGCCACCACGCTGCGCCAGGAAGGCAACCTGGAAGAGCGCGGCGGGCGCTCGGTGGCGCAAGAGGCGCTGATCGAATTTTACAAGCGCATGCGCCCCGGCGATCCCCCCACGCTGGACAACGCTGTCGAGTTCATGGTCTCGCAGTTGTTCGACCCGCGCCGCTACGACCTGGAACGGGTGGGGCGCTACAAGCTCAACCAGCGGCTCTCGCTGGACGCCGTCGTGCCGCGCAGCCACCGCACCATCACCAAACACGACATCATCCGGCTGGTCGAGCACATGATTCGCATCAACAATGGGCTGGAAACGGCCGACGATATTGACCACCTGGGCAATCGCCGCGTCAAGACGGTAGGCGAGTTGATCCAAAACAAGATGCGCATCGGTTTGCGGCGTATGGAGCGCGTGGTCAAGGAGCGCATGAGCATCCGCGAAAACGAGGCGCTGACGCCCGTGGCGCTGGTCAACATCCGCCCGGTGGTGGCGGCAATTCGCGAGTTCTTTGGCTCCAGCCAGCTCAGCCAGTTTATGGATCAAACCAACCCGCTGGCCGAGTTGACTCACAAGCGCACGCTTTCGGCGCTTGGCCCCGGCGGCCTGCGGCGCGAGCGCGCCGGCTTTGACGTGCGCGACGTGCACTATAGCCACTATGGCCGCATCTGCCCTATCGAGACGCCCGAAGGTCCCAACATTGGGTTGATTGGGCGCCTGGCGGCGTATGGCAAGGTGAACGGGTACGGTTTCATCGAAACGCCCTACCGCAAGGTGGCGCAAGAGTTGCCCAATCAAGCCGATCTTTTGGTGGGGCACACGCTGCGCCAGGACGTGGCGACGCAGGCCGGGCGCAGCGTTGCCCAGAGCGGGACCGTGGTCACGCCCGAGTTGGCGGGGCAGATTGCCAAGCTGGCCCTGAAAGAGATCAAAGTGCGGCCGTTTGTCACCGACGAGATTGTGTACATGTCGGCGGACGAAGAAGACCGCCACATTATCGCCCAGGCGAACGTGAATCTCAACGAGGTAGGTGAGTTTGCCGAGGGACGCATCTCGACGCGCTTTTACGAAAAATTCTTGTTCGAGTCGCCCGAGCGCGTGGAATTCATGGACGTCGCCCCGCGCCAGATCGTGGGCATCTCGGCGGCGCTCATTCCCTTCCTGGAACACGACGACGCCAACCGCGCGCTGATGGGCTCGAACATGCAGCGCCAGGCGGTGCCGCTCTTGCAGCCGGAAGTGCCGGTGGTGGCCACCGGCATGGAATACCAGGCCGCGCTGGACAGCGGCCAGGTGGTGACGGCCGAAGAAGAGGGCGACGTGGTCAGCGTGACCGGGCGCGAGATCATCGCGCGCACCAAGAAGGGCAAGAAAACTTATCGCCTGCGCAAGTATAATCGCTCGAACCAGAGCACGTGTATTGATCAACGCCCTATCCTCAGCAAAGGACAACGCATCAAGCCGGGCGACGTGCTGGCCGATAGTTCGTCCACGAATAACGGCGAGCTGGCCCTGGGGCAAAATGTGTTGGTGGCCTTTATGCCGTGGGAAGGCGGCAATTACGAAGACGCGGTGCTGATCAGCGAACGCCTGGTGCGCGAGGATCGCTTTACCTCGATCCACATTGAAAAGCACGAGGTGGAAGCGCGCGATACCAAGCTCGGGCCGGAAGAGCTGACGCACGATATTCCAAACGTGGGCGACGAGGCGCTCAAAGACCTGGACGAAAGCGGCATCATTCGCATCGGCGCGGAGGTAGGCCCGAACGATATTCTCGTCGGCAAGATCACGCCCAAAGGCGAAAAGGAACTGTCGCCGGAAGAAAAGCTGCTGCGCGCGATCTTTGGCGAAAAGGCGCGCGAGGTCAAAGATTCGAGCTTGCGGCTGCCGCACGGCGAGCACGGCAAGGTGGTAGACGTCAAGGTCTTTACGCGCGAAGATTACCGGGATTTGCCGGCCGGGGTCGAAAAGATGGTGCGCGTCAGCGTGGCGCAAAAGCGCAAGCTGACCGAAGGCGACAAGATGGCTGGCCGCCACGGCAACAAGGGCGTGGTCTCCAAGGTCGTGCCGATTGAAGATATGCCTTTCCTGGCGGATGGCACACCTATAGACATTATTTTGAATCCGCTCGGCGTGCCCGGGCGCATGAATATCGGGCAGATCTTGGAAACGCACCTGGGGTGGGCGGCGCTGCGCCTGGGATTCCGCGCCGTCACGCCAGTGTTCGACGGCGCCGACGAAGAAGAAATCGAAGCCGAGCTGGCGCGCGCCTGGATGATAGACCGCGCCTGGGACGAGGCGACCGTGCGCGCCTGGCAGTGGATCAAAGACACAGAGTATCCGCAAGAGGAGATGGAAGACGACGACGAGGCGCGCTTGCTTTATTTGTACGAGTGGCTGGATGGGCGGGGCTATAACTTGGAGCAGCTTGCGCTCGACCCGGTCTATGCGCGCCGCACGGTGCTGCGCGAGTGGCTCACAGAAAAAGGCTACGACCCTGATCAACTCCTGTCGTTTGAAGATGAGCGGCGCTCGTACCCGGCGCGCGTGGCCGCCGACCGGCAGGCGTGTATGGCGTGTTGGCGCTTGTGGTTGAGCGAGCGCGGCGTCAACGTGGACCGCTTGAGCGACGAGCAGGTAGAGGCGCGCGCCAACGAGGTGAGCCGCGAGTTGTTCGAGCCGCTGCCTACGGTGGGCAAGATGGTTTTGTACGATGGCAAGACGGGCGAGCCGTTCGACCAACCCGTCACGGTGGGCGTGATTTTCATGATGAAGCTGGCGCACCTGGTGGAAGACAAGGTACACGCGCGCTCGACCGGCCCGTACTCGCTGGTGACGCAGCAGCCGTTGGGCGGCAAGGCGCAGTTCGGCGGGCAGCGCTTTGGAGAAATGGAAGTGTGGGCGCTGGAAGCGTACGGCGCGGCCTATACGCTGCAAGAAATGCTCACGGTCAAATCGGACGACGTGCAGGGGCGCGTCAAGACTTACGAGGCCATCGTCAAGGGCGAAAAGATCGAAGAACCGGGCATCCCCGCGTCGTTCCGCGTGCTGGTCAAAGAACTGCAATCGCTGGGGCTGGCCGTGGAGGCCATTTCGGACACGGGCGAGGTGACACGTTTTGGCAAGGACGAAGACAAGGCCCGCCTGCCCAAGTTGGGCGGTTTTGGATTGTTGGGCTTTGGCGCGCCGGACGATACCGGCATGTAACTTGTTGTGCTTGACAATCTCTAGAATCGTGGTAGAATCAGCCCGCTCTGGGGCAGCCTGATACCCTGTCTTGGATGCACAACCGAGTGTAAATATCGAGGAGGCCATTGTAGGTCTGGTGGCCTTTCTTAATCCAGAATAAAAATCCGCCCGCAGGCACTAGTAAACGCGGGCGGGCGCGTGCAAAGTAGGCGTCACAAGCGCCTGGAAACAGGAGTCGAAAAGCGTGCCGACTATTAATCAACTGGTTCGAAAGGGAAGAAAAGCTCAAAAGGGCAAGAGCAAGTCGCCGGCCCTGCTGTTCACGTACAATAGCTTTAAGCAGCGGCGCGAGAGGCGCGGCAAGGGCAGCCCGCAGAAGCGGGGCGTGTGCACTATCGTTCGCACTATGACGCCCAAAAAGCCCAACTCGGCGCTCCGCAAAATCGCCAGGGTGCGCTTGTCGAATAACATCGAGGTGACGGCCTATATCCCGGGCGAGGGCCACAATTTGCAAGAGCACTCGGTGGTCCTGGTGCGCGGCGGGCGCGTCAAGGATTTGCCCGGTGTGCGGTATCACGTCGTCCGCGGCAGCCTGGACACGACCGGCGTGGACAAGCGCCAGCAAGGCCGTTCCAAGTACGGCGCCAAGCGGCCCAAGAAGAAGCAGGAGTGATGATATGTCGAGACGTGCACGAATAACGAAACGCCAGCTCGCGCCGGACGTGCGTTATAATAGTGTTTTGGTCCACGAGTTTGTCAACCGCATGATGCGCGGCGGCAAAAAGAGCGTGGCATTGCACGTATTGTACGATTCGTTCAAAGTGATCGAGGCGCGCACCAAGCGCAATCCGCTAGAAGTATTTGAAGAAGCCATCAAGAACACCAAGCCCATCATTGAGGTCAAGCCCCGGCGCGTGGGCGGCGCAACGTACCAGGTGCCGATGGAAGTGCCCGAAGATCGCAGCCTGGCGTTGGCCATGCGCTGGATGCTCGCGGCGGCCCGCAGCCGGCCTGGCAAGTCTATGGCCGAAAAACTGGCGGGAGAGTTTATGGACGCCGCCCAGAACCAGGGATCGGCCATCAAGCGTCGCGAGGACACGCACAAGATGGCAGAAGCCAACCGTGCTTTTGCGCACCTGCGTTGGTAACATGTTCTGATGCGGTGATAGGCGCGTCGAGAGAGTCGTCTTCGTTACCCTACACCTGTTCATCCGGTTCGCAGTTGCCTGTTGGCAGCCTGTAAGCTGGTGATTCGAGTTTGTTTCGATGTCCAGGACAATCCCGCTCGAACGGATACGTAATATCGGCATCATTGCCCACATAGATGCAGGAAAGACGACGACGACAGAGCGGGTTCTTTTTTATACCGGCCGGACGCATCGCATGGGCAACGTTGACGAGGGGACGACCGTCACCGACTGGATGGAACAGGAACGCGAACGCGGCATTACGATCACAGCCGCGGCGGTCACGTGCTTTTGGCGTGACTGCCAGATTAACATTATAGATACGCCCGGCCACATTGATTTCACCGCCGAGGTTCAAAGGTCGCTCCGCGTGCTGGATGGAGGCGTGGTGGTCTTTGACGCGGTGGCGGGCGTCGAGCCGCAAAGCGAGACGGTCTGGCGGCAGGCCGACCGTTACCGCGTTCCGCGCATCTGCTTTGTGAACAAGATGGACCGTGTGGGAGCGGATTTTGATAACACGGTTCAAATGATCCAGGATCGCTTGAAGGCTGTGCCGCTTCCCATCCAGTTGCCCATTGGTCGAGAGGATGGGTTCGAGGGAGTGGTAGACCTGTTTCAGATGCGCGCCGTGCGGTGGAGCGGCAACCTGGGCGAAGGGATGGAACTCGGCGATATCCCGCCCGATATGCAACACGCCTGCGAGTCCGCTCGCTCGATTTTGGTCGAGCGGATTGCAGAGACGGATGATACGTTAACATTAAAATACCTTGAAGGCGAAACGATCTCGCTGACCGAGTTGCGAGAAGCTTTGCGCCGCGCTACGTTGAGCAATCAACTGGTTCCAGTGCTGTGCGGAACGAGTTTGCGAAACAAGGGCGTGCAGTTGCTGCTAGATGCTATTGTAGACTATCTCCCTTCGCCGTTAGAAGTCCCGGCTATCGTAGGCACCAATCCGTATACCCGCAAGGAAGAAACACGCCAGGCAGACGAGAAAGGGCCGTTTGCAGCGCTGGTGTTCAAAATCGTGACCGATCCTTACGTGGGACGGCTGGCTTATTTTCGAGTGTATTCCGGCAAGGTGAACGTTGGCGCTTCGGTCTTGAATGCTACCAGCACCAAAAAGGAGCGCGTAGGGCGCGTGATTCGCATGTACGCAGACCGCCGCGAAGACGTGGAAGAGGTGTTCACGGGCGATATTGGCGCAACGCTGGGGCTAAAGAACAGCTTTACCGGCGATACCTTGTGCGCGCCGTCGGCCCCAATCATTCTGGAAAACATTGCGTTCCCCGAGCCGGTGATCCACGTGGCGATTGAGCCCAAGACGGCCGCCGACCAGGACAAGATGAGCGAGGCGCTCAAAAAGTTGTCTGAAGAAGACCCGACGTTCCGCGTGCGCACCGACGAGAACAGCGGCCAGACGCTCATCGCGGGAATGGGCGAGTTGCACCTGGAAGTGTTGGTGGACCGGATGATGCGCGAATTTCGCGTGCAGGCTAACGTGGGCCGCCCGCGCGTGGCGTATCGAGAAACCATCACCCGCCCGGTGCGGACCGAAGGCAAGTATATCCGCCAGACCGGAGGCCACGGCCAGTACGGTCACGTCGTACTCGAACTCGAGCCCAGAGACAAGGGCGGCGGCTTTGAGTTCGTGGACGAAATTCGCAGCGGCGCGATTCCCAAGGAATTTATTCCGGGGGTCGAAAAAGGCGTGCGGGAGGCGATGGAATCGGGCGTGCTGGCGGGCTATCCCCTGGTAGATATCCGGGCGAGGCTGGTGGACGGAAGCTGGCACGAGGTAGATTCGTCAGAGATGGCTTTCAAGGTAGCGGGTTCGATGGCGTTGAAGGATGGTGTGGCCAAGGCGTCGCCGGTGTTGCTAGAGCCGGTGATGAAGGTCGAAGCGGTCATACCCGAAGAATACGCTGGGGACGTGCTGGGAAATCTCACCGCCCGGCGGGCGGTGATCGAAGGGATGAACCCTCGGCCAGGCGGTATCCAGGCCATTGACGCCAAAGTGCCTTTGGCAGAGATGTTTGGGTATGCTACTGAACTGCGTTCGATGACGCAGGGACGCGGCACCTTTACGATGGAATTCGATCATTACGATCAAGTGCCGCCCGGCATCGCAGATGCGATCCTGGGGCGGGGGCGATGGTGAATACCGGATACTCAATATCAGGTGAGGTAGCTGGTATTGGGTACTGAACATTCGATATTTTGCAGGAGGTATTATGGCTAAAGAGCATTTTGAGCGCACCAAGCCGCACGTGAACGTGGGGACGATTGGGCACATAG
>CAZYXV010000018.1:0-85479 GCA_964651475.1 uncultured Anaerolineae bacterium | reverse complement strand
CCAAGTTTCTGGCCTTGAACAGAGCGCCAAGGCGATATGGATTCTCAGAATGACATTTCACATCAAACGCACAATGGGCTTGCCCGAAAATTATCCTCAGGAGAAACATTCGATGACCAAACAACAAGTAATTGATTTGATTGAGCAAGCATACCGTGAGACAAGGAAACTCGTCAATAACCTGAGCGACGCCGAGCGATCCGCCGTTGGCGCGGTGGATCACTGGGCGATAAAAGATGTAATGGCCCATCTGTTGGCATCCCAGGCGGACCTGCTGCAAACGCTGGCCGCCCCCCATAGGCCGGCGCCGCCCCCACGGGATTTCAATGAGGTCAATGCCGAGAATTTTGAGCGCTATCGCCATACACCCTGGGCAGACATTCTGGCGGAATGGGAACACGGGCACGCCCAGTTGATGGAATGGCTGCGGGCCGCGTCGGAAGAAGAGATCGCCGCACCGTTTCAATTCTCCTGGCAGTCACAGCCGCAGCCCGGGTGGCGCGGAATTGTCGGCAGCGGGCATACGCACCCCCTCGCGCATCTGTCCCAGTTCTATATTGAGCGCGGCGATTTGGATTACGCTGTTCAAATTCAAGAGCAAGCGGCTCAAGAGCTTGTGGCGCTCGACGATTCGCCCGCCCAACAAGGCAATGCCCTCTACAACCTGGCGTGCTTTTGTGCTTTGAGCGGCGACAAGGCCAAAGCCCTCGCTAAATTGGAACAAGCCTTTAAACTGAATCCCAATTTGATAAACTGGTCAAAGCAAGATTCGGACCTTGCCCGGCTGCATGCCGACGCAGCCTACCTGGCGCTGGTCGAGGCGTAATTCAGCCTATGACTTGCCTGGAGGCGGATCTGCGCAAAGTAGAGTTGCACTGTCACCTGGATGGCGTGCTGACCCCGGCCATGGTGCGTGACATTCGCCGGGAGACTCCCGCTTTTCCGATTGACCCGGCCGGGTTTGAGCGAGCCTATCCGATCAAAGACTTGCCTAGTTTCTGGAGGTGGTTTGATTTCGTCAAGCCGCTGTATGGCAGCCTGGAATTTTATTACCCCATCTTGAAGCGGCACATTGAGCGGCTCAAGGCGCATGGGGTGGACTATGCGGAAGTGATGGTGCCGGGCAGCGCTTTTTTGCAGGGTCCAATCGAGGCTGTGGAAAAGATGCGCCCCTTTCGCGAATGGGCCAACCAGGTTGAGGCAGGCGATATCCAGGTCGAGTTTTTGATTTGCCTGGGGCGCAATAAAGCGCCGGACGAGATGGCGCGCCGCGCTGAGCCAGTTCTGGCGCTGTATGCGGCTGGCCTGATTGTGGGCGTGGCGCTGGCCGGGCCGGAACAGGGATACCCGGTCAAGCCGTTTTACAAGACCTTTGCGCGATTCCACGAAGCCGGGATGGGCATCGAGGTTCACGCCGGAGAATGGTGCGGCCCCGACTCCGTATGGGATGCGTTGAACCACGGCTTTCCCCATCGGCTTGGGCACGGCGTGAGCCTCTTTCAAGATCATCGCTTGATCGAGTTGGTCCGCGAGCGGGGGATTCACATCGAGATGTGCCCCACCAGCAACGTAAAGACAGGCAGTATCCTGCACATTGAGGAACATCCCCTCAGGCGGGCAAAAGAACTGGGCTTGAGCTTTAGCGTCAACACCGATGACCCCGGTCCATTTGAGTGCAGTATGGAGTCGGAGTATGCGCTCGTTTCAGAAGCGTTGGGGTTCGACCGGGACAACTGGCGCACCGTGTATACCAACGCGCTGGCGGCGCGTTTTCAGCCCAGGCTGCGGTTGAGTGGTTTGCATTCGCACGAAAGTAAAGAGAGATGAATCAACAAATCGCATTGCCCAGGCCAGTGACGCCGGTTTCAGCCATCATCTCGACCGAACTGTTGCAAATCGTGCAAAATGAATATCGTATGAACTGGAATGGGATTCACGGCTGGTCTCATTGGATGCGTGTGCGCGAGAATGGGCTGCGCCTGGCGCCATTGACAGGCGCCACGCCTAAACTGGTCGAGTTGTTTGCCTTTTTGCACGACGTTTGCCGCCAGAATGATGGGTGGGACCTGGAGCACGGAAAAAGAGCGGCCGAGTTTATCGGCGCTTTGCAGGCAGACTGCCTGGCGTTGCCGCCCCTCGAGATCGAGCTGCTCAGATACGCTTGCGCCAATCACAGCGCGGGATTGATTGAAGCGGACATTACGGTTCAGACGTGCTGGGATGCTGATCGGCTGGACTTGGGGCGCATCGGCGTCCGGCCTGATGCGCGGTGGTTGTGCACGCCCGCGGCCAAACAGCCCGAGCTTATCGAGTGGGCATATCGCCAAAGCAGGGGCCTGGGGCATGCGCAGGAACACTCATAAACAAGGAGTTGAAGCGGTTGGCGATGGTCGCCGCCCACAAGGTTGTGATTAGCATTTTTTTAATGAGGGGGTATACAATGATTGAGCAACAGCGTCACTTGTATTCACTGCGCCCGTGGCAGATTGGCAATAGAACAAATCCGGTAAATCGCAAGCTTGCTATTTTGAGCGTTGTTTTGATGGCGTTTCTGTCGGTGAGTGTATTGGTGGCAGCGGCCCAGAGCAGTACCCGAGCCGTCCCCGACGCGGCGAGCGGCGCCGGTATGGATGCGCCGCCTGGATACGACCAGCCTTACCTGGCGGCAGCCATAAAAACCTGGGACGGCAGTACCAGCAGCGATTGGCACGTTGCCGCTAACTGGACACCCATCGGCGTGCCCACCATAACCGATGACGTGGTTATTCCCAATGTGGCTAATGATCCCATCATCTCTAGCGGCGACGCCCAGGTCAACAACTTGACCATTGAAAGCGATGCTGTGCTGGACTTGACTGACTGCACGCTGACGGTCGAGGGTATCTTGACCAATACCGGCACACTAAAGCAGACGAGTGTTGTGAGCGCGGGCAGCCCGGCCAGCTTTTTACACGTCACGAACCTGGCCGGCGATCAAGTCAAATACTATGGCGTCGAAATTACGCCTAGCGCCGCGTCTGGCCTGGCCAGTAACGCGGCGGCCTTTGCGCCCAAACCGCAGGCGGCGCCGCTCAGCCCGGATACATTCGACCCGCCTTCGCCTCGCACCGGCTATACCCCGCCCAAGGCGGACCTGTCTCATCTCAGCCGGAGGGAACTCCCGGCAGGCTATGCGTCCAGCGTACTTCCTCCACAGTTTGACTGGCGCGATAAAGACGGAGGCAATTATGTCACGTCAGTCAAGAACCAATCCACGTGCGGCGCGTGCTATTCTTTTGCCAGCATTGGAAGCCTAGAGTCCAAGTTGCTCATTGACAGCGCCGGCGAGTGGGACTTGTCGGAGAATAATGCCAAGGAATGTAACTGGCACGAAACCAACAATGTCGGCGGCGGGACCAGTTGCTTGGCCGGGAACTTTTATAAATTGGTCACCCTGTTTGCCGAAAAAGGCACCGTGCTGGAAACGTGCGACCCCTACCAGCCCACCGACGTCTCTTGTAACTCTTCTTGTGCTTACCAGCAGACCTTGCTGGATTGGCGGGTGGTGTCTGGCATGGAGGTGCCCGAGGCCATCATGTTGAAGCAATATCTCTACGACCATGGCCCGCTTTTTACGGTATTGTATGCAGGCCATGACGACGCCTGGGGGACAGAGTTTGACAACTATACCGGCACATATACGCTCTATTATACCGGCACGGAAAAGCCAAATCACGCGGTGCTGCTCGTCGGGTGGGATGATAGCCTCACTCACCCCGGCGGCACGGGCGGCTGGATTGTCAAGAACAGTTGGGGCGAAGCCTGGGGAGACGGCGGTTATTTCAAGATTGCCTATGGCTCGGCCAGCATCGGCGCAGACGCTTCGTTTGTGGCAGCGTGGAAGAACTATGATAGCCACGACCAACTCTTGTACAATGACGAGGGCGGTTGGTTAGGGTATTCTTGGGGCTTTGGCAACACAACCGGCTGGGGCCTGGCCAAGTTTGTGCCGATCAGCGATGCCGTTGTGACGCGGGTCGAGTTTTGGACCACGGACGTCACGACGGATGTTGACGTCTACCTGTACGACAGCTTTGATGGAACGTCGCCTGGCGCACTGCTGGCCAGCAAACAAGACCTTGCCTTCAGCGAGGCCGGCTACCATTCCGTGCCGCTGCCTCCCTTGCCGGTGGCCGCTGGCGACGATGTCATCGCCGTAATCAAGTTTACCAATGCCACCTATAACTACCCGATCCCGCTGGATGACGATGGCCTGCTTGGACCATATCGGGGTTACGTGAGCCACAACGGCAGTTCCTGGAGCATGGCGTCGAGAGATGTGGGTATCCGCGTGCGCATAAACACAAATATCCCCGTGCTGACGCCAACGGTGACGAGCATCGCGCCCAATATGGGGGCAAACACTGGACCGGTGCGCATCACCGACCTGGCCGGCAGCAATTTCATGTCGGGCGCAAGCGTCAAGTTGACCCGGTTGGGCCACCCGGACATAAGCGCCGCCAATGTGAACGTGGTGACTGCTACCCAGATTACGTGCGACATGGATTTGACCGGGGCGGCGACGGGGTTGTGGAACGTGGTCGTAACGAATCTTGGGGGGGTGAGCGGCACGCTGACCAACGGCTTTACCATCACCGAGTCAATCATTATTCCTGCACCCGTTGTGACCAGCATCACGCCCAACACAGGGGTGAATACCGGCACACTGCACATCACCGACCTGGCCGGCGCCAACTTTCAAACCGGCGCCACTGTTCAGCTCACCCGCACGGGACAGACCACCATCAATGCCACCAGCGTGGTAGTGGTCAGCCCGACCAAAATCACGGGCGATTTGAATCTGAATGGGGCGGCGCCCGGCGCGTGGAACGTGCTGGTCACTAACCCCGACGGCCAGAGCGGCGCGCTGCCCGGCGGCTTTACGGTGACGCCCGGCCACGCGGAGGGTATGAGCGTTACTGTCTCTGTCTCGGGCGGCCAATTCTGCGCGGGGCGTACCGCTGGCGTCAAACGCTGTTTTGACGTCTCGCCCTTGCTGCCGCTCAATGCCGCGCTGCGTTTTTACTTTGGCGAGGCTGAGCGTAACGATCAAGACCTGAATAGCCTGGTGGTTCTTCATTACGGCGGCGTTTGGGAAAAAGAACCTGGCCCTTATACTCGCGGCAGCATCGGCGCTACGCACTATGTCCAGGTCCAAAACGTCAATGACTTTTCACTTTTTGCGCTGGGGCGGGGCAGCAACCTGGTGTACTTGCCGCTTATACTCAAACAATAGACCCAGGCTATTGAGCCGCCCATCCTTCGGCTTTGACCACGCTCAACTTGCGCCGCTACTACGACATGCTCTTGGGCTGCGTAGTTACGTTCCGAGTTACTGAGGACCGAGGCGAGAAATGGGAGAGACTAGACGAAAACCGACAAAGTCAATATACTCGTCAGGGGCGCCCCTGCCACGGATCGAAACGCGGGCGATGACGGCGCCATAGTTCCACGACCCGCCACGCACAACACGTTCAATGTCGTCGCCAGCGCTTGTATCCTCTCGTCCGTCGTCTGGATTATAGGGATAGTCCTTGAAATTGCTCTGCGTCCACTCCGCCACATTTCCGCCCATGTCCAACGCGCCATAGGGGCTGGCCCCTTTTGGCATACTGCCAACGGGCCATGCCTCGTCTCCCTTGCCGCAGCCACCTCCATTTCCAGAGTCTATCACTGCATACTCGCACGTTGCAAGTTGATCCCCCCATGGATAGTTCCGCTTATCCGTTCCCCGCGCCGCCTTTTCCCATTCTGCCTCGCTGGGCAAGCGATAGGATTTGCCTGTCACCCCCGACAACCACTGCGCATAAGCCACAGCGTCATACCAGGAAACATTGACCACTGGATGATTCTCTTTGCCGCTCGGCGGCTTGCTACTTGTCCAATGCGACGGCGGCGTGCGACCGGTCGCATCCACAAAAGCCGCATACTGGGCGTTCGTCGTCTCAGTCTTGGCAATATAGTAATCCGGCAACGTCACCTTATGTTGGGGCGATTCCCCCTTGTACCAGTCTCGCCCGCCGCCATAATGGCCAATCAAAGTCGAAATGTCTTCTTCTCGCGTCCCCATCCAAAACTCGCCGCCCGGAACAAGAACCAGTTCCGGCTCAAAAGGCTGGCGGGTCGCTGTTCCAAGGGGAATCGCCGCACCCGGCGTCGCTGCAGCCGCCATTGAAGCGCGAGGCTGCAGCACCATCGTCGGCGTCTCGCCGACGATGGTCTGCGGGCCTGCACAAGCGGTTGTCATGCAGGCAACCCCAGCCAGTACGCAGAGGCGAATAACGATAGTACAACGTAATCGCGACATAATCACCACCCTTGGCGCCCTTTGGGCCGCACTCAAAACACAAGCCGGGCTTTTAACCCGGCTTGTGACGGCCCTTGAATTGTCTACTTGACCTCTTCGACTTCAGGTGGGGTTGTAGAGGCCTGAGCTTTTTGCACTCGCCGGTCAAGCTCCTCGTTAAGCTTGCGCAGGCTTTCGATGAGGCCGGCGCGCATCTCGTCCAAGATTTGCGGCCCGTGAGCAGTTTCCCACGCTGTAGTGACCTTGGCGGTTACGTCTTTGGCGGTGGGGCTTTCGGCGGCCGTCTTGGTGGCTTTGTCTATCTGTTCACTGAGGCGGCGCATGCCTTCAACAATGTCTTGCTCCAGCCGCTTGCGTTCGCCGCTTTCCCAGGCCAGCTTGATGGCCTGTCCCAGGGTTTGCCCCAGGCGGCTAAATTCTTCTGTAAAGTTGCTTGCAGATTCTTGGGTCGGTTCGTCCATTCCATGTACTCCTTTATTTGATTGTGCGGGTCGCACAGTTCTTGTACCTTACTATTTATACGTACAAACGCCGATTAGGTTGCGCGAGCGGCGCGGCCAGCTTGACGCTAATCACAGGTAGAGTATAATCGCCTGTGCTGTGGTGTATGCGCCCTACGAAATCTATAATACCAGGAGGATTAAATGTTCGCCACTCTTGAACAAGCTCAGGCTTTTGTTCGGGAACGCCAGTTTAAGATGATTGATCTCAAGTTTAGCGATTTGGCTGGACGCTGGCACCACATCACTGTGCCAGCGAGCCAGTTCAACGAGAACTTGATGCGCGATGGGGTGGGGTTTGATGGTTCGTCGGTTGGCCTCCGCTCGGTCAAGGCCGGCGACATGGTATTATTGCCCGACCTGGCAACCGCCTTTCAGGATCCCTTTTGGCAAGTGCCCACGCTCAGCTTTATATGTTCGGCTTACGAGGCGGATACCAAGTTGCCGTTCCCGCGCGACCCGCGCAATATCGCCATCCGCGCCGAAAGCTATATGAAGGAATTGGGCGTGGCCGACGAAAGCCGGTGGGGGCCGGAGTACGAGTTTTACATCTTTGATAGTGTATCGTATGAAAACGAGGTCAACGCCGCTTCGTACCGTGTGGATAGCATGGAGGCCGACTGGCAGAGCGCGCGCGGCGGTCACGGCCACCTGATCCCTCGCCACGGCGGCTATCACGCCATCCCGCCCAAGGATCAACTGTATAATTTGCGCAGTGAAATGTCCATGCTCCTGGAGGACATGGGCATCGAAATCAAGTACCACCATCACGAAGTGGGCGGCCCCGGCCAGTGCGAAATCGAGACGCCGATGATGGGCTTGTTGCGCAGCGGCGACGCGACGCAGATCATCAAATACGTCACCAAGATGACGGCCCATCGCCACGGCCAGACGGCCACCTTTATGCCCAAGCCGCTGTATGGCGAGGCCGGCAGCGGGATGCATTTTCACCAGCATTTATTCAAGCAAGGCCGCAACGTGTTTTATGACGCGGAGGGCTACGGCAAGCTCAGCCAGACGGCGCTGTGGTACATCGGCGGGTTGTTGTATCACGCCGGGGCGGCGCTGGCGTTTACCAATCCGTCTACCAATTCGTATCGCCGCCTGGTGCCCGGCTTTGAAGCGCCGGTCAACGCTTTCTTTAGCCTGGGCAATCGCAGCGCGGCCATCCGCGTGCCCAAGTACGCCGATCAGCCCGACACGGCCCGCTTCGAGTTCCGCCCGCCGGACGCCACGTGCAATATTTACCTGGCGCTGGCGGTGCAATTGATGGCGGGGTTGGACGGCATCCAGAACCGGGTGGACCCGCGCGAATTGGGCTTTGGTCCGATTGACCAAAATATCTTTACGTGGAGTGAAGAGCAGCGCCGGGCCATCAAGCCGCTGCCTGCCTCGTTGCGCGAGGCGCTGGATGCGCTGGAAAAGGACTGCGACTTTTTGCTGGCCGGCGGTGTGTTTGACGAAGGGCAAATCGCCGAGTGGATCAAGGTCAAATCTGAAGAATACTATGGCGTGCGCAACCGCCCCCACCCTTACGAGATGGTGCTGTATTTTGATGTATGACATGGTGTGATCATACCTTTGTGTCTGTGTGACGAATCTAAAAATATCGTCTATAATATTCATCATCAGGAGTAAAGCATGTCAAAGGCAAAACTGGCTAGAAAGGCAAAAGCCTCTCCTAGCAAAACCATGATACCGGGCATTCCCGATGTCTGGGTGTATATCGCCGGCGCGGCGATCTTGTTTGCCGCCATCATCGCGCTGGTAGTTATCCAACCGGGCGGATCGCAGTCTGCGGCCACGCCAACCGCACAGGCCACGCTTCCGGCTGTGGCGCCCACCGCGCCGCCAGAACAGGCTGCCGCTCCGGCCCCTGTGCCGACCACGGCCGAGCAGGCCGCGCGCCCCCTGGCAAACGTCGCGCCCGCTCAGCGCAACGGCTATTACAAGGCGGCGCCTCCCATGAGCATTGACCCGACGAAAAAATACCAGGCCACATTTGTGACAGACAAGGGCAACATCGTCATTGACCTGTTCGCCGACAAGGCGCCCAATACGGTGAACAATTTTGTGTACCTGGCGCGGCAGGGTTTTTACGATGGCACGACCTTCCACCGCGTGATTGCCGATTTCATGGCGCAAGGCGGCGACCCAACCGGCACGGGCACGGGCGGTCCAGGCTACCAGTTCGCCGACGAGTTTAGCGCAGATCTCAAACATGACGGGCCGGGAGTGCTTTCGATGGCCAATTCCGGAACCAACACCAACGGCTCGCAGTTCTTTATCACTTTTGCCGCCACGCCCTGGCTGGACGGCAAGCATAGCGTCTTTGGGCGCGTGACGCAGGGGATGGAGGCGCTCATGGCCATCACCCTGCGCGACCCGCAGACGGCCACCACGCCCGGCGACGTAATCCGCCGCATTGACATTACCGAGCAATAATTTTGCACCCTTGCGAAGGTTACAAGCCTTCGCAAGGGGTATTACGATAGGAGATTAGCATGGGTAAACAATATTCCGCTCCGCCCGCGATGGGCATTGATGTCAAGAAAAAATACCAGGCTACACTGGTGATGGATAAGGGCAATATCGTCATCGAGCTGTTTGCCGACAAGGCGCCCAACACGGTGAACAATTTTGTGTTCCTGGCGCGCGAGGGCTTTTACGACGGCGTGACGTTCCATCGCGTCATCCCCGACTTTATGGCGCAGGGCGGCGACCCCACCGGCACTGGCTCCGGCGGCCCTGGCTATAAATTCGCCGATGAATTCCATCCCAGCCTCAAGCACAACGGCCCCGGCATTCTTTCAATGGCCAACGCCGGGCGCAATACTAATGGCTCACAATTTTTTATTACCTACGTCGCCACTGCCTGGCTGGATGGCAAGCATAGCGTCTTTGGCCGTGTGATCAAAGGCATGGATGTGCTCAAGGCCATTGCGCCGCGCGACCCCGCCACCGCCCGCACACCGGGAGATGTGATCCGGCGGGTCGAAATCAATGAACTATAGAACCCAACGGATCAAAACTACTGCTTTATAAAACCAAGGTGTGCCACTGTGGTGTATAGTGTTACTTGTCCTAACTGCAACGAAGAAAATGCCGGCCACGAGTTACAGTGTGTCAAATGTGGAACCAGCCTGATGGGACTCCCGCGCCAGCTCAAACATTTGTCAGCATCGGAACAGTCTGCTGTTCAGGATTCGGTTATTCGCCAGCAGGTTGCTCTTGCTGAAGAAAAGATCAAGATTGGAAATTTAGTCAAAGGAGGCGCAGATAACTTTTTCTGGATTGCGGGGCTGTCTT
This sequence comes from uncultured Anaerolineae bacterium, assembly GCA_964651475.1. Lineage (GTDB taxonomy): Bacteria > Chloroflexota > Anaerolineae > Fen-1058 > Fen-1058 > JBGSMF01. The sequence continues at coordinate 75,324 of CAZYXV010000018.1, read as the reverse complement.
TGGTCAATTCGATTAGCTTGTTGCTAAATAGTGGCTGGAGCTTTTTTATTGGCTTGGGGATAACTCGGCTTATAGATGGTATTTCTATCGCCATTGCAAGCGAAGCTAGTGCAAATGTAGCTATCTTGATCAAGTATATTACCTTCGGTGTGGACGTTGGAATAGCGGGAATTTTTGTCATCTTGGGATTCCTTGCCAGAAGACACAAGTGGGCCTTTGTCATTGGAATGGTTTTGTATGCTTTGGATAGTCTTGTATTCTTGATAGGACCGGATTTGCCAAGCATCGGGTTTCATTTGTTAATACTGTATTGGCTTTATCTTGGCTTGAAATCCCTCACAAAATTGCGCAACATGGAGCAGACAATCGCTGTATTATCCTCAACTGCCCAACCCTGATGTATACTGGGCGCGGGCACAATCTGCAATTTTGTTGTCATTGCGAGGGTGCGAAGCACCCGAAGCAATCTCTGATCTGCAAGCGTACAGATTGCTTCGCCGCTCGCCGCAGGCGGAGCGGCTCGCCATGACAGGATTGTGAAAAATTGCAATTTATGACCGCGTGCAGTATATTCAGGGTAGCAGTGTACGCATAAAACAACAAAGGAGATATCCATGTCTCGTATCATTCGCGCCCCACGCGGCACACATCTTGTGTGCAAAGGCTGGCTGCAAGAGGCGGCCATGCGCATGTTGATGAACAATCTCGATCCCGATGTGGCCGAAAACCCCGACGAGCTGGTCGTGTACGGCGGGCGGGGGAGGGCGGCGCGTAGCTGGGATTGTTTCGACGCCATCGTCGAATCGCTCAAGCAGCTCGAGGACGACGAGACGCTGCTGGTGCAATCGGGCAAGCCGGTGGCGGTGTTCAAGACACATCTCGACGCGCCGCGCGTGTTGATTGCCAACTCGAACATTGTGCCGCACTGGGCCACACAAGATAACTTTGACAAGTGGGAAAAAGAAGGCCTGATCATGTACGGCCAGATGACGGCGGGAAGCTGGATTTACATCGGGACGCAGGGGATACTGCAGGGCACGTTCGAGACGCTGGCCAGCCTGGCCGAGTTGAATGGCTGGGGCTCGCTGCGCGGCAAGTTTACGCTCACCGCTGGATTGGGCGGCATGGGCGGCGCGCAGCCGTTGGCGATCACGATGAACGAGGGCGTGGGCCTGTGCGTGGAAGTTGACCCACACCGCGCCCGGCGCCGCCTGGAGACGGGCTACATTGATGTGATCGTGGATACGTTGGAAGAAGCCATGACGCTGGTCGAAGAGTGCAAGGACAAAGGCGAACCCAAATCCATCGCGCTCATTGCCAACGCCGCCGACGTGTTCCCCGAACTGGTGTTGCGCGGCGTCGTGCCCGATGTTGTGACCGATCAAACGCCCGCCCACGATCCGTTGATGTATGTGCCGAATGGCATGTCTTTGGAACAGGCCAACGAGCTTCGGCAGCGCGACCCGCAAGAATACAACCGCTTATCTTACAAAGCCATGGCCGCGCACTGCCAGGCCATGCTGGACCTTCGGAAGCGCGGCAGCGTGGTGTTTGACTATGGCAACAACCTGCGCCAGCGCGCCTACGACGCCGGCGTGAAAAATGCGTTTGATTACCCTGGCTTTGTGCCGGCCTATATCCGTCCGCTGTTTTGCGGAGGCAAAGGCCCGTTCCGCTGGGTGACGCTCAGCGGCGACGAAAAAGACTTGTTCCGCACCGACGAGGTGATTTTGGAACTGTTCCCGCAAGATAAAAAGCTGGAACGCTGGATCAGGATGGCGCAAAAGCGCGTTCACTTTCAGGGCTTGCCTTCGCGGATATGCTGGCTGGGCTATGGCGAGCGCGATCGGGCCGGGCTGGCGTTTAACGATTTGGTGGCGCGCGGCGAGGTATCCGCGCCCATCGTCATCGGGCGCGACCACCTGGATAGCGGCAGCGTGGCCTCGCCGCGCCGCGAGACGGAGGGCATGCGCGATGGCTCGGATGCGATTAGCGATTGGCCTATCTTGAACGCGCTGATTAATGCCGTGGGCGGCGCGACGTGGGTCAGCTTTCATCACGGCGGCGGGGTGGGCATCGGTTACAGCCAGCACGCCGGCCAGGTCATCGTGGCCGACGGCACGCCTCAGGCCGCCGCACGCCTGAGGCGCGTGCTGACGACCGACCCCGGCATGGGCGTGGCCCGGCACGTGGACGCGGGCTATCCAGAGGCAATCGAGTTCGCCAGAGAGCACGGCGTCAAGATTCCAATGCTCAAGTGACAAGCGACGAGTGGCAGGCAGTAGAATAGCTTGTTGCTTGCCACTCGTTTCCTGAAACGCGGCTCAACTGCTCAACTGAAAGTAAGGAGAGATACGCATGGCAGTACAACTAAGCCGCGCGGAGCGGCTGCAGCGGGTGCTCGAAGAGCTGATGGGGCAGGCCGAGGGCACGCGGGGCGCGTTGCTGGTCACCGAAAATGGATTGGTGGTGGCGTCGGTGATGGAGGACGCCGATCAGTTTGGCGCGATTGCCGCCAACTTGTTTGACCTTTCACGCAAAGCCAGCCAACGCCTGGAACAGGGCGACGTGGATCGAGTCGTCATTGACGCCCAGCAAGGCACCATCGTCATTTTCCCTATCAGCCCGCACGTATCCCTGACGGCCATTGTGAACAAAGACGCCAAGTTGGGCCTGATCTTGCAGTTGGTGGCCCGCGCTGTGCCGCGCATTGCCGAGATGATTGGCTGATCGGAGCGTACCATGCCACGCGTAATCTATCGAGTAGACTTGCTTGAGCGCGAATTGAAAAAATTGTATGAAGAACTGGATGGCGTGCAAGGCCTGGTCATCGTCAGCATTGAAGGGCTGGTCATCGCGGCATATCCGCCCGGCGAAGAGCACCAGGCTATGGATGGCAATCCCACCGATAGCCCGCAGGTGGCGGCTATGGCGGCTACGCTGGTCGCCATCAGCGAAAAGGTGTTGCTGCGCCTGGCGCGCGGTGAAATAGATCGCTTGCTCATCGAGGGCGAGAGCGGCGCGCTGGTGGTGGTGCCGGCCGGCAGCGAAGCGGCGCTGGCGGCGCTGGTGGACAAGGATGTCAAGATGGGCATTGTGCTGCACACGCTCAAGCGCGCCACCCATAAAATCGTGGCGGTCCTGGCGCGCCGCGACCTGTTGGAACGGTAAAGCCGGTCACCATCCAACCGCGCAGCCATCTTTGCGCGGGTCGCTGCCGGCGGTGAGGACGCCCGTATCTGGGTCGCGCAGGATGATTTGCCCGCCGCCAAATCCACCTCGTTCGAGGCCTTCTACTGGCGTCAGGTAATGACCTCGCCGGGCCAATTCGGCCAGAATATCCAGGTCCCACGCCTCTTCCACCAACACCAGGCCGCCGGGCTGGTCGGCGCCTACATCCAGGCCGGGGTTGGCCAGTTGCCAGCGGGGCGCGTCGAGCGCCTGTTGCGGCGACAGCCCCAAATCCAACAAATTCACCAATACCTGAAAATGCCCCTGAGGCTGCATATAGCCGCCCATCACGCCAAACGAAGCATATAATTCGCATCCCCTCGTTAGCATGGCCGGAATGATTGTCTGATAGGGACGCTTGTTGGGGGCCAGCGCGTTGGGGTGCGCCGGATCGAGCGAAAAGAGCGAGGCGCGATTGTGCAGGCTGACGCCGGTGCCCGGCACGACCAGGCCCGTGCCCGTGCCCATATAGAGGCTGTTGATGAAACTGCAGGCGTTGCCCTCGCCGTCTATCACGCTTAGATAAACGGTATCTTTCCCGGATGGGGGGAGACCACACGCCACCTCTTGCGCGGCGCGGGCGGGATCGATCTTGGAGCGGCGGCGGCGGGTATACGCTGCGCTGAGCAACTCGGCCAGGGGAATGTCTACGGCTCTGGGATCGCACACCCACTGCCGCGCGTCGGCAAAGGCCAGCCGCATGCACTCGATCATCGTGTGAGCGCGATCGGCCTGGCTCATCTTTGCCAGGTCAAAGCCGGAAGCCAGGTTGACGGCGAGGATGGCTGCCAGCCCCTGTCCGTTTGGCGGGCACTCGTATAGCCTCACTCCTCTGTAATCCGCCGTAATGGGATCGTCCCACGTGCTTGTGTGAGCCGCCATGTCCGCCGGGGTGATCCAGCCGCCGTATCGCTGCACGTGTTCGCAGAGCTTGCGCGCAAACTCGCCACGGTAGACATAATCCTTGCCTTGGGCGGCAATGCCGCGCAGCGTTTGAGCCAGCGTCGGGATGCGCATCATCTCGCCGGGGTAGGGGGCGCGGCCGTTGATGAGCAACTCGTGCCCGCTGGGTTGCTCGGGTCCGTGATCGTGATCGCCGTTTTGCCAGCCGGGCGCGCGGAGCAGCTTGAGTGCCTGGGTAGCCCACGCCGCGGCGATCCATTCCGTCACCGGGTAACCGTGCTCGGCGGTCCAGATGGCCGGCTGTAGAACGTCCGCCAGCGTCATGCGCCCGTGACGTTCCATCAAGTCGCTCCAACCGGCCGCCGTTCCGGGGACGCTGACGGTATGGCCGGTGTAGGTGGGCATGTGGGTATAGCCGAGCGCGCGCAGCTCGTCAATACACGCGCGCGCGGGAGCGCGCCCGGAACCGTTCAGCGCGGTGACCGTCTTGGTTCGGGCGTCCCAATAAAGCGCAAAGCAATCGCCGCCAATGCCGGTAGAGACTGGCTCTACCACGTTGAGCATGGCAGCGGTCGCGACGGCAGCATCGGCGGCGCCGCCGCCGGCCTTGAGGATATCCAGCCCCGCCTGCGCGGCCAGGGGTTGGCTGGCGGCGACCATGCCGCGCGTGGCTAACACGTTGCTGCGCCGCGATTGGAAAACGGTGTTGATGTTCATTCTTTCACCTGGTCAACAAGCTGCCTGGAGCAAACTAGTCAGGTTGGGCGGTCGCGCCGGGCGTGAGCATGTATCCCAGCCCGCGGTGAGTGTGGAGATAAATCGGCGCGTCGGGGTCGGGTTCGATCTTGCGCCGCAGCCGACTGATCAATCCTTCAATATTATAATCGGTGACATTGCCTTGATACTCAGGCCAGACGGCCCCGGCGATGGCGTCTTTGGCGCACAATTTGCCGGCGTGTTCGTAGAGCAGTCGCATCAGCGCCAGTTCTTTGGCCGTCAATTTGACGGGCTGCCCCGCCACGACGACCTGGCCGTGCGCTTCGTCCAGCGCCAACGTTTGGAAGGCTTCCGTCTGGGCGGTCGTATTGGGATCGTTAAAGGCCATGACGATGTCGGCGATTTGGATGTGATCGCCGTGGCGCAGATGGGCGGGAGCGGCGAGCCTGGCGCCGTTGAGCCATGTGCCGTTCGTGCTGCCCAGGTCCTCGATCAGGTATCTAAAGTCATCCCGGCAGAGTTGAGCGTGGCGGCGAGAGACGCGCGTATCGTTGATGACGATGTCGTTGGTTTCGAGCCGGCCGATAATCAGCGTGGCTTTGTCGAGCAAATAGTGTTGGCCGGCGCTGGGGCCGGTTTGAAATACCAGGAAGGCGGTGAGTGTGTTGGGCGCCTGCTCTGTTTTTAGCATGAACATTTTCACTCGTACGCCAGCGCTTCTCTCACGCTGACCTGTGTCGCGCGCAGCGCGGGCCACAGGCTGGCCAGCGCCGATAGCACTACGATGATGAGCAGCCACAGCAGCATGCCATGGATGGGGTAACTGAAATCGAGCGGCAGTTCCACCAATTCAAGCCCCACCACGTCGCTGAACACGCGCGCGCCAGGATAGCTGAGTGGCACGGCCATCAGCCAACTCAAGACGCCAATCAGCACTCCCTCGGCGACGAAAATACCCGCTATGGATAGCGAGGTCGCGCCGAGCGAGCGCATCACGCCAATCTCTCGCCCGCGCTCGACCACGTTGATGGACATTGTGCTCATCAAGCCGGCGCTGCCCACCACCGCCGCCAGAATCGCCATGGATAACATGAGGTACGTGATGACGTCGAATGACGAGCCTTGCTCTTCTCGCATTTCAGCCGCGCTTTGATCGTAGGCTACTTTCATGTGATACGGCGCGTAGACGTCGCGCAATGACTTGGACAGCTTTTTTTGAGCCTGGGGCGATGGATCGTCAAAGGTGGCCATAATCATTCCCCCCCGGCCAACGCTGCTGGTTAATTCGGCCAAGGCGTCAAAGGGGACAAAGTTATCTTGAAAGTTGTTGTTGATGTTGAGTATCAGCCCCACGACTGTCCAGGTTGATTCTTTGCCATTGATGGTCAGTTCGATTTCGTCGCCAACCTGGAATCCTTCGTCGGCGGCGATTTTGTTGTTGAGCAGGATAGCGCGCTCGTCATCCGGCAGCAAGGTGCGCCCGCTGACGATGCGTGGGTTGAATATCTTGGAATCGAGGGGCACTCCCCAGACGCCAACCTGCAAATCTTCGTGGTCGGGCAGCGCCAGTTGTCCCCCCCAGCGGCTCCACACTTCGGCGTTGCTCACGCCGGGCGTTTGCTCGGCGATCTCGATCAGGCGCGTCGCGCGGTATTGGCGATTGAACACGAGCAGCGAATCAAAGCCAAAATCGCTGAGCAGGACATCCAGCGTGTTGCGGAACGAGCTCGAGACGCTCAACACCATGATGAACATCACGCCGCCGATGGTGAGCGTGATCAGCGTCAACGCGACGCGCGTTTTGCGGCGAAAGGTGTTGCGCAGGCTGAGCGCCAGCGGGCGCGGCAAAAAGTGCACCTTCCCCAGCACGCGATCGAGCCAGCTTCCGCCAAACCTGCCCCCCAGGCCGTGGGTGCTGATCGCTTTGTGCGGCGTGGTGCGCGCGCCGCCAATCACCGGCACCAGCGCGGCCGCCACCGGCACGGCCAGGCCCATTGCAATTTGCGCCGCCACGGCCGCCGGCACCAGGGAAAAATTGTTAAAGGTAATATTAAACATGTCCAGCAGCCAGATCGCCATCAGGTGGGCCACCACCGCTCCCAATGGCACGGCTATCAACAGTGAAATCAGGCCATAAATCAGGGCTGTGGTCAGGTACACGCGCACCACGCTTCCAAACGTCGCGCCGATCACTTTCATCACGCCAATCTGCCACACTTGCTGCACGATGGTCGCGTTCATCACGTTAACGATCAAAAAGCCGCTGAGCGCCAGCGACAATCCGCCCAGCACGCCCAGGATGAGGAATATGGTGTCTATCATGGATTGCCCCCAATGGACCTTGGGGTCAACGATGTCTGAATAGCCCACGCTCACTCCTATGCGTTCCAGCCGGTCCTGGATGCGTTCGGTGGCGTCTTGAGCCGCCTCCTGGCTAAAAGCTTCCAGGCGAATGTTGATGGTATCGAACCCTTCTTCTCCCCCCGTCAGCCAGGCGACTGTTTCCATGGTGCCGCAAAAGGTCGCGTCGCCCATGCCAATTTGTGGAGGGGGCGTGTAGGGATGGCGCACCACACCCTCGATAGGCAGGCGGCGCTCGTACTCTCCCATCTGGACCAGGATGGCGCTGCCGAGAGGGAGGCCAAAGTAATCAGACGACATGCGTTCTACGGCAAGCACGTGCCGGCCCGGCCAGTTGCCTTTCAGCAATTGGATGGGGTACATGTGCTGCGCCAGGTAGTCACGCCGGGCGATGACAATTCCATCGCGCCACTCGGTTTCGCCCTCAAACTTCCAGCGAATGCTGGCGCGGACTTCGCCTTCCGTGTCGATTACGCCAGGCTCGTGCAGCACAGCGTCTACGACGTCCTGGTTGATGCGGCTGGTGTACATCTCGATGTGCGGCGAGATGCTGGCTTCGTGGCTGGCCGTCATCTGGGCGCGCATGACGCCAGACAATCCAAAGACCATGCCGAGCGCAAAGATGCCCACCGCGGTCGCCAGGATGACGAGGGATGTGCGGAGTTTATTCTGCCACAGGTCGCGCCAGACCTTGCGCCACGCTACGTCCATATCTAGTGTCTCCCATTGCCGTTATGTTTGTCGCTGTAGAGCCGCCCGTCAACCAGGTGGAGCACCCGCCCGGTGCGCCCGCTGAGTTGCCGGTCGTGAGTGACAATGATCAGTGTTTTGCCCTGCTCCACCAGTTGGTCGAATAGCGCAAACACCTCGTTGGCGGTGGCGGTGTCCAGGTTGCCCGTCGGCTCGTCGCCCACCAGCACCGGCGGGTCGTTGGCCATGGCCCGGGCGATGGCGGCTCGCTGTTGCTGGCCGCCGCTGAGACCACTGGGCAGCTTGTGCGCGTGATCGGCGATATCCACCTGCTCCAGCAGGTGCATGGCGCGCTCCCGGCGCTCGCGCCGCTTGTAGAGATTGCAGAAATCCATGGGCAACACCACATTTTCCAAAACGCTCAGCGTGGGCAGCAGTTGAAAGAATTGAAAGATGACGCCGATGTTGCGCCCGCGCCAGCGAGCCATCGGGTTTTCGCCCAGCTTGTGTATGGCCTCGCCGCCGACGTACACCTCGCCGCTGGTGGGGCGGTCAATGCCGGTGATCATGTTCAGCATGGTGGATTTGCCGGAGCCTGAAGGTCCTATCACGCTGATAAATTCGCCCTCCGATACCTGGAGGTTAATGTCTTTTAATACGGGCACCTCTCCCGCGCCGCTTTCGTAGCTCTTGAACACGCCGCGTAGATCAATCAGCGCGTGCCCGTTTGACGGACTGGTCGCGCGGCCGTTAAAAAGCCGCGCCTGGATAGCCGACACGATTGGCACTTCCATTATACTCTCCTTTTGCTTTTCGATGCGCCTTGGGACGTCGGCGCTCTGCGCTTTTCCCTACCGTAGTGTTATACGTAAAAGTATTGTGATAGGTTTCAGCAGCGCATCACCTGGTCAAAGCGGCGCAAGAGCGCGAGGAGCACTCCCTGGAAAGCCAATGCCCAGGCCAACCCTTTCCAGCAACGTTTGCGGTGGGGCGCTTGTAGGTGCGCTCAGAAGTGCGTGTCTGAAGATCTCTTCTGTGTTCACGGTGCTGGCGTTGCCGTTCCGCAGATTGGAATGACGAGCTTTTGGCCGATTCTCAGGGACGAGGCTGTCTCGAGTTCGTTTGCGCGCATAATGTCATCCACCGCTACGTTGTACCGCTGGGCAATGCCGAGCACTGTATCCCCTGCTTCGACCACGTGAATGACCGAACACTCTCCGTCGGATGCCGGGGGCAGGGTGGGGGGAGGCGTAGGTGTGGGTGTGCTCAGTCGCGGCGTGAGAGACGGCCTGGGCGTAAATGTAAAAATGAGAATGGACCCCGGCGTGGAGGTGGCGCGCGGCGAGGGGATAGCGTCTGTGGCGGTCTGCTCAACCGGGGTTGGTTGTGGCAAAGGCGCAGAGGGCGCTGGCCGCATCATCATGCCCAGGGTCAGCCCGACCATCAAGCTGCAACCCGTCAGCAAAGCAATATAGGCGATTCCAAAGGCAGCCAGGTTTGCAATCACTCGCCTCGGCATGTCATTTCCTTTCGCGCCAACAATGTATCTCCTGCAGCTATTGATCGGGCGGCAGGCTGGCTACGGCTTCGCTAACGGCCTGCCGGAATAATTCAGGGACGTCGGGACGTTTTTCAATCATCTTGTGCAGAGATCGCAGTTCCCTGGCCGGCCATCCAGAGACGCGCGGCGCCAGCCGGGCCAGGCTATCGGTTTCTCTGGATGCTAACAGCGCCTTGACCAGGGCGCTCCACTCGTGTTCCTGGCAAACCTCCAGGTAGAGATCGAGGAACACGGCTCCGCGCACTGGCGCGAGGAATGCCAGGGGATCATCCAAAAGGCCGGCGCGCAGCGCGGTGCGTACAAACTCGCGATAGTCGTCTTGGCTCAGATGCTCCAGTTCCCGGCGCAGTTTTTGGCGCAGGTCGCTCCAGCAGGCGTGGAGCGCGCGCAGGGGGCGATGCTCGATTTTCCCAGCCAGCACTCCCAAATCTTGGATTTCTTCGCGCTGAGGGGGCCGAAATTCTCTGGCCTTGTAAACCTCGTACAATATCTTTAAAAGCTGGGGTAGTTCGAACCCTTGCCGCAATCGTCTATAGTGCTCGATGGCCCGCATTTGTCTGTAAACTTGCTCAGAGATGCGGTTGACCAGCCGGGGCGGCAATTGCTCATCCTTGAGCAGCTTGTTGTGAAGCAGCTCTTGCACCTGGCGAGCATTGGCTTGAAAAGTGGACTCGATAATGTCCTGGGGCGATTCTTCCACCAGGGAGGTATCGCACGCGCTGCGGCCATCTAACCATTCACACAAGGCAAAAGCATAATCTTTCCAGTGGGCAATAAGGTTCAGGTTCCCTGGCTCAAGCTGATCTACAACCCACTGTTCATAAGCTGTCTGTGGATTTAACGCCACGTTCAAGACCTGGCGCGACCGTGTGTCAACCGCAATGAAGCGGGGGTCGTTTGGCGGCTCTAGCAAGCCCACGCCCCAGAAATACGTGTTCGCCAGGTTACAATGATAAAAGTATGTGTCGAATGTGCAATGCGGGCGGAGGGGAGTGGGCACGGCCAGAAAGGCGGCTTCGAGGGCAGTTTCGACCGACGCGGGTTCACCCACAAAGGCCACAGCCGAGCGCTCGCGAGCCAGATGTTCCGCTTGCAAAGCCAGCAGGGCCAGTTGCTTTAAATCTGCCGTTGGCCAGCCAGTGGCGGCCTGGACGGTGTGCGCTGGCTCGGCGCAAGCCTCGCGGACGACGATGCCCATGTCGCCCGTTTTGTAATTGCCGCTCTTGAGCGCCTCGCCCACATCCGCGATAAAGGGAAAGTGCCTGAAAATGTAAAACGGGTCGGCGCCGGATTGGGCAAAAGCCCCCGGAGCAAATATCAGGCTGTGGGCCAGGTAGCGCCCTCTGCGTCCAAAACGATCCGGTTCGGCCAGGGGTACGATTTGGGTCGTCACTGCCTTGCCGCTCGATAGGGTGAAAAAAATTCGATCCGTCGGCTCAATTTCGGACAAGGAGTAGACCAGGCGTGTTTCAATATCTTCGGCCTCGCTCTTTGACAAAACGGAGCGGGTGTAAAAGAGCGTTTGAAAGCCTTCTTTGCCCTGGGGCGATTGTTCTTTTTCCACGCTCGTGAAAACGTGCTGGCCGGCGGGCACATTCACGGCCGCCTCTGTGACTGGCCTGACGTTGCGTCTCACCAGTCGAAAGCCAAAGTAGCGCGAGCGTTTTATTTGAATGGGCCTGATTTGGTCGTCTTTGTCCGAAAGTGGGTCGAACAGATTGGGGAAAAATGCCTGGCGCGGCTGCCCCCGGCCAAGCCATTCCGTATCTTGGCTGACCCATTCCAGGAGTCCCCCCCGCATCAAAGAGAGGTCCAGCAATGATTGGGCTTGAGTTTGCGCCAGTAACGCTTCCAAAACCGCGCGAGCGGGATTGTCGACAGATTGGAGCATAGATTGGCATACAGAGATAGGCTCACAGTCAAGAGCGCGATAGATGGCGCGCCACTCGTCGAGCGTTGGCAGGTCGAACCCTTCTCCCATCCACCTGGCGAACGCCAGCGATTCTTCCGGCAAAATCCCGGTTACGAACAGCTTTTCTAGTTCGCCTGCGGCTATGCCTTGAATGGTGGTAGGGGCGTCTTGCCACCATTGATCTGCCTGGGAAACGCCGGCTTGCGCCGTGTAGCTTTTTAATTGCGCCCAGGTCACCGGCAAAAGATGCACTTCAATTGCCAGATCGGGTATAAAAAAAAGAGGAAAGCCCGTTCGGTCAAAGCAGAATGACATGGTCACCTCTCAACTCAGCCACTCTTTGACCATTTTGAGCAGCAGCGGAAACGCCAACAACACCCCCACTGTTCCAAGCGCAAATCCAATTTCCCCAGATATTTCCAAAATGGTTCGCGTGGGCATCCACTGCCCCCTTTCACTCCATGTGAACAAATTCGTGCTGAGCTGCAAGCTCAGCAGCACCCCCATAATGCTGCACAAGACGCTGCTGATTTCAAACAGGAGGGTGAGAAAGAGAATTTTCCTCCCGTTTCTTTTCCACCACAGTGCCTGTTTCCAGCGAGGCTGCGAGTTTTCGACCGCCCACAACAGCGGATCCATGATCCGGCAGGAGATGGGTGCGACCTGCATCACGCGCTGCTTGCCATTGGCGCCTGTTTCAGGGCTTGCGCCCAGGGCAGAGACGATGGAAAAGGTGACGCTTTCAAAGTTGCCGCTGGCTTTGGCCAGGAATTGATGCGCCTTGAGTTCGTTCCGCGTATAGTCGCGCAGCCGGTCAGACGTCCAAACTAATTTTTTCCGGTAGGCTTCCGGGTCTTCCATGCCGTCTCCCAGCCCTCTACGCAGATAGGCGTCCAGGTCTCGCCAGCCAGAGCCTAACTCCATTTGGTCCGCCTTGGTATAGACCACAACCAGATGTTGTTTTTTGATATTGATGCGTTGATACCGCATGCCGCCGATGTAGCGGCTGAGCAATTCCTCCATATCCAGCGCAGGCCGGGACGAAAGGTCGGGCACGCTGATCAAAAACAGGACCGTCTGCGCCTGTTGCAAAAAAGGCACATAGCTGCCCACTTTTTCCATTTCGGCCGTAAAGCTTTCTCCGCTCACGTCGTAAAAAAGCAAAGTGCACTTGGGGTACATCGGGATGCCAGTCACCCGAATCAACACGGGTTCGGGGGGGTTGTTGGGATTGAACGGTGTGGGCGCGGGCAACTCGCCGCGATCCAGCCGCGCGGCTTCTTCTTTGACTTTTCTGAGCGCCGTGTCGTCGAGCGGCGTGTGATAAAACTCGGGCCAACACTCGGTCAAAAAGTACAAGGCCCGAAAGACCGAGGCAAAATATACCGTTTTCCCATGGCCGCGCAGCCCCACCGCGCTGATGATGACAGGCTTGTGCAAGTCATAGTCGGCCACATACGAAGGCGGGATGGGTTTTTGACAGCCTGGTATGGGGCAGACATAGTTGTTATCTTTTAGCTCTGTCTCTTCGGCCAGCCCAAGACACGACGGGCACTTTATTTTCAAGTTCCCTCCAACCACTCCGGAACCGCGCTCGAGCGCGGTTTTGCCCAAGGCGTTTTGTGCCTTTATTGTACCACATCGCCACGCCCTTGCACTTTGCCCGATAGCTTGGATATTGCCGCCCGTGCGGGTGCGCGAGTGCCTTTAACGGCAAACGACCAATGACAAACGATTGTCGCCGTCAGTCATTGGTCGCGCGTTGATTGTCGTTCGTTGTTATTCTGCGGCCGGATAGCCGATTTCGACCAGTGCCGCCTTGATTTGATCCCAGGTGGCGGGCGCCTGCCAACTGACCGTGACTTGCTTTGTGTCTGCCTGGGCTTCTACCGAGGTCACGCCGGGCAACTCGCCCAATTCGGTCTTGATTGTGTGAACGCAGTGCATGCACGAAATGTTGGGTGCAATAAACGTTTTGTTTTCCATTACTTGTCTCCTTTACGCAAATCTTGCTTTATCTTATCACGCCGCGCCAGCCGGGTCAACACGCTGTTTGGCGCATCGCGGCTAGGGTCGTGGGCTGGTAGCACGCTGTGATATTAGCCGGCTATCGGCAGGCTGACCCAAAAACGAGAGCCGGCCTCAAACTCGGCGCCGTACGCGCCGCCCATCAATTCGATCAAGCGCCGCACCATATAAAGGTTCATGCCAGCGCCGGGTTGCTCACGCACCAGCGGGGTATCGCTGCGGAAAAACAGCGTAAAGAGTTTCTCGCGTTCCTCTTCGGGCACGCCGATGCCGGTATCGGTGACGCTGATTTGAATTTGGTCGCCGTCGGTTTGCTGCGCGGCAACGGTGATTTGCCCACCGGGCGGAGTATACCAGCAGGCATTTTCGATCAGGATGCGCAAGATTTGCTCTGTGCGTTCGCGATCAGCCTGTACAGCGGGCAGCGAGGGAGGCAAACTATAGTTGAGTGTGTGGCTACGTTCACCTGCCGCGGGTTGCATTTCGTCGCACATTTTTTCAATGGCCTCTTTCAGAGACAATGCTACAGGCTTGAGGATAAAATGACCTTCACCCATAAACGCCAGGTCGTGCAGGTTGGCAATCATGCCGCTCATGCGCGCCACGTTTTTCTTGATGCGCGTAACAAAATCCTTTTGTTGGTCGCTGACCGGCCCCATCAACGGTATCAAATCATTATAACCTTTGATCGAGCTAAGCGGCAGGCGCAATTCGTGGCAGACCGAGCGAACGAGTTTCCATGATTCGGCTTGAGCCGCCGCCAGGGCCGTTTTGAGGTTCTCAACCTGCTCGATCAATTCAGCTTCGTTAGCCATAGTTTACTCCATGTGTTTTATCTCGCAAGACGCAGACGCGAATTCATTATACTGATGGGAAGAAGAAGCGTCAAGTACAGCTCAGGCGGCCAATCACTCTATGTGATTTTACATCGTGTTATTCGCGCAGATTCGCGGATTAAAGGTACGGTTGCGGCAGGGTCACGCTGATCACTGTTTTATGGAGGGGCGGTAGGTGTTAGTGTCGGTGTAGGGGTGGGGCGATGGGGCAAAGCGGGGCGCACGCAAGGGTTGTAATTGGCGCCGACGATGAGGCGATAGGGGACGGGGCTGTTTGGGTCGGGCTGGGCGACGACGTCGGCCTGGGTGAGTTGGAAGAGGCGCAAGAGAGAGGGGAGGCGGCTGCCCTTGGGGGTGGTGGAGAAATCAATGATTTGAGAGCGTGCATAGTCCAGGCGGTCGGCGGAGCGGAGGGAAGTGACCCAAAAGCCTGCCCACTGGAGGCGGTCGGTGGCGAGGACGTCCCAATCGGTGAAGGGGGTGCCGTTCCAGACTTCGATCTGGGTGGGGGCTTGTGCGGCGATGTTGGAGGGAGGGTTGAAGGTATCCTGGACTTGTTCTAGCATACGCTCGGTGTTGGGGAGGTAGACAGAGGCGCCAGAGGGAGTGGTCCAGGGCTGGAGGGCGTCGCCGTCAATAAAGCCGCTGCGGATGTGAGAGTTGTCGAGGCGAGGGGTGAGAGAAGCGAGCCAGACGATGTCGTTCCAGGTGAGATCGGTTTCGATTGAGGAGGAGAGTTGGCTCCACAGTTGGGGGAGGCGAGCGACGGCGTCGAGTTCGGTGGCCTTGTTCCAGAGGCCGCGCAAGACGCGATGTTGACGACGGCTGCGGTCGAGGTCGCCGCCGGGGGAGGTGTAGCGGCTGCGAGCGTACCACAAGGCGTGTTTGCCGTCCAGGTGATAGACGCCAGGGGTTTGGATGGAGATGGTGCCGGTGATGGTGGGGTCTTCGGTGATGGGGTCATCGGGGAAGACGTCCACGAGGGGACAATCGGCGACGACGTCAATGCCGCCCAGGGCGTCAATGATATTCATAAAGCCGGCAAAGTCCACGCGGGCGTAATAGTCTACGTGGACGCCGAGGTTGTATTGGATGGTTTGCTTGAGCAGGCCCGGCCCGCCGCCGGGAAAGTTCACGCTGGCGCCATGCACATCGGCCAGGTTGACGCGTTGGAACATCCAGCCGGGGATGTAGAGCCACAGGTCGCGCGGGATGGAGAGCATGGTCACAGAGGGAACGTTGGGGTTGACGCTGGCGACGATGACAGTATCGGTTCGCCACTCGCCATCCTTGGGGCGTTTGTCGCTGCCGAGCAGGACAATATTGATGGTTCCTTGCGGAAACTCGACCAGCGGCGCCGGTTTGGGTACTGCCGCCGCGTTGGGCGTAACTGTGGGAGGATACTCGCCGGATGGCGCTGGGAGAGGCGTTCTGGTAGGCGTTGTTGTTGGCCGGGGGGTAGAGGTGGGTGTAGAAGTAGCGGTAGGTGTGGGAGTAGGTGTGGAAGTGGGTGTAGAGGTTAGAGTTGGCGCCGCTGTGTCCAAATACACACTTTGCGCCGCGGCCACTTTGGCAGATGACAGGTCTGGTGATGGACTGCCAAGGATTGAGGCAAACAGTAGGACGCTAATGAGCGCCAAATCAATGTTCAATAGCTTGACGAACAGAGTGTGCGAGTTCAGCCGCGGCGCGTTGAGATTGGGAATGAGTAGGCGACGTGGGGCAAGCTGGGGCTGGGTGTGTTGCCTGTCTTTTCGATAAAGTTGGCGCTCCATTTTCACCGACCGCTACGTCCGGGAATAGTGTGATCAAATTCGGCATTCTTGCCGCGCTAAGGATGCCGCACACCCCTAAACCAGGGGTATATTTGATTATAGGCCAGGTTTCTTGAACGTGGCGTGTCAATCAGGTTACAGGCTGGTTACTGGACAAGCAGCATTGGGATTGTGGTGGATAGCGAGTGCGGACAAGTCAGGGAGTGGGGGTGTCTGTAGGCGCGGGTGTCGGTGTAGGGGTGGGGCGATGGGGCAAAGCGGGGCGCACGCAAGGGTTGTAATTGGCGCCGACGATGAGGCGATAGGGGACGGGGCTGTTTGGGTCGGGCTGGGCGACGACGTCGGCCTGGGTGAGTTGGAAGAGGCGCAAGAGAGAGGGGAGGCGGCTGCCCTTGGGGGTGGTGGAGAAATCAATGATTTGAGAGCGTGCATAGTCCAGGCGGTCGGCGGAGCGGAGGGAAGTGACCCAAAAGCCTGCCCACTGGAGGCGGTCGGTGGCGAGGACGTCCCAATCGGTGAAGGGGGTGCCGTTCCAGACTTCGATCTGGGTGGGGGCTTGTGCGGCGATGTTGGAGGGAGGGTTGAAGGTATCCTGGACTTGTTCTAGCATACGCTCGGTGTTGGGGAGGTAGACAGAGGCGCCAGAGGGAGTGGTCCAGGGCTGGAGGGCGTCGCCGTCAATAAAGCCGCTGCGGATGTGAGAGTTGTCGAGGCGAGGGGTGAGAGAAGCGAGCCAGACGATGTCGTTCCAGGTGAGATCGGTTTCGATTGAGGAGGAGAGTTGGCTCCACAGTTGGGGGAGGCGAGCGACGGCGTCGAGTTCGGTGGCCTTGTTCCAGAGGCCGCGCAAGACGCGATGTTGACGACGGCTGCGGTCGAGGTCGCCGCCGGGGGAGGTGTAGCGGCTGCGAGCGTACCACAAGGCGTGTTTGCCGTCCAGGTGATAGACGCCAGGGGTTTGGATGGAGATGGTGCCGGTGATGGTGGGGTCTTCGGTGATGGGGTCATCGGGGAAGACGTCCACGAGGGGACAATCGGCGACGACGTCAATGCCGCCCAGGGCGTCAATGATATTCATAAAGCCGGCAAAGTCCACGCGGGCGTAATAGTCTACGTGGACGCCGAGGTTGTATTGGATGGTTTGCTTGAGCAGGCCCGGCCCGCCGCCGGGAAAGTTTACGCTGGCGCCGTGTTGGTCGGCCAGGTTGACGCGTTGAAACATCCAGCCGGGGACGTAGAGCCACAAATCGCGCGGGATGGAGAGCATGGTCACAGAGGGCGCATTGGGATTGACGCTGGCGACGATGATGGTATCAGTTCGCCACCCTCCTTCGTTGGGGCGCTTGTCGCTGCCGAGCAGGACAATGTTGATGGTTCCCTGCGGAAACTCGACCAGCGGCGCTGCTTCGGGAACGGGCGTGCTGCTGATGACAAAGCTGGCGTCGGGCGTTACGGTAGGGGGATATGCGCCGCGCGGCGAGACAGGTGTGTCCGTGGGGATGCTGGTCGGTGTGGCAGTGGGGCGCGGCGTGAGCGTGGGCAGGCGTGTGTTTGTGGGCCGGCGCGTAGGCGTGCAAGTTAACGTGGCCGTGGGTGGGGGCGTGTTGGTATGGGTCGGTGTAGACACATCCGGCGTTGCCGTTTTGCCATTGTGCGCTGCAATGGCAGGCAGGCTTGAAGATACATCTTGCCACAAGAATCTGAGGATTGAGACGAGCAGCATAATGGCGACAAGCGCCAGCCCGATGTTCAATAGATCCGTTATCAGAGAGCGCGACCTTGCCGGCGGTGTGCTCTGACGCGAGTTGTGCGGTGAAGCGGCCTTTGTAGAGGCAGGCTTGTTGTTTGGATTGGCTTGTCCCATTTTATTTGATCTTTTACACTTTTGCATCTGAACGCATGCGCCATGTGCAATGACGCAGGCAATTATACACCCGTTGACAAGCGTGTGGCAAGTTCTAGTCTTGACCGCTTAAAAACAAGACGCCGGCAACGCTTTTAATGTTTCACGGTCTGCGCGTTGTCTTGCCAGGGCAGGCAAGGCGGTTGAGTGTGAAGCCACAATCGTCCTGGCTCATTAGTCCAAAGTGATTGTACTCGTCGTTGTACTCGTCGTCGTAATCGTAATCGTTGCCAGCCGCAAAGCATCATTGGCGGCGGGCAGCCCGCCTGTTTCTGTGAGCGGCAGGCGAGTCAGGTCGGGCCAGGGGTAAAGCCCCACAATCAATTGTCCTTCGCCAGCCGGCGCGGTGGTGGGGATGCGCAAGGCATAGCGGTCGGAGACGGATTCACCGGCAGCCCACGCGCTGGTCGGACGTGTGCCGCCTACGGGGGGGGTGTCTACCTGGGCCACTAGCGTGCCGTCAGGTCCGATCAGTTGCACAAAGATTGTATAATCTCTGCCTGGATCGGCAATAGCCTTCCAATCCAATTCCACGATGAGGGTGTCGCCTGGCCTCAGCACGCCAGCGCTCAAGAGATAACCGGTCAGTGCCATCTGACCGTCGAACGTAGCCGATACGGGGACCGTGACGCCGGCCGCGCTTGACATGACATAGAGCGCCAGAGTCGAATCGCCAAATCCCTCGTAATGGCTTTTAGCGCCGTGTGTGGCCAGCCAATGCTCCACCTGAAATTCGGGGTCGTATTCGTTTGGGTCGCCAAACATCACCAGCCAGACGCGCCCGCGTCCTGCAGCCAACCGGGTCATTTCAGCGTCCAGCCGGGCCGGGTCAATAATGGCATCGCGCGATATGTAGGCATAGTCCACGTTGGTGGGGCGATAATATTCAAAGATGGCTCTCTGCAATGGGTTGTTGAGCATCAGCAAATCGCCAGGTTGGGCGCCGGAAATCACAGTTCGCATCAATTTGCCATAATTGCCTTTGGTATAACTTGTGTAGTAGGTGGCATTGGCAAAACTGGCTGCCGCAAGAATAGCGGCTAATGATAACGCGGCCAGCGCCGGCCAGCGCCGGCCAACCCAATAAATACCCCCCGCTACCAGCAAAAGGTACGCCGGCATGCCCACCATCAAATAGCGCGACTCAAAGATAAAGAGATACGCGTTAAAAGCCCAACCCCCTACCAAGACAGTGACGACAACGACGCCCGGCAGCCATCGTTCAGGTCGCCGGGGGCGTATCGCCGCTGCGCATCCAATCCCGGCGGCAAGCGCCATCAGCGCTACGATGCCCCACCCCCAATTTTGATGGAGCGTTTGGCCTACGCTGAACGCCTGGAGGGTATCTCGTGTGATATCCAGGAGTTTGGTCAGCGTCCATACGTGAGGACGGAAAGGAAATTGGCCGCCGAGGCGATTTACCTGTCCCCAAGCCCACGGCAAATAGACCAATCCCATCATCACAGCGGTCAAGCCCGCCAGCGCCAACTGGCGGGCTTGACGCCGCCAGGCTATCGCTAGGCTGGCGGCGATGCCCAGCAAGTGTAGAAATGAAATATAGTGCGCATAGACCGCGCCCAGAGCCAGCACGGCAAATGCAATCCAAGCCTGCCAAAAACTCTTTTGCCTGGCCAGCCTGCGCTGGCGCAGCGCGGCTATGGCGGCCCACAAAGCCCCCGCGTTAAACGCGAGCGCCACTCCGTACATACGCGCTTCCTGAGCGTAATATACCTGGAATGGTGCGATGGTCGCCAGCGCCAGCGCCAATGCTCCTGCCGGGCGCCCCAGCGATTCACGGGCAGCGCGGCCAGTGAACGCGACCCCGACCATTGCGCCGACAAGAGAAAGATAGCGAATCGCAAATTCGGTTCGGCCAGCCAGGCAGGTGCAAAAACGAAGCAGTAAAAAATAAAGCGGGGGAAGGAGCGGATCAACCTGGCCATTCAGTATTTGAACCACATCGTGTTTGAGAACCAGCGCGCTTACAGCTTCATCGCCCCACAGGTCTTGCCTCCCCAGCCCGTAGACTCGAAGCGTGTAGGCCAGGCCAAGCAAACATACAGCCAGAATCATCCAGCGTGGTGTGGACCAGGTACGAGACAAGAACTTCATCGGTCATTACGCAGAAACCCGTTTTCTTGCTGTGCACCCCGCAGGGGTGAGCAGAAAACGGGTTTCTATCAGATTTGAATGGCGTGCAACTCAGCGCCGCATTGCGACAAAATACATCCCGGCCGCGCCCAGGCCAATCAGCACAATCACGGCCAGGCCGCCCAGGATGATGCGTCCGACACTGCCCAGAAACGAAGAGCCTCCCCCCCCACCACTGCTCGATGGGGAGGCCGTGGGGGCGTCGGTAGGCGCTGCACCGCCGCGTCTGGCGCCAAAACTCACGTCAATCTTTTGCCCACCTGCTACCCCCAGGCTCCAAACCTCTGGGGTAGTCGCGCTGTAGCCTGTGGGTGATACAATCTTGACTGTGTACGTGTCTGGCAACAAATCCAGGAAACAGTAAGGTTCGTTGAGGCCGTCGGTGGTATAGTTCTTCAACGTGCCCTGACTGTTCGATAGGGCAAACACGACGCCTGGCAACAAGTCCTCTCCAACGCCGCCCGGTAATCCATTGCCGTCCCGATCGTTATAGGCTTTGATGCAAATCTGGCCAGTGGGCGGAACCGGTGTTGCCTCCAGCGTGGGTGGCGCGGCCAGGGTGGGCGGAGTGGTGGCTGTAGGCGGCACCGTTGCTCCCCGGATGGTCAGGCGTTGTCCAACCGAGATGATGGTGCTCGACAGGCCGTTGAGCTGCATAATACTGTCAACGGTAGTGCCGTAGGCCATCGCAATTGCGCCCAGCGTATCGCCGGATTGAACGGTGTAGACAAGCGAGCCATCGGGCTGTGGTTGAGCCGTTTTGATAGGCTGCGCCACCACTGGCGGCGATGTGGGTTGGACGGGCTGCGCTGGTGTGGTGGCTTGAGCTTGCGCCTGCCCTGTAATCTCGACCGCCGCGTCGTCGAAAAAAACCGCTGTTTTATTGGCTGGGCTGGGCGTTTCGGCCCACGTAAAGACGGTGGCCTTGCCGCCGCTGCCAACTGTGACTTCGGGTGAGACGAGTTGGATATACGATTCGCCTACCGACGCGGTGCCTGACCAGGTCACTGCGCCGTTGCTCGTGCCTCCATTGGGGTCAATGCCGGCGCGCACCCGCATCAGTTCGCCCGAGCTGGTATAGCCCTGCGCCCAAACTTTAAAGACGATTCTAGTGCCCGGCGCGGCGCTCACCGTTTGGTACACCCCACCTCGCCACTTGCGGTACTCGTTGTTAATCTCAATGGACTGACCGCCGCCGTGGACGCGAATCCCTTGATTGTTAGGAACATATTGTGGGGTATACCAAGAGTTGTTCAGGTCAATATCTTTGCCAATCCTGACAATTTCTTCAGCCTTGGACCACCACGACCACCCAGAGGTGGTGCCTCCCTCGAAACCGGCGTTTTGCAAAGAAATGCTGCCCTGGAAAGAGGGCGTGGCCTGAGCGATTTGCCCCGGAACGAGCGCGATGGCGAGCAATGTACTGGCTATGATCAGGCTTACATACTTGCGCATCGGTTCAAACCTCTCTTAGCGGCGGCGAGACATTGCCAGGCCGACCACAATTGCCAACCCAAGTACGATGATGCCGCTTGCGCCCACCAGGAACCCTCCCATGCGCGTAAATATGTTGGGTGAGGATTGTTGAGCCTGGCTAGCGGCTGACACGGGTGCGGCCGCCTTATCTCCGGCTTTGCTGGCCGGCTGTTTGCCGGTGCTGATGCTGCCGAAAGCGACGTTAACGGTCTGTCCCGCAGCAAGCGATACACCGGTCTTTTCTACGGATGTGGCTTTATACCCGCTGGCAAGCCTGGCCGAAACTATGTAGGTGCCGGGGTTCAAATCAAAGAAGCAATAAGGTTCACTGCTGCCATCGGTGGTATACGATTTGATGACAGCGTCGCTGCTCAACACATCAAATTGAGTCTGGGCCACCAGGCCTTCTTTGTCTTCGTAGAGCGAGTTCATGTTCTGGTCGTCAAACGCCACCACGCACAAGCCAGCCGGCGAGGTTGGAGCATTGGCTACAGCTTGAGGCTGCGGCGCGGGCGTGGGCGCTGCTGGGGCGGCCGGCGTGGACTGCGCTGCTGCGGCAGGTGGATTGGCGGCGGCCTGAACAGGGGCGACCCACCCCGCAGGCGCTTTGACGACAAGCTCCTGGTCGATTTGCAAAAAATCGCCCGGATTGAGGCGATTCCATGCCACGACTTCATCCACCGTGACCCCATACGCCAGCGCAATGCCCAGCAACGTATCGCCAGAACTAACCTGGTGCACCGTCGTGCCGTTGGCCTTGGTGATAGGTTGTACCTGCGCTTGGGGTTGGACCTGGGGTTGGTTGTCAGCCGCAGGCTGCACGGCCGCGGCTTCGGGGGTCGGGGTGGGAATGGGTCCCACCGTGACAAGTTCGGCATCGTCTAGGTAAACATCATTGTTCATACGCGCCCAATCCCACTCGGGGCGCGAATGGGTGAATACTGTCACAGTGGAGGATTGGGCAATCGCTTCTACCTGGAAGCGTACCCATTGATCCCAGGCAGCCACTTCACCCGACCATACGATGTTGGGCCCGAAGGGGTTAGTTCCCCCAGTTGGATCAATGCCAACACGCAGGTGCATGTCTGCGGGTGCATCCGAAATTCGCCCGTCGTTGCATTTGCCAGATGAAGCATCGCTACACATCCACGCCTGGATGTAAATGGAAAAGCGGAGTTTGGCGCCGGCGGGGACGTTGTTAACTTGTTGATACAATCCGCCCTCGTGCATGCGTCCGAAGGAAAAATATTTCTGGGAGCGATCCCCGCCGTGTACTCGGTTGCTGTGCGATTGTCTGATAGTATCACGGAACTCGGGCCGCATCCAGTAACAGCCATTATCTCTTTTTCCGCCGTTGGCGTTATAGCACGACGGAGGAGGAACGACGTAAGAGGGCGGCACGTCAAGGTACCACGCCCTCCAACCAGGCGCGACCTGTACCTCCCCGACGCCATCTTGTATCACAGGGGGAGACTCAAAGTTGCCGTCCACCAGCAAATTTGGTCCGATTTCTTCTTGGGCGGGAGGGGCGGCAAACGCCCAGGCTGGTAACAGCCCGGTTATAATCGCGGCAACAATTGCCAGTCCCAACCAGGTTTGCAAACGCATCATAATCCTCCTGATAAAGCACGAGCTTTTTCTTGTTTAAGCGTACACACAACACATAAGTAGGCAGGGGTTAGGGAAATACTGCTGGCAGAGAAACATCGCCGACTGGGTAAAAGGGGACCATGCGATGCCCATAGTAAGCCATCAGGCAACCGGGTAGTGTATGTGTGCAAAATTCTTAACTTGCGTAACTTGGCAAATTATACCACAATGGAATTGACTGTCAAACAAGTCTGGTAACCCGTTGGTGCGAATGCGGCCTGAATTGCCTAGAATTATGCTAAAACAGGAGGGCGCTTGATCAAGGTGTTAATGATCTCCAAAGCTTGTTTGGTTGGCGCCTACCAGCGCAAACTGGAAGAAATGGCCCTGCACTGTGACGTCGAATTGACCGTTTTGGTTCCACCTGCCTGGCGGGACGAGCGCGGAACGCTAGAGTTGGAACGCGCTCACGTGCACGGTTACACGCTGCGAACTATTCCTATGGGGCTGAATGGGCATTTTCATCTTCACTTTTACCCCACGCTGGGGGCCGAGATCAACCAGGCTCGCCCGGATATCGTCCACGTGGATGAGGAGCCATACAACCTGGCGACGTTTCAGGCTACGTGGTTGGCGCGCCGGGCAGGAGCGCGCGTCTTGTTCTTTACCTGGCAGAATCTCGAACGGCAGTATCCTTTTCCATTTAACTGGATGGAACGATATGTGTTGGGCCGGGCGGCGTATGCCCTGCTGGGCAACCGGGAGGCAATGCACGTGTGGCGCGCCAAAGGTTATAGAGGGCCGCTCAAAATCGTTCCGCAATTCGGGGTTGACCCGGATATCTTTCAGCCCAGGCGCGGCGCAAGAGACGCCGGGCAGGGAATATCCATCGGCTACGTCGGACGGCTGGTTCGAGAAAAGGGCGTGGATGTGCTGCTGCGTGCGGTGGCCGGGCTGCCAGGTCTTTGGCGGCTGTATATTCTGGGCAGTGGGCCGGAGCGTGGAGCGTTGGCGCGTCTGGCGCAAGAGCTGGGGATTGCCGGGCATGTGATTTTTGATGCGCCAATTCCGTCTACGCAGATGCCGGCGTATTATTCTGGCCTGGACGTGCTTGTGTTGCCTTCTCGAACCCGTGAAAATTGGAAAGAGCAATTCGGGCGCGTGCTCGTCGAAGCGATGGCGTGCGGCGTGCCCGTCGTCGGCTCGACGTGCGGCGAGATCCCGCACGTGATTAACCAGTCGGGGCTAATTTTCCCAGAAGATAACATAGAGACGTTAAGGGATTGCTTGGTTCGCCTGCAGTGTGACCAAGACTTGTGGGCCGATCTATCCCGGCGTGGGCGACAGCGCGTGAAAAGCTTCTACAGCCAGGCCAAAATTGCCACCGACACGGTTCAAGTCTATCGAGAGATAATGTCCAAACCGTAAAATCCTGGTATAATCGCGGTATGAACGCTCGCCCGCTTGTTGGCCTCAATGCGCAATTGCTATCTGGTGCGGCCTCGTATCGCAGTGCTGGCATTCATCAGTATATTGATCGTCTTGTACACTACCTGCCGGCGTTTAGCGACCAAGTAGAATTTATAATTTTTGCCAATCGGCAGGCGCGGCTCCCGGCTGAAAAAGCGCGAGTCCGCGTTACAGCCTGGCCCACCCATCGCCCGCTGGCGCGTATTGTGTGGGAACAGTTAGCCCAGCCTCTATGGGCCAGGCTGGAAGATTTAGAGTTGTTGCACGGCCTGGCATTTGTTTTACCAGTGATTCGTCAATGTCCTACTGTTGTCACTGTTTATGATTTGAGTTTTGCGTATTTCCCGGCCTGGTTCCAGGGTGCCAATGCTGCCTATCTGCGATTGTTCACTCGCCTTTCGTGCCAGACCGCCAGCCGGGTGATTGCCATTTCGGAAAGCACGCGCCGCGCCGTGATGCGTTTGTACGGCGTGCCGGCGGAGCGCGTTGACGTGGCGTTGCCTGGTGTGGATGCTGCTTTTTGCACATTGCCGCAAGATCAGGTGGAGGCATTTCGTCGCGAGCGTAACTTGCCCGACACCTTTATCTTGCACGTCGGCACGCTCGAGCCGCGCAAAAATCACCTGGCATTGTTAAAAGCGTTTGCTCAACTTTTAGCTTTTGACCTTCCATGTCCAACCTTGCAACTTGTCTGTGTGGGCGGCAACGGCTGGCTTTACGACGAGATTTACGCTGCCGTCGAGCGATTGAATTTACAAGAGCGTGTGACGTTTGCCGGTTACACCCCAGCGCACGAGTTGCCGTTGTGGTACAATGCGGCTGCATTGTTTGTTTATCCCAGCCTGTACGAAGGCTTTGGAATGCCAGTGCTGGAGGCGATGGCTTGCGGCGCGCCTGTGATTACGTCGAATGTATCGTCTTTGCCCCAGGCGGCGGGCGATGCCGGACTACTTGTTTCGCCAGAGAGCACGGATGAATTGGCTGCGGCCATGCGGCAACTTTTAGCCAATGTGGATTTGCGCCGTCAATTGAGCGAGGCCGGCAAAGCGCACGCGGCCGAATTCAGGTGGGAACGCACGGCGCAGCAAACTATGTCTGCGTATCGCAACGTTTTGAAGAGCATCCCGTGAAAGATTCGCGCGACGAGAAAACAGTCTCGAACAACCACAGCATAGCGCAGAACGGCGGGCGCCAGGTGGCGCACGTCTGGCGCAAGGCTGCGTTGGTTCTTGGCGATGCGATATTGGTCAACCTGGCCTTTGTGCTGGCCTATATTGTCCGTTATAACTTGCAGTGGTTTCGGCCTGTGCTTGACCCATCCTCTAACACGCCATTAGCCGATTATTTGCCTTACATGGCAGTGTTGACGGGGTTACTGCTCATCTCGTTTCGCTTGTGCGGTGTGTACGACGCGCGGCGCGGGCGCTCGTGGCTCGACACGATGTACGCTGTGGTGAATGGCTCCACGACGGCCATCGTCGTCATGGTTACCATTGCGTACGTGTACACGCCAGTGTTCTACTCTCGCCTGATTTTTTTGTATGATGGTATCCTGGTCATTTTCTTGATGGGTGTATCTCGCTTGTCGTTGGATCTGGTCACGGCGCGTATGCGGGCGCGCGGCTTGGGAGTTGATCGGGTGGTGGTGGTGGGTGCCGGCGAAGTGGGGCGCACGGTGATGCGCACGATTGCCGCTCGCCCTGAATTGGGCTACCAGGTGGTGGGGTTCCTGGATGATGACGAGCAAAGGGGCACGACTGACCTCGGGCGGTTCAAGGCATTGGGTGGACTGGATAACCTGCCCGCCGTGTTGAAATCCGAAAATGTTTCAGAAGTGATTATCACGTTGCCGTGGATGTATCATCACAAGATTACGAGCCTGGTGGATCAGGCCGAGCGGAGGGGCGTGCGCGCGAGATTGGTGCCGGATTTGTTTCAGCTCACGCTAAGCCGCGTCGAGGTGGACGATAGCCTGGGTATTCCGCTCATTGGTATGCGCCCGGCGGCGATTCGTGGCGGCAGCTTGTTGGTCAAGCGCGCCATGGATTTGATTCTAAGCGCGGTGTTTTCTATCCTGGCTTTGCCGGTGATGGGCATTGCGGCGTTGGCTATCAAGCTCGATAGCCCCGGTCCGGTTATTTTCAGGCAGACGCGGGTGGGCCAGGGGGGGAAGCTGTTCACGTGTTACAAATTCCGCTCCATGCGGCAAAACGCCGAAGAAGAGCAGCACGCCCTGCACCATCTGAACGAAGCGGATGGCCCTCTATTTAAGATTCGCGACGACCCTCGCTGCACACGGGTGGGGCGCTTTTTGCGCCGTACCAGCATAGACGAGTTGCCGCAACTGGTAAACATATTTCGCGGCGAGATGAGCTGGGTCGGTCCCCGCCCTCCGTTGCCATCCGAAGTCGAACAATATCAGCCCTGGCACCGTCAAAAATTATCGGTGACACCTGGCCTTACTGGAATGTGGCAGATTTCAGGCCGCAGTGACGTATCGTTCGATGAGATGGCGTTGTTAGATATCTGGTATGCCGAAAATTGGAGTGTTGGACTGGACATCAAAATTCTGCTAAAAACAATCCCGGTAGTTTTGTTGTGCCGGGGGGCGTATTAGGGATGGCGACATGTTTGATATATCTGCAACTGATCAGGTTAACTTGACCCAGTTCCTGCGTGACTTGGTGCGCACGCCCAGTGTATCTTGCCACGAGCAAGCGGTGGCGGCGCGCATTGCAGACGAGATGAGAGCGGTGGGTATACAAGATGTTGCCATTGATCGTATCGGCAATGTCATCGCTCGTATTCGTGGGGCTGGGCGAGGGCCGACATTGCTGTTCGACGGACATATGGATACAGTCGGAATATCAGATCCTTCCACCTGGACGCACGACCCGCTGGGCGCAGAAGTGGAAGATGGTAAATTGTATGGCCTGGGGGCGTGCGACATGAAAGGTTCCCTGGCGGCGATGGTGTACGCCGCCAAGCTTTTGATAGACAGGCGTGTTCCATTGTACGGCGATGTGCTCCTGGCTTGTGTTGTTCAGGAAGAGCCATGCGAAGGTCTGGGCGCGCGTGTGATGATTGAAGAAGAAGGCATCTCGCCAGACTGGGTGGTGTTGTGTGAGCCAAGCAATTTACACGTGACGCGCGGCCAGCGGGGCCGGATAGAACTGGAGGTGAGCACTCACGGACGCACCTGCCACGCCAGCCAACCTGAAGCGGGAGACAATGCGATTTACAATGCTGTGCGGGTGATTTTTGGGGTAGAACTGCTCGCTGGCAATCTGGCCCACGACCGTTTTCTGGGCAGCGGCACCCTGGCCATTACGCACATAGAAAGCCAGGCCGGGTCGCGCAATGCCGTGCCGGATATATGCCGTTTTATCGTAGACCGACGCCTGACGTTAGGTGAGACGGAAGGCCGCGCCATAACCGAGTTGCAAAGCATTATCGCCCGCGAGGGTGTGCGCGCCGAGGTAGGAGTGACATATTACGAAGCAACCAGTTATAATGGCTATGTGAGCCGCGTGCGCAATGTCTTTCCTGCCTGGGTGACGGAAGAGTCTCATCCACTGGTACAGGCCGCAGTACAGGCCGTGCGCGATGAATTGGGGGTCCGTCCCAAGATTGGTAAATGGGCATTTTCCACCGATGGCGTGTACACGGCTGGCGTGGCAGGCATTCCCACCGTGGGACTTGGCCCAGGCGATGACCGGCTGGCGCACACTGCCGACGAGCATATTACTCTGGATCAGGTTTCTGCCGCCGCCCGTGCTTATGCTCGACTGGCGGCCCTCATGTTAGGTGGAACGCGCAAAGTCTAGGAGCTTGTCGGAGAGGCGCTCCACGCGCCGTCTCCGGCGGGCCGCCGAGGACGACGGCCTGAGCGGAGTTCTCCGACAGCCTGCTGGCCCGCGCGCTTGTGGATAGAAAGCGCGCAAGGGGAACTTTTGACTAGCCTGGAACGTCTTATTGCATGCTATTCGGGCAAATTGAGGTATCATCCCAAAATGTAGGGGCAAGCCTTGCGGTCGCCTGTATGTGGGTAGGGGCAAGCCCTACCCCTACCTCCATTACTGAGAAGATACAAATTGAGCAAGTGTGAGGAACGAGACTATGCAAACTAGGTTGTTGGCTATTTTGGGGGCGTTGGCGGTCATAGCGGCCCCCTTGGTCTCAGTGTTTGCTGCGCCCGTGCGGGCCGATGATGCGTGGCGCGGCGAATATTTCAACAATACCACGCTATCCGGTTCGCCCGTATTGGTGCGGTACGATAGCGTGCTCCGCTTCGAGTGGGGCCTCCATGCGCCCGGGGCCGGCGTGAGCGCCGACAATTTTTCGGCGCGCTGGACGCGCACGGTCAACCTGGAATGGACGGGCAACTATCGCTTTTACGCCAACTCAGACGACGGTCTGCGCGTGTGGGTGGATGATTTGTTGGTGATTGATCAATGGCTAGATCGGCAAGATGCCTGGGTGACGGCTGATGTGTCTCTGGCGGCGGGTGAGCACCGCCTGAAAGTGGAATACTATGAGCACGAGGGTGCTGCCATGGCCAAACTGGTCTACCAACCTGAGGCCACTCTTCCCTGGAAAGCGGAATATTTTACCAATATCGAGTTGGACGGCACACCCGGCATGACAGATTATTTGGACACCCTGACCATAGATTGGGGCAGCGGCTCGCCTGGCAAGTGGTTCCATCATAACTGGTTTTCGGCGCGTTTTACCCGCGATGTGTTTATGGCCGCAGGAGTGTACCAATTTAATCTTACTACCGAAGGCGGCGTTCGTTTGTGGGTAGATGGCGGTCTGGTGATTGACCAATGGCACGAGACGGCCAAGACCACCTATTCTGGCACGGCAGCCGTCAAAGCCGGCAATCATCACGTTCAGGTTGAATACTATGAGAGCTATCGCAATGCCAGCCTGAGTTTGCTCTGGCAGCCGGCTCAACCGCCGCCGCCCAACATCACAGGATGGCGCGGCGAATATTACACAACGCCGGACCTGAGCGGCGGCGCGGTGCTGGTACGCGACGACAAGGCGATTGATTTTGCGTGGGGCGACGGCGCTCCAATCACCGGCCTGCCCTCGGATTTCTTTTCAGCGCGGTGGACGCGTAGCATTGCTCTTTCTCCGGCAGGGTATTATCGTTTTATTGTACTGGCCGATGATGGCGTACGTCTGTGGGTGGGGGATCGCCTGGCGGTGGACGAGTGGCACCCCGCCGACTCGCAAACCTATTTGGCCGATGTTTACTTGACAGCGGGCACGTATGCACTCAAGGTTGAATATTATGATCAGAATGGCCCCGCTCGCATTTCTGTGACCTGGCAACGCGCTAATACCACCTCGACCCAGGCTTTGGTGGATGATACCGATGCCGGCTTTGTGCGCGGCGGCGACGAGGCAGGCTGGAGCCTGATTCGATCTGGCTATGGCAAGCGTTTTTGGCAGGCGAGCAACCAGGCAGGGTGGTGGGCGCGTTGGACGCCGGCATTGCCCAAGCCGGGGCGCTACGAGGTGTTGGCCTACATTCCGTGGATGCGCAACCCCACAGAACATGCCATCTATTACATCAAGCACGAGGGTGACGTTACGACGGTAACGATTGACCAGCGCAAAAATGTGGGGCGGTGGGTTAGCCTGGGAGAGTATAACTTTAACGCCAATGGAACCGAGTTTGCTCACCTGGACGGCGTCACTGAGGAGGCGGCTGGCTCGCGTAGTATCGGCTTTGACGCGGTCAAGTTTCTGAGCAAATAGCCAAATCCTGCTGCAAACCAAATCACGATAGACTTGCCGGGTCGTTGAAACCTGGCTTTTTTGTAACTCAGCCTCGCTCGCCGCGCCGTCCCTGGCGCGGCTATGTGCGGCCAGTAACGCCCGCCGAGGACGGCGGGCTGAGCAGTTACGCTTTTTTTACATATTCCTGTTTTCCAATGTACCTGGCAGCCTGTCGGAGAGCCTTGGGTTGTAGGGAGTCACCAACTTGTTGAGGCAGTTTTGACCCATCAAGTGGGGCAACCCTGAACAAGTTCGAGACTCCGACGCCATCAAGTGGAGCGCCCGGCACCCTCTCCGACAGGCTGCTAGAGCAAGCAGAAATACTCTATGCTCCTTGACACGTCATGCGCTTCATGGTATTATATTGTACGCAGTATTAGCACTCTCGTTTCGAGAGTGCTAATAGGTTAGCAGGGGTGCTAATGGAAGAACTAAGCCCAAGACAGCAAGTAATTCTAAAACTAATTGTGCGTGAGTATGTGGCAAACGCATCACCGGTCGGGTCGAAGACGCTGGCCGAACGCTATGACCTTGGAATCAGCACGGCCACGATCCGCAACGAGTTGGCTAATCTGGAAGAGATGGGCTATCTCACGCATCCTCACACGTCGGCCGGGCGGCTGCCGACTGACCGGGGGTATCGTTATTTTGTCGAGAATTTGGACGAGACCGAGTTGCCGCCTGAAGAGCGGCGTATGATTACGCACCAATTTCACCAGGCTCGCCTCAATCTGGAACAATGGATGCGGCTGGCGGCGGCGGTGCTGGTGCGCGCCTCGCGAAGCGCGGCAGTGGTGACTGCGCCGCAAGCCAGCGTGGCGCGCTTTAAACACATGCAACTCATTGCGACGCAAGGCCGCTTGGTATTACTAATTGTAGTTTTCCAGGATGGTGCGGTTAAGCAAGAAATGCTCACGCTGGCCGAACCGCTGGCGCAAGAGGCATTGACTGAGGCTTCCACTCGTCTGAATGCGCTTTGCAAAGATATTTCGGCTGATGTTATCAAAGCTCGTAAAAGCACCTTCACGCTATCCAAGTTTGAAGCCGAGATTCTTGAAATCGTGACCGATGTTCTGGAACAGTCGAGCGCGCGCGTGTCCGATCAAATTTATCACGACGGCCTGTCTGAAGTGTTGCGCCAGCCCGAGTTCGTTAACCGCCACGAGGTGGAGACGGTTCTGCGTGTGATTGAGGAGCGCAGTTTGCTGGAAGAGATATTGGCGCAGGCTTTATCGCCAGACGTGGGCAACGTGCAAGTGGTCATTGGCGGCGAGGGCCATTGGAATGAATTGCGTGACTGTAGCTTGGTGTTGGCGCGTTACGGCGTGAATAATTATGCCACAGGCGCCCTGGGTGTGCTGGGACCAACGCGCATGCCGTATGGACGCACAGTCAGCACCATGCGCTACGTGGCTGATCTGATGAGCACTTTGGTTTCCGATATGTATTCGAGCGGCGAGGAGTCAACCCATCGTGACTGAACACAATCAAGATAACGTGGAACACGTGGAGAATGACATTCTCCAGCCTGCAAGCGATGTGATAGACGCTGGCGCTCAAGAGGCCGCCCCGGAAAGCGAACTGGAATCGCTTCGAAAAGAACTGGAACAACTGCACGCGCAATCGCAGGAATACCTGGATGGATGGCAGCGAGCGCGGGCGGAACTGGCGAACGCCCGGCGCCGTTTTGAAAAAGAACGCGCTGAGGCAGGGCAATACGCCAACGCTGAACTCGTCCTCAAGTTGCTGCCGGTGAGCGACGATTTTGAGCGCGCTCTGGCGGCTGTCCCTGGTGAGCTGGACAATCTGCCTTGGGTCGAAGGCATAGGGATGATTTACCGCAAATTACAGCGAGCCTTTGAATCGGCGGGCGTGCAGCCCATCGAGGTTCACGAGGGCGATGTGTTTGACCCGGCGATACACGAAGCCGTGACGCACGAAGAGGCCCCAGACCACTCACCCAACACCATCATCGCTGAACTTCAAAAAGGCTATCGGCTGGGCGAAACGGTGTTGCGCCCAACCCTGGTGCGCGTGGCAAAATGAAATACCCAATATCAAATCTCACATATCGCATTGGGCGCTGAGTACGTGGTGTTGGGAGAAAAGCTTAATTTTTTCAGGAGCTATTATGGCAGGCAAAATCATCGGTATTGATCTGGGGACGACTTTTTCGGTAGCCGCTGTGATGGAAGGCGGCGAGCCAGTGGTGATTTCGTCCTCGGAAGGCGGGCGGTTATTTCCATCTGTGGTGGCCATTAATCCCAAAAACAACGAGCGCGTGGTCGGGCAGGTGGCGCGACGGCAGGCTGTCGTCAATCCCGAAAATACAGTGTTTTCCGTCAAACGTTTGATGGGACGCAAGTTCAGTGACCCCGAAGTGCAGCGCGCTTTGCAACGATTGCCTTACAAAGTCGTCGAGGCGCCAAACGGCGACTGCTGGGTGATTATGGGCGGCAAGGAATATAGCCCGCCCGAAATCAGCGCCATGATCTTGCAAAAGATCAAACAAGACGCCGAAGCTTATCTGGGCGAGCCAGTGATGCAGGCGGTAATTACGGTGCCGGCTTATTTCAACGATAGCCAGCGCCAGGCGACCAAAGACGCCGGCAAAATCGCCGGCTTGGATGTGCTGCGTATCATTAACGAGCCAACAGCCAGTTCGTTGGCGTATGGACTGGATAAGAAGAAGGACGAAACCATCGCGGTGTACGATTTGGGCGGCGGTACGTTCGATATTTCAATCCTGGACGTGGGCGAGGGCGTGTTCGAGGTCAAGTCTACCAACGGCGATACTTTTCTGGGGGGCGATGATTTTGATCAGCGCGTTCTGGATTACGTGGCCGACGAATTTAAAAAAGAGCACGGTATTGACCTGCGCACAGACCGCCAGGCGCTGCAACGTTTGAAAGAAGCATCGGAAAAGGCCAAGATTGAACTTTCGACGATGATGCAGACGGAAATCAATTTGCCTTTCATCACTGCCGACATGTCTGGCCCCAAGCATCTGCAGATCACGTTGACGCGCGCCAAGTTGGAGCAACTCACCGCAGACTTGATTCAGCGCTCTATCGAGCCGTGCAAGCGCGCTTTGGAAGACGCCAAGTTGACCCCCGCGAACATTGACGAAATAGTCCTGGTGGGCGGCATGACGCGCATGCCGGCAGTGCAAGAGGCGGTTCGCAAGTTCTTTGGCAAGGAACCCCATCGCGGCGTCAACCCGGACGAAGTGGTGGGTGTTGGCGCAGCCATCCAGGCCGGCGTGCTGCGAGGTGACGTGAAAGACGTGCTGCTGCTGGACGTGACGCCGCTCACGTTATCTATCGAAACGCTGGGCGGAGTGGCGACTCCTCTTATCGAGCGCAATACGACGATCCCGTGCCGCAAGAGCCAGGTGTTTTCGACCGCCAGCGACATGCAGCCGAGCGTAGAGATTCACGTGACGCAAGGCGAACGTCCCATGGCGGCCGACAACAAGAGTTTGGGTCGTTTTATTTTGGACGGTATCCCGCCCGCGCCGCGCGGCATCCCTCAAATCGAGGTCACGTTCGACATTGACGCCAACGGCATTCTGAATGTGAATGCGCAAGACAAGGCCACCGCGCGCAGCCAGCATATCACCATCCAGCCGTCGAGCGGTTTATCTGACCAGGAAATCGAGCGAATGGTCAAAGACGCGGAACACTTTCGCGAGCAAGACCGCAAGCAGCGTGAACGTGTAGAGGCGCGCAACCAGGCTGACACGTTGATTTATCAGGCTGAAAAGCTTGTGCGCGACGATCAGGAAGGCAAGTTGAGCAAATTCAAAGCCGAGATCGAAGACAAGATCAACGCTCTGAAGCAAGTGTTGGATAGCGCGGCGGTAAGCGACTTGCAGCGCAAGACCCAAGAGCTGGCCCAGGTGCTGCAGCAAGCTGGCGCGGCCATGTACGAACAGCCCGGGGCAGCTGGCCAGGCGCCCCCGCCGGGCGGCGCGCCTGGCGCTGATGAGAATGTGGTGGATGGCGAGTTTACGCAGGGCTAGCTTGTCGAACGTCAGGCGCAGCACACGGTTGGCGCTTGATGTTTCACCTATCAGGTGCCCATGACGACAACGACCAAACAAGATTATTACGAGCTCCTGGGGGTGGCGCGCACCGCCACTCCTGAGGAGATTAAAAAAGCCTACCGCAAGCTGGCGCGACAATACCACCCAGACGTCAACAAAGAGTCGGGCGCCGAAGCGCGCTTTAAGGAAATTAACGAGGCCTACGAAGTTCTTTCGGACGCGCAAAAGCGCAGCGCGTACGACCGCTATGGACATGCGGGCGTAACAGGCGGCGCCGCGGGCGGATCCGATTTTGGCTTTGGCGGGTTTGCCGATATCTTTGAGGAATTTTTTGGCGCTGGCTTTGGCGGGCGCGCCGCGCAACGCCGCGCCCCGCGCCGCGGCGCCGACCTGCGCTACGATTTGCCGGTCAGCTTTGAAGAAGCCGTGTTCGGTTGCCACCATGAAATTGAAATCAACCGCATGGAGATGTGCAGCAAATGCGGCGGCAACGGCGCTGAGCCGGGCACGACCCCGCTGCGCTGCACGGCCTGTAATGGCACCGGCGAGGTGCGCCGCGTTCAGCAATCCATTCTTGGCTCATTTGTTAACGTGGCCACCTGCCCCACGTGCAAAGGGGAAGGAGAAACGATTGCTATCCCGTGCACGCATTGCCGGGGAACGGGGCGCGTGCGCACGCCGCGCAAGTTGAGTGTGGATATTCCAGCCGGGGTGGACGACGGCACGCAAATTCGCCTGGCCGGCGAAGGCGAACCAGGGTTGTACGGCGGGCCGCGTGGCAATCTCTATATTGTGTTGAACGTCAGGCCGCACGAGTACTTTCGCCGCAAGGGAGACGATATTGTGCTGGAAGTGGGCATCAACATTGCTCAGGCCGCTTTGGGCGATGAGGTCACGATTCCCACACTCGATGGCGAGGAAAAGATCACCATTACGGCCGGCACGCAAAGCGGTGAAGTGGTGCGCCTGCGCAACAAGGGCGTGCCGCACCTGCGCCGCAACGGGCGGGGCGACCAGTTTGTTGTCATCAATGTCAAGGTTCCCACTACCCTCAACGCAGAACAGCGCCGCTTGATGGTCGAGTTCAGCAAGACGATGGGACACGAGGTGACGCCGCAGCGGGAAAAGAGCTTTATGGACAAGCTCAAAGACATTTTTTCTACTTGAGGATTTGCCCATCGGCCACACGCGATACTCGTTACAAAAGAGCTGTGATCAACCATTATGAACTGGCTTGAAATCTCGATTCAAGTTGATCCTGAATTGGCCGAGGCGGTATCGGATGTTCTCAGCCGCTATGCCCCCGGCGGCGTGGCTTGCCAGCAAAATGCGCTAGATATCGTTCATGGCCAAGACTGGCGACCCGATGGTCCCCTGGAACCGATGGTGACCGTATTGGCTTATTTGCCCCTGGATGCCGAGGCTGACGGCAAGCGCCAGCGCATTGAGGAGGCGCTGTGGCACCTGGGGCAAATTCGCCCCCTGCCCGCGCCACAGTTTCGCGCCATTGCTGAAGAAGAATGGGCCAACGCCTGGAAAGAGCACTTTCACGTCACACGCATCGGCCAGCGTTTTGTCATCAAGCCTTCGTGGCGCGACTATGTCCCTCAACCAGAAGATGTGATTATAGAGCTTGACCCAGGGCAGGCTTTTGGCACGGGCCTGCACCCAACCACGCGCATGTGCCTGGCGGCGCTCGAAGAGCATGTGCAGCCGGGCGATACGGTGCTCGATCTGGGCACAGGCTCTGGCATTCTGGCGATTGCGGCCGCCAAGCTGGGCGCGGCGCGCGTGTTGGCCGTGGATATTGACCCGGTTGCCGTTCATGCCGCAGAGGCCAATATACGCGCTAATCACGTCAGCCCAGTGGTTACAGTTGATTGCGGATCATTGACTGACGTGCTCAATTCGAGATTCGAGATTCGAGATTTCAAATTTATCCTGGTCAATATCCTGGCCAAAATCATTGTCGAATTGTGTAATCAGGGATTGTCCCAAGTGATTGAGCCGGGCGGATGGGGCGTATTTGCGGGATTGATTGATACACAAGAAGACCAGGTTCGCCAGGCGCTCGCTCGCGATGGATTGGAGGTTGTCCATCGCTTGCAGGAAAATGATTGGGTGGGATTGGTGTGCCGCCGCGCCACAGACTGATGGCGACAAGTGGCTTGACCTCTAACCGAAAATGATTATACTTGGAGTGCGGGCCCGTAGCTCAATGGCAGAGCAGCGCTCTCATAAAGCGTTGGCTGATGGTTCGAGCCCATCCGGGCCCATATCCCCACAACACCTCTTTTGACAACCCTTCGCCTGGCTGAGCCAGAACCAAAACCATAAAGGACACCAAGGTTTTTACTTTGTGCCCTTGGTGTCCTTAGTGGTGAATTTTCTTTGCCGAAAAAGCAACGATGTGACCACCCAGGTCCTAAAACCTTTAGGGTCGGCGGCGTTTCTTGCGCGCCTCTTTGAACAGCTTCATCCATTCGTTGACTTCGCTGGGGCTGAGGCGCACATCACGAGAGGCTTCACGCGGGGGAGGTGGCGCGAGCAAGTCGGCGGCGAACTCGTCTGCGCTTATCACGCGCGCCCCCAGCGCCTGGGCCGCGCGCTGCACTTGTTGATCCGAAGATATGACTGTCCACCCCCGCGCGTTTTTTTCAGCCCGAATGCGTTCAATCATAATGCGATCGGCGTCGGTGTGCGATCCGGCAAACACCACCTTGACCGGTCCGGTCGAAAGCTCGCGTGACCAGCCGCCGGGCACGCCGTGATCAAAGATGACGACGATCTTTTTGCGCGTGCGGGCATTGTAGGCCCGCAGCCGCAGGACGAGCTTGGCCTCGTCGTCTGGGTCGTCCAGCCGCATATCGGGCATGTGCGCGATCAGGTTGTGGCCATCAATTAAAACAGGCAATGCAACATACCCCGTTCCTCATCTTACCCCGGCAGCTTTTCCAGGCCGGCAAAGCTGACCAGCAGTCGCTTGATGCCGGCTTTTTTGAATGCCACGGTGATCTCCTCGTCACCCCCTTGCATTTTGCTTGCCACCACCATCCCTTCGCCAAATTTGGCGTGCCGCACGCGCTGGCCGAGGGCGAACTCGGGCGCGCGTTTCTTTTCCTGGCGGGGAGGGGGGACAGCCTCGCTTGGCCGGCTGGCGCGCGGCTTGAGGAAATTGCCCGCCATCAATTCGGGTGGAATCTCGCCCAGAAAGCGGCTGGGCTGGCGCGCGTTATTCTCGCCCCACACCGTGCGCCGGAAGGCATACGACAGGTACAGGCGTTGCTTGGCGCGCGTCATGCCCACGTAGCACAAGCGGCGTTCTTCTTCCAACTCTTCGCGATCCTCCAACGAGCGGCTGTGCGGCAGCGTGCCCTCTTCCATCCCGGCGATAAAGACCACGGGGAATTCGAGGCCCTTGGCGCTGTGCAGCGTCATCAACGTGGGTGCGTCTGCCGTGTCGGAGAGCGTATCGAGGTCGGAAACCAACGACACGTCGCTTAAAAAATCGGCCAGGGGATCGTCGCTCACGGCGTGCGTGTAATCGGCGGCTACGCCGCGCAGCTCTTGGACGTTTTCCCATCGCTCCTGACCTTCTTCGGTGCCATCGTTGACGTAACGGCCATAGCCCGTCTCTTTGAGAATCAGGTCGAGCAGTTCACCCGCGCCCAACTGGGCTTTGCGCGTGATCCAACCGTCGAGCATGGCTACAAAACCAAGCAGCGCCTTGGTAGAGCGCCCGAACACACTGGTTTGTCCTTGTGCCTCTTTGATTGAACGCAGTACCTGGTACGCCGAAGCTTCTGCTTGGCGCGCCTGTTCCATCACATCTGCTAACGTCTTGGCGCCAATGCCGCGCGGCGGCACGTTGATGATGCGGCTCAGAGACACTGAATCGTTGGGATTGTGAATCAGGTGCAGAAAAGCCAGCGCGTCTTTAATCTCTTTGCGGGCGTAAAAGCGCGTGGCGCCCACCAGGCGATACGGCATGCCGGCGCGGATAAAGGCGTCTTCTAACGCGCGCGACTGGGCGTTGGTGCGATACATCACGGCAATGTCTCCGGCGCGCGCCAGCCGTTTGCTCACCAGTTCCGTAATCGTATCTATTACATACAGCGCCTCGTCGTCTTCGTTGTACGCCTCGTGGACGACAATCGGTGTGCCTTGCTCCAGGCGCGTGAATAATTGCTTGGGCGTGCGTCGGCTGTTGTGATCAATCACACGCCGCGCCGCCTCCAGGATCGTTTGCGTCGAGCGGTAATTTTGTTCCAGCAGAATCTTGACGGCGCCGGGAAAATCCTGGCAAAATCGCTGCACGTTGCGAGAATCCGCCCCGCGCCATTTGTAAATGGATTGATCCTCGTCGCCCACGCAAAACACGTTGGCGTGTTGGCCCGCCAGCAGTTTCACCAGCGTGTACTGTGCGGTGTTCGTATCTTGAAATTCGTCCACCAGGACGTGTGTGTAGCGTTCCTGGTAACGCCGCAACAAGGCTGGATTTTCGTTGAGCAAGCGCACCGCCAGCGTGAGCAAATCGTCAAAATCTACTGCATTGTTATCTACCAAGAGTTGTTGGTAGCGCGTGTACACGCGGCGCGTGATCTCTTCGGCATAGCTGGCGGGCGGGTAGCTTTCGGGGCCGATCAGTTCATTCTTGGCATTGCTGATTTTGCCCAACTGAGCGGACGGCTTGTATTTCTTGTCGTCCAGGTCCAAATCTCGAATGGCTTGTTTTACGAGCGATTCCTGGTCCGACGTATCGTAAATTACGAAATCGCGCTCCAGGCCAACGTGCGGCCCGTCGCGCCGCAGCCAGCGGGCGCACGTAGCGTGAAACGTTCCCAGCGTCAGATCGGCCACGCGCGGCTCGCCCAACAACGTCGCCAATCGCTCGCGCATTTCTCGCGCGGCTTTATTCGTAAACGTGACGGCCACAATGTGATACGGCGCAATGCCGCGCTCCTGGATGAGAAAAGCCGCGCGTTGGGTGAGCACGCGCGTTTTGCCCGAGCCAGGCCCGGCCAGGACCAATATAGGTCCGTCCTGCGCTTTTACTGCTTCCCGTTGTTGATCATTGAGTCCTTCGAGTAAATCCATCTAATCTCCCTAGGAGCTTGTCGGAGGGGCGCTCTACGCGCCGTCCCCGGCGCGTGCGGGCCGCCGAGGACGGCGGCCTGAGCGGGGTTCTCCGACAGCCTGCTAGAACCAGGTATTGTGCCGTTATTGTAACACAAATCGCCGCTTACGCCGCTGGCAAAAACATGCTACAATGACTCTGGCAGAAATTAACCAGAAAGGACTCTATGAACACACGTCATACCATCATTTATCAACGCGCGCAGGCTTTACAAGACGAACTCTCCCGCACGCGCCGGGAGATTCACCAGCATCCCGAGTTGGGATTTCAAGAGGTGCGCACCGGGGCCCTGGTGGCCGACACGTTGCAGCGGCTGGGCATCGCTGCCCAGAGCGGTGTTGGCAAGACAGGCGTGGTGGGACGCTTGGGCAGCGGTCAGGTGGTGGTGGCCTTGCGCGCCGACATGGACGCGCTGCCGTTGCAAGAAGAAAACGACGTCCCCTACAAATCGCAAACGCCGGGCGTGATGCACGCTTGCGGCCACGATGCGCATACGGCCATCTTGCTGGGTGTGGCGCGTTTGCTGGCCGAGGAACACGCGCGCGCGCCTTTGCCCGGCCAGGCGCGTTTTTTGTTTCAACCGGCTGAGGAGGTGAGCGATAAAGAGAACAAGAGCGGCGCAACCCGCATGATTGAAGATGGCGCCATGGAAGGCGTGGAAGCCATTTTTTCTCTGCACGTCAATTCAGCCCGCAAGGTAGGCGAAGTTGAGGTTGGCCCTGCCCTGATCTCGGCTTCGGTGGATACGTTTTACGCTGCCATCAAAGGCGACGGCGGCCACGGCGCGTATCCTCATCGCACAGTGGACCCGGTTTACCTCACGGCGCAAGTGCTCACGGCTCTATATGCCATCATCAGCCGCCGGATTGACCCGCTCAAACCGGGGGTGATTTCGGTAGGCAGCATCCACGGCGGCATGGCCGATAACGTGATCCCGGAGCGCGTCGAGTTGAGCGGCACAATTCGCAGCCACGACGAGGCGACGCGCGCCAGGTTGCGGGAGGAATTGGAGCGGGCATTGGCTATCACGCGGCCTTTGGGTGGCGATTATGCGTTGAGGATTGATCCCGGTTATCCGGTCGCGCACGACGCGCCGGCGCTGGCCGAGTTGATACGAGGTGTGGCAAGCGATGTGTTGGGCGCGGATAATTTGCACCCGCCTCGAATTGGCATGGGGGCGGAGGATTTTGGTATCCTGGCGCTCCAGGCGCGCGAAGGGGGGACGATGTTCGGGCTGGGCGTGGTGGGCGGCGAGAGCACGCAATATCCCGGCCATTCGCCTCACTTTGATATTGACGAGCGCGCGTTGCCAATTGGAGCGGCTATTTTAACCGAGGCGATCTTGCGTTACCTGGAAGGCAAAGCGCAGAAATAACCCAGCTTGACGGGTGCGGTTCACGTTTTCGCGCTTGGGCGGCTCTCGCCGGGCGATTGAGAGTGCCAAGCCCGCCAAGGCGGGCTGCTCCAGGGCGGATAAGCCGAAGGCGTTCCACCCTAGTGCACGATTAGCCCGATGGCTTTGCATAGCACCCTGGAGCCGTAGCGAAGGGGTAGGCACCCCTGCTTGACAGCCAGGCCATGCGCGGCTAAAATGAGGCTAGTTTGGCCGGCGCGTTGTATCTTAGCCTGCCCTCGCGAGGGTGGGCTTTTCATTTGCAGTCGAGCCAAGGTTATCGGCGTTATCATTTACTTTCCTGCCGGCTTGCAGCCTGGAGAAAGTAAACTTGAAGGAGAAAGTGTGAACACATCGGGTTTGCGGCGCATCTTGTTGGGCAATCCGCTGGCAACGTCTCAGGCGATCCACGAACGCCTGACCAAGGTCAAGGCGTTAGCGGTGTTTTCGTCGGATGCACTTTCTTCGGTGGCATACGCCACCGAAGAAATTTTGCTGATCTTGATCCTGGCGGGGAGTGGAGCGGTGGGGCTGGCGTGGCCTATCGCGCTCGTTATTGCCACACTGCTGGCGATTGTCGCCACGTCGTACTACCAGACGATCCACGCTTACCCGTCCGGCGGCGGGTCGTACATTGTTTCGCACGATAACCTGGGGGTATTGCCGGGTTTGGTGGCGGCGGCCGCTTTGCTGACGGATTACGTGCTAACGGTGGCGGTGAGCATCTCGGCGGGCGTGGCGGCGATTACGTCTGCCTTTCCGATTTTGCACTCATACACAGTGCTCATTGCATTGGCATTTATTGCGTTTATCACCATAGCCAATCTGCGCGGCGTGCGCGAGTCCGGCTCAATCTTTGCCGTGCCGACTTATTTGTTTGTCTTGACCTTTTTATCCATGATTGGGGTTGGCTTGTTCAAGTGGGTTATGGCTGGCATGCCGTCGGCGGTTGAGCCGCACGTAGGATCCGTTCCGCTTCAGAGCTTGAGCTTGTTTTTGATTTTGCGTGCGTTTTCGTCCGGCTGCACGGCCTTGACGGGCGTGGAGGCGATCAGCAATGGCATTCCAGCCTTCAAGCCGCCCGAGCCTGTCAACGCCGGCAAGACACTGATTGCTATGGCAACGCTGCTCATCACCATGTTTTTGGGCATTACGTTTTTATCGCACCAGTATGGCATTGTGCCGGATGAAGCGACGCACGAGACGGTGGTGTCGCTCCTGGCGCGCCGAATTTTCGGCAGCGACACGCCATTATATTTCTTGGCGCAAGCCGCTACGGCTCTCATCCTGTCGCTGGCAGCGAATACGTCTTTTGCCGATTTCCCGAGGCTATCTTCTATCCTGGCGCGCGACCGGTACATGCCGCGCCAGTTTCTCAATCTGGGCGACCGGCTGGTCTATTCAAACGGCATCATTTTGTTGGGCCTGTTGTCGTCGGCGCTGGTGATCGCGTTTGGCGGCAGTACCACCCGCCTGATCCCGTTGTATGCTGTAGGCGTCTTTTTATCGTTCACCCTATCGCAAATGGGTATGGTTGCGCGTTGGTGGCGAAAGCGAGGCGATCACTGGCAGATTAAAGCGGCCATTAACGGTCTGGGGGCAGTTGCCACCGGTGTTGTATTGCTCGTCATCGCAGCAACCAAGTTCATTTACGGGGCGTGGGCTGTTATTTTGCTCATCCCTCTTTTTGTGGGCATGTTCCAATCCATTTATCGCCACTATAGCGCTGTGGGCCGGCAGCTTTCGTTGGAGGTGGCGTCCCCACAGCCGCGTGTGCACCGCCACCGGGTCATCGTGCCGGTGGGGGGACTGCACCGCGGTGTGTTGCATGCGTTGG
The DNA here is from genome assembly GCA_964651475.1 of uncultured Anaerolineae bacterium. Taxonomy (GTDB): domain Bacteria; phylum Chloroflexota; class Anaerolineae; order Fen-1058; family Fen-1058; genus JBGSMF01. Next base: position 32,512 of record CAZYXV010000018.1, on the reverse strand, counting down.
AATACGCCCGTTCCATTTCTGACGATGTCACGGCGGTGTATGTAGAGGTAGACCCCAACGAAACGGCGCAGTTGATGGCCCGCTGGGAACAGTGGAGTGACGGTATGCGCCTCAAGGTCCTGCCCTCGCCCTATCGTTCGACCATCGGGCCGTTAATTGAATATGTCAACCAGATAGATGACATCTGCCGCCTGGACGAGGTGGTGACGATTGTGCTGCCCCAGTTTTTGCCAGCGCGTATGTGGCACAACTTTCTCCATAACCAGACGGCGCTCTTGATCCACGTTGCGTTTTTGTTTCGCAGCAATACCGTTGTCGTTGATGTACCGTACCGCTTACAAGAATAGGAGTGGGGTTCGATGAAGATTATTATTGTAGGTTGTGGAAGAGTGGGATCCGAATTGGCCGAGCGGCTCGACGCGGAGGGGCAGCAGGTCGTCATCATTGATCAAAACAGCGAGAATTTCCAGCGCCTGGCGCTTACTTTCCAGGGGCGGATGATCACCGGCGTTGGCTTTGACCACGACGTATTGTCTCGGGCCGGGATTGACACTGCCGATGCCGTGGCGGTCGTGTTGCCCAACGACGCGGCTAACCTGATCGTGGCGCGCGCCGCGCACGACCATTTCAAAGTGCCGCTCGTGGTAGCGCGTCTATACGATCCGCGTAAAGCCGACTTGTACGAACATTCTGGATTCCAGACGGTTTCGAGCACGATATGGACAGTGTCTCGCCTCGAACAAATAATCACTTCTCGGAAACTGAACCATTTGGCCAGCCTGGGCAATGGCGAGGTGCACGTGCTGGAAATGCACATTGCGGCGCACATGGCATCACGTCCTATCAGCAGCTTGCTCGTGACGGGCGAGGTGGCGGTCGTCGGCCTGACGCGGGGAGGCCGCACCTGCATTCCATCGCTCGACACCAGTTTAGAAGAAGGTGATTTGTTGTGCCTGAGCGCGACCACGACGGCTATGGGGCGGCTGGAGATGATGATGAGGCAGGGAGGGTAGGATGTTTGTTTTAATCGTCGGTGGGGGCAAGGTCGGGGCGCACCTGGCGCAACTATTGTTACAACAAGGGTTGGGCGTCAAAGTCGTCGAAGCCCGCCCTGCGGTGCTTGCCAAGCTGCACAAGGAACTGGCTACAGAAGCCATTATTCAGGGTGATGGCACCAATACCCTGGTGTTGATTGATGCCGGCATTGTGGCGGCCGACGTAGTGGCAGCCGTCACAGGGGACGACGAGGTGAACCTGGCTATTTGCAACCTGGCGCGTTTCCGGTTCCAGGTGCCGCGCACGATTGCTCGCGTCAACAGCCCCAAGAATGCCTGGCTGTTTACATCTGCCATGGGGGTGGATGTGGCCATCAATCAGGCTGAGCTAATGGCACGGCTGATCCAGGAAGAAATGTCTTTGGGCGACATGATGACGGTGCTCAAACTGCGCCGGGGTGAAGTGGCGTTGGTCGAGGAAAAGATTCCACTCACTTCGCCCGTGATTGGCAAGACTTTGCGCGAGTTGGATTTGCCAGCCGATTGCACTTTGGCCGCCATTATCCGCGGCGACGAGGTCGTCGTACCGCGCGGTGATACGCAATTGCAGGCTGGCGACGAAGTGCTGGCTGTCATCCGCAGCGGCCAACAGCCCCGCCTATCGGACATACTCAACGGCAGGCCAAGTTAGAAAGCGTTGGGGAAATGACCTGCCAGGTCAGGGCGCGCTCTGTCGCGCTGAATTGAGATTGAGGAATGGCAGGCTGGCCTCGATATCTGCCAGGGCGGGCAATTCCATACAAAAGATGGGGGGATGGGGCAGGGCGCGCAGTTGATTGAGCACGTGGTGCATGTCTAGCACGCCAGTATCAAAAGGCAGGTGATTATCTTTTTGCCCATCCGTGTTGTGCAGGTGCACGTAGGTCAGATATGGCTGAAGCGCCGCAATCCACTCGGCCAGGGGGAGTGTGGAGTATAACTGTGCGTGCCCTACGTCAATGCAAGAACGCACAAAGGGAGAATCTACGGCTTTTACGATGCGTTCAATGAGGGCGGGGTCAGGTTCCCACATGTTTTCCAGCACCATCCTCACTCCCAATGGTTCGGCTTCTGTGGCCATGCTGCGCCAGAACGCGATTTGGCGTTCAATCCAGCCGGGCAAGTAAGCGGGGTCGTCAATCTGCGGCATGTAATTGACGTGGAAATTGGCGATGCCGGCGCCTAACTCGGCGGCGATCAACAAGTTGGTGTGAAAGCGTTCGCGCGCCAGCGCGGCTACACGCCGGTCAGGGCTGCCGGGGAACATGTCCATAAAGGACCCGTGGATCGCCAACTCGCCCGCAAAGCTCCCCATGACGCGGCGATAGCGTTTGACTTGTTCACGCCACTCTCCATCGAGTAAATCGGGGACATTGCTAAATTCCTGAAGTTCCAGCCCAATGCTGTGCGAGTTAGCCAGCGCCAGAATGGGAGGCAGCTCGTCAAGTTGTTTGCACGATATTACGACACGATCCATTTTGCCAGACATTTCCTTCGATATTAGCTTTGATTGTACATTGGTTTCTGGGCTGTTGCAACAACAACCCCGTTACAAATGCGTTTCAGTTGTATGACCGGTGTGGAAGTGCGGCTTTTGCCGTGAGCGTCTAAAACTTGATGACCTGAAAGTCTTGGGCCAATTCGATTGGGCCATCGAACGATTGGCGCGCCTGAGCCAGCCACGCCGGGGGAGCGTCACTTGGGTAATGAATCAGGATGAGGCGGTCAACTTGAGCCTGGCGCGCCATCGCTCCTGCCATAGTAGGGGTGGAATGTCCTGGAAACGCGCCGGTAGCCTCGTGAATGAGCACGCCGGCTTTTTGCGCCAGGCGCGGGATAGATTGGCAGGGTTCGGTATCGCTGGTATAGACGATTGATGCGCCGGTGTGTTGAGACACCATCTTGACCGCGATGCAGGGGATGATGTGCCGGACCGGGGCGGCGTACAGGATTAGATCGTCAGTTTCCAGGATGGGGGCGTCTTGCTCCGGCATTACCTCGATGAAATCCACAGGGTAAAATCCATTCCACGTTTGCCACTCGTACAGCTCCATCATGGCGCGGGTGCGCTCGAGGGCGTGGCGCAAGCCGATGATGGGCAATCTCTCGCGCCGCCCTGTGAGCCACAAGTCCAGAAGCAAGAGCGGCAGTCCGTAGACGTGGTCGGGGTGGAAGTGCGTGATGACGACGGCGCGCAGCCGCGCCGGTTCTATCCCAGCCTGTTGCAGGCGAATCAGCGGGCTGCCGGCGCAGTCAATCAGCACGGCGCCGCCGGGGCTGTCTATCGCCATGTAGACGGTTTCGTGGGCGGGATCGGGCACTGCGGCCGCGGTACCCAAGAGGATCAGCCGGTTTGTCATTTGACCCCATACGCCAAGATCACAATTTGAGGGGTTACATTGGCCTCGATAATGGCGGCGACGATCAACATCGGCAGTGTGACAAATATAAAAATTTTGACCATGTCTGCGAACGCCGACAGCCAACTTTCGCCGATGGTCATCCCGGCCTGGCGCGGGCTGATGACGGTGGCCCCCAGGCGCAAGGCGGCCGCCGTGATGAGGACGGCGGCGGGCAGTTCAAACAGGCCGTGCGGCAAGATAAAGGTCGCCAAAAAGATCCACGGACTATAGCCCCAACCGGCGAACTGGGCTGCGGCAAAGCCAATCACGCCCATCGGCGCCATCAAGAGCACGACGGCGATTGAACCAAATGAAAAGATGGCCAGGAGCGCGCCGGCCAACAGCGCGCGCAGGTTGTGAAAAAGAATCCACCCGGTAAAGGTGGGCAAGAAACCGGTGGGCAGTTTTTGAAGCGACTCGAAGGAAAGGGTGGACGGATTAAAGATTGAGTGGGGGAGTGGGAAGCGGGGCGCGACCAGCGCGCCGCCGATGATAGCCGCCAGCAAAGCGAACGTCACAATCGCCGTGGGCAGGCGCAGATGGCGCCAAATGACGGGGAGGTCCCGGCGATACATGCGTCCTAACGTCACAGGCTCGCTCGGGCCGTGCGCGTCAACGCGCGTCCAAAAGCGGACAAACGTGCGCCACAGCATCCCGAGGTTCATTTCGTCAATCTCGCGTCCCAGCAATTCCTCGCGATCAAACAACTGCATACCCATGCGCACCAGCAGCACATCTACCACAATCAACAGCACAACAATCCACCACAGCACGCTGTAATTGGCCCAAAACATGATCATGCTTTCGGCTTGCACCAGCAGCGTCATGGGGATGATGATAAAACTGGCCAACAAGTTGGCCGCGCGCACGCTGGTGGTTTGAGAAGAGACGACGACCGCGCCCGATACCATCACGATGGCCTTGGCCGTGGTCAGCGAGATAACGATAGTCATGAACTCGAATGGAGGGCGCCAGCCTCTAAAGATAGACATGAAGGTCAGGTAGACGACAATGCCCAGATAGCTCCCCATCACAGTTGGGATGAGCGAGGCCAGCATTTTGGCAAAATACAATTGCCCATCGGTCAGCGGCGTGGCCAGCAGCGGTTCCAGACTCTTGCGCTCTTTTTCGCCTACAAAGGCTTCCAGGGCGATGACCAATGAGAACGACAGTGGAAAGAACCCAACCACCATCAACAGGAATGGAAATGTGCGCTCGCTGATGAGCGACGAGCCGCCGTAGCGGCGCACAAAGTCAACCGCCAGCCCGGCGGTGACGTGCATCAAGACAGGAAAAATCAAGGTGAGCAGTACGATGGGGATGGTGATGCGCCAATCGCGCAGCGTGTCGCGCAATTCGCGGCGGGTGAGGACGAGCGATTCGTCGAGCCAGCGGCGCGCCTGCGCCCGGCGTTCAGGTCGAGCAAGTATCCCGATCATGTTCATGTTCTACTTCTCATCTTCTACTACTTTCAGATAGACGGTCTCCAGGCTGCGCGGGACCGGGCTAACGGTGAGAATATCCGCGCCCTGTTCGGTCAGCCACCGCACCACGCGTGGATTGTCGCGCTCGATGTCGTCGGATTGGTAGCGCAGCCACGTGCTGCCGTATTCTAAAACCTCGACTTGTTGGAGCAGGCCTGGCATCAGGCTGTCTAAAGGGGTGGCGGTGCGCACTTCCATCACGGGCGCTCCCAGCAAGCGCGCTTTGAGTTCGCCCGGAGTACCCAGGGCAATTATCCGCCCGCGTCGAATGATGGCGATGCGGTCTGCCAGTTGTTCGGCCTCGGGCAGGTTGTGGGTACACAAGATAATGGCGCGCTGGTCGCGGCGCAACTCGGTGATGGCGTCGCGCACCAGCTTGGCGCTGTGAGGGTCCATGGCCGAGGTCGGCTCGTCGAGCAGCAGCACGGCAGGGTCGTGCATCATGGCGCGTATCAGGGCCAGTTTTTGGCGCATGCCTTTAGAGTATTCGCTCAGATGTTGTTCCGTTGTGCCGGCCATGCCAAAGCGCTCCAAAAGCTGTTGAGCGCGCGCCCGGCGCGCGCTTGCGCTCAAACCGTACAGTTGGCCGAAAAAGTCGAGATACTCGATGGCGCGCATGCGCAGGTAGAGGCCGGGCGCTTCGGTCAGCACACCCACTGCCCGGCGGACCTGGGCGGCCGACTTGACCACGTCGTAGTCGGCTACCCGCGCCTGCCCGCTGGTTGGAGTCAGGACCGCCGAGAGCATGCGTACCGTCGTCGTCTTGCCCGCGCCGTTTGGCCCCAACAGCGCCAGCACCTGGCCGGCTTGAACGGAGAGCGAGAGCGCGTCTACGGCGGTGAAAGGCTTGCCGGCCTCTTGAGCGTTGTTGTAGAATTGTTTGGTCAGTTCAATCGCCTCAATCATGGCATCCCTATGGCTTGTTGTGCGTCTGCCGTTCGTCGCGCGTGGCGCGCCAAACGGAAATGATGCGTTGAACGGCGGTCAAGTTGGTCAAGATCGCCAGCAGCCAGAGCGCGGGCTGGATCAGGCCGGCGAGGAGGGCGATGCCGATGAGGAGAACCCGTTCGAAGCGGGTGAGCAACCCACCCTTACATTCGATGCCCAATCCCTCCGCGCGAGCGCGCGCATAGCTGACCATAATCGAGCCGACCAGCGAGGCGATGATGAGCATGATGGGGAGGCGCTGCCCCGCGCTGAGATAAAACCACGCCAGCCCGGCAAACACAAACGCTTCGCTGTAGCGGTCGAGCGTCGAATCCAGGAACGCGCCGAAACGTGTCTGGCGCCCGGTCAGGCGAGCCAGCGATCCATCCAGCGCGTCGAAAATGCCGGCCGCCAACATCACGCCCCCGCCCCAGGCCAGTCGCCCACTTGCCAGCAGCAAGGCAGCGCTCGCGTTCAAAAGCAGGCCGATGATGGTGACCATGTTGGGCGAAAATCCCAGGCGCGCCAGCACGTTGACTAGCGGCGCCAGGATTTTGCCGCCCCATTGCCTGGCCCAATCGGTGAAGGTGGGGGACGATGGCGAGTTAGATTCTAAAGATTCTGTCATTTTTTGTCCTATTGTGGGCTGGAAAGCGTATGGACATTATGTATCGGCTTCCAGCGCCAATGATTTGCCCCGCGCCGGGCGCGCGCGGAGGCGCTCTCGCAAAGCCTGGTAATGCTCCAACACCTGGCCTGCGACGACATTCCAATCGTAACGGTGCACTTTGAGGCTGCCGGCCGCGCTCATCGCCGCGCGCCGCGCGGGATCGTTCAGCAGCGCGACGAGCGCCTCAGCCAGGGCCGCCGGGTCTTCGGGCGGAACCAGCCAGCCATCCACGCCATCGGCCACCACGCCGCGATAGCCATCAATATCCGAACATACGATGGGCGCGCCGGCGGCCATGGCTTCTAGCAGAATGAGGCCAAAGCTTTCCATGCCGGTAGACGGCGCGCAAAAGACGGTGGCCGTGCGGTAATAACGCGCCAGGTCCAGTTCGTCTACACGCCCGATAAAGTGCACGCCCGATAGACCCAGTTGACGCGCCTGGAGCACAAAGGGTATTTTTTCCAGCTTGTCGTACGCGCCCACTACCAGCAGGCGCGCGTCTGGAATGGCCTGCCGCACGTGCGCGAACGCTTCAAGCAGGTAAGGCAAGCCTTTGCGTTTTTCCAGGCGGCCCACGAACAAGATGTTGGGCCGCCCGTCGGCAAAGCGTTCAACCGGTCTGACGGCAGGATCGGCAAAGTGAGCCACGTCAACGCCGTTGGGAATGATGGCATACTCTGCCTGAAAATAACGCATGTGGTACTGCCGGGCCGCCTCGGATACTACAATCATGCTATCCAGCCTTTTAAAAAAGCGCGTGAAAATGGACCGGCCATAGTAATAGGCCTGGCTGGCCTCGCGGTAGGCATGAAAGGTGCCCACGCAAACGGCTTTCGGCACCAGGTCGCGATGGCGCAGCACAGCCAGCGGCAGTGTGGGCATCAGTGGTTCGTGCAGGTGCAGCACGTCATAGTTGCCAGCTTGCAAAATGCCTTTGACGCGCTGGTACGAGCGCGGCGACAGGCTGATGCGCGCCACCGAGCCTGCAAAGGGCACGCGGACAATATGGGACGATGCGGTTATCAGGTGATGATTGCCATTAGAGTCTTTATCCGAACATGGCGCGATGATGCGCGCCGTATGCCCCATGCTGGTGAACGCGGTTGCCAGGCAGCCGATGTGCTTGTTGACGCCGCCGGACACACCGTAATCGTAAGGTGAAACAAGAGCGATGTGCAATCAAGACTCCAATCGTCCTGCGTCAAAAGTATGGCTTACGTTTGACGCAAGATGCGTTGTTTTTTTCCATAGTCTGGTCGTCAATACCCACTGGTCGGGATGGGCGGTTACAGCGCGAGCGAGCGCATCCATCCCAAACTCTAGCGCCTGTGCGTATACCACTTCGCGCGAGGTGTTTTCAGGGGGCACGTAAGGCGGCTCTATATCTAGTCGAATCCGCTCGCCTGGCAAGCGCCGCGCAAAGCCGATCAGCAGCGGCGCGCGAGTGCGCGCAGCCAGCCTGGCGTACCCATCAGGCAGGTGCGCCGGCGCACCCAGAAAGAGCGTATCCACGCCGCTATCAGTCGTGTCGCGGTCGAGCGCCAGCGCGATGGCCTCCCCGCGCCGTATGGTGCGATACACCTCCATCAAAGGGCCATCGGCCGAGATCAAGCGCAAGCCGTGCCGGCTGCGCAACTCGACCACGTACTGGTGGAACCGTTCCGGGTAGAGATGCTCGGCCACGGCCAGAATGGGCACCCGCAGCGCCGCCACCGCCTGCATAAGCAACTCTGGGTTGCCGTAATGCGCCGAGGCCAGGATCAGCCCGCGTTCCAACGATTGCGTCGCCTGGATATGTTCTCCGCCGTTTATGTCGAGCAGGCCGAGTATTTGCGGCGTGCCTGCCGCTGCCAGGCGGAAAAGGTCGTAATAGTTTTTGACAAGGGCCTGAAATACCTGACGGGCGCCCCGCTCAACCTCTGGCGCGAGATCGGGCGCGTTTTCAATACCCTCGCCGCACACTTGCCACCTCATCACGTGCCAGAGGTTGCCTCGCACAGCGTCGGCCAGTCGCCTGTTGAGCCGGTAGTTGATTTCTCCGGCCCATCCAGCCAATGGATAGGCTAGTCTGGGAGGAATGTGCGGAAAGAGCGCGGCGGCCAGGCGAAATAGCGTATAAGCACCCATCTTGTAGAGTGTAGAGCGCAGAGAATCTACACGGTCTCTTCCCTCAACTCTCTACCCCTTGCTGGCGATAAATTCTTCGGTCTTTTGCCGCGCCACCTCGTCGGTGAATTGCTGCGGTGGGCTTTTCATAAAGTAAGAGGAAGGTCCAAACAACGCCCCTTTCAAGCCGCGCTCTAATGCCAGCTTGGCGCAGCGCACCGCGTCAATGACCACGCCAGCGCTGTTGGGGCTATCCCATACTTCCAGCTTGAGCTCCAGGTTCAGCGGCACGTCGCCGAACGTGGTGCCTTCCATGCGGATGTGGCACCACTTGCGATCTTGCAGCCAGGGCACGTAATCGCTGGGCCCGACGTGCACGTCGTCCTGGTCTAGCGGGTATGGAATCTGGCTGGTGACGGCGTTGGTCTTGGAAATCTTTTTACTTTCCAGCCGTTCGCGCTCGAGCATGTTCAAAAAGTCGGTATTGCCGCCAAAGTTGAGCTGGTACGTGCGATCAATCCGCACGCCGCGCTCGACAAACAGCCGCGTCAGCACGCGGTGCGTGATAGTGGCGCCCACCTGGCTCTTGATGTCGTCGCCGATGACGGGCAGGCCGCGCTCTTCGAAGCGGCGCTGCCAGTAAGCCTCGCGCGCGATAAAGACCGGGATGCAGTTGACAAACGCGCAGCCGGCTTCCAACACCTGCTCCACGTACCACTTGGTCGCCATCTCGCTGCCGACGGGCAGATAATTGACGACCACGTCGGTGCCGGTGTCTTTGAGAATTTTGACAATGTCGGCCGTCGGGCCCGGCGCTTTGGTGATGATGTGTGATAGATACTTGCCCAGCCCGTCGTGCGTCATCCCGCGATGGACTTGGACGCCCAGGGTGGGCACGTCGGCAAATTTGTAGGTGTTGTTAGGCGGCGCGTAAATGGCTTCGGCCAGGTCCTTGCCCACCTTGTTGATGTCTACGTCGAAACCGGCGGTGAACTCGATATCGTTAATGTGATAACCGCCCAGCCGGACGTGCATCAAGCCGGGCACGCGGTCATCATCTTGAGCGTTGCGGTAATAGTGCACGCCCTGTACCAGCGAGCTGGCGCAGTTCCCAACGCCGATGATAGCCACACGAACTTTGCGTTTCTTTGCCATTTGTCTCCTTGTGATCAGGTGATATTTTGTGATGCAGTATGTTACCTCTGATAGACAGGAGTGTCAACCCGTCAAAATTCGACTTTGAGCAACTTGAGCGGCGTGCTGAGGAAGGCTCGCACGTAGCGTTCCGTGATCTCGGGCGTTTCGAACTGGGGCCAGTGGCCGGCGTTGGGGATGACGCGCAAGTCGGCGTCGGGCCACTCGCGGGCGACGGCGCTGGCGTCGCGCAGCGGCACGGTGTTGTCTTCCATCCCCCACACCACCAGCGCGGGCGTTTTGATGGCGCTCAGCTTGCCGCGCAAATCGTTCTGGCGCATGGCCCAGAAACACTCGGCGCGCGTGTGCCCCTGACCGGGGCGGCGCGCGTCGGCGCGGATGCGCTTGTATTCTTCCAGCGTGATGCCGCTGCGGTCGGCAAACAGCGCCGGGCGCAGCAAGCGATCGGTCAATCTCAACATTTGCGGCTCGAGCAGCTCGACCATTTTCCGGGTGACGGCAAAGCGCTCCATCACCACGAAGGGCGACATGAAGAGGTTGATGAACATGGACAGGTTGCCGCTGATGGTGGGACACAGCAAGACCATGCGTTCGATCAGTTCGGGGTAGCACAGCGACATGGCGGCGCTGATCATGCCGCCCATCGAATGGCCGATCAAGACGATGGGTTGGGGGCTAAGCTCGCGGATGAGCGTGGCCAGCAGTTCGACGTAATCTTGAATGACCACGCGCTTGGACATGGGCGGCGACTCGCCGTAACCGGGCAAATCCACCGCCAGGCATTTGAAGCGTTGGCTCAACATGGGCAGCAGCGGCGAGACGGCATACCACGAACTTGACCAACCGTGAACAAGCAAGGCGAGTTTGCCGGTGGGGGGGCCTTCCTCGTGTACGTGGATGGGTTGGCCGTCAACGTTGTAGATGGTCATTTTATAGACAGTCATTTATCTCCTTAGGCAAGCTGCTCCACGATTGTCAGCCCGTCAAGACTTTTTCCAGTTCCGCGGGACGATTGACCAGGATGTGGACTCGCTCGATCTGGACGATGCCCTGATCGCGCAGGGCGCTGAGGGCGCGGTTGGCGCTTTCGCGCGTTGTGCCGACCAGGCTGGCGATAGCTTCTTGGGACAGGTCGAGGTCAATCAATATCCGGCCGTCTTTTTGTTCCACGCCATAGAGTTTGACCAGTTCCAGGAGCTTGCGGGCGATGCGCTGGTTGACGTTCAACGAGACCAGTTCTTCGATGCTTTCGGTGGTGCGGCGCAAACGCTGGCTCAGGGTCTCGATGATGCGGACCGCCGCTTGCGGATTGGACATCAGTTGGTTGTGAAAGGCCTGGCGGTGCAGCACCAGCGCCTCTGTGCGCCGCATGGCTGCGGCGCTGGCCGAGCGAGGGTGGTCAGTCAGCAGCGCCATCTCGCCGAAAAAGTCGCCCTTGCAGCAAATACACATGGAAAGCTCGTGTCCGTCGAGGCTGAGTGTGTAGATACGCACCTGGCCCGAAACGATGACGAACAAGCTTTCCCCCGGCTCGCCCTGGCGGAGAATGACCTGTCCTTTGCGATAGGTTCGCCGCTCCATCGAGCCCGCCAGCGCCGCCAGCGTGCTTTGGGACAAGTCGGCAAAAAGCGGAATCTGTCGTAAGAGCGTGGTTTCGTTAATATCGTCTTTGCCAGATGTTCGATTTTGCACGTTCATCACCTTGCTGTAATTATACTTCAAAATGGATTCCTGCACATACTGGGGACGAGATTGCAAGGTGAAACATTATCTTTGAAAAGCAGGAAACTTGTCAGTTGTCCCATTCAATCAAGTTATACTATAATGAATAGTAGAGTCAGGGCAGGGAGCGCCTGTTCGCCTGCCATCGCCAACTATCCACACAAAAAGGAGCCGCGCATGGATCGTGCAAATGAAGAATGTATAGCACATCAATACCACACATTGACCCAGCATTTTGATTACTGGGAAAAGACCAAAGATTTGATTGATCAACTGATTGATCTGATTCTCAATTACCGCCAGAGTGGACACCCTGGCGGTTCGCGTTCTAAAGTACACGCGTTGGTCGTCACGCTGCTCAGCGGCGTGATGCGCTGGGACATTCGCCACCCTGAAAAACGCTTTGGCGACCGCTTTGTCTTGGTGGGCGGGCATACTATTCCGCTGGTCTATTGCACGCTGGCGCTGTTCAACGAAGCCATGCGCGTCAAGTACCAGCAGACGGGCGACGAGCGTTATTACATTCCCAACCCCCAAGAGCGCATGTTGACCTGGGAGGACCTGTTGAACTTTAGGCACAACAAGGGGCTATCGGGCCACGCCGAGATGGAAGGCAAGACCTTGTTTCTCAAGTTCAATACCGGCCCATCCGGGCACGGCAGCCCGGCGGCGGCGGGGCTGGCGTTGGCGCTCAAGCGAGCCGGCGCCGAGGGCGTGAAGGTGTTTGCCTTTGAAGGCGAGGCAGGTCTCACCCCGGGCGCAAATCACGAAGCGTTCAACTCGGCCTGGGGGCTGGCGCTGGATAATCTGTATTACGTGGTAGATTGGAACGATTTCGGCATTGACAATCATCCCGTCAGCAGCGTGGTGTACGGCACGCCGACAGATTGGTTCGCATCGCATGGCTGGCGCGCGTTCAGCGCCGAGTTCGGCAACGAGTGGGGGCCGGTGACGCAGGCCATTCTGTCTATGGTGATGGGCGACAATCCCACCCGCGCGCCGGGCGTGGCCTGGCTCAAGACGCGCAAGGGGCGCGGCTACCTCAAGTACGATAACGTGGTGCACGGCGTCCCTCACAAGCTCAACTGTGAAATGTTCTGGGACACCAAGCGCCCCTTTGCCGAAAAATACGGCGTGACTTTTGCCAATTTTGGCGGTTGCGCGCCCGAGGACCCCGCCGAGCTGCGCGCCGAGTTCGAGGCGAATCTAAAGGCCGTGATAGACGTGCTGCATCGCGACCAGGCTTTGGTGGATTATTTGGCCGAGCGCCTGGTAGTGTTGGGCGACAGCGTGCCTGAAGATATTCCCACGCTCAAGATCGGCAAAAAGGGCAATCCCTTCCACGACGAGCGGCTGTACGATTACCGCAACTATCCGGCGGACATTTACGTCAAGCCGGGCGCGTCGATCGCCAACCGCGCGGCGCTGGCCAGGTGGGGCGCGTGGGTCAATGCGTTTGGCGCGCAAGAATATGGCCGCCCCTTGTTTGTGGTCTGCTCGGCGGATCTGGCCGGCTCAACCAATATCAGCGGCTTTGCCGAAAAATATGGCGATTTCCCCGGCCATGGCTGGTACGAGCGCTTTGGGACATCTGACGGCGTGCTGCTGCCGCAAGAGATCACCGAGTTCGCCAACGCCGGCATTTTATCTGGCATGGCCACCGTCAATTTTGCGCCCGACCCCGAAAAAGAATTTGATGGCTTTTGGGGCGCGTGCTCCACGTATGGCTCGTTCTCGTATCTCAAATATGGCATGTTCCGCCTGTTCAGCCAACTGGCGCAAGATTGCCAGTGGAAGGTGGGCAAGGTGATCTGGATCGCCGGCCACTCGGGGCCTGAAACCGCCGAAGACAGCCGCACGCACTTTGGCATCTTTGCGCCCGGCGCGACGCAACTGTTCCCCGAAGGGCAAATCGTCAACTTGCACCCGTGGGAATATAACGAGGTGCCGGTGCTGTTGGGCGCGGCGCTCAAGTTGCCCGCGCCCATCATTGGCTTGCATCTCACCCGCCCGCCGATAGTGATTCCCGACCGCGACAAGCTGGGGATGCCTTCGCACTTTGAAGCGGCGCGCGGCGCTTACGTGATGCGCGATTACGTTGCGGGCCAACCCAGGGGCGGCGCCGTCATCGTGCAAGGCACCAGCGCCGTGGCGAACGTCATCAAGCTGCTGCCAGAGTTGGACAAACGCGGATTGAATGTCAAGCTCGTGTGCGCCACCAGCCCGCAGTTGTTTGCGCTGCAAGCGGAGGACTATCGCAGCCGGGTGCTTGGACCGGGCGACCGCATCAATTCGACCGTCATCACCACGCAGGCGCGCTGGTTGATGCACGACTGGCTGTTTAACAAGGTCGCCGAAGAATACGCGCTTTCCGCCGATTGGGACAATCGCTGGCGCACGGGCGGCACGGTAGACGAAGTGTTGGAAGAGGCGCGCCTTTCGCCCGAATGGATTTTGCAAGGCATTGAGCGTTTTGTGGCAGACCGCGACAAGCGCCTGAGTCAGTTGCAGGCGGAACTTGATGCAGCGAAATAATGACAACGTGACAAGGTGAGGGACAAGTGTCCCTTTCCCATACCCTGTCATAAATCTAAAAAGGAGAGAAACATGAAACCGTTTGCAGATCGCTTACAACGTTTGGGTACCGAAACGGCCTTTGAGGTGCTGGCGCGCGCCAGGGCCCTGGAAGCGCAGGGCAAAGAGATAGTTCACCTGGAAATTGGCGAGCCGGACTTTGATACGCCCAATTACATCAAGCAGGCCGCCAAAGACGCGCTAGATCAAGGCTTTACGCACTATACACCCTCGCCTGGCCTGATGCCGGTGCGAGAGACCATCGCGGATTACATCGCCGAAACGCGCGGCATCCCCGTCAGGCCTGAAAACGTGGTGGTGGTGCCGGGCGGCAAACCCATCATGTTTTACGCCATCATGGCGCTGGTCAACGAGGGCGAAGAGGTCATTTATCCCAATCCCGGCTTTCCCATTTATGAGAGCATGATTCAGTTCATGGGCGGTATGGCCGTGCCGCTGCCTCTGCGCGAGGAGAATGAATTTAGCTTTAGTATTGACGAGTTCAAGAGCCTGGTCACGCCCAAGACCAAGCTTATCATCATCAACTCGCCCGGCAATCCCTGCGGCGGCGTGATGAGCAAGACCGATCTGGAAGCTGTGGCCGAGATGGCGCTGAAATACGATTGCTATGTGCTATCCGACGAAATCTATTCGCGTATGATTTACGAAGGTGAGCATTTCAGCATCACGCAGTTGCCGGGGATGCAAGAACGCACGATTATTCTGGATGGCTTTAGCAAGACCTATGCCATGACCGGTTGGCGGCTGGGCTATGGCGTGGCGAATCCCGAACTGGCCGGCTGGATGACCAAGTTGATGACTAATTCCAACTCCTGCACGGCGGCCTTTACGCAGATGGCGGGCAAGGCGGCGCTCACGGGCGACCAGAGTGAATCTGCGCAGATGGTGGCCGAGTTCCGCCGCCGCCGCGATGCTATCGTGGCTGGACTGAACGACATCCCCGGCATGAGCTGCCTTGTACCCAAGGGAGCGTTTTACGTCTTTCCAAATATTAAAAAGTTCGGCAAGACCTCCAAAGAGATCGCCGATTATTTGCTGTACGAAGCCGGAGTGGCGGCGCTGGCGGGCACGTCCTTTGGCAGTTATGGCGAAGGTTACCTGCGCCTGTCGTATGCCAATTCGCTGGAAAATATCAACAAGGCGCTGGGGTGGATAAAGGAAGCTGTGGCAAAGATGTAGGACGCAGGAGCAATAAAAGGAGCACTCTATGTCCGAATACGATGATTTTCTTTTCCGCGGCGATATCGAGGAGCTTGATCCTTACGTCGCCCATTTGATCGAAGGCGAGGCTGATCGCCAGGCGCGCAAGCTCATCATGATTCCCTCCGAAAGTTACGCGCCGCTGGCCGTGCGGCAGGCGCTCGGTTCGGTGTTTCAAAACGTATACGCCGAAGGCTACCCGCCATTGCGCGCCACGCGCGAATCCGAGGCGCTGCTTTCGGACGACGCGCACCAACTGGCCTACTATCGCCGCTATTCCGACCGCCGCTTTTACAAGGGCGTGGATTACGTGGATATTGTCGAGGCATTGGCTGGCCGGCGCGTGGCCGAGTGTTTTGCCACTCCGTCTGTCCCCGCCGAAGCGATTCGCGCCAACGTGCAGGCGCTTTCCGGGTCGGCGGCCAATCTGGCGGTTTACGATACGTTCATGCAGGCTGGCGATACGTTGATGGGGCTGGACCTGTTCCAGGGCGGCCACCTGACGCACGGCAGCGAGTTCAACATCTCCGGCAAGCGTTACAAAGTTGTTTCTTACGGCGTTGACCCCAAGACGGAAAAACTGGATTACGACCAGATCATGGAACTGGCGCTCAAATATCGCCCGCGCGTCATCGTCGCCGGCTACACGTCGTACTCGTGGGCGCCGGATTGGGCGCGCTTTCGCCAGATTGCCGACGCCGCCGGCGCGCTGCTGATGGCCGACATTGCCCACACTGCCGGATTGGTCATTGGCGGTGTGTACCCCACCCCGATTGGCATTGCCGACGTGGTGGTGTTCACCACGCACAAGACCCTGGGCGGGCCGCGCGGCGCGGTGATTCTCACCACCGACGAAGACAAGGCCAGTCTGATTGACATGGCGGTGTTCCCCGGCGCGCAGGGCGGGCCGCACGTCAACAAATTCGCCGCCATCGCCGTGGCGTGCAAGTTGGCCCGGGCGGAGCAGTTCAAGCAGTTGCAGGTGCGCACGGTGGAAAACGCCAGGGCGCTGGCCGATGCGTTCCAGGCGCGCGGGCTCAAGCTGGTCTACGGCGGCACCGATACGCACATTGTGCTGGTGAACGTGAGCGCCGTCAAGAGCCGCGCGGGCTTTCCGTTGCGCGGCGAGATGGCGGCGCGCCTCCTCGACCTGGCCGGCATCGTGGTCAACAAAAATACCATTCCGGGCGATACCAAGACGGCGCTGGCCAGCGGCATCCGCTTTGGCACGCCGTGGGTCAGCCAACGCGGCCTGGCGGCGGAGGATATGGGCGCGATTGCCGACGTGGTTCATCACGTGCTCACCGGCATTCAGCCTTTTGCCTACCAGGGCCTGGCCGGCGAGTTGCCGCGCGGCAAGATTGACGTGGACGTTCTGGAAGCTGCCAAGAAGCACGTTGCTGCATTGGCGGACAAGGCCGGCATTGACTTTGACCGTGAAGCGTCACTCGTCACTCGTCACTCGTCACTCGTCACGTTAGAAATCAGGGGCTGGCGGGCGCGGCCATTCGTGCAAGAAATCTGCACGAGCAACCTGGCCGGCCTCGAAGCGGGCCAAACCACCCGCACCTTTTTGCTGGACCGCGCGGGCAAGTTGATGGCCGATGTGGCGCTTGCGCGGATCGAGCCGGACGAGCACAAGCGCGACCGTTACGTGTTGCACGTCGGGAGCGCGCCCGCCGAACGGGTGCAAGCCTGGCTGCGCGGCCTGGCGGATGGTTACGTGTTGTTCGACGACGCGGATGTGTTCCGCAAAGTTCAAGGCCCGGTGACGATTGATGAAAATACCGAACATCCAATATCCAACATCAAGCTAGACGACGCCGCAGAGCCGGGCGCTGACGGGAACGACCTGCTGCGCAAATATCCCGACCGTTTTGATCTGACCAAGCCCTATTTCGTTGGGCAGGCTCACTTGTCGCTTTCTACTTTAGGCCTTCCACCTGTCACTTTACCGGAGTGGAGTTGGGCCGAGCCAGGCGATGCGCCGCTCAAACGCACGGCGCTGTTCGAGATTCACAAGCAACTGGGCGGCAAGGTCATTCCCTTTGCCGGCTGGGAGATGCCCGTGTGGTACACCAGTGTGAGCGAGGAACACGCGGCCGTGCGGCAGGCGGCGGGGTTGTTCGACGTGAGCCACATGGGCTGCTTCGAGGTCGCCGGCCCGAACGCCATTACTTTCCTCGATACGGTGATTTCCAACTATGCTCACTGGCTAGACGATGGGCAGTCGGCTTATGCTTACCTGCTCGATCCCGACGGCAAGCCGATTGACGACTTGATGATTTACCGCCGCCGCGCGGATCTTTTCCTGGTGGTCGTCAACGCTTCCAACGAAGATAAAGACTGGGATTGGCTGAACGCTGTCAACGAAGGGCGCGTGAGCATTGACCGCCAACGTCCCTGGCTCAGGGTAGAAGCGCCGGCTGTCTTGCGCAATCTCAAGAACCCCGCAGAAGGTTCGCGGCAGTTGCGCGATGTGGCGCTGCAAGGCCCGGCCTCGATTGCTATCTTGCAAGCCTGCACGGACGACGCGGCTACTCGCTTTGCATTGGCGCGCGTGCGCCGCACCGACTTGATTGAGGTGGTGCTGGGCAATATCCCCGTCATCGCCGCGCGTACCGGCTACACTGGCGAGGATGTGGGATTCGAGTTGTTCGTCCATCCTGACCAGCAAGTGGCTTTTTGGACCATGCTGCTGGAAAAGGGCAAACCCTTTGGACTCAAGCCGTGCGGATTGGCCGCGCGCGACAGCACGCGCACCGAGGCCGGCTTGCCGCTGTATGGGCACGAATTGGTCGGCCCGTTCGACATCAGTCCGGCCGAGGCCGGCTTTCCGGGTTACGTCAAGTATCACAAGCCCTTCTTCGTCGGGCGCGATGTGCTGCTGGCGCGCGACCTGAACCGCAAGCGGGAAGTGGTCCGCTGGCGCATGAACCAAAAAGGCGTCCGCCGCCCCAACACAGGCGCGCCTGTGGTTAACAAGCAAGGCCAGGTGATCGGCAATGTGACCAGCTGCTCGATAGATTCCGAAGGATACCTGCTTGGGTTGGCGATTGTGGATATGAAATACAACAAAGAAGGAACGCCCATCGGCATTTTCGTGCTGCCTGAAAAGCCGCAGGCCGAAAAGCCCAAGCCCGAATTGAGCATGGGGGATCGCGTGCTGCTGCACGTCGAGGCGATTGTGCTGCGGCGCTTTCCAGAAAGAAGGCGGGCCGTTGCGCCGCCGCCCGCACACGACTAGGCATGGCTTGTTGACGCCTTGATTTGGCTCTTGACTTGCAAGCTAGAATGGGTTTATAATCTATGTAGGTGGTGAGGCTCGCCAGTGAGCGGGCATCAGGCACGCCGTGCCCGCCAACGCCATCCCGATGACTGATAGCTTCTACCTGAGGTTAGGGGTAGAAGCTTTTTTGCTCTACGGCGAGGTCAATTCTCATTTTCAAAGAAGGGAGGTGAGAGATATGGGCAACCCTCGGCCGACACAGACGACAGCTCCACTCGACGAGCTGACGTTCCAGGTCTTGAGGGACATGCGTGACGAGGTCTTGCATGAACTCCAGGAAGGTGCGGATATATCGGACACCCAGATTGACAACATGGCACACCTGGTGATCCGGTACAAGTTTTGGAGTCCTGTGCAAAGTTTTCCAACGCGCAAGCCCACACATGCATGACCATCAAGCAATCTGAGTGTGGGAAGCATGGCTGCAACTTGATAGTTCAATTGCTCTCTCACCCCAATATTGTCCCTCATTCACAGCAGCGCCCGATACAACTTGTGCCGGGCGCTGTTGCATCTGGCGACGTATCAACGCGTATCTGCAAGAGCGGGCGCGTTGAGTGGGGCTGGCATAGGGACGCCGGCAGGCTGCTAGAGTTTTGGGTATTGTGTGGCGCGCAGGAGTATGATAAAATATGAGCAAGCGGCAAGGCGCGCCGCGTTTTGCTAAAAGCGCTGCATAGTGCTCAAGTCAGCCTTTGAGCATTGGATGAGCCAGGTATGTTACAGGAGGAAACCATGAAGGCCAAGGCTTTACCCTTGTTTGTTTTGGTTCTTGTGATAGGCAATGTGTTGGCGATGCAGTTGTACGCGGCGCCATCAGGTAACGGAATGTTTGTATCGCCCATTTCGCCCGTGAAGCGCCCTGACCCCACTCCCAGCAATCCCGATATGCCTCCCATTGCAAACCCCAATCTGCCCCCTATGGACATTCCGCACGTTGACGTGCCCAGGCTGCCCGATTCAGGTCATTGGATGTGGCCGACGGATGCATTGGCTACCGCGCGCTTGTACGAACGCTTTCTGGCCGGCAGTATTACGAGCAGGCGGCTTGACGTTCGCAACAAGGATGACAGGCGCTCTCCGTCTGCTCGTGTGAGCGAAGTATGCCTGACCGCCGAGGTGATTTTGGCGGCTGTGGCCGGCGGCGCGGATCCGGCGTTGTGGGTGAACAAGGCCAGGCAATCACCGTTAGATTACCTGGCGGCGCAGGTGCGGGCCGGGCGCGTTGCGGATGCTGAACGGTTGAGCTGCGTCATCATGGCGGCCGTCGCCTCCGGGCAAAACCCGCGCGCTTTTGCCGGTCGAAACCTGGTGACCGCGCTCGAGGCCCGGCAAAACCGCCAGAGCGGCCAGTTCGGCGCGGCCCTGGACGTTCACGCTTACGCGATGCTGGCCCTCCACAGCGCGGCGGAACCGATCCCCACCAGCGCGGTGGAATTGCTTGCGGCCAAGAAAAATGGCAATGACGCCTGGGCGCGAGATGGCAGCCTGGCGTCGGGCGGGGCAGACGTGTATACCACTGCCCTGGTTGTGCAGGCGTTGGCGGCGGCAGGCGAAATTGACAGCGCGCGCGCGGCGCTGCCCTATCTGCGCCGGGCGCAGAACAAGTATGGCGGCTTTCCTGACCAGGAAACCCGAACCATTGTCACCACTGGCAGCCCGACGGCGCGAGCGCTCCAGGCGCTTTACGCTCTGCGCGAAACGCTATCGGATTGGACACCGGGGCTGGTAGATACGCCCGGCGCTTTGATGATGTTGTGGGATCGCCGCACGGGTGGGTACTATTTCTCTTCTGCCGACAAGACCTTTGATCCGCTGACGACGGCGCACATTATTCAGGCGATGGAGGGGATGAACCTGGTGGAATTGCAGGTCTCACCCGCGCGGCAACGATGAGGGCGGGTCGTGTTGGATGGGGGATGAGATGCTTACTTGACGCGATGTAAAATCTGATTTATACTTTCTCTGGCTTGTAGATGGCGCTGCTCCCACCATTCAATTTGGGGGCGGCGTCTTTTTGTGGACAACTCTACTCGTTGGCGCAAATTCTACGCCGATGATTTGTGGGTTGATAAGGATGTGTACCATTGGATATCAGGAGAAAGTGTGATGGCAACTTGTGATGATTTCTTGTTCCACGGCGATCTGGTCCAGATGGACCCAGATGTTGCCGAGTTGATTGCTTGCGAAGCCGAACGGCAGACGCGCAAGCTCATCATGATCCCCTCAGAATCCGACGCCGCCGAGGCGGTGCTGGAAGCGGAGGGCAGCGTGTTTCAAAATATCTATGCTGAAGGCTACCCTGACCCGCGCCGGCGCGGGCGAAGCGTCGAGACGATTCTGAACTATGACGAGGCGCTGGCCTACTATCGCCGCGGCGGCAGCCCGCGTTACTACATGGGCGTCGAGTATGTGGACATGCTCGAAGAGTTGGCGCGCCGGCGCTGCGCCGAATTGTTCGCCAACGAGCTTGTTTCGGCGGACAATATTTTCGTCAATGTGCAGCCTCTTTCAGGCGCGCCGGCCAATAACGCCGTGTACGAAGCACTGCTCAAATCAGGCGATACCATCATGGGCATGAGCCTGATCCACGGCGGCCACCTGACGCACGGTAGCCCGGCCAACCGTTCCGGCCGGCACTATACCAGCGTGTCGTACTCGGTAGACCTCGAAACCGAGCGGCTCAATTACGACGAGATCGCCGCACTGGCCAGGCAGCACAAACCACGCATGATCATCGCTGGCTACACCTCGTATCCGTACCCGCCGGACTGGGCAGTGTTCCGCGAAATTGCCGACAGCGTGGGCGCGTACCTGATGGCCGACATCAGCCATGTGGCCGGCATGGTCACGGCGGGAGTGTTTCCCTCGCCGGTCGGATACGCCGACGTGATCACGTTCACCACGCACAAGACCTTGTGCGGCCCCCGCGCAGCGTGTATCCTGACCCGGCGCGAAGACCTTTCGCGGCGCATTGACCGCGCCGTCTTTCCAGGCGAGCAAGGCGGGCCGCACGTCAACACCATCGCGGCGATGGCGGTGGCATTCAAGCTGGCCGGCACGGAAAAATTCACCGCGCTGCAAAAGCAAATCCTTTCAAACGCGCAGCACCTGGCCAAGTGTTTGCAGGCGGAGGGACTGCGCGTGGCGTACAATGGCACCGGCTCGCACATGCTCCTGGTGGATTGCAAGACCATCGCCGGGCCGGATGGCGCGCCGCTGATGGGCGATCCGGCCGCGCGCATCCTGGACCTGGTGGGCATCGTCACGAACCGCAACACGATCCCTGGCGATACCAGCCCCACGCAAGCCAGCGGCATCCGACTGGGCACGCCGTGGATCACGCAGCGCGGCCTGCGCGAACCGGACGTCGAACGCATTGCCGTGGCGATTGCCAACACGCTCAAGACTTGCCTGCCGTATCCGGGTGGGGCCAAGGTGGATTTTGACGCGCTCGAATCCTCCAAACTCATTGTGCAAGACCTGGTTGCCCATCTGGGGCTGTGCAAGCGGCCGCCCGTGCGCGGCTATCCTCACTTTTGGTCTATCAAGGACGCCTATACCACCAGGCAGGTCACGTTTGAAATTATCGGTCCCCGCGCTTTTACGTTTATGCAGCACACGACCACCAACGAGTTGGTTAACCTCCAGCCCGGCGGCGAGCAAGCCACCTTCTTGTTGGAAAAGGATGGGCGCGTGATGAGCGGCGCCGTGCTGTATCGCCCGGGCGAGGGGCGAAACCATTATGTGCTGGTGGCGCCAGGCGACAAGGCGGCGCGCGTTGCAGCCTGGCTGCG
Organism: uncultured Anaerolineae bacterium; assembly: GCA_964651475.1. GTDB lineage: Bacteria > Chloroflexota > Anaerolineae > Fen-1058 > Fen-1058 > JBGSMF01. Next base: position 10,131 of record CAZYXV010000018.1, on the reverse strand, counting down.
GGCGCTTTCTGATGGCTACGTGGCGTTCAACAATGACCTGCGCGCCAAGCTGGTGGGGCCGATGATTATTCGCGAGGCGCGCCAGCCCTACATCCCCGCTACGGCGCTGCCCCGCGATTTGGAGTCGAATCCCGAAGCGATTGACCGCGCCAAGCTCTACTTTATCGGCCAGCACGCCCTGGGCGCGCCTTCTCATACTCCGCTGCCGGCCTTTGCGTGGCAAGAGCCGCAAGAGCCGCCCATCAAGCGGACTAGATTGTTCGAGGAGCACAAGGCGCTGGATGCCAAGATGATTCCCTTTGCCGGCTGGGAGATGCCCGTCTGGTATACCTCGGTGATCAAGGAGCACGTCGCCTGCCGCAAGGCCGCTGGCTTGTTCGACGCCACGCACATGGGTGTGTTCGAGGTAAGCGGCCCGGACGCGCGCCGCTTTCTGGACCTGGTGCAGCCCAATGACATGTCTATGCTCAGGCCGGGCGATTCGTTGTATTCTTATTTTCTGGACGTAGACGGCAAGGTGCTGGACGATACCATGATTTACATGCGCGGCCCTGAAAAATATATGGTGGTGGTCAATGCCAGCAACAACGACAAGGACTGGGCCTGGCTGAACGCCGTCAAAGACAACCGGGTGTTTATGGATCGCGAGCGCCCGTGGATCAGGTGGCGCGGCGACGTGACCTTGCGCGATTTGCGCGACCGGCGCTGGGGCGGCGAGTGTCGCGTGGACATTCCGGTGCAAGGCCCGCGCAGCCGCGATATTGTGCTGGCGATGGTAGACTCGGCCGATACCGGCCTGGCGGCGCGCGTCAAGGCGCTGCGGCGCACGCAGTTGACCGAAGGCAAACTGGCCGGGTTGGAGTGCGTCATCAGCCGCACCGGCTATACCGGCGAGACGATGGCGTTCGAGTTGTTTGTGCACCCCGACCAGGCGCCCCAATTGTGGAAGGCTATCTTGCAAGCCGGCCAGCCGTTCGGCCTCAAGCCGGTGGGATTGGGCGCGCGCGACAGTTTGCGCACCGAGGCCGGGCTGCCGCTATATGGCCACGAGATGGCCGGGCCGCTCGATCTCGACCCAAGCGACGCCGGCTTTGGCAAATACGCCAAGCCGTACAAGCCGTTTTTCATTGGTCGCCAGGCCTTTTTGGAGCACGACCAGGCTCGCACTGGCGAGGTGGCGCGCTTTCGCATGAACGAAAAGAACGTGCGCCGGCCGGTGCAACTCGACTTGGTCGTCAACATCCGCGGCAAGGTGATCGGCAAGGTGCTTTCTTGCGCGATTGACACCGACGGCTATCTGACGGGCCTGGCCTATTTGACCAGGGAGGCGCAAGAAGAAGGCACTCCAATCTTTATCGCGCCGCTCTCTAACCGCGACGAGCGTCCCCGCTCCCAACTGACACTGGGCGACCGCGTGCCGCTGCTGGATGGCGCGACCATCGTCAGCCGCTTCCCCAGGCGCAGGTGACAGAGAATCAGGTTTTGTTTCTCCGCTGAGCAAAACACTCCCGGCCTCAAAAGCTGGGAGTGTTTTGATTAGGGTGCGGCCAAAATCAGTTGATTGCCTACGTAGGGGCAGGGCTTGCCCCTGCCCAGGGCGGGCAACCGCAAGGGGGCGCCCCTACATTTTGGGATATACCATCATGCCTCGTCTATCTCGCGCAGCAATTCGTGCAGGAACGTTTCGGTGTCTTGCACCACCGCGCCATCAATATTGGCGAACACGTCTGTGGGTTGGTGCCAGTGGGGCATGATGCCGTCTTTGCGGAGATTGACGAATGTCAGAAGGCGCAGTCCGGCTTTGGCCGCGACGTGCCCTTCGGTATAGGCGCCTGACAGGGTTACGCTCCGCGCGCCCAACTCGCTCCGGCGCGCGGCGACTTGATTGGCCAGGCGCAGCAGCTCGGCATCGCTTTGCGCCGTGGTTATGAATGTGTGGCGCGAGATATAGCAGGGCCGCGTGTTAGAGCCGCCCACGGAATCCAGCGTGATGAAATAAATATCGCTGGGGTTGCTTTCGGCGGGTTTCAACTCGGCCTTGTGGCGAGTGATCAAATCTGCCGCCCCGTAGCAGCCCACCTCTTCGCACCCGGTGCATACGGCCCACACCTCTGTGTTTTGGAGCGGCTGTTTTTTGAGTTGGGCCGCCACGCTCAACACCATGCCCGCGCCCGTGGCATTGTCCATCGCCCCGGCCGTGAATGGCGTATAGTCGGCTTCAAACGTCAATACAGACAGCCACCACGCCACGATGGCCAGCAGCACCGAGAACGAGCGCCACCCGCCCCACGAGGAAAAGATGCCGATGATGAACAAGAGTGTGATGAGGACCATGGCCGTCAGCCCCACCGGGATGAGCCACTTGAAAATTCTGAGCCAGGCCAGGGTGCTAAAGACCTTGGGGGTTCGATGCGAATCGAGATGGCCGACGATCAAGACGCGCCGCTTGAGTTGGCCCGAGGGCGAGATTTTGGCCCACACATTTTGGCTTTGCCCTTTGGGCAGAAACCAGCGCAGCGGGTTATTTTCAAAGACCATTTCTAGCAGCACCGAGACAATCACGAAAATCATGATCAGGCTGGCCAGCACCGCGCCCGCCTGGCCGGCAAACAAGAACAAGAACTCGGCCGCCAGCGCCAGCGCCGAGGCGAGCGCATAAGGCCGCCAGGCAGACCTGGCACTGGCAAACGTCTCTTTGACCGGCTCTAGCCCGGCGTCTTCCATCATCTGGTAAGCGTACTCGGCCGCCTGCGCTTCTTGCGGCGTGGTCGAACCGCGCGGCCCGATGGTGTCGGCCAGGTAACGCGCGTGCTTTAATGTGCTGGAACTGGTTTGTACACTCGTGTTCATCCCGTTCAGTCTCCTCTAGGAGCTTGTCGGAGAAGCCATTGTGCAGGTTATATGGATTTTCCAACAGCCTGTAAAGTGCTCTGCGTATAGCGAGTTTTGCGCCAACAGACTCTATTGTAGCACAATATCAGCCGATGGGATTATTTCAACGCCTGCGGCGCGCACAGGACGAGATTCTTGGCGGCTCTCACTTCGTCCAGCCGCCGGGTGGGCGCGCTGCGCGGCGCCTGGTGCAGCAATTGCGGATTGGTTTTGGCTTCTTCCGCAATCTGGATCATGTCGGCCACAAACTGATCGAGCGTCTGTTGGCTTTCCGTCTCGGTCGGCTCGATCATCAGCGCCTCGTGCACGATCAGCGGAAAGTAGATGGTGGGCGGGTGGCTGTGTCCCAGGTCCATCAATCGCTTGGCAATATCCAACGCGCGCACAGCTTGCCCAGAGCCGGCCGAAGGGTCGCTGCCTTTGATGATGCCCTGCGCCACGAATTCGTGCATGCACGTGCGGTTGCCGTAGGGGACAGGGTAAACGTCTTTGAGGCGCGCCTGCAAATAGTTGGCGTTGAGCACGGCGTGTTCGGCCACGCGCCGCAAGCCCTCCGCCCCCAACACGCGCATGTAGGTGTAGGCGCGCACGATCACGCCAAAGTTGCCATAAAAGGCCTTGAGCTGGCCAATGCTCTTGGACGGCATGGCCAGACTGTACAGCGGCGCTTCCTCGTCGTCCTGGCTTTCTTCAATTTCTACGATTGGCCCGGGCAGGAACTCTACCAGGCGTTCCGCCACACCGACCGGCCCGCTGCCCGGCCCGCCGCCGCCGTGCGGGGTGGAAAAGGTCTTGTGCAGATTAAAGTGCATCACGTCAATGCCCAGGTCGCCGGGCCGCACGATGCCCAACAGCGCGTTCATGTTAGCGCCGTCGCCATACACCAGCCCGCCGCAGTCGTGCACCGTCTTGACCACTTGCTCGAAATGCTCATCGAACAGCCCCAAGGTGTTGGGGTTGGTGATCATCAAGCCCGCTACCGTGTCGTCGCAGTGCTTGGCCAACTCTGCTAAATCCACGTTGCCGCGCTCGTCGGATGGGATTTGGACGGCGGTGTAGCCAGACATGGTCGTGCTGGCCGGATTGGTGCCGTGCGCGCTATCGGGCACCAAAATCTTGGTGCGCCGCGTGTCGCCCCGGCTCAGGTGGTAAGCGCGGATGATCAGGATGCCGGCAAACTCGCCGTGCGCGCCGGCGGCCGGCTGCAGGCTGACGCCCGCAAAGCCGCTGATTTCTTTGAGAAACTCTTGCACGCGCCACATCAGCGCCAGGTTGCCTTGAACGGTGAGCGGGTCTTGCAGGGGGTGCGAGAGCGTAAAGCCCGGCAGCCGCGCGGCTTGTTCGTTGATCTTGGGGTTGTATTTCATCGTGCACGAGCCGAGCGGATAAAAGCCGGTGTCTACCGAATAGTTCTTTTGGCTCAGGCGCAAATAGTGGCGCACGACGTCTACCTGGCTGACCTCGGGCAGCGGCAGGTTATCGCGCAGCGCGTCGTCTGGCAGCGCGGCGAGGGGAACGTCTGGCTCGGGCAATTTCACGCCGCAGCGGCCAGGCGCGGATAGTTCGTAAATCAATGGTTCTGGCATGTCAACCTCCTATTCCTTGAGCGCTTCAACCAGCGCGTCAATCTGGTCGCGCGAATTGGTCTCGGTCACGCACACCAGCATGTGGTTTTTGAGATGTGGGTAATCTCTGCCCAGGTCGTAGCCGCCCACAATGCCCCACTGGTCGAGCAGATGCTCGTTGATGCTGCTCACCGGTCTGGGGCAGCGAACGACAAACTCTTTGAAGAAGGGCTTGTCGCGCAGCACGTGGTAGCCTTTCAGCTTGGAAATTTCGTCGGCGGCATAGTGCGCCTTGTGATAGCACAGCTCGGCCACCTGGCGCAGGCCGCACTTGCCCAACGTGGCCAGGTACACGCCGGCCGCCAGCGCCATCAGGGCCTGGTTCGAGCAGATATTCGAGGTGGCTTTTTCGCGGCGGATGTGCTGCTCGCGGGTAGAGAGCGTGAGCACGTAGCCGCGCTGGCCGTCGGCGTCTACCGTCTCGCCGGCCAGCCGGCCGGCCATCTGGCGCACGTGCTTTTTGAGGGTGGTGAAAAAGCCCAAATACGGCCCGCCGTAGCTGAGCGGGATGCCGAGCGGCTGGCCTTCGCCGCACACGATATCGGCGCCAAACGCGCCGGGCGGCTGGAACAGGCCCATGCTGATGGGATCGGCGGCCACGATCAAAAGCGCCCCCGCCGCGTGTACCTTGTCGGCCAGCCCTTTCAGGTCTTCCAACTGGCCGAAAAAGTTAGGCGTCTGCACCACCAGCGCCGCCGTGTCTTGATCCAGCGACTTGAGCAGGTCGGGCACGCCTGCCTTCAGGTCATCATCGCCGGTGATGGTCAGTTCCATGCCCTGCGTGTAGGCGCGCATCACGGCGCGGTACTGGGGGTGAACCGCGGGGCTGACGGCGATCTTTTTGCGCGCGCCGCGTGAAACGCCCGCGGCCATCATCGCGCCTTCGGCCAGGCTGGTGGCGCCGTCGTAATGGCTGGCGTTAGACGCCTCCATGCCGGTCAGCGCGCACATCATGCTCTGGTACTCGAAAATCGCCTGCAGCGTGCCCTGGCTGATTTCGGGTTGGTAGGGGGTGTAGGCGGTATAGAACTCGCCGCGGCTCAATACATAGTCCACTGTCGAGGGAATATAGTGGTTGTACGCGCCGGCGCCCAAAAAGTGCGCCAGCGTGCCGGCGTGGTCGTTCGCCTCCGCCAGGTATTGCGCTTCCCACGCGGCTTCCATTTCAGAAAGTGCCTCGGGCAATTCCAGCTTGGGGAAGCGGACGCGCTCCGGCACAGCCTGAAACAGGTCGTCCAGCTTTTCGACGCCGATGGCGCGCAGCATCTCGCGGCGCTCGGCGTCGGTGTGTGGAATATAGGTCATGGCAAACTCCTGGGGCCTGATACCGAATATCCAATCATCAAAATTGAAGGCGCATCAGGTATGGGTGGGTATTGGGTATCAGGTATTGGGTATTAGTGCTCTTCAGACGCCACAAAGGCTTCGTAGGCCGCCACATCCATCAGCGCGTCGAACTGGGCCGGGTCGGCGGCCTTGAATTTGACGAGCCAGGCGGCAAAAGCGTCTTCGTTGATCTTGCCGGGTTCGTCGGTCAATTCTTCGTTCACAGCCACGATTTCGCCCTCCATGGGCAGGTAGAGGTCCGAGGCGGCCTTGACCGACTCGAGCACGCCAAAGCTTTCGCCTTGCTTGAATTGTTTGCCGACGGCGGGCAATTCCACGTATACCAGGTCCGAAAGTTGCGCCTGGGCGTGGTCGCTAATTCCGGCGACAAATACATCTTCTTCTTTGCGACACCACTCGTGTGTTTTGGTATAGCGAGCATTTGGATCTGTCTTCATCTTGATTTCTCCTGTTTTAACCTAGACTATAGACTCGATATACTGCACGCGGTCATAAATTGCAATTTTTCACAATCCTGTCATGGCGAGCCGCTCCGCCTGCGGCGAGCGGCGAAGCAATCTGTACGCTTGCAGATCAGAGATTGCTTCGGGCGCTTCGCACCCTCGCAATGACAGCAAAATTGCAGATTGTACCCGCGCCCAGTATAGCACAACCCGTGCGGCTTTTTACGTATGTGACTATTTTACCACACTGCTTTCTTTTCACGTGTCACGCCGCGCGTCTAGCCGTGCCGCCGCACAAAACGCTCCATTTTTTCCAGGGCCTGTTCAATCTTTTCGTAGGCGGTGGCATAAGACATGCGCACGTAGCGGCCCGTCATTTCTCCAAAGGCATTGCCCGGCACGCAGGCTACGTGTTCTTCTTCGAGCAGGGCATTGGCGAACTTGTCGTCGTTCATCCCGCTGACCTCGACCGAGGGGAAAGCGTAAAACGCGCCTTGCGGCTCAAAGCATTTTAGCCCGATCTGGTTCAACCCGCCCACGATGAGTTTACGGCGGCGGTCGTACTCGGCGCGCATGTGCGCCACGTCCTCTTCGCCGTGCTGCAGCGCCCGCAGCGCCGCCGCCTGAGACATGGTCGGCGCGGACATTATGGTGTATTGGTGCACTTTGCGCATGGCGTCGCTCAGCTCTTGGGGCGCGGCCACGTAACCCACGCGCCAGCCCGTCATGGCGTGGCTCTTGGATAGCCCGCCCAGCAAAATGGTGCGCTGGCGCATGCCGGGCAGCGAGGCAAAGCAGGTGTGCTCCATGCCGTACACCAGCCGGTCGTAAATCTCGTCGCTGATGACGATCAGGTCGTGCTTTTCGGCCACCTGCGCGATTTCCATCATGCGCTGGCGCGGCAGCACCGCGCCGGTGGGATTGTTGGGATAGCCGATGAGGATGGCCTTGGTGCGGGGCGTGATTTTTGCCTCGACTTGCGCGCCGGTCACCTGAAAATTGTCTTCCACGCGCGTGTTGATGGTCACCGCCACACCGCCGTTAAACACCACTTCGGGCACATAAGACACAAAGCACGGCTGCGGCACGATTACCTCGTCGCCGGGGTCAATGATCGCCGTGAACGCCAGGTACAGCGCCTCGCTCACGCCCACGGTGACGAGCAACTCGCTGCCCGGGTCGTATTCCACGCCGTACAGCCGCTTCAGATAGCCGGCCAACGCCTCGCGCAACTCGGCGATGCCCGAGTTGGACGTATAGTGCGTCTCGCCGCGCTTCAGGCTGTCCAGGCCGGCCTGGATAATGTGCGAGGGGGTGGTGAAATCGGGTTCGCCAATGCCCAGGCTGATGACGTCTTTCATCGTGGCGGCAATGTCGAAAAATCGGCGGATGCCAGAAGGGGGGACAGAGGCGACTTTGGTTGAAATGAAATTACGCATATTAGACTCCTTTGTGTAAAGTGGAACTGGCTCCATTGTATCACTGCCTTGGTAGCCGCGCAAACCTGCGTTGATTGGCCACTTTCCAGGACTCGCTCGTAAAAATTTCGTATCATCTCAAACTGTAGGGGCAATCCCTTGCGCTTGCCCTCGGGGGGCAGGTGCAAGACCTGCCCCTACCCCGGATTATTGAGATGATACAAAACTTTTGGGGACAAACCGGCGCGTCATTACAAAGGCGTCCTTCGCCGCGCTCAGGATAAACTCTGCTCGCTTGCGCTGCGTGCCTCGCACTGACGCTGGCTAACAGTCAAATGGCGCCGCCGCCCCAGCTTTTGACGATGGGCGCGGCAAGGGTTATAATCAAGAAAGAATCTGTCAAAGGGAAAGAGGACGTGAACACAGAAACCATACGCCTGTTATTGGCCGACGATCACCCTGTGATGCGCGAGGGCATTCGCGCCATTTTGGAAAAGACGCCCGACATCGAGGTGGTGGGCGAGGCGCAAGACGGCGAGCAAGTCAAGCCATTGGTGTTAGAGTTGAGGCCGCAGATTTTGCTGCTCGATTTGCGCATGCCGGGCCCGCCGCCGGCCGAGTTGGAGGCGTGGGTGCGCGAGCATTGCCCGGAGACGGACACGCTGGTGCTGACGGCGCACGAGCGAGACGCTTACCTGGCGGGCATGATGGATGCGGGGGCGGTGGGCTTGATGAGCAAAGAGGCGTCTCCGGACCAGTTGATCGAGGCCATTCGACGCACGGCGCGGGGCGAGATGACGTTTACGCCGGAACAATGCCGGCGGGCCGCGCGGTGGCGCCGAGAGGCCGGTGAAAAATGGAAGCGCCTGACGCCGCGCGAGCGCCAGATGCTCGCACTGCTGGCGCAGGGACTGGAAAATGCCGAGATCGCCCAGGCGCTTGGGCTGGCGAGCAAGACCGTGGCGAGCCACGTGGGCAGCCTGTTGAAAAAGCTGGGGGTTGATTCCCGGCAAGAAGCCATTATATGGCAGCACACTTATATGCCGGAAGAATAGAGGGTATAGAATCAAAGCGCAAACTCGGTAAAAATACCTAGAAGAAATTCGGTAATTTTACCTATTGACAAAACGCGGTGAGAGGGGCATAATTTACCCAGCCGTGGAAATAGTGTAAACTTACTCCCTGGCTCGATACCCAATCTGAAATCCATCTGTAGGAGTGAGATCATGACATGCCCTCTTGCCGCGCGCGTGATGCGCTTGCTACTCGTCGTTTCGGTCCTCGTCAGTATTGTTCCGCTTGCCCCCGCCTCGGCCAGTCCTCAGCCGGCGGCGCTGCCGGTTTTTGGGCCGGCGCTGGGGCAGACCATCACACCCACGTGGCCTGTTACACTGACATTGCCCGTCACGCCCACGTGGCCCATCACGCCGACCTGGCCCGTCACACTGACATTGCCTGTCACGCCCACGTGGCCTGTCACACTGACATTGCCCATCACACCCACATTGCCCGTCACACTGACATTGCCCGTCACACCAACGTGGCCCACTACGCCGATTCCACCGGCGCTGTCGCTAGAGGTGAACGCGGAACAGGAGGGCGTTGGGCCGGGCGAGGTGGTCACCTTCACGGTAAAGCTGGCGAACACCGGCGGCGCACTGACGAGTACTGCAAGTTTGAGCGCCACCTTGCCGGATGGCTTGCAGTGGGTCCCTCAGCAACCCGGCTGGGAGTACAGCGCGCCAGAAAAGCGCTTGAGCGCGGCAGTTGACCTGCCGGCGCCGGGCAGCGGCGTCACGCTCAGCCTGCGCCTGCGCGCGGTGGGCCCGCTGGACGCGGCGGCCAACCTGGCGTTCGAGGCCAGCGCCGCGCCGATGGCGGGCATGATGGCAGCCGGCAGTGGGCAGGTCATCACGGCCAGCGCCGGCGCGGCGGTGTGGATTGCGCACCCCACGCGCGGGACGGTTGGGCCAGAAGGCGGCGCGCTGCAATCGGGCGACGGGCGCGTGCGGGTGACCTTTGCTCCCTCGGCTCAACGCCCCACACAGCAAGCCGTCTACATCCCTCTGGGAAGCTACCTGATTGGGGCGGGGCGACCCGGGCGCGCCCTTCGCTTCCGGGTGCGCACTGACCAGGTGGTCCCTTCGCAAACTGTTTCTGTGACCGTCAACTTGCACGGGCTGCTCGATTTTTCAGCCTTGACGCCAGGGCAACATGCGTACCTGGCCGCGTATGACCCAGACACGGGAATGCCGCTGACGGTCACCAGCCAATCGGTGAACATGCAGACGGAAAGCATCAGCGGCCTGGCGCCGCTTGGGGCAGTGCTAGAAAGCGGCGGCTCGAATCCCCAGTACACGGGCTGGACACTGCTGTATAACGAACCGGCGGTGGCCCTGTTTACGG
>CAZYXV010000017.1:0-92395 GCA_964651475.1 uncultured Anaerolineae bacterium | reverse complement strand
CGCTTGCGACGCACCGCCCCACTGTTAGCGTAAGAGCCTTAAGTTGACACTAATGATCACAAAGCACGCCCGAACCGGTTTGCTATTCAACTTGAAGAGGGACAACGTATCATTGCGTTAGACCCCGATATTGCTCAAGTATTCACCACGTCGGAGGCCGTGAACGCAGTTTTGCGTGCTCTCATCGAAACTATGCCGCAAATAAGCGACCGAGAGATGGCATAAGGCAGTCGGCGGCTAAGATAGAACGCCATTCAAGCGACGACCATGGCGCTCACAAGCCTGTCCACTGGTGGGCAGGGGACTGTGCTACGCGGCTTTCCGGACAAAAATGGTTGGGCCGCTGACCTGGTCTATAAGGAATCAATAATGAAAGACAGAACCCTATGTTTTTTAACACGGGGCAATCCACCCAGTGAAGTCCTTTTAGGGCTTAAAAAATGCGGCTTTGGGGCAGGTAAATACGCCGGTTTTGGAGGAGGTGTTGAAACCGGCGAAACTATAGAAGCAGCAACGGCGAGGGAACTGGAAGAAGAAACCGGGATTAAAGTTTCGGTCAATGATCTGCGCCAAGTCGGTCATCTCATTTTTTTGTTTCCGTCAAAGCCTGCCTGGAGTCAAGTAGTGCACGTCTTTGTAGCTAAAGAATGGGCTGGGAATCCAGTCGAAAGTGATGAGATGAAACCGGCCTGGTACAAGATTGACGAAATTCCATTTGAGCGCATGTGGGCTGATGCATCTTACTGGCTACCATTGGTACTTGGGGGAAAAAGGATAAAGGCCAGGTTCGTGTTTAAAGACGATAACGAAACTGCAGACGAAGCAAACCTGGAAGAGTGGTCCGACGGCGAACCAAGCAGAGTAGGACTGCGCGAACTTGCATCTAATCTTGTTTGACAAACCATGAAATCACATTGGCACTACCGCATCGCGCTGGTCTTACTCGTCGCCGTTCTCCTGGCATCTGTGGCATTGAACCTTTTCCTATACAGACAAAGCAGGTGGTATTATCTTCAACTCAACGAAACTCGTTTAGACCCGCTGGGATTAGGCTACTACCCCATAGAAGCCAACCAGCAAAGCAACACGGACCCTGCCAGAAAAACAGTGGTGTTCTTGGGTGATTCAAGAGCCGCTGAATGGCCTTCACCGGCTCTTGATCAATTTGAGTTTGTTAATCGTGGTATCGGTTCACAGACAACGGCCCAGGTCAGTCAACGTTTCGATTATCACATCAGGCCATTACACCCACACATCGTCATCATTCAAGTGGGCACCAACGACCTAAAGACCATCCCGTTGTTTCCTGAACAGAGAGCAAGTATTGTCGCCGACTGCAAAGCCAACATTCAAAGAATCGTTGAGCGGTCGGTGAACGACGGTGCCCAAGTCATCTTGACAACCATCTTCCCTCTGGGGCAAGTTCCGCTGGAACGGAGGCCCTTTTGGTCAGATGATGTAGCTATAGCGATTGACGACGTCAACAAGTATATTGCCTCGCTCAAGAGTGAGGAGGTGAAGGTTTTCGACACAGGTCTCATTTTGGCCGATGGGGAAGGCACGGTAAAATCTCTCTACAGCAAAGATTTTTTACATCTCAACGCCCAAGGCTATAATGCACTCAACGCTGAATTGATTCGCACATTAAATCCGTGATCACACCTGGTTTGCACTTCCACCTTGCCTCGTGGTGCGTCTTCAAGAGTCGCCACGGGTTTAAGCATGTTGACCCAACAAGCCAGTCTGGTGCAAATCGGGGCAGCATAGCAAATCTTGTGTAATTTGCCAGTTCGCCCGCAGTTGAACTGCGGGCGGAGCGAATTTACACACAATTCGACATATTGCCCAAATCGGGCGTGTGTGATGCTTACGTTATAGCCAATCGCTGAGGAGGGCCGTGCTTTCCAACACAAGATGCGCGCCGGCGCGTTCCAATTCGTCGCGCTCGCCAAAGCCGCACAGCACGCCGCATCCCCACGCGCTGGCGCGGCGCGCTGCGCGGATATCCATCGTCGTGTCGCCCACCATCAGGCACGCCTCGACGGGCACGTTCAACGCTGCGGCAGCGCGGCGCACCGGTTCAGGGTGCGGCTTGATGCGCCAACTCGTTTGGCACGTGACGATGGCGCGAAAGCAGCCGGCAATGCCAACCTGATTCAAAAACCCGTAGGCGCCGGCGTCGCCGCGGCTGGTGACCACGGCCAGGGGGAATCGTCCGGCCAGCGACCTTACCAACTCGACGGTACCCGGCACCGCTCGTTCGAGGCGGGCCGCGAGGCGCACCTTGCGCGGGTTGACGACGACCCGATCCAGTCCCAGCACATCTAGCGCCGTCATTATCAGATTGATAGGGCCTTCGCTAGTCATCACCAGGCGGCGCGCCAGATGTTGCGGGGCAAAACGCGGCCACACGCGCGCCAATGGCGAAAGGCGCGCCGCCCATTGTTCGACCAGCGCATCGTCGGTATCTACCAGCGTGCCATCCAGGTCGAACAGCACCGCGCGTACGGCTTGAGAGTCAAAAGCAGGTGTGTGCATCATTGAATTTGTTTGACAGATTAGCTTTATTATAACCACACCAGGACAAGGTGACAAGTAACGTGGACATTCGAGCGGTTCTCGATACATTGCGCGGCGACCACGCTTTTATGCGCAGCGTGGCGGCCTGGGAACGCCTGCCCGCGCGCGCCGGGCGTTTTGCCCCCTTTCCCACACATCTGGACAAGCGCCTGATAAACGCCCTCCGCTTGCAAGGTATCGAGTCGCTATACACACACCAGGCTCAAGCCATAGAAGCCGCCTGGCGCGGTGAGCACCTCGTCGTCGTGACCTCCACCGCGTCGGGCAAGACGCTGTGTTACAACGCCCCCGTATTAAATGCGCTGCTGAACGACCCGCGCGCCACCGCCTTGTACCTCTTTCCCACCAAGGCGCTGGCGCAAGATCAACTTGCCGCGCTCGGCGAGTTATCGGCAGTGCTGCAAGGCGATGGAGCGACCGTGCCGGCCCGCACGTATGACGGCGACACATCCCAAGACCGCCGCCGCGCCGCGCGCGCTCAGGGCGGCATTACGATCACCAATCCCGACATGCTGCACACTGGCATCTTGCCGCACCACACCCGCTGGGCAGCCTTTTTTCAGAATTTGCGTTTTGTGGTGCTGGACGAAGTGCATACCTACCGGGGCGTGTTTGGCAGCCACGTAGCCAACCTCGTCCGCCGCCTCAAGCGCGTGGCCGCCTTTTACGGCGCGTCGCCGCAATTCATCTGCTGTTCGGCCACGATTGCCAACCCGCTCGATCTGGCGCAGCAAATCACCGAGACAACCATGACCCTGATTGACGACGACGGCGCGCCGCGCGGCGAAAAATATTTCATCATCGTCAACCCGCCCCTGGTGGATCCCAGATTAGGGCGGCGGCGCAGCGCCACGCTCGAAGCGCGCGACGTGGCCGCGAGGCTTGTTTTGGCCGGCGTGCAAACAGTCGCCTTTGCCCGCTCGCGGCTCACCACCGAGGTGCTGCTCACCTATCTGCGCGAAGCGGTCGCCGCGCAAGGAGGCGACGCGGCCGCCATTCGCGGCTATCGGGGCGGCTACCTGGCCGACGAGCGCCGCGCGATTGAAAAGGGGCTGCGCGACGGCAGCGTGCGCGGCGTGGTCGCCACCAATGCGCTCGAGCTGGGGGTAGATATTGGGCGGTTGGGCGCGGCAGTGCTGGTAGGGTTCCCTGGAACGATTGCCAGCGCGTGGCAGCAGGCCGGCCGGGCCGGGCGGCGCAATGAAGCATCGGCGGCGATTCTGGTGGCCTCGGCCGCCCCGCTCGACCAATACATCGCCGCGCATCCACGTTATTTTTTCGAGCGAAACCCCGAGCACGGGCTCGCCGCGCCGGATAACCTCGTCATCCTATCGCAGCACCTCAAGTGTGCGGCGTTCGAGTTGCCTTTCGAGGCGGGCGAAACGTTTGGCCGCTTTGATCAAACCCTGGCATTGCTCGACGCGTTGGCCGACGAAAACATTCTCCACAAGCAAGCTGCGCGGCGCGCCACGCAGCCCGTAAAATACTTTTGGATGAATGACGCCTACCCCGCCAGCCATACTAACCTGCGCGCCAGCGCCAACGACGCCATTGTCATTCTGGACACGGGCTTTACCCCGCCCCACACCATTGGGCAAGTAGATCGAGTCTCGGCGCCCCTCCTGGTTCACGAGGGCGCCGTATACCTGCACGAAGGCCAATCCTACCAGGTGCAGCGCCTGGATTGGGAAGCAGGGCAGGCATGGGTCCAGGCGACCCAGGTAGACTATTATACTGACGCCAGCGCCGCCACCCAGATCGAGATCATTGAGGAATCCGCGCGCCAAGAGGTGGGAACCACTATCAAAGCGCTCGGCGAGGTTTCGGTAACGTGGAGAGCCAGCGGCTATCGCAAAATCAAGCTGTACACACACGAAACGCTTGGATGGGGAGAAATCGAGTTGCCCGAACAGCACATGCAAACGTCGGCCTACTGGTTTTGCATCTCGCCCCACGCCACACCATCATTGCTGGCGCAGGGGATATTGCTGGGGCCAAATGATTATGGGCCGAATTGGGAAGCGCAGCGGCAGGCAGCGCGCCAGCGCGACGGCTACCGTTGCCGCCAGTGCGGCGCACCAGAAAAAGAAAACCGGCAGCACGATGTCCATCATATCAAGCCGTTCAGGGAATTTGAACGCGCGCCCGGCGCGCAAGACGAGTTTTATCTACAAGCTAACGCTCTGGATAATCTGATTACATTGTGCCCCATCTGCCACCATCGCGCTGAGTCGGCGCGAGGCGCGCGGACGGCGTTGGGTGGACTGGCGTACATCATCGGCAATCTGGCGCCGCTGTACCTGATGTGTGACCCGCGCGACATTGGCGTGATGGCCGAGCAGCGCTCGCCATTCACCCGATTGCCCACCGTCACCGTTTACGAGCGCATTCCGGCCGGTATCGGCCTATCAGCAGCATTATTTGACTTGCACGTAGATCTACTCAAAGCAGCGCGCGGTTTGGTTATGACATGTGAATGTGAAAGAGGGTGCCCGGCGTGTATTGGGCCTGGCAGCGATGATTTGCAAAGCGAGGACAAGGCACAAATCAGGCATTTGCTGGATGTTCTGGTGCTTTAAAGCAGGCTTCCACCTGAACGGGGAAATCAGGTGGAAGCTGCAGCCAAGGAAAGGAGGAGACCGTTTTTATTTTCAGGGCTTTGCCCTGTTGACTGTATCTTACCACATTCTAACCTTTGAGCCTAGTGATTAATGTCACCCTTAGTGGGTGACATTTGTCATATAGGCTCTACACGGCGGCGCGCGCAGTTCGCAGGTTAACCAGCGGGGTAGTCACCCGTATCACGCAACCTGTTCCTACAATGTACCGCCGCCCCCCTGTCTGCTGGATGGCATCAGCGATTTTTTCTTGCACTAACTCTGGCGTTCCCAATAACATTGTAGCGTCGCGCTCAAGCCCTCCACATACCGCGCCCTTGATTTTTGGCAGAGCTTCTCGCAAAGTCGGCCAGGTCTCACGATCGTGCCAGTTCCACACCTGAACGGCATAATCGGCCAACAAATCAAACATCACCTCGTCGCCGTGCAAGTGCAACACGTTAAGCCACAAATCCCCTGTTTCTTCAAGCAGGCGCAAATCGTATGGCTTGCCAAACTCGGCGTACTCGGCTTCGCTCATCAAGCCCAGGCTGGCATGCTGCGCCGCCAAAAAAATGCCGGCGATGCCGGTCTTTTTCGCCTCTCTAATAAAATGGATCGTAGTCTGGGTGATTGTTTCCAGACCGGCCTTGAAAGCTTGAGGAAAGCGGCGCATCTGAGCCAGTAATCGCCCGCCCCCCACCAGGTTCTTGGCCTGTGAAAGCGGATTAAAAATCGTCTGGATAAAAGGCGCCTCCCTGCCCAACTCGTCCCGGATAAACTCCAGGCAGCGCAATTGGTTCCCCAATGTGCCCGCGCACGGATCCAGCATGGGCAGCGCGCGCCAGTCTTCCGGCGACTGCACCGGCCGGATCGTGTAAGCGCGGGTGCCTTCCGGATCGCCCTGCCAGACGTCATCGGCTCCCCAATCCTTTATGCAAAAACTGGAGGCGGGAGTGACTTTGACAAAGTCAAAATCGTACTGGCGTTGAAAGGCAATCGTCGAATTTGCCAGTTCGCGCGGGTCCTGGTCGTCCACAGGAAAATGCCGCCACATGGCCACAGCCAGCCGATCTACCGCCTCGCCTCGTATTGTCGCTTCTAGCCGTTCACGTTTTGTCATCATCATAGTATTTGCTCCTTCATTGCGCCCAGGGGCGCTCTTATCTAAAGACTTGCACCGTCGCCAGATCAAGCGGCACGCCGCCATCTACTGTCAGGCGCGCCGTGCACATTCCAGGCGTCACCTGGTCACCCAGCCACAAGCTATAAATGTCGCGCACAACCTGGCCGCGCCGCCACTGCGCCAATGGAAAAATGCCGCCAGTTGGTTCTGTCTCAACGTGCGCAACGATTGAGCCGCGAGCGTCTACCAACGCCACCCTGACGAGCGCCGGCTGCGCGGGCGCGTCGGCGTTTGCCTGCCAGAACAATGTAACGCGCACAAAGCCAGGCGCGCGCACCCCAGCAGACTCGACGGCATGCCCCAACAAGGTAGCGCCATTGTAGGCGATATTATGCTTTTTGTCCATCGCCAGATGGTCCACGCGCACAGAGGCCGGCAGCACGCGAATTGTCACCGGCAATGTAAAGCTATCGCCGACGATTTGGCCGGCCGCGTCGAACAGCGGCGCGCGCGCGCCGTCGTCGAGCGTGTACAATCCCACGCTGAGTTGATATTCGCCGGGCGGCGTGCCGGGCAGCACCCTCAAGGCATGATCATCCCACACAAATTTATCCAGCGGCCAACGCGTGGTTGGAGCATCGCCTGGATTGAGCTTGTCGGATTGCCCCCACAATGCGGGGGCTGGGCGGATGAGATGTGCAAAGACCTGATAGTTTTTAGGCACAGGCGCAAGGGCCTTCCAATACAGCGTGAGGGCAAGCTTGTCGCCGGAGCGAACCTGGTTCACAGGTAAATCATAGCCTAAAAGCAAAATGTGGTGTCCAAAATCCATGGGTGAAGCGAGCGAATGTTGCGCGCTCAGCGCCTGCCCCGGCGGCGAGGTGTAACGAAAGCAGGTATCGCATGGATCGGCAACGGCGAACTTGAAAAGCGCAAACGCCGCTATCACCGCAACTTCAAAATGGAGAACTGAATTGGGTGTTTGATAGTGGGGATTGAGGATTGGGGATTGGGTGGTAGAGATTGGAGATTGGAGATTGGCTTGGAATCCAAGGGCGACGAGCGCGAGCAATGAAATAATCGTCCCAAGTATGCGCGGGAGCGTGCTGCCAAATGTCACTATCACATCGTGCTGACCAGCCGGCACGTCAAACTCGATCAAGCCGTATGGATCGCCAGGGCGGCTTGCCGCCGTTTGCCCATCTATTTGCACGCGCCAGCCCGGAAAATAAAACGTCAGCACGCGCGCCGTAAAAGGCTGCGGACTGGACACGACAAAACGGTCGCGAGTTGGCCCGTGCTCGGCGACGTCGGCGCTCGCCCCAGGCGGCAACGTGCTTTTGTCGAATTTGTCCACCCTACCCTGCTGGTACGACGCTACGAGCTGCTTGTTGGCCGGCGGGTGTGCCTGAACGGTGGACGGCACAAAATCGCCCGTAGAAGTAGTGCCCAGGTAACGGCCGTCCAACTCGACTTGCAACATGCCCTGCGGCGTGGTAAGGCCAAAGTCGGGCGACCACCCCGGCGGATACATGGCTGGCAGAGCGAGGGCCAAGATCAGCAAGAGACAAGCCGCTGGCAGCAAGAGAAAGGCAGGCTTTTGCACTCCCCTGCCCGCGCCGGCTGGATGGATCGCCTCTTCCAGGCTCCAAATCACACCTCCGCTACACATGGCCAATGTGAGCGCCGCCGGCCCAAGCAAGCGCCAGGGGAACTGGATATAGGACATCAGCGGCACGTGTTCCCAGATAAAAGCGGATGGCGAAAGCATTAGAAAAACCAGGAACGCGGAACCGAGAATAAAGAAAAACAACACCCGGCCTTGCGGCTTGCGGCGATAAAAGAAGGCAAGGGGAACAGCACACAGCGCCAGCAGCCATTGGGCAAGCCCCAGGTTGTGTTGGAAGTGGGGCGTGGCCGCGCCCAGGTCGAGCGGCCGGCTGAGGGCAAACAGTGTCCGCCAGGCAACAAAGTGATTGTGAAAGTCAAAATGTCCCGCGCCCGTGACCGTCAGGTGAACGGCTTCGCGCTCGGCCACAAAGGGCAGCCAGAAAAAGGCCGATAGGCCCGCGGCCAGGAGGATTAATTGCGCGATGCGCCATACACGCGGCGTGCGGTGTATGGCGTATAACCAGAGCAACCACGCCACGCAGATGACGCTGAGGATCAGCGCCATGAGGTTATGCGTGACGATGAGAGCGGCCCAGGTAAACGCGGCAAGTGGAAGATAAATGGAGGGTGGCAAATGGCAGGCGGCAAGTACGAATTTGAGCAGCCAGGGGAATAACGCCAATGCAAACAATTCGGGCAGGTCGCCGCGTATGTGTGGATCAATAAGCAAGATATAGGGAGAAAACGTATAGGCCGCCGCGGCAACCAGGCCAGCGCGTTGCCCGAACACATCGCGCCCCAGCATAAAGGCCCCCAACGCGCCCAGAATCAGTCCCAACACAAACACCGCTTTGGTTCCCCCCACAATATCCAGGCCGGGCAAGATCGCAAAAACATTCGCCACGTAATAAGTCAGCGGCGCATAATAGTTAAAGATCGGGTAGCCGTAGCCATACCACAAATCTGGCGCCCACCGCACGTAACCAGCCCCGCCGCGCAGAGCGTACCCCAGTTCGGCGGCGCGAAAGACGTGCAACTCGGCGTCGGTATCGCGCGGCAGGCCGGGGCGCGACAGAAAGGGGTGAGCGGCCAACAGCGCCAAAGCCAGCGCCAGCCCCATCAGCAGCGAAGCGCGATTGGATACGCCACCCCAAACAAACTGGCGCCAGCCATTAACCGTTCCACTCTTTATCGGCATAAGAATGTGGCTACTCCTCTCGGCCCAATCATACCACAAAACCTGGCCCTGGCAGAGGTATGTGAGGTGATGGACACTGCAGAGTGTCTTTAAATCCAACAACTGTCATTGCGAGGAGGCCGCAGGCCGACGAAGCAATCTCGGTTTTGCAGTCAGGGGATTGCTTCGCCGCCCGCCAAATGCGGAGCGGCTCGCAATGACACTTACACATTCTCACAGGCCTGGCGCGCACCAACAAAATCCTGTGGTATACTGGGTGCGAAAACAGGGAGACATTGGCAGTGCAAGAAAACGGCAAATTATTGCGGCTCGATAAAACACAGTTACTCGACGCGCTCGAACAACTCAAGTCAGCCGGCTCTATGGACGAGCTGCGCCGCCGTGTCGCCGAACTCGATGGGATGGTCATTCCAGAAAGCGAGCGGCAGGCGAGCGCGGTCCCAGAAAACGGCATCGAGTTGGACGCAAACTATTTTCGCGCAGAGTTGGACCAGATCGCCCGCTCCCGAACCCGCGAACGCGCCTTGTATTACGTCGAGCGCCTGATCAAGAGCCTCACCGAAATCCGAACGAGCGAGATTAACGACATCAACCTCAACCGCTGGAAAGAATACGGCGATATTTATACGGATAGCCTGTGGATTGTGGATCGGCGCGATAACTCGGGCGTCCACACGGCGGGCTATTGGGGCAACTTTATCCCACAAATTCCACGCCAGATGATGCTGCGCTACACTAAAAAGGGCGACTGGGTGCTGGATACTTTTGCAGGTTCCGGCACGACCCTGATCGAGGGGCAACGGCTGGGACGGAACACCATCGGCATCGAGTTGCAGCCCGAGGCGGCCAGGCTGGCGCGCAGGTTGGTGACTTCGGAACCCAACCCCGAAGAGGTGGTGAGCGACATCATCACCGGCGACTGCGCGGCCGTGGACTATGGCGCCATCTTGCAACGCCACAACCAAAGATCGGTGCAGCTTGCCATTTTGCACCCTCCTTATTTCGACATTATCAAATTTAGCGACGATCCACGCGACCTTTCAAACGCCGGCTCGGTGGAAACCTTTCTGGACAAGATGGCCGGCATAATAGACCGCGTTTCGGGTGTGCTAGATCGAGGCCGCTACCTGGCGCTGGTCATCGGCGACAAGTATTCCAGGGGCGAGTGGATCCCGCTTGGCTTTAGGACGATGAATAGAGTGGTGGAACGGGGCTATTTGCTCAAAAGCATCGTCGTCAAGAATTTTGAACAGACCACCGGCAAGCGCGCCCAAAAAGATTTGTGGAGATACCGCGCCCTGGCGGGGGGGTTTTATATCTTTAAGCACGAATACATTTTTGTGTTTGAAAAGAAATAAATGCCAGATCAAGCGCCGCCCATTATCCGCGAACTGGAACAGGTTACCCGCCTGGCGTGGACGCGCGTCCAGGACGACGCGTGGAACCGGCTCAGCCTGTTTGTATACCAGGCGCAGACGATGCGCGAGGTGCAAGACGCCGCTCGCCAGGCGGCGGCAGACCACAAGCTGCCGGCCGCGTTCGTTGACTATGCCGTCACCCGTTGGTATACGCAAAAAACGCACGACGTGGTGGTGGACTTGTTCTGCCAGCATCCCCGCGTGAGGCGCTGGCACAATCCGCGCGACCGCCGGGTAGATTTCGAGGTGGACAAGACCCCCTTCGACCTCAAGCTGACACACATCAGCGCCGGGCGCGCCGCGCAGTTTCCCCTCGCAACGCTGAGGACGCGCCCCGACCAGTACATCGCCTGGCTTTATAGCGAACAATCACGGCAAGAGCGCTTTGGGCTGAACAACCGCCTGTTTGTGACGTGCTACGACGTCGCCCGGCCCAACGACAGTTGGAAGCTCAAGCGCGACTGGGAGCGACTGGCAGACACTATCGGCGCCTATCTCGCGCGTCCCACCTATCACGCCGTAGCGCTGGGAGGGAACGCGCGCGTGATCAGCGACGTGATCCTGGTCAGCAAGTAAAATGTGAAGGCTTACATCGTTTTGTCAAGCCCTTTATCAACAGGTGCACATAGCTCGCAAAAAGTGGATTTTTTGAGTCAGTGGAGAAGGGATATGTTGAAGGAAAAACAATATTTGCGTTACTTGCTCTCTGCCATTGTGGTTACACTCGTGGCAATTGCTGGTTGCATGTGATGGGTTTTCCTGGCTGATAAGCTCCCATCAACCATTAATTTGGGAATAGTGAATTTATCTACTAAATGGACTCTCTTCGTAGCCATAGCCTTGTGCCTAGGTATTTTGGGGAAACCACTCGATCGTGCAATGTATACATGGTTCACCGGCAGAGGCAAACGGGAAACCCCCAAGTCAAATTTATGAGGCAAGTATTAGATTTCTCGAACGATATACGCAGGGGCCATAAGGAGAGTTAAGTGTGGAATGCAGAGATTGTAAACGATCCTGAACATGGATACCGGCTTTACCTTGAGCTTCTTGAAGATGAAGCCTACCGTGGACGGATTGAACTTGATGAATCAGGACAACCCATTCTTACGGTTTATCCTAGCGAGACATTTGTTTGCATACCTGCAAACTGGCTTATAAAGATGTTCAAGGGAGCACAAAAAGACTTGACCGCTGATGACTATCGTATGAGAGCGTAGATTGTAAAAATCACGCGGCCTATGTTTCCCATCGCAGGTGTCGACTCGCTGAACTCGATGAGCAAGTCTCGTTGTAGTACTAGGGGGATTGTTCCCTCTGCTTGAGCGAAGGTCGTTCTTTAACTCAAGAGGATATTATACCAAATCCAGCAATGGTAAAGTTAACAACAAAAGCGCGGGCCTTGCCGCGCTCTTGCTACGTGTATCTGTTTTGTGTGTCGTTGCTCATTCCCCTTCTGCCAACAATCGCCGCTCGCCTTGCAGCGCGCGAATGGAGGTAACATCCTGGCTGACCTCCAGCGTGCCCAGATATTTACCCCGCTCGTCGCGCACGGCCAAGTAGCGAATGTGGATAAACTTGCCCCCGGCCTCAGCCGGCCCTAGTTGAATCCAAAACTCGGCTACGCTGCGGCGTCCAGCCCGAAAATCATCCAGGATGCGCTGCACGCGATGGACGCTGGCCGGCGGGTGGCACTGCTGCACCTTGCGCCCGATGATGGCCGGGTCGCGCTGAAAGATGCGTTCCTTTGTGGCCGAAAAGAAACGCACCGCATCGTTTTCATCCACAAAAGTCACGTCAACCGGCAGATGGGTCAACATTAGAGCGATTTGCTGCGCCGTCAATGCGCCGACCTGCAAAGGAATCAGGCCATCAGCCTTGGCCGTTGGGATGCTTGCGGCTATTTCGCCAATCTCCACGTACGCGGGGGCGGCTTCTGAGAGTTGAACGCCGATGGCGGCCCATTCCTTCTGGCTCAGCATTTGCAGAGCGGCGGGAAAGAGAATGTTTTCCTCTTTGTAAAACATCTCGCGGATCGCAGTCGCCAGCGGACCAAAGACCTCGGCCACGCGGGCGGCATCGGGAGCGCCGGATAGTAGCTCATGCAGCTTTTTCCACCCGACGCGGATGTCATCGTGGATGGCCCACATCACGGCCGAGGGCCCTGTAAAGCCGTGCTTTTCAAGGTAAGGGAACAAGATATTTTCCTTGCGCGAATAGTGCTGCTCGTATTGGCGCAATTGCCGCAGCGCGTCGCGCGCCTGCTGCCAGCGGGAGGCGTGAATGGCGGCTTGCAGCGCGTCCAGCGTTTTGGCCGCGGCGGTATTTTCGGCGCGCAAGATGTAGAGAGGATGGCCGGGGGCGCTTTCTGGCTGGGGGTGAGCGTCCAGCGCGTCTTGAAAGGCGGCCACGTGTACGTCACACAGCCGCTTAATTTCCATTTCCGGCATTCCTTCGGCGATGAGGGCTTGCTCCAAAACAGCGATTTCCACCGCGTTCGATCCCGCCAATAGCGCGGCAAACTCACCCTTGACTTGCTCAACGCTCTTGCCCTCGTGTAACTGGCGGATCATTTGCTTCAACGCCTCCTGGCGTTTAGATTGATTGTTAATGTACTCGCTCATGATTCCTCCTGTAATTCTTATTCACTGCGCACGCCAGGCACCACATACTGCACCAAGCGGTATTCGCTCACCTGGTGGAGCGCCTCTTCTTGCATCAAGTGTCCTGAAACGTGCATCAACGTGTCGGCGTAATCGTCGTCCACGCCCATTACCGCCTGGCATGGATAGTGGTGATGCAGCATGCCGGTCTCTTGCTCGACGTCATTGGCGTGGACGCCCACCAGTTTTTCCGCCACGTAACGCGCGCAGCCGCAGCTCGCATCGCGCAGCACACTCACGCGCGTGATCTGGCGAGTGTCGGGATCGCACGCAATGTCAAACTTGGGCCGGCCAAAATAGCGCGCAAACTCAGCGATGCGTGGGTCGTCATAGGCGCGTTTTTTGCGCAGCGCGTTGAACGTGGTTTCGGTGAGTGAGCAGAATGGCTTGGGAAACGCCGAGTCAACGCCCTGGGCGCGGAGCCAGCCTTCCACTTGCAAAGCCAGGCCGTTAGGCAGCCACGCCGCGCTGTCAATTGGCGCCAGCACCGATTTCGCGCCGGTCATTTTGGCAATATCGGGCAAGAGCGTGGCGAGGCCGGGATGTTCGCCCAGCGAAAGAATCAAGTCGGCCGGCGGCAGCTTGGGCGGCAAAAAATCTTCCGGGTCGTCAATGATGGGCGGCAGCAGTTTGGGCGCTTTCCACACCTCGACTTGCCAGTGCTCCGGTTTGTGCGCCTGGATGTTATCCACATGCCGCTGGCCGTATTCGCCGTTGATGATAATGAGGATACGCATATCGCCTCCCTGTTTTGCCGCAGAGAACGCCGAGAGTGCAGAGAGGTTAAATCCTTTGCGTTCTCTGCGCCCTCCGCGGTTAAACTACCGTGCTTCTTTTTCCAACGCCTCCGCCAGCGCCAGGTATTTTTCGTGCACGCCTTCGCCGGTTTCCTCGTGCTCCACGTGCTCAAAATCTCGGAATACCTGATCGTGCTGTTGTGCGGGGATAACCTGATTCGCCATTGGGAACAAGATACCATCTTCTTTGGCAATGTGTTGGCGCAAGAGCGCCGTGTAGCCGCGCGCGTTGCGCACAATGTCATCGCGCGCCGAACCATCTCCGCCAGCCAGCTTTTCAGCAGCCTGGCGCATGCCGCGTGTGTAAGCGCGGCCTTGCTCGTGCTCGTACAGCATCACGGCAATCGGCCCGCTCTCGCTCGACATGCCGTTGGCCGTCATCGCCTTGAATAACACGCCCTCTTCTTTGCGGTGATGGCAGCCGTCGGCAAAACCCTTGATAAAGTCAGCCGCGTCGGTGAAAAAGCCGGGGCGCACGGCCTGCCCTTGTTCCAACTTGTGCGCGGCTGTTTCCAATGTTGCCAATACTCTTTCAATCACGCGATGTTCTTCCGTCAAAACATCTGTCGCTTTCATTTTTACCTCCCTTACATTACCCGTGAATGAGCGCTGGCAAGCAGCGCGTACACACCCACAAACTGCGCCCATCGTGGCGAATGGGCAAAAGATAAGCGGCATCCTCGCCGGTGTTGCAGCGGAAGCAGCGTTGGGCGATATAGGCCTTGCCGCGCTCGTGCATCAGCGCCTCGGCTTTGGCCTCGTCAAAGGCGGGCGCCTCCCGCACCTCTATACTGAGCGCCCCGGTGGGGCACACGGGCAGGCAGAATCCCGCGCCGTCGCACAGCGCTTCGTCTGTGACGCGCGCCTTGCCATTGACCAGCACAATCGCCCCTTCGGCGCACGGCGTCACGCACGCGCCGCAGCCGTTGCACAACGCCTCGTCAATCCGAACAATTTGCCGTTTTGCCGCTTCGCCCTTCGAGCCAATCCCTGCAAGTTGAAACAGTGCCATCTAAACCTCCGCTACGATAACCAAATCTCCCGATGTTTCCACGTCAAATGTGCTGCCATCCAGTCCGCCAAAATACTGCGCGTTGATAAACCCCGCCTGGCCCAGCGCCTCCTCCAGGTCACGCGCCCGCAGCGGGCGCTGGAGTGTGCTGTTGACCTGCACCGACCACGCATTGGCCCGGCGTTCAAACAACGCCGTGTGGAATGTGATGAACTCTGGCCCATCGGCCACGGGTGGCCCGTAATCGGCCAGGCGCCACACCAGCATATCGGCGTTGCCCTGGGCGGCGAAAAAACGCGGCTGCGTCTTGAGGCGCAAATCATAGTTCAAATTGTGCAAAATCAT
This sequence comes from uncultured Anaerolineae bacterium, assembly GCA_964651475.1. GTDB lineage: Bacteria > Chloroflexota > Anaerolineae > Fen-1058 > Fen-1058 > JBGSMF01. Next base: position 77,048 of record CAZYXV010000017.1, on the reverse strand, counting down.
CACGCCGCCTGCTGTCAGCCGCGCGCGCATTTGGTTCAGCGCGTCTACCAACATTTCCTGTGAAAGCAGGTGCGGCAATGAATTGCCCAGGCACAAGATCGCGTCGAACGTTTCGGTAAAGCGCACGTCCAGTTGGGTCAGATCGGCCACCTCGAATTGCGCGTCGGCCCGCGCCTGCGCGGCGTTGGCGCGCGCACACTCGATCATGGCGGGGCTGGCGTCGCAACCGGCGGCGGTGTAGCCTCGCTGCGCCAGCGTGATGGCGTGCCAGCCCGTGCCGCACGCCGCATCCAGCACGCGGCGCGCGCGGCGCTCGTCCAGCGCGCGTTGGATAAAGGGCATCTCGCACGCCAGGCGCGCAGGCCAATCGGTCATCAGGTCAAAGGCTTGCGCCAGCCGATCGTAGAATTCAGTGCTGCTCAGGGCATTCGTCATTCGGATGATCCTTTGGGCGACTCGAATATAACCTGGTAGGGTAAAGCAATTGCATTGGTGGGACAAACGTCTTCGCACGCGGCGTCGTAATTGCAGCGCGAGGGAAAGACCAGCGCGGCTTTGCCATTGACCATCCCTAATGCGCCGGATGCGCAGCGCGCTATGCACAGACCGCAGCCATCGCAGCTTGCTGCGTCAATCAAGGGTAAAAGTGTCTGATTCATTTTGACCGTCCATAAATAAAACATCCCCGCGATACTACACACAGTGTAGCACGCGGGGACGTCTTTGTCTGTGACTTTTGTCAAATTGAGAAGCGCGCCCTGTCCTTTCCAATCATTATTCCGCTCGCCGGGCCAATCCGTCCCGATCGGCGATGACAATGTTCGATCTATCCAGCCGGACAAGCCCATCCCGCTCAAGTTCGCGCAGCGAGCGGCTGATCATTTCGCGCACGGTGCCCAGGCGGGCCGCCATCTGCGCGCGGGTGAGCATGGGCGATTCGGGGCAGGCAGCCTGGTTCAAAAGCAGCCCCGCCAGGCGCGCCGTGACGCTGCGCAAGGATAGGTCTTCGATCATCGCGATTAATTGCCGGCAGCGCGCCGCCAGCGCGCGGACGACCATTCGCGCCAGTTGAGGGTACCGGTCAAACAAATCTGACATCGTCAAAGACTCGATGATCAGCACGGCGCTGTCTTCGATTGCCAGCACAGTAGCCGGGTTAGGTCCCCCATCGAAAACCGGCACGTCGTTGAACGACTCGCCCGGCCCGGCAAAGTGCACGATTTGCTCGCGGCCTTCCAGCGACGTGCGAATAATTTTGAGCCGCCCCGACTGCACGACGAACAGGCCAGCGCACGGCTCGCCGGCCAGCAGCACCACTTCGCCGGCGCGGTACGTGCGGCGGAGCGCACAAGCCGCAATGGCTTGCAGAGTCGCCTCGTCGAGCGAGGCAAAGTAAGGCAAGCGGCGCAGCAACCCGATCCGTTCACCAGTATTCGTGCGAGAGGATTCCATAGGCAAGCCAAAAATCAAAAGGCAAACATCATAGCCGCCTCATTGTACAAGAAAATTATACACCTGTCCAATGACAAAATTCTCCACATGACCGATGTCCCAAAGCAGCTTGTATTTTATACTTAATCTGGTCTATCTCATCCGTTGACACTGAACCTTTCAGCATCATAAAAAGTATATTTCATAGCACACAGAGACGAGAGTCGTGCGCGGAGTTTTTGCGCCCACGGGCCGTCGTTCTCCCAGCGAATCCGATCTTGTCAGGTTGACCAGGAGGGAAACATGAGTCGCTTTATTGTTCGACGAATCCTATGGATGTTTTTGGTATTGTTCGTCGTATCGTTCATCACGTTTTTCCTGATGCACCAGGTGCCGGGGGGGCCGTTTGATCGAGAGAAAGCCTTGCCGGCCGAGATTATGGCGAATCTCAACCAGCGTTATCATTTGGATTGGCCGCTGTGGAGGCAGTACGCGCAGTACATCTACGACGTGGGCGTGCCGCGCATCACCACCGTCAAGCCAACGGGCTCGCTGCAAGATCAGTTTTTGATCGAGTTCAAGGTAGGCTCGGTGTATTTCCGGTGGATGAACTTTGGGCCGTCCTATTCGAGCCGCAGCCGGACGGTGAACGATCTCTTTCGGGATCAGTTGCCGGTTTCGGCGCAATTGGGTGTGATGGCGTTCCTGTTTGCGATGGCGCTCGGCGTTCCGCTGGGCGTCCTGGCCGCTCTCAAGCAAAACACCATTTTGGATTATCTGTGCATGGGGGTGGCTATCTTGGGTGTTTCTGTGCCCGTCATTGTGCTGGGGCCAATCCTGGTATGGATCTTTGGCGTATGGCTGCGGGTTCTGCCGCCCAGCGGGTGGGGCGCCAAGCCGCCTTTCGTGTTGGGATTCTTGCCGGCGGATGTTTCGGCGAACTATTTCAAATATGCTCTCATGCCAGCCATTGCATTAGGTCTGGGCGGCTCGGCCCTTCTGGCCCGCCTGACGCGCGCCAGCCTGTTGCAGACCATCCGCGAAGACTATATCCGCACGGCGCGCGCCAAGGGACTGGCCGAGCGAGTCGTCATTGTCCGCCACGCGCTAAAAAATTCGCTCATCCCGGTCGCCACGGTCCTGGGGCCACTGTTTGCGGGGTTGGTCACCGGCACGTTCGTCACCGAGATCATTTTTGGCATTCCCGGCATAGGCCGCTATTTTGTCACCAGCATTGGCAATCGCGATTACCCCGTAATCATGGGCACAATTTTACTATTCGCGTTTGTGCTCGTAATCGCCAACGCCATTGTAGATATTGTGTACGCTTATCTCGACCCGCGCATCCGTTTGACATAACAAAGGAGGATAGAAATGTCTGCTCAACAAACACCCTCGGCGGCCGTTAGTGTGCCCGTTTTGCGCAAGCGCGAAAGCTTGTGGTCCGATGCTTTTTATCGCCTGACGCGCAATCGCGCCGCCGTCAGCGGTGGAATCATTATCATCTTGCTGGCGCTTACCTACATCTTTGCCGACGTCATCGCCGTCAGACCCTACGATATGCAGGTACCGCAAGACAACAACGCCGTGCCGCAGTGGATTATTTCTGTATTTCCAATGATCGGGAAATACGCCAAAATCAACCAGACTTATCCCTGGGGCGCAGACGATCTGGGGCGCGACCTTTTTAGCCGTATCGTATATGGAACGCGCGTGTCGTTGACAGTGGCATTCATCGGGCCAATTATCGCCTTGCTCATCGGCACCGTCTATGGCAGCATTTCAGGCTACTTTGCCGGGCGGGTAGATAACATAATGATGCGTTTTGTGGACGTGATGTACGCCTTTCCAAGCCTGCTGTTGATTATTCTGATGATGGCGTTCTTCCGCTCGACGTTTGCCAAAACTTCCGAGCCGGGCACGCTCAAATACACGCTCAATGCGCTCGACAGCAAAGCGGGCGGCATGTTGTTCATCTTTATCGGGATCGGCATCACGGCCTGGGAAGGCATGGCGCGCCTGGCGCGCGGGCAGATTCTCTCGATTCGAGAGAAAGAATTTGTCGAGGCGGCGCGCACCATCGGCGCCGGGCACGTGCGCATCATGTTCCGCCACATTTTGCCCAACATCATCGGGCCGCTGATCGTGGCGGAAACGCTGGCGATTCCTGGCTATATCTCGACCGAGACGTTCTTGAGCTTTATTGGGTTGGGAGTGAATCCGCCCACGCCGTCGTGGGGTTCGATGATTGCAGACGGGGCGCGCAGTATCCGCACCTATCCGAGCCAGGCGCTCTTCCCCGGGTTGGCACTGGCGATTACAATGTTCGCGTTCAATTTCTTGGGCGACGGCCTGCGAGACGCACTCGACCCGCGCATGCGAGGCTCACAATAAATGAATGAAAAAAGCCGGGCTTTAAAAGCCCGGCTTTTGCAAATTCACCACCTTTACTCTTGACTGCGCAAGTCGGCGGCCACGTCGCGCAAGATATCCTCCAGTGAGTGGCGCGGCTCCCAACCCAGCAAAGCGTAAATTTTGCGCGTATCTGGCACGCGCCGGCGCATGTCTTCAAAGTCGTCGCCCAGTTCCTCGTAAGGCACAAAATCTATCGGCGAGGAGCTGCCGGTAATGGCTTTGGCGCGTTCGGCCAGCGCCAGAATAGTCACTTCTTCAGCACTGCCAATATTGTAAATTTGCCCCACGGCCTCTGGGCGCTCTAGCAATCCGACGATGGCGCGCGCCACGTCGGCCACGTGGCAAAAACAGCGCGATTGCAACCCATCCCCATATACACGGATCGGCTGGCCCGCCAGCGCCCACCTGACAAAGCGCGGCACAACCATGCCATATTGCCCCGTCTGGCGCGGGCCGACGGTATTGAACAAGCGAAAAATCACCACCGGCAGCCCCTTTTCGCCGTAATAGGCCAGCGCCAAAAACTCGTCCACTTCTTTTGTAGCGGCATAGCTCCAGCGCCCGCGCGTCGTTGCGCCCGCCACACGGTCGTCGTCCTCCCTAAAAGGTATGCGAGTGCTTTTGCCATACACTTCCGAGGTAGAAGCCAGCAGCACTTTTTTGCCATAGCGCATCGCCGCACGCAGCACGCCTTCTGTGCCCAAGATATTTGTTTGAATGGTATGGATAGGCCGGTCGAGGATCAATTGCACCCCCACCGCCGCGGCCAGGTGAATCACCGCGTCACATTCGTGGGTCAACCGATCCATCACCAGTTCGTTGAGAATCGTTTCGCGCACAAACGTAAAGCCGGGCTGCCCGCACAACGCGGCGATATTGCCCAGGCGTCCTGTTGAAAGATCATCCACGGCCGTCACGCGGTAGCCCGCCTCCAGGAGAAAGCGGCACAAGTGCCCGCCGATAAAGCCCGCTCCGCCGGTCACCAGGAGGTGAGCGCCGCGGCGCGTTATTGGAGATAAACAAGATTCAGGTATCAATGTAGTTGTATCCTTTGCGCCGTCTCGCCCGATCACGCCATCAACCGGGCCGTGATATGTTTGATCAACGCCGTCATTGGGTGGTTGGGATAATGCAGCACAAACAACCCCCGGCTGTCCAGCACCATCATCTCGGCCGAGTGCGGCATGACGGCGACCACCTCGCAATGATAGGTCTGCTCCACCTGCGCCTTGATCTCAGACAGGTCAAAGCTGGCAGGCGCTTCATTAATGACCAGAACGGTGCGCGGCACGCCAAGCCGGCGCGCGATTTCAACCGTAATATCTGTGCCCTGATAATCTTGCTGGTCGAGGCGCAGAAGCACGGCCAACACATCAGAGCCGGCAATCGAAGCGAGCGTCTCTTCGTTCAGGCCGGCGCGAGTATCAACGATCAGCGTATCCAGGCTTAGAGAGCGGATCAATGTCTGAAACCCATCGCCGAGCACGTTAGCGTCATAGCCCCCGCGCAGTATTTGCGTGATTTCGCGCGTCTCGGTGCTGGAAGGGACGAGCCAGATTCGCCCGCGCCGCGGCGCGCCCGGGCCGGTTCGAGTTCCATCGTGCGCGCCATAAGCCATGGGCAGGCTTGGCGTCACGTCGCAGGCTGCCTGCTCGATCTGGCACCTGCCCCACAGATAATCGTTGAGCCAATAGCTCGTTTTGTTCTCGTCCAGCTTGAACAGCACGTGGACGCCGGGCGACGCAAGATCGGCGTCAATCACCCCAACGCGCTGCCCCTCCAGCATGAGCAGCGCGGCCACGTTGGCCGTCAAGCTCGACTTGCCCGTTCCGCGGCGGAACGAATGGAAGGTAATGATTTTGGACATAGGCAATCAGGTTTCTGTGGCCTTTCTACGGCTGTGCAGAGCAAACACTCGCGTGGGGGCTGCCTTGCCCTTCAACTCGACCGCGCCGAGCGGCTCGCAGTCAAAATGGGGCGCGATGTCTTGATGCACAGCTTGGGTGACGAGAATTTGATTCTCGGCGGCGCGCGTCATCAATCGGGCGGCAATGTTGACTGTGTCGCCCAGAACATTGAACTCGCGCCGCCCGCGCGGCTCGCCAATCTCGGCTGAAAAGACCGGCCCGCGCGCCAGGCCGATTTTGCACGCTATAGTCACCGGCTCGCCGCCCACCGTCAGCGGCGGCACGGTCTTGACAACGTCTCGCAGCGCCAACACCGCGTCGGCGGCGCGCATTGAATCGTCGGTGTGCGCGTTAGGCAACCCAAAACAAAGCATCATATCCGAGCCGGCCAGGTGATAGGTGACTTTTTTCAGCACGCCGCCGCGCGCTTCTACGGCGGCATTGATGAGGGCGATGACGCGCGAAAAGCTGGCGACGATGAGAGCGTGCTCATCCACCTGCGCGCCAGAAACGGGCAAGGCGCGGTCGGCGGATTCCGCCAGGCCAATCAGGTTGACAAAAGCCACCGTGGGCGTGGGAAAATCGGGCGTAATGCGCCGGTGCGCCGCGCTTTCAATCACCAGGTTGAGAATCGGCATGGGCAAATAGCTCGCCATCGGCTCGACCAATCCCACCATCTTTTCGATCTCGACCAGCAAGCCCTCGACGCTGCGATCCAACAAGATGGTGCTGGCCGGGCGGCGGGTGGGCGGCACCAAATCGTATTCGCCCAACTGTTGGACGGCGAGATCGTCTACCACAAACACGTAGCCGGGCTTGCCCGGCTCAAAATGAAATTGATCGCGCACTCGTTCGCAGGCGGCCTGGGTGAGGCACACGCGCCCCACCTGCCCGGCGCCTTCGGCTTGCTTGGCGCATTGAACCGACGCGCCAAGCAACACGTGTTCCATACGGCGCGGCGTGCCAATGTCGGCCGTGAGAAAGCGCCCGGTGTGAATCCCAACGCGCATCCCCAGCGAATAGACGCCTTGCGGCGTCTCAATGCTGGCGAAACGCTCCATGGCGCGCTGCATGCGCAGCCCGGCGCGCACGGCCCGCGCCGTGTCGCTCTGGCGCGAATCGGGCAGGAACTGCGCCAGCAATGCATCGCCAGTAAACTCGAGCAAGTCGCCGCCGGACTTGCTAATGATTTCGAGCATCTCGGCAAAATACGTATTAAGCACGCCCAAAAGCGTTTCCGCCCCGGCGCGCCCGCGAGCGGCATTGGCTTCCAGAAGGCGCGTGAATCCCGCCAAATCAGTAAACATCAACGTGCCCTCTTGCCAGTCGTGGCGCACCTGGCCGGGGCAAGGCAACGACTCGGACACCTGCCTGGGCATATAGTTGCGAAGGATGCGCTGCACAGTCCTCAGGTGTTCAAAGACGCGCAAGAGGGTGTGCGGCGAAGGGTCTACCCACGCCACAGCGTACAGGTCAGCCGGCAGCAGCGTGCGCAGCCGCGGTTCAAGTTGGGCCAGCGGTGAGATAGAGGTGGGCATGAACCCTCGTCAAGGAGCTAGCCCGCCATCAATCGAGCGGCGACCTGTTTGAGCGAGTGGGTTATGGCATGATCGGGATAACGCAGGACAAAGATGCCAGCGCTGGCCAGCGTCATCATCTCGTCCGAGTGCGGCAGCACCGCCGCCACCTCGCAGTTGTATGTTTGCTCGACGCGCGCCTTGACGCCGGCCGGCTCGAACACCGCCGGCACCTTGTTGACCAGCAGCAAGAGGTTGGGCACGTCGAGTTTGCGCGCCACCTCGACGGTGACGCCTGTGCCCTGAAAATCTTGTTGATCGGGCCGCATGATAATGACCAACGCGTCCGAGATCGCAATCGAAAGCAGGGTTTCCTCGTTCAGGCCGGGGTGCGTGTCAATCATCAGCACATCCAGGTTCAAGTTGACGAGCAATTTTTGAAAGCCGTCGTTGAGCAGCCCCACGTCGTATCCTTCGCGCAGCACGCGCGCGATCTCGCCGGCTTTGATGCTGGAGGGAATCAGGAAAATTTTGCCCTTGATCTCGACCCCCAGGCGATGCGTCACGTCTTGGGCGGTTTGCTCAATATCGCACTTGCCCCACAGATAATCGTTGAGCGAATGAGCCATATCGTCTTCATCCAGGCCAAACAGCACGTGGATGCCCGGCGATTGGATGTCGGTGTCAATCACGCCGACGCGCTGTCCCTCGGCAGCCAGCAGCGCCGAGATATTGGCGGTAGTGTTGGACTTGCCCGTGCCGCCCCGGAACGAGTGAATGGAAATGATCTTTGACATATTGTCCTCCAAGTTGGATATAAACGTAAACGATCTCCAGTTCTTACGATGCAACCAGATTCGCCATAAATCCTTCCGCCCGCCCCTTTTCCTGGGCCATTCTCATCATCATCTCGCGAACGTCGGCGGGAGGTTCGACGCTGTTTGCCTTGCGTACCAGCACAGCCGCCTCGAAATCACAGCCGGAAACGCACAGCCCGCAGCCGATGCACAGCGCCTGGTCTACCACTGCCACGTCGTCCAGGCTGATCGCCTTGACCGGGCAGCGATCTACGCAGACGCCGCAGCCGGTGCAATTTTCGGCCTGAATGACGGAATAAAAATTCGATTCTGGCCGCGAGACGGCGCCCTTGAGGCGGGTTATACTTCCCAAGATGCCGCAGCAGCACGGGCAGCAATTACAGATATAATCAATCTTGTCGCGGGTATTGCTGGCGCAGTGAACCAGCCCGGCGTCCTCGGCGCGCCTGAGAACCTGCATCCCTTCTTCCACCGTGATGAGTTTGGCCGCGCCGCGCTCCGCCAGGTACTTGGCGCTGTACCCCAGCGGCATGCACACGTCTATGGGCTTGTCGCATCTTTTCCACGATACGCGGCACGGGCACGCCGAGAGTCCCACGAATTTGCTTGTGCGGATATAATACGCCGCTTCTTCGTAAGGAAAAACCTGGAGCGTGGTTGGAATCGCCTGCTGTACCGGGATAACGCGCGCTCCTGGCGTGGGCGAATTGCCCATCTCGAGGCCCCAGCCATCTTGGTGATACTGATCCCACAGCCCGGCCAGGTGCTCCAAGTCAAGGCCGGGCAGCGAGCCAGGGCTGACGGCGTGCTTCATAATCGGGAACTCGAACAGGCCCGGCGCGGTGGGAAAGAGCATGTACATCTTTTTTCCGGTGCGGGTCTGGTAGGCATAGACCAGGGTCTTGTCTGCCATTTGCTCGCAGAGGCGAGTCACCTCCTCTTCCGCCTGCCCAATGGCCGCGGCAATGTCGCCGGTCAATTGAGGGCTAAAGGGAAGGTGAAGCGCCAGGTCGGCTTCTTCTGGCGTGAAAAGCATTTGCAAGATTTCGAGAAATTCGGGACGCTTGGGAGCGCCGAAAGGGTGAGCGTTGAGTTTTTCTTGCAGTAATTCATAAACGTCCATGTTGCTACTCCCTTATAAAACTTGCTAGTAACTATTCAGCCACAATTCTTTGACCACAAAGTACACCAAGAGCACGAAGGTTTTCCCTTTGTGTTCTTGGTGTCCTTTGTGGTTAACAAGATGCCTCCCTGAATAGTTACCTTTGCTATATGATACCATAGAACGTCACAAAAAGTAAAAGGCCGCCAGATGCCCAGTTCACTGCCCCCGACCGGCTTTTGCGCTTTGGCGCTTGAAACAGTAAAATGAGGAAGAGGAGAATAGAACGTGAACAAGAAACAATCCACCTACGCAATGATGATGGGACTGTGCCTGTTGGCCCTGTGCGCCCTGGCCGCGTGGAGCGCGGCGTGCGACCAGCACGTGCCCACCGAGCCTCCGCCAGCAAGCGCCATCGCGCGTCGCACAACCGCGCCCGTCTCTACTCGCGTGCCCCCGACTGTGGCACGCGCGACCGCCACAAGAGCCACACCAAGCCCCATCGTAACACCTGGCCCTAGCTCAACACCCACTGTGCCGCCACCACCGCCGGCCCTGTTGACGGCGTTTGTTGAGTGGGGAACAGTTGAACCCAGCCCCACACCTCCTCCTCCGCCGCTCACCTTGACGGCACTGGCCAAGATGGGAACCGTCATCCCCACCCCGACGATGACGGCCAAAGAGCAGGCGTTGGTGACCGAGATGCAACACGACAACCCGCAAAGCGCATCTTCTTTTGATGGGTGCGATGCCATTTTGAAAACGTATCCGTGGTGCGACGTATTTACATACGCCACTCACATCACACGTCCAGAGTGGAAGGCCTTGTTTCCTGACGCCAACTTTAGCTTGGTCGAGTACAATCTGTATGGGCGCGGCGAGTCCGGGGCGCAGAATCACCATGTGCTTATTGCCGAGCAATGGGGCGACCGTCTCCGTTTCGAAAAGGATTTCCAATTGTTGATGGGGCTGAATCACATTCGGGTCACCGACGAGAACCGTGAGCTGGTCGCCAAGGCCTTTGTGTTGACGGCCCTGTCAGATTATCTTGCGGAAGACATTGTCTTTTCTGATTGGGAGGAAGGTAGTTGGCCAGGGCCTGTTCGCCTGCGTTACAACTACTCGATCACAGCGTGGACAGAGATCCAGGGGTTGGAGATTGAGTGGGTCTTTTTGTTTGACAAAGAGGGGCTTTTAGGTGCTGAAGGATTCGTCGTTGAATCTAACATTGGAGACTATATTGATGTGCCGTTCAATAGGCTACCCCCACCTTCACACGAGAATCTCACTTATTGGAGGCAGCAATGAAAACACATTCTGCTCAACTTGTCACCATAACTTGTCTGGTTACTCTGGCATTGTTGATATCAACGTTCAATACAGCCCTTGCCCATACAAAGCTGGAAGCAAGTGAAGCAACCATTGCCAATGCCTTGCCTGCATTTTCTGTGAAATCTGGTTTAGCTTCGCCTCTGCAGCAAGCCACGCCTGTCCTGGTCGCCCGTAAGACCTGGACGCTCTACGCCGATGCCGACGGCAACTATGTGCCGTCTCCAGGTGGCGCCATCGTGACCGTGGATATTGACGTGAAAGAGAGGACAAATGGATAAAAAAACAAAAGCAAGTGTACATCTTTCTGGCCGGGATGAATGGCGGCGCTGGCTCGAAATGCACCATGCCACTCAAACCGAGATATGGTTAGTCATCAAGAAAAAGGGTGCTGCTCTGGAGGCCGTGACCTACGAAGAAGCCGTCGAGGAGGCGCTCTGCTTTGGTTGGATAGACGGCAAGATGCACAGCGTGAACGACCAATACTATATTTTGCGCTTCTCGCCTCGCAAACCGCGGAGTGTATGGTCGCGGGTCAATCGAGACCGGGCCGAGAAAATGATGCGCCAGGGGAAAATGGCAGCCGCCGGGCTGGCCAAGGTCAAAGAAGCCCAACAGAATGGCCGCTGGGCAGCCGCTTACACGTCGAAGGAGAAACCCGCCACGCCGCCGGATTTGCTGGCAGCGCTCACCCAGGACCCGCAAGCGCAGAAAAATTTCGATGGCTTTCCGCCCAGCGCCCAGACGATGTACGCGGCCTGGATAGAACAGGCCAAGAAACCCGAAACAAGGCAGAGGCGAATTAAAGAGGTGGTGAGGCGAGCGCGGGCAAAAATCAAGCCCGGCAAATGACCCATCGGGAAACTCTCGATAAGGGGGTGACGTGATTTGCAAAGGCTCACATTTCAAAGACGAACACGGGCGGACGCTGCTGCTGCGGGGCGTCAATCTGGGCGGCAGCTCCAAGGTGCCACTCAGACCCAACGGCGCAACACACAACCGGCAGGGCTTTTTTGATCATCGCGACGTTTCTTTCGTCGGACGTCCCTTTCCGCTGGAAGAAGCGGACGAGCATTTTTCCAGGCTGCGCGCGTGGGGTTTGACCCTGGCGCGCTTGCTGGTCACTTGGGAAGCCATCGAACACGCCGGGCCGGGCTGTTACGACCAGGACTATCTGGACTATGTGTACGCCATCGTCAAAAAGGCCGGCGAGCATGGCATCCACCTTTTCATAGACCCTCACCAGGATGTCTGGAGTCGCTTTTCGGGCGGCGACGGAGCGCCCGGCTGGACATTTGACGCGATTGGGATGGATATCACCCAGTTCAACGAAACGGGCGCCGCCATCGTCCACCAGATCCACGGCGATCCATTCCCGCGCATGATCTGGCCCACCAACGCTACCAAGCTCGCCGCCGCCACCATGTTCACGCTCTTTTTTGGCGGCAATGATTTTGCGCCCAACACCCGCGTGGATGGCGAGCCAGTCCAAGACTATCTCCAGCGGCATTACGTCGGCGCGGTGAGCCAGGTCGCCGCGCGCCTGAGGGGGCTGCCCAACGTCATTGGCTATGACACAATGAACGAACCGCTGGCGGGATTTATCGGCTGGCGGGACTTGAATATTGCGGGGGGAACGCTCAAGCTTGGCGCAAGCCCCAGCCCGTTCCAGGCGATGCTGTTGGGAGCAGGCTATCCGCAAGAGATTGACGTGTGGGAGCAAGGAGTAACCGGCTCCAGGCGGCAGGGCCGGCGCGTGATGAACCCCAACGGGCTGCGCGCCTGGCGCGCTGGCTTGGATTGCGTGTGGCGGCAGAATGGAGTGTGGGGCGTTTCGGCAGAGGGCGCGCCCAGGCTGCTGCGTCCCGATCACTTTAGCCTGGTGAACGGGCGGCAGGTGGATTTTACTCAAGATTATTATTACGCCTTTGCCAACCGCTACGCGCGCGAAATACGCTCGGTGGATTCGGACGCCGCCATCTTTATCGAGGCCGAGGCCGGATGCCCGCCCTCCAGGTGGATGGCACAAGACGCCGCCAACATTGTTTACGCGCCGCACTGGTACGATGGACCGGTGTTGTTTTTGAAACACTATAATTCCTTCATCGGTTACGATATGCGCGCCGGCAAAACCATCCTTGGCCCATGGGCTATCCGCAAGGCATACGCGGCGCAACTCGAGAGATTCAGGCAAGACGCATTGGAGCGATTGCACGGCGCGCCGGTGGTGCTGGGGGAGTTTGGCATTCCATTCGACCTGGACGACAAAAGGGCCTATCGAAGCGGCGATTGGCGCGCGGCCATCAAGGCCATGGATCGCAGTTTTTGCGCCGTAGAAGCCGCGCTGATGAACTGCACGCTGTGGAATTACACGACCGACAACTCGAACGCGCACGGCGACCAGTGGAACGGCGAAGACTTTTCAATCTTTAGCCGCGACCAGCAAGTGGACCCAAAGGATATTCACTCGGGCGGGCGGGTGCTTGAGGCAGTGGTGCGGCCTTACGCACGCGCAACGGCGGGCGAGCCGCTGCGTATGTCCTTCGATATCGGCAAGCGCGAATTTGAGTTCGAGTTTCGCCACGATTCAGCCGTCACCGCGCCGACCGAAATCTTGGTGCCGAATTACCAGTACCCGCGCGGCTACACCGTCGAGGTATCGGATGGGATCTTTGAGATCAACCGAGAGCAGCAAACATTGACCTATCGCCACACCACAGCGCGCGCTGTCCACACCATCCACGTGAAACCCAGTAAATAATCTAAAGGGCGGCCCCCTCGCCCACTGGTGGCATTGAGCCTTCCAAAGCGGGAAGCGTCGAAATACGCGCCTGCGAGAACCGCAAACCGGTTCGGTACAGGCCGCCGTATGTCCTACGTCATCGTCTGGCTCGCAAAAGACCGCGCAACGGATGCCGCTTGACTCGATGGATTCGACGGCATCGAGCAAGTGCGCTTTGGAAGGGACACTGAGTACAACCAGGTTGCACGAATCTTCTGGCTGGCTGAATCTGCGCCCGGCCTCCAGGCAGGCGTGCCCAACTTGAACGATTTGATCGGCAAGCGGAATGTCGGCGCGAACCAGGACGTAGGCATACCACGCAGGCAGCTATAGTTCAGGCATTAGCAGCTTCCTTATCCAAAGGAGTGCGCATCGTTTCTGGCGCGCGATACGCCTCGAACGGGAAATGCCCATTTGCAAATTGCTCTGGCTTGTATGCATACGATTCAACTCTTGGCAGCAATTCCCTGAGTTGTTGAAGCATCTGCGGGCTAACCAGGCCGTCAAAAGGCTCAAGCAGCCATTCCTCGCTCACTCTACTATGAAGCGTGTCAAGCGCGCGGAACAGCTTCCAGCCCACCAGTGCGCCGTTTTCGAGCTTGCGGCGATTTGTCGGTGGAGTAAACCCTTTGCGCCAATCTTTGCCCGCAAGCGCGAGGTAAAGCAGGTGGTGCGCCGCCGCCAGTTCGTGTTTGCGGTCGGAATTTATCAACGCGCTCCAATGCTTCCGAAGCGCAGTATACGTGTCAGTACTGTTGAATAGTTTGGCCGTGATGGCCCGTGAAAGTGTGTTCATGGTTGTATCTCCTTTTTTGAATTAAAAGACTCGAACGGTTGCCGGGCGGCTACCAAGAGATACAACCGGGGGTGCTCTGGGTTTGTGGAAATATACCTACTGCATCGTCTTTTCTTTCTTGTGCGCCGTGCGAGAATCGAACTCGCTACAGGCGGGTTTAGAGGCCGCCACTCATCCAACGAGTATACGGCGCGTAAAACCAGGTTACATTGCAGCACACTTGAAATCTCGGGGCAGTGCCCCAACTCGTCCAAGTGATTGCATTATGGCGCTTATTATATCACGCCTGTATAAGATTTACATTAGAAATGGAAAAACACCGTCCACTTGCGCCATTTGCCAATTGCACTTAGAATTAGGGGGTACCACAATGGTTGGTGAACAATCTTGACCCCGGAGTCACACCATGAGTTTGTTGGAATTGGGCATCGCCGCCGCCCGAGAGGGCAATCGCACTGAAGCGCGCATGTATCTGGAAGCCGCCACACTGGAAGATCCCGCCAGCGAGCAAGCTTTCCTGTGGCTTAGTTTCGTGCTGGACGACCGCAAGCTTGCCATGCGCTGCCTGGAGCGCGTGCTGGATATTAACCCCAGCAATGAACAGGCCAAGCGTGGGTTGGCCTGGCTTCGCTCGCAAGAGGGCGGCAAGGGCGCGGCGGTCTTGCCGCAGCGCCTCTCCGACGCCGAGATAGCGGCGATGCTGCAAGCGCTAAATCATCCCGATGAGCAAGTCGCCATCATGGCCATTCGCCGCCTGGGCGAGGCCGGCGATTCGCGTGCGGTCGAGCCTCTGCTCAAGCTGGCGCTCGCCACCAAAAGCAAAACCGTTCAAGCCCAGGCGCGCACGGCGCTCATCGCCATTGGCACCTCTTCGGTCGAACCGGTGCTGCAACACTTGCTCCAGGAAGCCAGGCCCGAAGTCGCCTCGCAACTGGCGGCCGTGTTGGCGCGCGTTCGTTCGATGGCGGCTCTGGCCGCCTGCCGCGAAGTCGTCGAGCAGGCCCGCCACCCGGCCACACGTTACGCCATGGTGCTCAACCTCACCGCCTCCAGTCACGGCGAGGCGGCTCTCAGCGTGGTACGCGATTACCTGACCGACCCCAAACAAGACGAGCGCGCCAGAATTGCCGTGATCTCTGCCATTGGCCAGGCCGTCAAAAGCAAAACACTCGATGCCAACCAGGGAATGCGCTTCCTGTTCGAATTCCAGGCCGATCGAGCCTTGCCCATCGCTCTGCGTCAGGCCGCCGTGGTCGCGCTGGGCATTTCCAGCCAGCCAGCCATTGTGCGCCAGCTTTTCCAGACCGCCAGCGATAAAGATCCCCAAATCCGTGTGGCGGCGGTAGATGCCCTGGCCCGCTTCACACCTCCCCAGGTTTCGCTGCTAGACAAGCTGGCCCGCAGCACCGACCAGGCCGTGCGAACGCGCGCCAATCAAATCTTGAACGCACTCCAGGCACCCAAACGCTGAGCGCCCGGCGCCGCTTACGCTGTGAAACCCCGCGTGCGCTAAAATCGTCATGATGATAGCCGCCACTCTCGCGCGGCATCATTTTAATTTTGAGAGGTAGACATTTGCGCAAGCGTGTACTGGTCCCATCAATTATTCTAATCGCGCTCGCGGGCCTGGGCCTGGCCGCGCGCGCGTGGCTGCTGGTAGACCTGCCCTCGCTGGACAGCCTGGATAGCAAGCTGCACGCGCCCTCCACGCGCATCCTGGACCGAAATGGGCGGCTGCTCTACGAGATCACCGATCCTCACGCGGGGCGGCACACACCGCTCAAGCTGGAAGACATTCCACTTTACTGCCGCCAGGCCACCATTGCCACCGAAGACGCCAATTTCTATACCAACCCCGGCGTGGATGTATCTTCTATCGCGCGCGCCGTGTGGATCAACTTGCGCGGCGGAGAAACGCTCTCGGGCGGCAGCACGATCACGCAGCAAGTAGCGCGCAACCTGTTGCTCAGCCCGCAAGAGCGCGCCCAACGCACACTCACGCGCAAACTGCGCGAAAGCATCCTGGCCTGGCGGCTGGCGCGCGCCTACAGCAAAGATCAAATCCTGGCATTGTATCTGAACCAGGTTAACTATGGCAACCTGGCCTATGGCATTGAAGCGGCGGCCAATGCTTATTTTGGCAAGCGCGCTAACGAGCTGGACCTGGCCGAGTGCGCGCTGCTGGCCGGCCTGCCCCAGGCGCCGGCGATCTACGACCCGCTGGTCAACCTGGCCGCCGCGCACCAGCGCCAGGCGACGGTGCTCGATTTGATGGTCAAACGCGGCTACATATCAGATCAACAAGCGGCGCTGGCGCGTGACGAGCGATTAGGCTTTGCGGCTGCGCCGCACCCTATCCAGGCGGCGCACTTTGTCATGTACGTGCGCGCGTGGCTCGAAAATCAATTCGGGCTGGAAGCGATGTACCGCGACGGATTGATCGTCACCACCACGCTCGATCTGGATTGGCAAAACGGCGCGCAATCTATCATGCAGCGCCACCTGGCGGATTTGACAGGTGAAGGCGAGGGCGCCCCAGCGGCGGGGGACTTGCCCCAACGCAACGTGAACAACGCCGCGCTCGTCGCGCTTGATCCGCACACAGGGCACATCCTGGCCATGGTGGGCAGCCCGGATTATTTCGACGCGCAAATCAGCGGGGCTGTCAATGCGGCGCTGGCTTTGCGCCAGCCGGGGTCCTCCATCAAGCCCATCACGTATGCCGCCGCATTTGATCCGAGTTCGCCCGAACCCTACACGCCGGCCACGATGGTGATGGACGTGCGCACCAGCTTTATCACCAAAGAAGGCGAGCCGTATGTTCCCCACAACTATGATTTGCGTTATCACGGCCCGGTGTTGCTGCGCCAGGCGCTGGCTTCGTCGTACAACATTCCGGCCGTCAAGGTGCTTGATCACGTAGGATTGGAGGCCATGATTGCCCTGGCGCGGCGGATGGGCATCCACACCTTTACAGACAGCGAGCGCTACGGGCTAGCCATCACGTTGGGCGGCGGCGAGGTGCGCTTGCTGGACATGACGGCTGCTTATGGCGTGTTTGCCAACGGCGGCTATCGCGTCGAACCGGCGGCCGTCTTGCAAGTGCGCGACGCACGCGGGCAATGGCGCTATCGTTGGCAGCCGGCGCCGTCCGAGCGCGTGTTGGACGAGCGCGTGGCGTTTCTCATCAGCGACATACTCAGCGATCCCCAGGCGCGCGCGCCGGCGTTTGGAGAATGGAACGTGCTGCGCCTGAGCCAGCCGGCCGCCGCTAAAACCGGCACCACGTCAGATTGGCGCGATAACTGGACGATGGGCTACACCCCCGACCTGGTGACGGGGGTGTGGGTAGGCAACGCCGATAATCAACCCATGATTCACGTTTCCGGCATCACTGGCGCCGGCCCCATCTGGCACGACTTTATGGAAACGGTGCTGAGGGGAAAATCCGCGCGCAACTTTCAAGCTGACGGGCTGGTGCGTGTAAAGGTATGCGCGCTTTCGGGATTGCTGCCCGCGCCGGATTCGCCGTGTCCTCACGCGCGGGTAGAGTCGTTTATCGCCGGCACGCAGCCGACGCAATTCGACACATTCTACCGCGCCGTCAAGCTCGACATCGCCACCGGGCGCCCTGCCGACGCGAGCACACCGCCTGAGCGCGTCGTCGAACAAGTGGCCTTGTTTTTGCCGGCCGAGGCCCAGGCGTGGGCAAAAGAAAACCATATTTCCAACTTGCTCCTCGCCGATGATCTTCAATTCCCAATCAGCCGCCGACTGCCAGGCGCCGCTCTCCAACTGGTCGTGACGCATCCCGACCCCGGCACAATTTACCAGATCACCTCTATCACCCCACCCCAGACGCAGCGCATTGCCGTTTCGGCGCGCCCGCTTGACGGCATCCAGGTCATCTCGGTAACATTGTTAGCCGACGGCCAACCACTGGCTACATTTGATGGATCTGCGGGGATATATCGGGCGCTGTGGACGCTTGCGCCAGGAGTTCACACTTTTGCCGCGCAGGGATTGGAGCGCACCGGGCAACTAGTGGTGAGCGCGCCGGTCACCATCACCGTCAGATAAAAGACAACGAGGCTTCCAGCCCCCCAACTGGAAGCCTCGTGCCTTGCGCTCCCCCCCATGGCGTTTGTCAAAGTGCCTGCCCGAGCACGATGACAAAACGCAAAGCGCACCACAAGGTATGCCGCCGGGTTTACCGGCGGAGGCCGCGCACAGGTGAGGTCCGGGCAACCCATCGTCATTCTGACGGACTGCAAGAGGTCCCGGCGCAGCCCTCTGACAGGCCGCTATCAGGCCGGCGCTGTCGAGAACACTATCGCCTCAAGCGATTCAGATCAAGCTACCTTTATTTCCATACTCGCCTGACCACGCGCCGCCGTTCGAGGGCAGCATCTCTTCGCTGGCGATCAGATAAAGCACGTCTTGGACCGCGCGTTTCGTATACAGCCATACCATACCCACCCGGCTGGCGCCCTGGCGGCGGTCAAAGATAGAAGTGATATAAAGATGGTCGCCAATGTTGGCGATGTAGATATCGTAGCGCGCTCCTTCGTGATAGTGCAAATTGAACGAGCGCTCTTCGTGAAGTTGTTGAGCCAATTCAGCTGTGTGGGCCAGGCTGCTGCTCATCAATGACACAACGTGACCCAGTGGCAAATTTTCGGCGAATCCCACCTCGGTCAACACCTGGCCGGCGTCATCCGACAACAGCACGCACTGCGCGCCCACCTCGTAACGCAGATCAGATAAACGCTGCGAAATTTTGTCGAACCGCTCGCCTGATAGCATCAATAAGCCGGACATTTTTCTTGATACACCCTCGTCCAAAGCCTGCTTGACCGCGGTGGTAAAGTCTTCGATGGGGAAAGGTTTGGTAAAGTAGCGATACGTTTGCAAGCGGCGCGTTTCGGCCTCGACCTCATCCGAGCCGTAAGCTGTGATGAGAATGGTTCGTGTGAAGGGATTGCGATCACGCACGCGCTGCAAAAGCTCCAGCCCGTTGATGCCGGGCATGCGAAGGTCTGATACGACCAGATCAAACAACGAATGCGAGACTTGATTAAGGGCGTCTTCGCCAGAAGCAGCACACACCACCTTGTAATTCTGGCTGGTGGATTCCAAGCTCTCTTGCAAAAAATAAGCCACTTTGGGCTCATCTTCTACAATCAGAATATTCTTGGTGTCTCTCATTGCCGCCTCTATTGCTTGGAATTTTTGTATCGTCCTAAGTACGCATAAAGAATAACACAAAACCCGCCTGGGGCGGGTTTCGGTTAAGTTACGGAAAAGTTACTTTGGCGGCGGGATGCTGGCGAACAGGTAGCCCACGCCGCGCACGTTGAGGATGTATTGGGGGTTATCGGGGTCGGGTTCCAACTTTTGGCGCAAGCGGCGGATGTGGACGCGGATAATGGCGCGCGCTTCGTGCTCGTCGGCCTCGTAGCCTTGCACGGCGTTCACCAGCTCGCTGGGAGAAACAACCTGGTCAGGGCGCTGCATCAGGTACGACAGCAACTTGAACTCGGTCAAGGTCAAGTCGAGTAGTTCGCCGCGCGCCGTCGCCACGTGCCGCTGCAAATCCAGGCTGATGCTCCGGCACTGGATGAATCGTTCG
Organism: uncultured Anaerolineae bacterium; assembly: GCA_964651475.1. Lineage (GTDB taxonomy): Bacteria > Chloroflexota > Anaerolineae > Fen-1058 > Fen-1058 > JBGSMF01. Next base: position 57,319 of record CAZYXV010000017.1, on the reverse strand, counting down.
GGCGCGTCTGGGCCGCCGACGCCGGCCGCCGGGAGCTGCAACTCGTGGATGGCGCGCTGCATCAGCGTGACCAACTCGCGTTGCCGCGTCCGCTGCGCGCGGTGCGCCAGCCCGCGCCTGACCGCCGCCACGATTTCAGGCGGGGCGCACGGCTTGAGCAAATAATCAAACGCTCCCTGGCGCATGGCGCTAATGGCCGAATCCAGTGTGCCGTGCGCCGTCAACATGACGACCATGGCGTCTGGCGCAATACGCTGGGCCTGCTCGATGACCGTCAACCCATCCATGCCCGGCATACGAAGGTCTAGCAGCATCAAGTCAACCGGCTCTTGCCGCAAAGTCGCCAGCGCGGCCTCGCCGCCAGCAGCGGTGATCACTTCAAATCCTTCGCCGCTGAGGATCTCGTCCAGCGTCGCGCGCATGGCCGATTCGTCATCTACAACCAAAATGCGAGCGGGGGGAAGAGGTTGTTCCATATCTGTTACCTTTCGACTCGTCCGCAATCAACCCACGGCCTGCCGCAGGTTGGGGAGAAACGCTCCCGCACAAACACAACACGCCTCTCAGGCAAGCGGCGGGCTTGTGCGTGGCAAGTACACCGTAAAGCAAGCGCCTTGTCCCGCCACATTCTCGACCGTAATACGCCCACCGTGCCGTTCAACGATCCCATAACTCACAGCCAGCCCCAGGCCAGTGCCGGTGGCTTTGGTGGTATAAAATGGCTCGAAAATTTTCCCGACATCTTCCTGGCTCAGCCCTGGCCCGGAATCTGCGAACGACACCTGTAGCCACTCCCCGGTTTCTTGCGTCGTGATCGTCAGTTCGCCCCCATTCGGCATGGCCTCCACGGCATTGATCACCAGGTTTAAAAAGACCTGGGTCAGTTGATCCGGCACAACGTGCAGCTCGGGCAAATCGCCGTCCAGGCGTCTACGCACCCGGACCCGCCCCTGTTCCAGGCGCTTGCCAGCCAACGCCAAAACACTCTCAATCATATGATTGACGTGCGTGGGAACGAGTTGCCCTTTGGAGGGGCGATAAAAGTTGAGCGTGCGCGCGACAATGGCGATGAGCCGCTCCACTTCTTCTTGGGCCATGTGCAAATAATGCGCCTTTTTTTCTTCCACGAGCGGGCGGTTGATAACCAGGTGCAGGCAATTCTGTATGGCCTGCAAGGGGTTGTTGATTTCGTGAGCAATCGAGGCCGCCATGCGTCCCAACGCGGCCAATTTTTCAGCCTGGACCAACTGCGCCTGGCTGCGTTCCAACTCGCGCGTCGAGGCGGCCAGCTCACTATACAGGCGGGCGTTTTCCAGCGCTACGGCGATAGAGGCGGCCAGGAATTGCGCCAGCTCGGTATCGGTGTAAGTAAACGTTCCTCCCACTTTGTTAATCATCATAATCGCGCCGATGCAGCGGTCCTTGACCACCAGCGGCGCGCACATCAAGGCGCGCGTGGCAACGCCCGTGATGGCGTCGAGCGGGTTGGAAATTGGCCCGGTGCGCGCGTCCAGAATTTGCAACTCGCTGTTTTGCATCACGTCGTTGACGAGGGCATACGCCTCAGAGGGCAGCGGCGCGTCAATCTCCCACTCTTGATCGCGGCTCAGGATTTTGCGGAACGTGATTGCCCCGCTCTTGTCGTCCTTCAACGCCAGCGCGCCAAGCTCGACGTGCACAAACTCGCGCATGCCGCGCACCGCCCCCGTCAACACGGCCTCCAGGTCGAGCGTGGAGCTGACGACGCGCGACAAATCGTTCAACACCGCAAAATCCTCGCTGCGCTGTTGGGCCGCCTCGTACAACTTGGCCCGCTCCACGGCCGCGCCAATGGTCAATCCGATGCTGCTCAACACGTCGCGCAACTCGGCGTCTACGGGCTGCTCGTTGACGACAAACAAGGTTCCGGAGGCGCGGCCGTGCGCCCTCAACGATACGCACGCCACGTGAAATTCTTTTCCGCTCGCCTGCAGCGCGCCGGTGTGTGGCTGGTCGCGCTGCGTCACCTGGCCGGCGATTTCTAAAACGGCCGGCGGCTCTAGCAACAACCGGCTCTGCGCCGCGATGGCTTGTTGATCTGCCGGCCCGCTCAACGTGAGCGCGCCGCCCGCCAGGTCGAGCTTGTCCAGCACGGTGTTTAACGCCGTATCTAGCACGTCCACCAGCTCCACCGCCTTGCCCACAGACTCGGCCACCGCGTTGAGCGCGTCCAGCGCCTGGTTGCGGCGGCGCAAATCTTGTTCGGCCTTGCGCAAGCGCAGCACCGCCCTGACGCGCGCCAGCAGCTCTTGATTATCAAATGGCTTGGGGATATAATCGTCCGCTCCCATGTCAAGCCCGCGCACCTTGTCGGCAATCTTGCCCATCGCTGTGAGCATGATCACCGATAACTCGGCCGTGACCGGGTTGGCCTTTAGACGCCGGCAGACCTCGTACCCGTCCATGCCAGGCAGCATAATATCCAGCAAGACCAGGTCAAATTTCTGCCCGGCGTGCGGGACCTCGCCTCCCAGAATGGACAGCGCCTCCTCGCCCGTCAGGGCCGCCTCCGAGCGATAGCCGCCGGCGCTCAACAGCTCGCGGATAAAATCGTTGATGCGAAGCTCGTCGTCCACCACCAGGATGGTCGCCGCTTGGACATTGTTGACATTTTGTTTCATCATGAGTTTGTCCTGATTCACCAGTGTCAATTTAGCGCGGTTCGACAAGCTCACCGTGCTTGCGCTGCCCCGCTCGTGGCGGCAACTCGACATGAATTATAATCCTATTTGCGCCGCCGTACAAACCACCCCAATTGCCGCCAGACCTTTTTCCGCGGACAGAGGCAACTACCTTGACAATGTCACATTTCATCGGGCGAACGTAGGAGCGCCTTCCCTGTCTAGCCGCCAGGCAGGCAGGTGCGAGAATTGCACAGTACGGTTGCGCCTAGTCGCGCCCAGAGGGCGCTCCTACGGCAAATGTGACATTGTCAAGCTACTCGGCCCGCATCCTTCGACTTCGCTCAGGATACATCCTTCGACTTTGCACCGCGCATCCTGAGCGGAACTGCATCCTGAGCACAGCCGAAGGAGCAGTGAAGTCGAAGGGGCGCGGTGCTCCCTCTTCGGCCTCGCTCAGGGTGTAGCTCAGGATGCTGAATGGTTACGGACAGAAAAAACAGCCTGCCGTGAATCAAGACTCACGGCAGGCTGTGCCGCTTTAGAGGTGGGTACGTAGCCCGCGCACGCGTGGTCGTATCAGTTTACTTGAGATCCCACTTTTCGTACCAGTCGTAGCCGGTGATCGAGTCCGTGCGCACCACGTTTGGCCTGTACAGCGCGATGCTGCGATACCAATACAAGGGAGCTATAGCAGCATCTTCTTCTACCAGGATCTTTTCGGCCTGCACGTACAGGTCTATGCGTTTGGCGGTGTCGGTCTCTTTGCCGGCCTGGAGAACCAGCTCGTTAAACTTGTCGTTCTGCCAATCCACCACCTCAGAGTAAGCGCCATTCGGCCCAAAGACTTCGCGATCAAAGTTGTTGGTGTCGGGATAGTCCAGCACCCAGGTGCTGCGGTAGACACTATGCTGGCCTTCTTTGCGCTGTGTCAGATAGACCTTCCACTCCTGGTTGGTGAGTTTGGCATCAATTCCGAGAGTCTGCTTCCACATCTGCTGAATGGCTTCGGCGCGTTTTTGGTGAGATTCGGACGTATTGAACATCAGCGAGATGTTCAACTGATCGGCGGTGAGGCCCTTTTCCTTGAGATACTCGTCCAGCAATTCTTTGGCTTTGGCCGGGTCGTACCTTACTCCCAGGTCAGGATGAGTGGCGAGCGTCGGGCATGCGGTCAAGCCCGGGCGGCAGAACCAATACGCCGGCTCGCCGCTGCCCTTGTTGACGTTATCCACCAGGCTCTGGCGGTCAATCGCCATCGAAAGCGCCTTGCGCACACGCGCATCGTCGGTGGGCGCCAGTTGGGCATTAAACGAGTAAAACTCGGTGCCCATGGTGGGCACTTGCACGATCATGTCCTTGTACTTGGGGTCAGCTTTAACGCGATCCATATCGCTGCTGGGCACGCCCACTGTGTCGAGGTTGCCCGCCTCAAACTCGGCAAAAGCCGCACTGCCATCCAAGAATGTCCACAAGACCTCGTCAATCTTGGATACAGGGATACTGTCGGAGCCAGGCCAGAAGGGGTTCTTGATCAGTTTGAGGTACGAATCGTGGACCCACTCCTTGAGGACAAAGGGGCCATAGCCCTGGTAAAAGCCCGGCTCGGTCCAGCGGTCGCCGCGCCCTTCGGTGCAATCGTCGCCTTCGATGATCCACCTGGGTTGAGCGTGCGCCACCCACAAGCTCAAGATATTGAGATTGTACACCGCCGGTTCCAGGGTGGTGATTTCCAGAGTCTTGGGATCAACAGCCTTGACGCCCACTTTGGTCGTATCGGTGATGCTGCCATCGTTATATTCTGCCGCGCCCGCGATGGCAAACGTCAGCACGTAAGCGTAATCGGACGCCGTATCGGGGTCCAACGTGCGCAAGATGCCATAGACAAAGTCATCGGCAGTGACCATGCGGTCTTTGCCCTCGCAATCTTGCACTTTGACCACCTGCTTGCCGTCGTAGCGCACCCAGGGCGCATCGTCGCGGAGGTGGAAGGTGTACACCAGGCCATCTGACGAAACCTCCCACTTGGTGGCCATGCCCTCTTCGAGTTGGGCATTGACTTCGTTCATGCGCATCATACCCACCGTCATTTCATCAACCATCTGGATGGAAATCACGTCCACCGCCAAAGCGGTATCAATAGTGGGTATGTCGCCAGGGCCCCAGGCCTGGCGCAGTACTTTGGGGCCAGGGGGCAGTTCGGGCGCTTTGGTCGGCTCGGCCGTCGCCACGACGGTCTTGACGGTATCTTCTCCCTTTTCCGTCACGACGACCGTCTGCACAATGGTTTCCGGTTGAGCGCACGCGGACAAGAGCATGCTGACGACGAGCAAAGTGCTGACGAGCATCCATATCTTTAGACGAGACATTTTCTTTCCTCCTGTAAAGCTTTTAATAGTGTTTTACGATAGATTGTGAAAAAGCCTATTGTGCGTTGCCCACCTCCTGGCCCGTTTGCGAACGTAAACGGGCAGCTTAAGTTAAACAAACGCATACTCCTCCAAGAGCATGCGTTTGTAACTGTGGCTAGATCAACCTGAAAAACTTATTGCGTGCCACGCATGCGCGGGTCGAGCGCATCACGCAAACCATCTCCCAAGAAATTGAACGCAAACATTGTGACCGCCAGCGCCAACCCGGGGAAGAGCGCCTGGCTCGGATAGGTGCGGATGCTGCGCGACCCATCCGAAATCATCGAACCCCACGACGGCGTGGGCGGATTCACTCCCAGCCCAATAAAGCTCAAGAACGTCTCGGTCGAGATATAGCCAGGAATCGCCAGCGTTTCCGCCACGATCAGCGGCCCGATGATGTTGGGCAAAATGTGGCGGAACATGATGCGCACGTGCCCGGCGCCGATGGTGCGCGCCGCCTCGACAAATTCTTTCTCTCGAATCGAGAGAATCTGCCCGCGCGCCAGGCGCGCCATGCCTTCCCAGGCCGTGATGCCGATCCCGATAAAGATGAACAACATGCCGCCCGCTTTGCTGTCGAGCGCATTGAGCGTGTATTTGAGCGTGCCTGGTTCCGCCGCCTTGGCAAACGTCGAGCGGAAGAACGCCATCATCAAAATGATCAACAGCAGGCTTGGAAAGGCGTACATCACGTCCACAAAACGCATCAGCAGGTTATCTACCCGCCCGCCAAAGTAGCCTGAAATGCTGCCATAGATGGTGCCGATGAGCAAAGCGATGATTGGCCCGACAAACGCCACCGTCAATGATACGCGCGTCCCGTATATAATACGGCTGAACAAATCGCGCCCCAAATCGTCCGCGCCCAACGGGTAGCTGGGGGAGAGCTTGGCATAGCCTTTAGTCATCGGAAACACTGACACGAGCCATTGCGGCATGGCATTATTATCTGCCGGCACCTGCACATCGAAGGGCTTGACGGCAATCACGTCGGCGAAAATGTAGATCAAGATGAGGAGAATGATCAGCACGCCGCCCATCACCGCAGCGCGATTGCGAATCAGGCGGTAAAAGGCATCAGACCACAGGCTTTCCCGCTTGCGCAGTACCGGCATCCCGACCGTTGAAGTTGTGCTTTCAGTCGCCATAATCCCCCCTAACTCAGGCGAATGCGCGGGTCGAGGTATGCATACGCAATGTCCACGACCACGTTAGCAATCACCAGAATCACTGCATACAGCAATATCGTCCCCATAATTACGGGATAATCTCGGTTGCTGATGCTGGTGATGAAATACTTGCCCATGCCCGGAATGCCAAAAATCAATTCGGTCACAAACGAGCCGGTCACCAACCCCGCGAACATCGGCCCCACCACCGTCGCCACTGGAATGAGTGAATTTTTGAGCGCGTGCCGCACAATCACCACGCGCTCCGCCAGACCCTTGGCGCGCGCCGTGCGGATATAATCCTCGCGAATCACCTGCAGCAAGCTGGCCCGTGTCAGCCGCGCCAAAATCGCTGACCCGCCAAAGCCCAGCGCCACCGCCGGCATAATGGCAAACTTGAAATAGTCCAGCGACATATCACGCGGCAAAAATCCCAGCAAGAAAGGCGGCTTGGCGCCCCACCCGCTGGGAGGGAGCACCTTGAGCCACACGCCAAAAATCCACACCAGCAGCGGTCCCATCACAATGACGGGCACCGAAACCCCCAAAATCGCCACGCTCATCCCCAAATAGTCCAGGATCGTATTCTGCCTCAGCGCGGCCAGGATACCCAACGGAACGCCCAACGTCATTGCAAACAGCAGCGCCATAATTCCCAATTGGATTGAGATCGGCAATTGATCCTTAAAGATATCATTCACCGTCCGGCTGCGGCTCGAATAGGACGGCCCAAAGTTCATCCACCGGAAATACACCGAGCCTACCTTGAACTCGATCAAAAACTGATCTTGCAGCGAGCCCGTTGGCTTGACGGTGGTGATGCGCGGCACGCCCACGTCGTAGATGTACTGCGCGTACTGCCTCCACAGCGGCCAATCCAAATGATAACGCTGGTTGAGATTCGCCATAATCTCGGCCGGCAAGGCTTTCTCTCGATCAAACGGCCCCCCCGGCACCTGGTGCATCAGGAAAAACGTGATGAACGATACGACGAACAATACCAAAAACATCCATAGGATTCGTCGAACAATGAAGCGGCCCATGTTACCTCCTCGTATCTCACCTGCCCTCACCCTCACCTCCCCTTCCCTCAAAGAGGAGGCCAGGGTGAGAAAGGTGAGCAAGTGGGCGGCGCCCCACCAGGCGCCGCCCCACGCTAACCAGCTTATGTCAACCTAGTCTTGCAGCACTTCCCAGTTTTCGAATCGTTGGTGTCCGCCAACCGAGTAAGTACGCTTGATCCACGGCTTGGTCACGCTGACCGAGGTATACCAGTAAATCGGGATGATGGCCGCGTCGTCGTAGCACAAGATTTGCTCGGCCTGTGAGTACAGATCGAGGCGCTTGGCCGGATCCATCTCCACCGCCGCCTGCTTGACCAGCTCTTCGAACTTGTCATTCTTCCAGTTGATGCCGCCGTACGGCTCGCCGTTTTCGGCCGGGTTCATCGAGCCGTTCACAGACATAACCTCACGCACCCAGTTGTTGGCATCCGGATAGTCCATGCACCAGCCCATGCGGAAGACTTGCGGGGTGTCCTTGCTCTTGGTCGTCACCAGGTACACCTTCCATTCCTGGTTGGTCAACTTGACGTCCAGGTTCAGGTTCTCCTTCCACATCTGCTGAATCGCCTCGGCGATCTTTTGATGCCCCGAAGACGTGTTGAACATGAGGCTGATGTCAAGCTGCTCGCGGGTCAGGCCCTTCTCCGCCAGGTATTCGTCCAACAGTTTGTTGGCTTCCTGAGGATTGTACTTGACGCCCAGATCGGGATGATCCTTCATCGTCGGCCCAGCGGCCATGCCGGGGCGAGTGAACCATTGCGCCGGCTCCTGATTGCCCTTGGTCACATTGTCAATCAAGCCCTGGCGATCCACCGCCATCGAAAGCGCGCGGCGCACGCGCACGTCATCTACCCCGGCCGCCTTGGTATTGAAACCATAATAGTACGTGCACGTGCTCGGGGCAATGTACAGTTCCTTGGACAGGGTCGGGTCCGCCTTGACGCGGTCCATATCCGCCAGAGGCACATTCGACACGTCCGCGTTGCCGGCTTCATAGTCGGCCATTGACGCCGTGTCATCCAACATGGTAAAGAGGACCTCGTCCACCTTGGGCTGCGGGACGGCATCGGTGCCAGGCCAGAAGGGGTTCTTGATGAGGGTCAGGGTTGAATCGTGGATCCATTCCTTCACCGTGAACGGCCCATAGCTCTGGTAAAAGCCCGGCTCCGTCCATCGCTCGGCGCGCGCCTCGGTGCAGTCGTCGCCCTCGATCACCCACTTGGGAACGGGCATAGCCGTCCACAACCCAATAATGTTGGCATTGTAGGCGGCCGGCTCGAGGAACTTGACTTCCAGCGTAAAGTCATCAATGGCCTTGACGCCAACCTTGCTCGTATCGGTAAAGACGCCGGCGTTATAGTCGTTGGCGCCCTCGATCACAAAGGCCAACACGTAAGCATACGGCGAGGCCGTTTCCGGCTTGAGCGCGCGCAGGATGCCGTATTCAAAGTCTTTGGCCGTCACCAGGCGATCCTTGCCTTCGCAGTCTTGCGCCTTGACGACCTCTTTCTTGGCGCCATCCCACTTGACCCACGGAATGTCGTTGCGCAGGTGGAAGGTGTATACCTTGCCATCCGCCGAGATGTCCCACTTGGTCGCCATGCCGGGTTCCAGCGCGCTGGTTTCTTCGTCCAGGCGGGTCAGGCCCACGTAGGCCTCTTCGACGACCGTGATGGAACTGGTGTCTTCAGCAACATTGGGGTCGAGCGAGGGCACATCGCCAGGGCCCAAGGGAAAGCGAACCACGTTCGGGCGCAGTTCCTTCGCGGGCGGCGGCGGCGTGGTCGTGATGGTGATGACGGTTTCCTTGCCGGGTTCTTTAACTACAACCGTTTGAATGATTGTCTGGGGTTCTGGCGTCGCGCAGGAGGCCAAAACCATGCTTGCCATTACGATTAAACTCATTAACGTCCATAGTTTCATGCGAGACATTTGTTCCTCTCCTCCGAGTAAAAATGTATCTTTTTATCGGCAACGCCGACACGATGTATATACGCTCGCCCGGCTACGGCTATCCGATGCTAAAAGCCCTACCACCCCCTTTCAACTTACCAAACTAGTAGGAATATGGCAGCGGCCTGGCGAAAAACAACCACCACCCAACGCCAATAAGGTGGGTATCGGCGGTAAAGTGGTCGCGATGCTCCGACCAGGCCATCCATGTCAAAGGGCCAGGGACTGCCCAGCGTTTGCGCCAGACCGCCCAAACCTGTGACGCGCTTGCCATGCGAACAATACGCTGCCAGACTTGATCAGAGGGCAGTGCGTCTGCGCTTCCCTCTGTCAACACCCAGCTAATCCATTGATCGAAACTATCTCGCTCGGGTTCAGGTTCTGGCAACACTGGCAGTCTCTCTTTAATCAATACTCACAACTGGTCTGAAAGGTTCAAATCAGGGAACCAGATGGCAATAAACCCAGTGCCCGCCGCCTCGATCACGCCATTCGGGCGTCTGAGTCTGGCAAATATCCGGCTGCGCCACGGGGCAGCGCGTGTGAAAACGGCAGCCCGATGGCGGCTTGATCGGGCTTGGCACATCGCCTTGCAGGATGATGCGTTGGCGTTTCTCCTCGACCGTCGGGTCGGGCACCGGCACCGCCGAGAGCAGCGCTTTGGTGTAGGGATGCAGCGGATTGGTGTACAATTCGTTCCGGTCGGCCAGCTCGACAATGATGCCCAGGTACATCACGGCCACGCGATTGCTGATGTGGCGCACCATAGACAGGTCGTGCGCGATGAACAAATACGTCAGGCCAAACTGGTGTTGCAAATCTTCCAGCAGGTTGACGACTTGCGCCTGGATCGAAACATCCAGGGCGCTGATGGGCTCGTCGCACACGATAAAATCAGGCTGCAGGGCCAGGGCGCGCGCCACGCCAATGCGTTGGCGCTGCCCGCCGGAAAACTCGTGCGGGTAACGATTGACAAACAATGGGTTCAGGCCCACTATTTTTAGCAAATGCTCTACGCGCTCTTGCACCTCGCGGCCCCGCGCTACGTTGTGAATGATGAGCGGCTCGCCGATAATATCGCCCACCGTCATACGGGGGTTCAGGCTGGCGTAGGGGTCCTGAAAAATCATTTGCATCTTGCGGCGCATGCGGCGCAGCTCCTCGCCCTTCATCGTAGTCAACTCGCGCCCGTCATACGTCACGCTGCCCGTGGTGGCGCGATGCAGTTGCAAAATCACGCGCCCGGTGGTAGATTTGCCGCAGCCCGACTCGCCGACCAATCCCAGAGTTTCGCCTTGGCGAACGTCAAAGCTAACCCCATCTACCGCCTTGACGCTGCCCACTTCCCGGCTCAGGATAATGCCTTGCATAATGGGAAAATATTTTTTCAGGTTCTCGACCCTAAGCAGGACATTGTTGTTTGCGCTCACTGTGCCCTCCCCGTGCGTGTATCTATCCAGCATGCCTTAAAATGCCCCGGCCCAACCGACTCTAGCGGCGGGATTTCTTTCCAACAGCGCTCGACCGCGTAGGAGCAGCGCGGCGCAAACTGGCACATGGTCGGCTTGTCCAACAAATCAGGAGGAAGCCCGTCAATAGACGATAGACGCCGGTGCGCAGTTTCGTCCACGCGCGGGAGCGAACCTAGCAAACCGATGGTATACGGGTGGCGCGGGTTTGCGTACAACTCTTTGACCGGCGCTTCTTCTACGATAAAGCCGGCATACATAACAATCACGCGTTCGGCCAGGCCGGCGATAATGCCCAGGTCGTGCGTGATCCAAATGATGGCCATGCCCAAATCGTCCCGCAGGCGCTTGACCAGGTCTACAATTTGCGCCTGGATGGTCACGTCGAGCGCCGTCGTCGGCTCGTCTGCCACCAACACCTGCGGGTTGCACGACAGGGCCATCGAAATCATCACTCGCTGGCGCATGCCGCCCGAAAACTGGTGCGGGTAATCGTCTAGGCGATCTTTGGCCTGAGGGATGTTGACCATCGTCAACAACTCAGCCGCGCGGTTGCGCGCCTGCTCTTTGCTCATGCCCAGGTGCAACTCGAGCGCCTCGGTAAGCTGGCGCCCGATGGTCAATACCGGATTGAGCGAGGTCATTGGATCCTGAAAGATCATGGCGATTTGAGCGCCGCGCACGCGCCTGATCTCTGGCTCGTTCATTTTGAGGAGATCGTTCTCGTGCAACAACGCCGTGCCGCCAACAATCTTGCCAGGTGGACGAGGAATCAACTGCAGCAGCGAAAGCATGGTCACGCTTTTGCCGCAACCGCTTTCGCCGACGATGCCAAGCGTTTCACCTTCGCCAAGGGTGAAACTCACGCCGTTAATAGCATGAACAATGCCATCGCGTGTGTGGAACTCGGTGCGCAGATCATTAACTTCGAGCAACGTGGTCATTATCTACTCCCGGATATGGGATTTTGAAGAGGTTTAAAAGCCGCGTCATTGTACTATAAATAGTTAATCCAGTCAATAATAATACTCCTTACATGGCGCAAAAGTTCATTCAGTTTGTCTCGGCAGCCGGCCAGCCGCGGCGCGGCTGCAAATCGGCCAGCGCCTGCCGCAGTTGCGCGCGGCCATAGTGCAGGCGCGATTTGATGGTTCCTACAGGGCAGTCTGTCGCGTAAGCGATTTCTCGCAGGCTCAGATTGCACAGATAATACAAAATAACTGCCACGCGATGCTCCGGCTCCAAATGATCTATGGCCTGCCAGACAGCGCGCTGCACATCGCGCAGATCGGACTGTTCTTCCGGGAAAAAGCGGCTGGGGCCAATCAACCGATCTACCCAGGCTTCAAGGGATACCCACCAGCGCCGCCGCCACCCCACGTAAGTATAGCTCATATTGACGGCGACCTTGTATAACCAGGGGAGCAAAGGCAGACAAGTATCAATGACGTTCACGTGAGAATACAGGCGCAAAAACGTTTCTTGGAGAACATCTTCGGCGGCGCCTTTATCGCCGGTTATGGCAAACGCGGCCCGGAAAACGGGCGTTTTGTATTTATCGTACAATACGCCCAATGCTTCAAGATCGCCGGCTTGCACACGCAGGACTAGACGACCATCTTCACTGAAACCTGTCATACTAATCTCATTTGTGGAACGCCCTGCCTCCCATGTGGGTGCGACGAGACGGGGCGCCTCGAGCGCATCTGGATACAACTGCCACGAGAGGATCCTGCTTTATCTTACCACAATTTCTAGCTTTTTGTCAAAACTCGTCCGGGTCCGGCGGCGGGCCATGGCTCCCCCTCTCTGCCGCCCATTGGGTTAAAAACTCGCGGTCAGCCTGCGAAAGCGGCGCGCTGGCCAGCAAGTCTGGCCGGCGCTGCCGGGTGCGCGCCAGGCTCTTTTGGCGCCGCCAGCCCGCTACCTGCGCGTGGTGACCTGAAAGCAGCACGTCCGGCACGCGCCAGCCGCGGAACTCGGCCGGGCGGGTATACTGGGGATATTCCAGCAAATTCTCGGCGTGCGAGTCGTCGCGGGCAGCGTCCGGGTCTCCCAACACACCGGGCAGCAAGCGGGTCACGGCGTCTACGAGGATGAGCGCCGGCAACTCGCCGCCGGTCAGCACATAGTCGCCCACCGAGATTTCGTCCGTGGCCAGATATTGGCGCACACGTTCGTCAACGCCTTCGTACCGGCCGCAAATCAGCGCCATACGCTTGCACAAGGCCAACTCGCGCGCAATGGACTGGGTGAACAAACGTCCCTGCGGCGTGAGCAGGATAATGGGCGTTTCGGGAATGGAAAGCGGCGCCTCGAAGCCGAGCACAGATTCGACCGCGCTAAAGATTGGCCCCGGCATCATCACCATCCCCCCGCCCCCGCCGAACGGATAATCGTCGGTGACGCGGTGCTTGCCAGAAGCGTAATCCCTGATATTGTGGATAGCAATTTCTACCCGTCCCGCGTCAAGGGCGCGTTTGAGAATGCTTTCTCGCAGCGGCGATTCCAGGATGCCGGGAAAGAGTGTAAAAATATCAAAGCGCATAAGACCATCTATCAATGGCAGGCAGGCCACAGCCATGCTATAATCAAGCTATGCTATTCTATCACGTTTTCGACCAAGTGTCACCTGTACCGGGGAGGCAACCATGCATGTTCTAATCACCGGCGCCAAAGGACAACTGGGGCGCGCACTGCAAGCCGTCCTGGAAGGGGCCGAAATCTTTCCGCTTGATTTACCCGAATGTGATATTCTCAACCGGCCTCGCTTTAACAGCATCGTGACCGAGTTTCGGCCCGACGTCGTCATTCATTCTGCGGCCTATACGAATGTGGACGGCTGCACGCGCGACCCCGACGCCGCCTATCGTATCAACGCGCTCGGCGCGCGCAACGTGGCGCTGGCCTGCCAGGCTGTTGGGCGCCCCATGGTATACGTCAGCACGAATGAAGTCTTTGACGGGCGCAAGACCGAACCGTACCTTGAATTTGATCCTCCCCATCCCATCAACACCTATGGGCGCAGCAAGCTGGCCGGCGAGCAATTCACGCGCGATTTGTTGGACAAGTTTTACATCGTGCGCACGGCCTGGCTATACGGGCGCGGCGGCAATAATTTTGTCGCCAAGATGATACAACTGGCCGACCGAGACGGCTCTCTGCGCGTGGTGAACGACGAGATCGGATCGCCCACCTACGCCGACGACCTGGCGCGCGCCATTGTTCAACTGATCGGCTCTGAGGCGTATGGCGTCTATCACTTTGTCAACGACGGCGCCGCCAGCCGCTATGATTTTGCGCGCAAGATCATGGAGCTATCGGGGCGCGCGCACGTGCCCATCGCGCCCATCCCCTCGTCCGAGTTCTGCCGCCCCTCGACGCCCCCCCTCTACGCGCCGCTGCGCAATTACGTGGGCGCGGAGTTGGGCATCACGCTGCGCGCGTGGCAAGACGCCCTGGCGGACTATATTCACCACGTGGCACATGCTCGCTGACACGCCTGTCCCCCCCCTCGTCACCGTCGTCATTCCCAATTGGAATGGGGCGCACCTGCTCCCCGGCTGCCTGGAAGCGCTGCGCCGGCAAACGTGTACCCAACGCCAGGTCATTGTGGTAGACAATGCGTCGCGCGATAATTCGGTGGATGTGTTGAAGCGGGATTATCCAGAGGTTCACGTCATCGCGCTGCCGGAAAATCGCGGCTTTGCGGGTGGGTGCAATGCCGGCATACGCGCCGCGCTGGGGCGCATCGTCGCGCTGCTCAACAGCGATACTGAAGCCGACCCGCGCTGGTTGGAAAATGTCATCGCCGCGTTCGAGCGCCATCCCGAGGCCGGCCTGGTAGCCAGCAAGATGTTGTTATTTGACAGGCGCCACGTATTTCACGCGGCCGGCGACTTTTACCGGCTGGATGGCATCCCCGGAAATCGCGGCGTGTGGCAGCAAGACGCGGGCCAATTCAACCGCGAAGAATACGTGTTCAGCGCCAACGGCGGCAGCGCCGCTTACCGCAGGGCCATGCTCGACGAGATTGGCCTGTTGGACGAGGATTTCTTTTTTTCGTGTGAAGACGTGGACCTGGCCTGGCGCGCGCAACTGGCCGGCTGGCGATGCGTCTACGCGCCGGGCGCGGTGGTGTATCACATGCTCTCGGCCACCGGCGGCGGCGTGACGGCCAGTTTTCACGACGGGCGGAATTTCATCTGGGTGCTGGCCAAAAATTATCCGGGATCGCTGTTGCGGCGCCACTGGCGCTCCATTGCGCGGGCGCAGTGGCGCATCACGCTCGACGCTTTGAAGGCGTGGCGCGGCGCGGCGGCGCGGGCGCGGCTGCGCGGGCAACTGGCCGGCGTGCTTGGCCTGCCCGCCATGCTGCGCAAACGGCGCGCCGTGCAGGCCGCGCGGCGCGTGGACGATGCGTACCTTTTGGGCGCGCTCGCCCCGGTTGACTAAAAGCGGCAAGTCGGGTATGCTTCCACACGCAATCCAAACCTGTGAGGTGTCTCATCGAAACGCCATTCATCTCTGTCATTATCCCGTGCTACAACGAAGCCAAAAACCTGGAACGCGGCGCGCTGGACGAAGTGTACGACTATCTGGCCCGGCAAGAGTACGCCTGGGAAGTCATCGTCGTCAACGACGAATCCACCGACAACAGCTCCAGCCTGCTCCGGCAATCCATCCAAAACAAGGAGCATTTTGCGCTGCTTGATATTCCGCACGGCGGCAAGCCAGCGGCGATATGGGCCGGCATCCAACACGCCCAGGGGGAGCTTGTCCTCTTTACGGATATGGACCAATCAACGCCCATTGGCGAACTGGACAAGCTGCTTCCCTGGCGCCAACAAGGCTATGCGATGATCATCGGGTCGAGAGGCATGGGGCGCGAAGGTTTTTCAATTGTCCGCAAGGTGGGCAGCATTGTCTTTCGCGCGCTGCGCGGCCTGTTCCTCTTGCGCCACATTGCCGATACTCAATGCGGCTTTAAATTGTGCCGCCGCCAGGCGGCGTTGGATATTTTCCCGCACCTGGAATTTTTCAGGCAACGAGGAAAACCGAGCGGCTGGAAGGTCACGGCCTATGACGTGGAACTGCTCTACCTGGTTGACAAAGCCGGATATTCCATCAAGGAAGTGGTGGTGAGCTGGAGCAATCGCGACCAGAGCAATACCAAAAGCCAGCGGGGAGAATTGCAGCGATACATCTACGAGTCTATTGATATGGGCCGCCAGGTTATCCGCGTCAAGCTCAACCAACTGAGGGGCATGTATGACGACATCCTCCCCCCGCCCTCCCCTCGTTAATACGCCAGACCTGCGTGAAGAGCGCGCGCTGGCCCGCAAGGGCTACACCCGGGTGGCCGGCATTGACGAGGCGGGGCGCGGCGCGTGGGCCGGGCCGGTGGTGGCGGCGGCTGTGATCTGGCCTCGCCGCGCGCGCTTGCCTTACCCCATACGCGATTCCAAGCTGCTCTCGCCCGCGCAGCGCGAAGCGCTGTACCCGCTCATTTGCCAGGCATCCATCGCGTGGGGCGTGGGGCAAGCCAGCCACGCCGAAATTGACGCGCTGGGCATTGTGCCGGCCACGCGCCTGGCCATGACGCGCGCCGTGCAAGCGCTGCCGCTCGCGCCCGACGCGCTGCTGATTGACGCCGTCAAGCTACCCAATCTGCCGCAGCATCAGCGCGTGCTCTATCACGCCGATACATTGTGCCTGTCAGTCGCTGCCGCGTCTATCCTCGCCAAGGTCACACGCGACAGGCAAATGACCGAACTCGACGCATTGTACCCGGGCTATGGTTTCTTGTCTCACAAAGGCTATGGCACACAAATGCACCGGGAAGCGCTGGCGCGGCTGGGAATATCGCCTATCCACCGGCAAACGTATAGACCAGTAGCCAGTCAAGTAGAAGGCAAAACGTAGAACGCACTGGCCTTACCTGGCCAGCGTCAGCCTGGTCCCGCACCGCTTGCACGTCTTGGCATTGTAAGGCGCGGCCAGCCCGCACACGTGGCAATAAATGGGCTGCATGTTGCCCAGCGGCGCGCCGCAACTGGGGCACGTCGAAGAACCAGCAGGAGTAGCCACGTTGCAATAGGGGCACGTGATGGCCGTTTGCTGGAGCGAGCCGCCCAGCCCCGCGCCCACGCTCTTGCAATAATCTTCCACTGCTTGCCACACCTGCGTCGGCAGTGCAAAGCTGCCGGCGTCCTGAACAATATCGTCGAGTCGTGACAAAAGCGACAAGGGATTGAATAACGCCCCCAGCCCAGCCTGCGCCAGGTCGGCCGCGGCGTCAACCCACCTTTGCTGACCTACCGCCACATTGACCCCGTCGGGCGTCTTGGCCAGGCTCACCGTGAGCGCGTTTTCCGCGCGGCCGCCGCGGTCCCGCGAACCGATCTGCACAATCACGCGCTCGCCCTGGATAAAGCGCTGCGCCACCGTGCCGCCCTGGTTAAACTGCGCCATCAACGCGCTGGCTATTTCGTTTGGCTCGAGATCGCCGTGATAGGTTCGCTCTTCCATCTATTCCTCCCAACTCGCAGTTGACAGCCTCTAATCCTTATGTTATACTCTCGCTCGCCGGGCCGTTAGCTCAAATGGCAGAGCAGGGGCCTTTTAAGCCCAGGGTTGCAGGTTCGAGTCCTGCACGGCTCATTCCTCACTAGAAACCTGGTTTCTGTCAGAAACCAGGTTTCTTTTAAGGCTTGAACAAAACCAGCCCCACACCCAACCGCTCCAGCGCGTCTTGAGCGTAATAGTCCGCGCTCACGCTATCGCCCTCCAATGCGCCAAGCAGCGCCGGGATCGCCTCAGGCGTGGCCGCGCTCCGCAGCGCCCGCGCCGCGCGGCTGTGCGCGGCAAGGTTTGACCCTTCCAGCGCGCGGACGAGCGCGGGCGACGCCGCCGGCCCCATGCGAGCCAGCGCCAACGCGCTCAAATCAGCCACGCGAGAGTCGGGATCGGCCAGGTGTGTTATCAGCGTCTCCACCATCTCTTCCACTACGCCGGTGGGCGGCGCCTGGGCCAACGCCAGCGCCGCGCACGCCCTCACGTTGCTATCCGGGTCCTGCAGCAAGGGAGCGAACAAACGAGGATCGGCCCCGATGACCGCCAACGCGCGCACAGCCCACCAACGCACGTCCGGGTTAGCATCCAAAAGCATGGCCTGCAATCCCGGCGCGGCGCGCTCGTCCAACCCCGCCGCCAACGTTTCGGCCAGGTCGTCATCGCCGCTCAGCGCGGCCTGCCGCAACCCAGATAGCGCCTCTTGAATCACGGGGCCGGCAATTGATCCACAGGCGTATTGACGTACTTGTCGCCTTCTTCGATGAGCATGACGGGGATATCGTCTTTGATGGGATACTTGCGGCCGCAGCCTGCTTCCTGGCACACCAACCAAACGTTATTCACTAACTGCAAGCGGCCCGGGTCATCTCCGGGGCGGCGAGTCGGCCCGCTGACGCACGCCGGGCACCGCAAAATATCCAACAACTCCTGGCTTACCATAGCGCCTCCTATGCTTTTGTGTTATCGGTGAGAGAGTATACCACACCCCCTGCTTCGCGCAACGTCAGGGCGCTGGCGTCCAGCGCCCCACCTCCCCGCCCCACCATTCGCGGCGCTGCGCCAGGCGGCGTTCCTGCTGCTCAATCACCTGGCGCACGTGCTCCACTTGCTCGTCAATAGCTGCTTGCAGCCACACCGCGCCCTTTTCAGCCGTGGCCGCAGAGGGCTGCCCATACGCGCCTGTGCGCGTGTCGTCGGTCCACGGCGGATTGGCAATCAGCGCGCCCCCCTCCACCCAATCCATGTAATACTCCGAGGTGGCGATAAAGCCCGTCTCGTCCACGGCGCGTTCCATGTGAACCAAATCGGGGCGCAAGTGCAACGCCAGGGATGTCTCCAATTCGCAGGCGTGCCCCATGCCGCCCGGAAAGGGAGAAGCGCGCAAGCGCCTGATAGCCTCGTAGCCGGCGCCCGTCAGATACAAAAAAGACGTGGCGCAGAAAATGCCCGGCCAACGATCCCCGGCATATTTGACGACGTTGACGAGAAACGAGTGGTTGCCGCCGTGGCCATTGAGCAAGTAAAACTTGTCAAAGCCGCGCGCGGCAAACGCGCCCACCAACTCGAACACCATATCTTCCCACGCGCGCGGCTGGACAGTCAACGTGGCCGGGAACTGGTCGCGGTGCATCGAGACGCCGTAAGGAAGCGTTGGCACGCGCAGCACTTGATCCGGCAAAGCAGCCTCTACGCCGCGCGCAATCGCATCTACGATGAGCGTATCGGTATTGACCGGCAAGTGATAAGCGTGCTGCTCGGTATGGCCGACGGCGACGAGCACAGTTTTTGACCTGGAACCTTTGATGGGTGACGCGCGGCCCTCAACCTGCAAAATTCGAGTAAAGCCCTGCGCCCGGAGCGAAGCGCGCAGGCTGGCTAGCACGCGGCGCAGCGTGGCCGGGCGGACCGCTTGCAGCCAGGCGCCCGGCAGCGCCGGCAGCGCCACAAAGGACGCGGCATGCTGCTCGCGCTTCACGGCGCGCGCCAGGCTCGCCGCGCTGTGCCCCTGGCCTAACGGAATAACCAGCGGCGTCGCGCGCGGCAAAGCGGCCACCTGAGGAAACGTCAATTCTTCGTAAACCATCGCATTCATTTCTCGACCTTGACAGTGATTTCTTCTCGCATCTCGCTGTTATCTTTTGCAATGACGATCAGGTGGTAAACCGTCGTCTCTAACGGCAAAACCCGGCGCCAGTCGTGGCCGCCGACGGGCTGAAGCTCGCCCTCATCTTCCTTGAAAAACACGGCCTGGGCGCACAACACGTCCCAACTAAAGATCACGCTCTTGCCCGACTTGACTTTAGAATCGCTGACCTCAAAGCGAGCAATGATGGGCGTGTTGCCGCACTGCCCGCTCACCGTGATGGTGACAGCGTATTGGCTCCACGTATCGTCGCTATTGAGCACCTCTAGCGTATAGGTCGTCGTCGTTTCCAGGCACACCTGCCGCGTATCGTGACCCACCAGCGCCTCTTTGCCTTGCCCAAAATCCATGTACAGCGCCTTGACATTATCCACATCCCAGCGCAGCGTCGTACATTGGCCCGGCGTCAACTGGGTTTTGTCGGCGCGCAAGATGGACATGACGGTCGGCGGCGCGGTAGCCGGCAATGGCCGGCGCGTGGGTGTGGCCGTAGCCGTCGGCGGCCTGGAGGTGGGCGTCACAGTGGGTGACGGGGTTGGCGTGCGCGTGGGCGCGGGCGGCACACTGATCACCGGCAAAGCGTCAACGTTGACCGCCGGATTGACGTTCACGTTCGCCGCGAATATCCACGCGCGCCCATCGGGACTGGCCGAAAACTCGACTTGCAGCCAGGATTTGTCGGCGTTGCGCCCGGTGAGACGGATGGGCAGGCCCACCGCCAGAACGCCCAGCGTGGCATAATCGGTGCCGGGGCCGCTGCGAATGTGCGTCTCCACGTTGGTCGCGCCCATCGGGTTGGCCGGCAAGCCGGGGGTGAGAGTAACCAGCTCGGAGCCGGGCGGCGCAAGGGGCGTTGCCTGGGGCGGCTGGGTCTCGGCGGGCGGCGGCGCCGTTGCGCCGCTGGGAGCGTTGCACGCCATGGCGGCCGCGGCCAAAATCATAACCGCCACAAACACTGTAACGAGGGGGGAACGATCGAGTGACATAGACACCTCTCAAGGTTTGAGTTGAAACTTTTGCCAGCCGCCGCGCAAAGCCGACTGGCACGGGCTGCCCCAGCACACTCGCAACGTGCGCGCGGCCATATCAATGATCAGCGATATAATGGTCACCGAACAATCGAACGGCGAGGCGCAGGCTTCATTGTGGCTGCAAATGCCGCTGGGATGATTGACGTGATCCGAGAGGATCGTCTCAAAATCAGTTTCGGCCAGCTTGCCCAGCCGCCCCTGCATCAGGTGGCGGGCGCGATTGTAACGCACGCGCGAGTTGGTCAACAACTCGGGCGACTCTTCGAGCGCGCGCATCACGGGCGAGAGATAATGATTGGTGTGCGCCGTCCAATGTTCGGCGGCGTACATCGCTTCGAACGCGGTGGCCGACACCTCGACGTTGTAAATCTCGCCGCTCTGATCGGCGATCAGGTGATTATAGCCGGCGGCGCGGCGCTTGTGCAGCGCGGCCTGGATGGCCTGTCCCAGAGTGCGCGCGCCCAAGATGGCGCGGGTGACAATGATGCGCGGGATACCCAGCCGCACGTCATTCGGATACACCGAATCGGCCACGTGCGCAATACCGGCCGCATTAAAGCCCAGGTTAGGCAACAGCACCCCATACGCCACGCCCAAAAAGGCCGGCTCGTCGTCGGGTTCGGCCTGGACGACGTACACGAACGGCAAATCGGCTGGCATCCAATCTTCATTGTGCGCCACAAATACGCCGCTGCCGCTTTCGGTCACTTCTGGCCCGGCCGCCAGGCTGGTGCACCGCAGGTGCAGCGCGTCCGAGGCCACGGCCTCCAGGCAATTGAGCGTGTTGACGTCGTCAAAGTCCACCCCCGCGCCTTCGGCAATGCCGCGCATCTCTTCCGCGTATTGGGGATAAAACTCTTCGGAAAACGGCAGATACTTGCGCGCCTGGAGCACCGCCTGCGACCACGTCAGGCCAACCTCTTCAGCCTGGGGCATCATGGCGTGATACGCTTCGATTTGACCGCGTATGGCGGCGCTCATTTCCTGGCCTATTGCCAGACCGATTTCTTTGTGTGTACCTTTGATGCGGATAAAGGGTAATTGGGTTGACATACTACCTCGCTAGAAATCGCAGTCAGCAGTCAGCGTTCAGCATTCAGCCTTCAGGCGTCGGTCATCCTGTGGGCCACACGGCGCTAGTGCACAGCAGAGACGCGGAGAACGCAGAGGAAAATCAAAAAGTAATTTGCTCATGCACCATCATAAGCGAAAATTCATTACGCGGCAAGCCGCGAGGAATCTACCCGACAAGATTGAAAACTCGGCGACTTGTGCATCTTGCGGTAAAAATGGCCGAAACGATGATCAAGGCCAATTATCCCATTTCATCCCTTGCTCTTGAGATAAATCCCCTGCGGGTCGAGCTCCTCGCGCAGCAGGCGCACTTCTTCCGCCGTGGGCGGCTCGGTCGTCTTGAGGCTGGCGGCCACCTTGAGCGGCCAGCCAGTGTTCTTGATGGCATCCTCAACCTTGGCGCCGGGGTGCAGGTGAGTGAGCACCAGCTCGCCGTTTTCGTCCGGCTCCAAAACGCCCAAATCCGTCACCGCCGCCAGCGGTCCCCCTCCGCGCACACCGGAGGCCACACGCTCGGCGCGCCCGCCCAAAAATCCCACCGACGTGGCAAAATCGCACTTTTCGGGAAAGCGGCGAATCTGGTGCGGCGTGATGAGGTAGCAGCGATTGGCCCAGGCAGCCATTTCCGCCGAGCCGCCCGCGCCGGGCAGGCGCACCTTGGGCTTGTGGTACGGGCCGATGACGGTGGCGTTGATATTGCCATACCTGTCAATCTGCGCGCCGCCCAAAAAGCCCACGTCAATCTTGCCGCGTTGGAGATAGAACGAAAAAATTTCGTACATCGAGCAAATCCCCGCCGCGCCGGAAACCAGCGTCGGATCGCCAATGGAAAGCGGCAAACGCCTGGGCTGCGCGCCAATCACGCCCGCCTCGTAAATCATCGTAATGGCGGGCGCGTGCGTGCGCAGCGCCAGATTGCACGCCAGGTTGGGCAGGCCAATGCCCACGAACACCACGTCGCCATCGCGCAGCAAGCGCGCCGCGGTGACGACCATCATTTCGGTCGAGGTATAATTTGTCATTTTGTTCGCTTCCTCTTAGAAATTTTTAATCCAATATTACGTTCTGTCAACCGGCGCGCGCCTTGAATGCAATATCTTTTCACGTCACCCCAGCGCACCCGCTTGAGCATGGTCAATGGCCGCGCATCCTTTTCAGCATCTTCAAAGTAGCACAGTGCACGCGCAGCAATCACCGTAAAGCCGGGTCGGTCGTAATATTTTTTTGGCGCGAGTTCTATTAATTTGTCTAACGGCGCAACGCCGCGCATGCAATACAGGTCTAAAAAATCGCGGCGCGTCCCCCGGTCATTGATTGCCGCCAGCTTCATCAACCCAATGTCGGTGATAGAAGCCAGCCGGATGCCCTCAAATTCAAGTGTAGGTTCGAGCAATGGATGGTGTTGATAAATAAAGCTAGCCTTGACGTTCATCAGTGCAGCAAAGATCATCACATCCCTGGCTGTCCCGATCTCTGCTTCGCCAGATTCGTGCAGCGCGGCGGCAATCTCGGCGCGCTGGGCCAATTCCAGCTTGTCTTCCCACGAAAAGAAATCCAGGTCATACGAGACTCGGTGCCCCAGTTGAAGCGCCAGCGCCGTGCCGCCGCCCAGATAGAAACGCCGGATAAACGGCTGTCGGGCGAGAAACGTCAAAGCGCGTCGCGCCTCGGGCGTGATCGCTTCAAAGTGACAACTCATCTCGGCTGATCCCAAAATATTGGCTTGACACGCCCCCACGGCGGCAACTTGAATCGTTTAACTCCCAACACCCATCGCCAATAGTTGAAAGCATGAGGCGATAGCCCACGATACCCATACTGACGCACCCACGCGGTCACACGCTTGCGACCGTAACGCGCAAACAACCAGCGAAGCTCATCCCACGTCCCGTGTTCCAGGATGCGCTCGATAATCACGTTGGCGTAGCCTTCATCATCCATCCGGCCAAACTCGTATTCCGGGAACAGCCAAGCGGTGGATTCGGGCAATTCACGCTTCACGTTTGACGTTTTAAGTTTCACGCCTTAATCAAAACTCCCGTAATTCACCGGCTGGCTGTACCTGGGCGCAACCGCCAATCGCTTGTGCGCTTCTTCACCCAGCTTTTGCCAATACTCGTTGCGATCCTCGACGCCGTACACCCATTCGTCCAGCCACTTTTGGGTCGCCGTTTCGTCGGACGTGATTTTGTCCCACTCGATGTAGAATGGATTATCGCGGTCGTAATACCCTTGCGCATACGAGGGATGGCAGCAATACGGCACCTGGCACACGGCGCTCACCACGAAATCGGGGATGATGGTGCGATTGGGATCGCCGCGAATCACGCTCTCGTCCACAAGCTCTTCGCACGTCACGATCACGCGGCTGGCGGCAAAGGCGGCCTCTTTCTGCTCGCCGATGATGCCCCAGATTTGCGCGTTGCCCCTGCTATCGGCGCGTTGGACGTGGACAATGGCTACGTCGGGATTGAGCGCCGGGACGGTGGTCAACTCTTCGCCGGTGTAGGGGCACTTGACCGTCTTGTATTGCGGGTTGGCGGCGGGCAAGTCGCGCAGCGCGGTGGATTTCATCGGCAAAAAGGGCAAACCCGCCGCGCCGGCCGTCAGGCGCGTGATGGTGGCAAAATGGCCGTATTCTTCAATCTCCACCTGGCCGGATTCGATCGCTTTGCGCACAGGGCGCAGCATGCCCACCCCCGGGTTGCCCGCCCACGAAAAGATGAGCTTGCGGGCGCAGCCGGCCGCCACCATCGTATCGTAAATCAAGTCGGGCGTGGCGCGCGCCAGGATCAGATCGCGCTTGCGCTGGCGGATGATCTCGTGCGCCGCCCCAAACGGGATGAGGTGCGTGAACCCGGCGGCGTACACGCAATCGCCATCGTGGACAAATTGGGCAATAGCATCAGAAAGAGTCATTACTTTAGTCATATCTGGTATCCTCATGATTGCAAATTCTTGTTGAGCCACGAAACAACCTTGACGGCCAGTTGCCGGCGATATCCCACGTAGCCGTGATCAGCGCCTTCAATCAAGAACAACTCGGCGTCTTCGCTGGCGCATTGCTTGAATTCCAACGCCTGGCTGGGCGGTACGACGGTATCGGCCGTGCCGTGAATGATGAGCATGGGACGAGGCTCGATATCGGCGATCAAATCCACCGGGTTATACATCGCACCCAACGCGCGCCACTGGCTCTGCAGTCCCCGGCTGATCGCGCCGCGCAAAAAATGCACCCACCCATCGGTAGCCTGTTCCGAAATCAAGGCCGTGCGCGTATTGACCACGCCGCTCAACGTGACGACGGCCCGCACGCTGTGCTCGCGGCTGGCTGCCACGAGCGCCGCCCATCCCCCCAGGCCGTGACCGATGACGGCGATACGCTGGGGGTCAACCGGGTATCGCCCGCACGTCACGTGTTGCACGGCCTCGCACACGTCGTCTGGCATACCCGCCATGGTATAATCGCCCTCGCTGCCCCAGCAGCCGCGATAATGAAAAATCAACGTGTTCCATCCCTCTTCTTGCAAAGCATACGCCAGATCAGTGTTCTTTTCCAGGCCGGGGACGCCGTGCAACAGCACGGCGGTAGGGTGTAGGCCGGGTCCGCCAGCGCAGTACAGCGCCCCGAGCAAGCGGCATCCAAAACTTTCAAACACTAGCCCCTTGAGGTCAGGCAAGTCATTCATGTCTCTCTTCGCCTCGCTTGTTTTTTTGATGATGGCTTGTAACTGCTCAGCCCGCCGTCCTCGGCGGGCGTTACTGGCCGCGCCGTCCCCGGCGCGGTGAGCGCGGCTGGGTAGTTACAATGGCTTTATTTGATGACGGTTCGGCTCTGTTCGTGCATGTATTGCTGCAAATAATACAAGCCGCCCCCGGCCTTGCCGGTGCTGCCAGAGCCTTTCCACCCGCCGAACGGTTGATAGCCGGGCCAGGCGCCCGTCGTCGCGCCGGCCTGGCGATTGACATAGGTCACACCGGCCTGAATGTTATCGAAAAACCACTCTATCTCGGCCGGGTCAGAGCTATAAAAGCCCGCCGTCAAGCCATACTCTGTGTCGTTGGCATAGCGCATAGCGTCTTCCAGGCTATCCAACGCCGCTATGGCCGTGATGGGCAAAAACATTTCCTTCTTCCACAAAGGGTGATCCAGCGGCAAATCGTCCACGATCGTCGGCGCGCAAAAATAGCCCTTGTTCAACTCGCCGTCAGTCAGATAGCGCCCTCCGATCAAAATTTTACCAGCGTGTGAAAGTTCCTCGCAATAGTCCATATACTCTGCATAGGCTTTTTGGTTGATGACCGGCCCCAGCCATACGTCGCGCTGCGTAGGATCGCCGATGCGCATGTGTTCGACCATCTCCACCAGCTTTTGAGTAAAGGCCTCTTTGACCGGGCGTTCGACCAGGATGCGCGAGCACGCGCTGCACTTTTGGCCTTGCAGCCCAAACGCGCTGCGCATCACCCCCATCGCCGCGCTATTCAGGTCGGCCTGGCGGCTGATGACGGCCGGATTTTTGCCGCTCATTTCGACGATGCAGGGGCGCGGATAGCGCCCCGCCGCGCAGCCTGTAAACGTGCAATAAACGTGCGTGCCCACGTCATAGCTGCCGATGAACGTCAGGCCATCCACGTCGGGGCTGGTGATCAGAGCCTGTCCGAGTGTGCCGCCGGGGCCGGTGATAAAATTAAACACGCCCTCCGGCAAGCCGGCATCCAAGAAGCAACGCGCCAGTTCCATCCCGGCATACGGCGTATCGCTCGCCGGTTTAAACACCACCGTATTGCCGGTCAGCAAAGCCGCGCCCACCGGCCCCCCCGCCAACGAGAACGGGAAATTGAACGGGCTGATCACCACCCACACGCCATAGGGACGCAGCACACTCAGGTTCAAGTGCCTGGGCGATTCCCTGCCCATCGGCTTGATAAAGCCGCCGTTCGCCTTCATCTGCTCGCAATAATAATAAATCGCGTCGGCTGTTTCCTGCACGTCGCCGATAGCTTCCAGCCGGTTCTTGCCCACCTCCAAACTCAACAAGGCGCTCAGGTCGTAGATGCGCTTTTCCAGCAGGGCGGCCACCTGACGCACAAGCCTGACGCGCTCTCTCCACGGTGTGGCGCTCCACGCCAAAGCGGCCTCGCGCGCCGCCGCCAGCGCATGGTGCGCATGCCGGGCCGCGCCCTTTTGAAAAGCGCCCAATATCCAATCGTGATTGATGGGGCTGTGGTCCGGGTACGTCTCGTCGCTCAGCACGGGCCGCCCGCCAATGAACATGGGATGCGTTTGCCCCAACCGGCCTTTCACGCGCTCCAAAGCCTGGTCGAAGCGGTCGTGCAACTCGGAACTGGGCATACCCAGCGTGGCATACGTGATTTTTAATTTCTTGGATGCGGCCTTTTTGACCGCCGCTTTAGGGGGCTTGATCTTGCAGGCAGACGTTTTCCCGATTGCCATGTGACATCATTCCAATTCTTTATCTATCCCGCCCAGCAAATCGTCGAGCACGCCCAAGGCCATCGCCAGGTCGCTTTGCCCAATAATCAGCGGCGGGCAGATAATGATCAGGTTGCCGCGCGCGGCAAAATTGACCCCGCGTTTGCGCCCTTCGGCAACCAGCTTTTTGAGCGAGGGGGGCATCTGGGGCCAGGCCGCCAGCGGTTCGCGCGTGGCGCGATGCTTGACCAGCTCGACCTGCGCAAACAACCCCTCCCCTCGCACGTCGCCTATGCACGGATGGCCCTCGGCCATCTCGGCCAGCTGGCCGTGCATCCACGCCCCCAACTCTCGGCTCCGCTCGATCAATCCTTCGCGTTCGTAGGTTTCCACCGCCGCCAGTCCCGCCGCGCAACTCACCGGGTGGCCGCTATACGTCAGGCCGGTTTCCAGCACGTGCTCTTCAAAATAGTCAGCCACGCGCTCGTTCACGACCACGGCGCCCAGCGGCAAGTGCGCGCCGGTCAGGCCTTTGGCCAGCGTCATCATATCCGGCGCTCCGCCACTGCGCTGCCAGCTGAACCACGCGCCGGTGCGCCCAAAACCAGACATCACCTCGTCGGCGATCAACAGCACGTCATACGCATCACACACCTGGCGCAAGCGCGGCCAGTATTCGGGCGGCGCGCTGACGCCGTTGGTGCCGGCGGCCGGCTCGACCAGCACAGCCGCCACCGTGTGCGGGCCTTCCCACTCGATCAACTCTGCCACGTGCCGGGCGCAGCGAACATCGCACGCCGGGTAGGCCAGTCCGAGCGGGCAGCGGTAACAATAAGGCGGCAGCGCGTGCACGACGCCCGGCATGCCGGGCGCATAATTCCAGCCCCGATTATCGCCAGACAGTTCCATCGCGCCAGACGTGGCGCCGTGATACGAGCGATGGCGCGTGACGACCTTGAAGCGGCCCGTGGCCCAACGCGCCATCTTGATCGCGTTCTCGTTCGCTTCGGCACCGCCTAACGTGAAAAACACCTTCGAGAGCTGCGCGCGCGCGACCAGTTTGGCCGCCAATTGGGCGCGCGGGCGGCTGCCCCACCCGCTGGTGACAAAACACACGTCATCCACTTGCCGCTTGATGGCCTGAATAATGGCCGGGTGATTGTGCCCCAGGTGATTACATTCGGCCTGCGCGCTCATGTCCAGATAGCGGCGTCCCTGATCGTCCCAGAACCACGCGCCCTGGCCGCCCACAACCGTGGGCGCGTTCCACTGCGATTGGATGCACCACGTATGGAGCACGTGCGCTTTTTCCTCAGCGCGCCACGCTTCGGCAGTTTGCGGATCAAGGGGAAAATCAGACATGATAAAACCTCGCGTCGAAATTGTGGAACAATTATACAAAATTTTCTCGCCGGGGGGTAGTGTCGAATGTGAGGGGATACAGTGTGCTACTTGTCCGACTTGTTTGACATGTCTTTGCCAGCGTGGTATACTAGCTCCTTGCGGGGGGAGTAACCCGCGATGGAGGGATGGCCGAGTGGACTATGGCGGCGGTCTTGAAAACCGTTGTGGCGCAAGTCACCGGGGGTTCGAATCCCTCTCCCTCCGCTGCTTGCCATTGGCGCGTGGTTACAAGTCCGGGGAGATGCCAGAGTGGACGATTGGAGCCGCCTGCTAAGCGGTTGAGGGGTCTAATAACTCCTCCCAGGGTTCGAATCCCTGTCTCCCCGCCATTAGCTCGCATACTACATGCCCCTGTAGCTCAGCGGATAGAGCGCAGCCCTGCGGAGGCTGAGACCCAGGTTCAATTCCTGGCAGGGGTACAGGAACTCCACCCGCGTGGAGTTTTTTTATAATCAGGAGAGATACGATGATTAACAAATCGCAGCGCGTTATTACGCTCGTTGTGATAGTGCTCGTCCTGGCGGCATTAGCCTGCTCGGGCAGCGGGAGCAAACCCGAACCCACCCAGCCGCCGTCTCCAACCCCAGCCAGCCCTGCGCCCCCCCCCGCAACCCAAATACCCAAACCCACCACCGGCCCCACACGAACGCCCAAAGCGTCTCCCACTCCCGCCGCGAGCACCGAGGCTCAATTCTACGCGCTCGAATTTGCCTCCGAGGTGATCAGCGATACGGACGGCTTGCGCACGGTTGATCCGGGCGAGTCTTTTTTCGACATTTCCGAGATCAACGCCGTGTGGGAATACGAAGGCGTTCAAGACGGCGTTGACTTTCAACGTATATGGTCGCTGGAGGGCGAGACCATCCTGGACAAGACCACCGCGTGGAATGGCGGCGATTCCGGCGTGTATCATCTTTCGCTCCAGGTTGACTCGGGCACGCTCGACCCGGGACTGTATTCGCTGGAACTGTACTACGACGGCAATCTGATGCTCAGCGGCGAGTTCGAGATTCGCAGCGGGCCGCCTCCGCTCGGCGTCACATTGTACGAAGATGACTTTGAAGACGACGCCAGCGGCTGGGATATTGACGACAGCGATAACGCGACCGTCGGCTACCAAGATGGACAATACGCCATCACCGTTAAAATGCCCGAGTGGCTGGCGTGGGCCAACCCTAACGCGGACCTGGACCTGGAAAATGTAATGATCGAGGTAGAGACGACGCTGGACCGAGGCCCCAAAGACGATGTTGGAATGGTCGAGTTCGGGATCATCTGCCGCTACGTGAACAGCAACAACTTTTACTACTTTGTGATTCGGGCCGACGGCCAGGCTGCCATTTTTAAAGTAGAAAACGACGAGCAGGTCATGCTCAGTTCCGACGACGAAGACTATACGCCGTCGCCTGCCATCCGGCAAGGTCTGGTCAGCAATCGCGTGAGGGCCATGTGCACGGGCAGCACGTTGGAACTGTACGTCAATGATGAACAAGTCGCCGCGGCTGAAGACTCGGCTCTCGTCAGCGGCGACGTGGGCCTCATCGTCGGCACGTTTGACGAGGGCAACGTCAAGGTGTTATTTGATAACCTGACGGTGATCGAACCTCAATAAGACCTGGTTGCATGAACCAACATACCCGGCGCTCTTCCGCGCTTCTCGCATTCACCCGGCCCGCTATCAGCGCCGTCATCCTGATAGGCGCTGTTGCACTGGCTACCCTGTGGGCGCACGCTATGGTGACGCCTGGCGCAACCACCGTCTGGGCCACGCCGACCCTGACCGCCACATCCACACCCACCCCGTTGCCCCCTACCCTAACACCGACAGCCACGCCCACTCATACGCCCACACCCACGCCGACCGTCACTCCGACCCCCACACCAGAACCGTGCATAGAAACCATCGGGCACGTCGAGCGCGGCACGTTCTTCAGCCGCACTTTGGGGCGCGATCAAATCTATCGCATTTACTTGCCGCCGTGTTACGCTCACCCCACGCAAAGCGAAACGCAGTACCCGGCGCTGTACGTGTTCCACGGCTCGCACAGCGACGATGCGCACTGGGATGACCTGGGCGTGGCGCGCGTGGCCGACGAAGCGATCCAGGCCGGCGCCCTGCCGCCCATGGTGATCGTCATGCTGGCCAGCGATCCGCACATGTACTCGAACACCAGCGGCGGCGACGAGTCGTTGGAAGGCATTGTGGTCAACGACTTTATTCCTTTCATTGACCGCACGTATCGCACCGACCCGCGCCGAGACAGGCGCGCGATTGGCGGCATCAGCCGGGGCGGCGTGTGGTCGTTGGAAATCGGATTCCGCCACCCCGAACTGTTTTACGCCGTGGGCGGTCACAGCGCGTCGCTCAACGTCAATCTGGCCGGCCCGGTTTACGATCCAATCTACCTGGCCGCCAATCCTTCCGTCAAATCGCTGCGCATCTACCTGGACGCCGGCGACGCCGATTATACCAAGCCAGGCTCCGATGCGCTCGACCAGGCTCTCACCAACGCCGGCGTCGAACACAAGTACGTCATTTACCAGGGCGACCATTCCGATCCGTTCTGGGCCGCGCGCCTGGGTGAATACCTGTCTTTTTACGCCGAAGGATGGCGTTAACCCATCCTGCCGATTTATGCCGGATAAATCCAATCCACCCACCAACCTGCGCGAATCGAGACGCCAGGCCGAACGCCAACTGGCGTGGTGGGTGGTATTCTTTCTCGTCGTCGTCGGGGGCCTGGTCATCAGCCTGATATATGGCTGGCAAGCCGCACTGTTGGGCGTGGCGTGCTTGATGGGCGGTGCGGCATTGTTCAGCCTGTTGTGGTTGATTGTTTCGTTGATCGGGCGTTGGGCCGGGGACGAGTAAACTATGAAAATCAGCATCATCTCAGTAATCGCCTTCGCCGTGCTATCCGCCGGAATCATCTACATCTCTCGCGCCTCCCTCCGCGCGCCGCGTTCGCACGGTTTCTATCGTTTCTTTGCCTGGGAGTTTATTCTCGCCCTGTTTCTTCTCAATATCGGGGCCTGGTTCCGCGCCCCCTTGTCCTGGCATCAGCTTGTCTCCTGGTTCTTGCTCATTGTAAGCATTATCCCGCTTGCTTTCGGCGTCCGCTCGCTGACTACCCAGGGGAAACCCATCAAGCAACGGGATACAGAGCCCCAGCTCTTGGCCTTTGAAAAGACCTCCTCGTTGGTGACCAGCGGCATCTATCATTACATTCGCCACCCCCTATACAGTTCTCTACTGTTCCTGGCGTGGGGAATATTTTTCAAGGCGCCCGCCTGGGTCGGCGCGTTGCTGGCGCTGGCGGCGACCCTATTTCTGGTCGCCACGGCCAGGGCAGATGAGTTTGAGTGTATTCGCTTTTTTGGTCCAGCCTATCAAGACTATATGAAACGGACCAAGATGTTTGTGCCATTCGTATTTTGAGGTGACTGCTCACCCTTGCGAAGGTTGGGCCTTGGATGTGCCGAGAAATTTGCACTGTGAGCCAGGCTGCCGGCTAAAGTGGATGTGTCTGCAACCTTCACAAGGGAAAAGCCTGAGCAGTTACATTTTGAGAATATCCTGGCAATAATTCAGGGTAGGAGCAGGTCTCGTACCAGCCTTCAGGGGCGACCGCAAGGGTTCGCCCCTACATTTTGAGGTATTTAGGTAAAGGGATCAAACATTATGAAACACGACTTGTTCAATGCAAACACGGTCAGCACATCTCAGAGACGGCTCTTTTGCTTGTCAGGCAGCGCGATTATTTTGCTGGCATTGCTGATACTTGCGCCGGCCGGGAGCGCGTTGTCTGTTCCTGATGCAGGCCAGGGCGACGCTGATGGCATCTGGCGCGAAGCTCAAATCACCGGAATGGCAGAGCCGCTTCCCGCCCGCTATCGCCTGGTGGCCGCCGACGTAAGCCGGCTAAAAGCCGCCCTTGCCCAGGCTCCTCTGGAAGGCCATACCGGGCAGCCTGCAGTGCTGGCCTTGCCGTTGCCAGACGGCAGGACTGCCCACTTTCGCATTGAGGAATACAGCATGATGGAGCCGGGACTGGCCGCCAAGTTCCCCGAATTCAAGACCTATCTCGGCTGGGGCGTGGACGATCCCACTGCCGCCGCCCGACTCAGTTGGACGGCGGCCGGGTTTCAGGCGACGCTCGACATTGGCTCCCGGCGCTTTGTCATTGCTCCTTATCGCCGCGGAGACGCAACGCGCTACATGTGCTTTGACGAACAAGACGCTATAGATCAAGATAGCTGGGGCGATGATATAGACACTGTTGCGGTCCCGCATGAGCCGCGAGCCACAAACGCCACGTCAAGGTCGCACGCCACTCGCCACACCTACCGGCTGGCAGTGGCCACGACCGGCGAATATGCCCAGGAACAGGGCGGCACCATCACTCAAACATTGGCCGCCATCGTCAACACTATCAACGCTGTGAATGGCATTTACGAGCGCGATTTTTCAATTCGCCTGGCGTTGATCGCTAATAACGACCAAATCATCTACACCGACGGCGACGCCGACCCCTATACGGACAGCGACGCCAGCGCCATCCTGGGCGAAAACCAGGCCAACCTGGACGCCGTCATTGGCCGCGCCAATTACGACGTGGGGCATTGCTTTCGGTCTGCAAGCAGCGGCGTGGCGACGTTAGGCACCCCCTGCATTGATGGCTACAAAGCAAGGGGAACAGGCAGTGGCTCTGTACTCCAGACCGCTCACGAAGTGGGACACCAATTCAACTCTCATCATACCCAAAATGCCTCCAATTGCAGCCGGGCCGACTATCAAGCCTATGAGCCGGGCAGCGGCTCTACCATCATGTCCTACGCGGGCCAATGCAACCAATCCATCCTCGATAGCGGAGAGGGCAGAAATGACTATTTCCACGTCAGCAGCATGGATCGGGTCATTGATTACGTCACCCTTTACGAGGGGAGCATGTGCGGCGCCCACACCGAGACGGGCAACACGGCCCCGGCTGTGGAAGCTGGCCCGGACTATACCATCCCGGCGCGAACGCCCTTTGTCCTGAACGGCTCGGGCAGCGACGCGGACGGCGACGCCCTCACGTATACCTGGGAAGAATTTGACCTCGGGGCCGAACCGTACACCACTACTGTTCCCAACCGCGACGACGATGGCAACGCCCGCCCCATCCTTCGCTCCTTTTCTCCCATCACCAGCCCGGTGCGCATTTTGCCCCGCCTGGTCAATATTCTCGATGGGTCGTATTATGGCCCCGGCGAGTCGCTGCCCACCATCGACCGGGACATGCAATTCCGGCTGATCGCGCGCGATGGCCAGGGCGGCGTCAGCGATGATGCAATGACGGTAACAGTCGCCGGCTCTGCCGGGCCGTTCCGGGTAACGTTTCCCACCGGCGTAATGGCCCTGCCACGCGCATCGCAGCAAACGGTTAGCTGGGATGTGGCGGGAACCGCCGCCGCGCCCGTGAGTTGCTCCCATATCAACATTTTGCTTTCCACCGATGGCGGCAACAGCTTTCCCACCACGCTGGCGGCCAATACTCCCAACGATGGTAAAGAAGCCATCACCTTGCCCAACACGCCGCCCACTAGCCTGCTCGTCAAAGTCGAGTGTGCGAACAATATCTTTTTCGATATATCCAGTATTGGCCCGACGCTGTGTACGTCCCTGTTTCACGATGACCACGAAGACGGCTTTGAGGATTGGACGGTCGCCAGCAGTTATGGAGACGACAACTGGCAGGGCCGCACCGATGGCGGTTACAGCGGGAATAACTATTGGTTCATAGATGATGAAAACGAATTCAACCAGGACTCGTATCTGGCCAGCCCGACCATTACTGTGCGAGGCATCTCACCCACATTGGTCTTTATCCACAAATATGAGCTTGAAATGAAAGACTCGAATTATGCTTCCGATGGCGGCGTGGTCGAGATCAAGGTCAACGACGGGCAGTGGGTAGACGTGGGTGATGAAAACTATATCCAAAACGGCTATTCCACCGTGGTAACGACGACTAACTACAGTCCCATCGGCGGGCGCCCGGCCTTTTCGGGCGACAGCAAAGGCTACATCCAATCTATGGTGGATCTGGGCAAGCTGGTCGCCCCCGAGGACAGTGTGCACATTCGTTTCCGGATGGTAAAGGACGGCTGGTACCGCAGCAGCGTGGAAGAAGGCTGGAGTGTGGACGATGTGCTCCTCTGCCGCAGCGACCCGGTGCCCGTGCTCTCGATTGACAAATCGGTGGCCTTTTCCGGCGCGGATGCTGCGCCGGGCAGCCCGCTGACGTATACGATTGTTTTGGCAAATCAAGGCGGAGCCATAGCGACCGAGGTGCACGTCACGGATACTTTGCCGGCCTATGTGATTGGCACCAACCTGGATCAAGTGCTGACGGTGGCGGCCAACAGCCGCGTCACGCTGACGATTCCCGCCACTCTCGACGTGGCCGTGCCTGACGGCACTGTTGTTCAGAACACAGCCCACTTTGTGCACACGTCCGGCACTGCTTACTGGCCGGACACGCAGCGCCAGGGCCAGGCCAGCGCCCGTTTTATCGTGGGGGTCAAAATGATCTACCTGCCCCTAATCTTGCGCAACACATAGGCCGGGAGAGCCAGCAGCACAGCACAATAACGCCCAAAAGTATCCGGTGAGTTACGCTCCGAAGC
Organism: uncultured Anaerolineae bacterium; assembly: GCA_964651475.1. Classification (GTDB taxonomy): domain Bacteria; phylum Chloroflexota; class Anaerolineae; order Fen-1058; family Fen-1058; genus JBGSMF01. The sequence goes on along the minus strand of CAZYXV010000017.1, from coordinate 22,256 downwards.
CGAAAAAGCAGCCTGCGTAAACATGATTCTATTTCAGGTAAGGGATAGCCACACTTTCTCGGTGAGGTTTGGAGGATGGCACGACTAAACTCGTTGCGCGGTGTTGTGATTGTATGGGTCTCGTTCGCAGCCTGTAGTGCCATTCTTCTGCTGGCCACTTATGGGCGCACCTGGCGAATAGATTACGAGGCCCAAATCACTCAACTTTCCATCTGTTCGGGGCTGGACTCGAACGGGACACCGATTTCGGTCACCTATCCCATAACGGTGGGCGTGAAAGAAATCCACGTTTGCGGGTATCTCGAAGGGATTGGCCCTAATATACCCCTGGGATTTCTATTGGAGTACAACGGAGACGTTCTGGTTGATAGAGATGATCGTTACCAACCGGGCTATATCGTGGCGACCCTGGATGCGCCGCCAGCAGGATTGAGCAGCGGCCGGCATAGGGTGATGGTCTATCTGGGCCGTCACAAGCTTGCCTCGACGGAATTTACCGTATCGAGGCGTTGACGTTTTGACGGCAAAAATCCTAACGAGTATTGGCGCTGGCCCGGCGCAGGTCTGAAACACGTGTCGTTCACAACTTTGTTCTTCCTCATGTGCGCCGCCTGTTTGCATGTGGGCGCGCATGTAGCCTACAAGCGCGCGGCCAGCAAGCTGGCCTTTATGTGGTGTTGGCTGCTGTGGGTGCTGGCCCTGTTCAGCCCGATTGTGTTGACGCTGCGTTGGGATTGGCCGCCCACCGCCTGGATCGCATTGATAGTCAGCGCGCTGGGTGAAGCAGCTTATATCATTGCCGCCAGCGCCGCCTATACGCGCGGCGACCTGTCCGTCGCTTATCCTCTATCGCGCGGCTCGGCGCCCCTGTTCATCGCACTGTGGGCCGGCATCTTTTTGGGCGAACGGCCCACCCCGGCCGGTTGGCTCGGCATTGCGCTGATTGTGCTGGGGCTGTACAGCCTCAACCTGCGCTCAATCAACGATGTATTCAAACCGCTCACATCCTGGCAGCAAGCGGGCAGCCGGTGGGCATTGCTGGCCGGAGTATTCATCGGCGTTTACTCGACCGTGGACAAGGTCGGCGTCCAATACCTTCAGCCCTTGCCGTATTTGTACCTGGTCTTGCTTGGGACGTGGGTAGTGCTGACGCCGGTGTGTTGGGTGGGGCTGCGAGGCGAGGTGATGCGCCACGAATGGCGCATCGGAAAATGGACGGCGCTGGCCGCGGGCGTTTCAACGACGTTGGCTTACACTCTGGTGCTGATGGCCGTTCAACGCAGCAACGTGAGCTATGTTGGGGCAGTGCGCGAGATTAGCGTCATGCTGGGCGCGTGGATCGGCGCGGTCTGGCTGCACGAAGGGCAAGCGGCTCTGCGTGTGCCGGCCTCAGTGCTAATTGTGTCTGGCATCATCCTCATCGCCGTTGCGGGATGAGGGCTGTATTGCAAACCTTGTGTAATTTGCCAGTTCGCCCGCAGTTGAACTGCGGGCGAAACAAATTTACGCAAAACTCGACATACTGGCGGGATGAGGCGCGCGCGATTCCTAATCCACGTCATTACCAGTTGACGAACACCTCGCTGCCAATGCGGCCCAGATTCTTTCAAGGAGCATCGCCTGGCAAAATGGCTGGGATGATACGGTGTTGGATAAAACTCTCGGGGTCAATCCTGCCGCAGCGATGAAGAATACGTTTTCTTCGCGCAGATTTCACTTGGGAAATCGTGTGTTTGCTCCAACTCGTAACAGAATTTTTCGCGCAGTGTACACCATCCCGCCTCCAGGGGTATACTGAGGGCATCCTTACTGATTTCCTGGAGGCGTGCTTATGGCGAACTCAGAGACAACTCAACCCAATGATACACCGCAGCTAGCGGAACAGTCCCTGGACGCGGATCAGCAAGCGCAGGTGGACTTGATCAAGGTCTTGGTCGTCACCGTGCAGCATTTCTTTGGTGGCTTTGAGCGCTTGTTCCGGGATGTGCGCGACCCGCGTCATCCAGCGTTCATCACGTATCCGTTGTGGTCGGTGTTGGCGACGGGAGTGTTGATGTTCTTGCTGCATCTAGGCGCACGCTCGCCTGTCCATCGCTGATATTCAACGTATGCTGACTGCCCGCCTCCAGAATGGAGGCTCATCGGCTCGCCGCGCCATTTGGCCTCGCCCAGCCAGGCAATACGCTGCTGATAACTCACCGCCACCAAGTCAATCTGGCGGTTGGCGTCCCACCACGATCCCACCGCTTCCGGCCAAAAGCCTGGCGCGTGGCGCGCGGCCAGGTCATAGACGGCGGCGCACGCCAAATCCCCCCATACCGCCGCGACAAACTGCTCCCAGGTAGGGCGCACGATCTGTTCCACCAGGCCAGCGCCTTGCCCCTGTTCAATCGCGCCCGTGCAGGGCAAAATGTAGCGTCCCCCAAAGCGCACGTACGGATCGGTGATGTGCCACGTTCCACGCCGTCGCCGCGCGGCGGGTGCAATGCCAACCGGCGCGCGATGTTCTACGTAACCGGCCCCCTGCAATGTGGATAGATAAGATGGCAGGCTGCTGCGCTCTACGCCCGCTTCCCGTGCGATAGCCGACAGCGTATGATAGCCGTTGGAAATTGCACGCAGCACTGCAGCATAGTGACGCGGGTCGCGCAGCTCGTTGCGTAGCAGGGTCAACCCATCGTGATAGAGGATGTTGGCCGGGTCGAACGTGGTGTGGCTGAGGTTAGTCCAGAACGAACGGCCATGGCGCAATTCGGTCAGATAGGCTGGCATCCCGCCGGTGAGCGCGTAGGCCTCAATCAACTCGATCGGATTACGCTCCGGCAAAAAGCCCTGCATTTGCCTGGGCGATAATGGACGCAGCATCAACTGCGCGGTGCGGCGTCCGTAGAGGGGCGCATCCCGATTGAGCACATCCCGCTCCATCACAGACATGTGCGAGCCACACAACACCAGGAACACCTGAGAATGTTGCAGCGTTTCATCCCATACTTTTTGGAGCGTAGAAGCCAGCCGTTCGCCCGTATCGGCCAGATAGGGATATTCGGCCAGGATCAACGTAAACCGGCCGCCAGCAGCCAATCGCCCTACAGCCTGGAACAAACCCAACCAGGAACCATAGGAGCCAGACGCGGCGCTGGCGCCATGTTCGGCTTCCCACAAGGCCGCAGAAAGATTGCGCAACAGCATCTCGGCTGAATCCAGATAGGCCAGAAAATACACGCCGGGTCTGGAGGTGGCAAACTCGGTCAGCAGCGCTGTCTTGCCCACGCGCCGGCGTCCGGTTAGCACAATGAATTCGGCCTTTTCGAGTAGGCAGTTCACAGGGCAGCAAGGTCAAAGGACTTTTAACGCCGCTTGCAAATCGGGCGTGTCCAATCCCTCGCGGAACCAGGCATGCAATTCAGCCAACTGCTGGCGCGCCGCTTCAGACTGAGACGGCCCTCCTTCCACCTGCCGCAGCCGGCACAGGCTCACCACAGCCCGCAGCTCCCACGCCTTGGCGGCTTGCGCCTGCGCCACCGTGATGGCGCGCAGGAAGCACTCTTCTGCCTCAGCGGGGCGGGCGAGCAAGCGCAAGGCTTCTCCTTTCAGCCGCAGCAGTTCTGCCTCAAAGAAACGCAAGCCAGTCGCAGCGATATGCGCCAGGGTCTGCTCTAGCGTTGCAAGTGCTGGTTCGACCTGATCCAAGGCCAGGTACGCTTCGGTCAGTAGCAAATAGTGGTAAATCCGCCCGCCCTGCGCGCCAGCCGCCTCCCACTGATCGAGAGCCTGTCGGATTTGGACCAGGCCGGCTGGATCGTGACTGTCAACCGCTGCCAACCACCCCTGAAAGAGCCTGACCCAAAGTTGGAAAAAGCTCTGCTGGGCATCGCCAACCAAGTCTGCCAGTTGTTGTAATACGGCGCGCAGCGCCTGAGGTTCACGCCGGTACTGACGCAAGTGCAGCTCGCCGATGCACAGCGCCAAACCCAATGAAAAAGCATGGCCCAGATCGCGCGCGATGGCGATAGATTGCTGGCTGCGCTCGACCGCCTGATCCGCATAGCCCATCACCCACAAGGCATTCGCCAGCCAGACCCTGCTGCTCACACCGATATCAGCCCCGGTCTGGGCAGGCCGCGCGGAAGGATGGGGAATGAATAGCGTGATGACTTGCTCCAGATATTGGCGCGCTTGGAGAAACTGGCCCTTGAAGAAACAGACCGAGCCTAATGTATAGTGCGCCAGTCCGAGGGCCAACGAATTGCCGGTTGACTGCGCCAGGGCGAGTAATTGCGCGCTGGCAGCTGCGACCTGGTCGAGTTGGCCGCGCGCCAAGTTGACATCGGCCAGCATCAGCAAGCTGCGCGCGACCTGATCGGGATCGCCAGTGCGCCGGCACAGGTCGTAGGCGCGCTCGGCAGCCCGCGCGCGCTCTGGCCCGCTCCACTCTTTGACCAGCAGCGCGTTGCCCAGGGCCAATTGCAGCTCCGCTTGTTGCTGCGCGCGCGCCGGCGACTTGGCCCGGCGCTGGAGCAAGGTCAGCCCGCGCGTCAGCAGCCGCAGCGCTTCCTCGGCGGCCGCCAGGTGGAGCGCGCGCTGGCCGGCCTGCAGCAGATACTCTACCGCCTTGTCTATTTCCTCTCCCAACTCAAAATGCCGCGCCAACGGCAGGCTGATTTCGGCAGCGCGCTCCTCATACAGGCCCTCTAGCGCGCGCCCCACGCTGAGGTGCAACTGCGCTCGTTCTACCGGATCCAATCGGTCGTACAGGTACGTTTGAAACAAGAGGTGCCGGAAGCGATAGCGCGCCAGCTTGTGTGGTCCCACCTGCTGCACTTTTAACGGTGTGACCAGGTAATGATGCCGGCTGAGTGCGCCGCTCAACCGGCGGCTGATCTCGGCCTCGGACAGAGCCAACACGCGCGCCAACACCTGAACAGTGAATTCGTCGCCCTCGACGCTGGCAACGGCTAACATGGTTTGCCATTCGGGCAGCAGTTGACCAATGCGCGCAGCAATGACGCCTTCCACACGCGCAGGGAGCATGCGCCATACCATGTGCGCGCTCTCAATCCAGTATCCTTGCGCGTCGCGCACCAGGTCGCCGCGCTCCTGCATTCCTCGCAGCAACTCGGCGGCAAACAAGGCGTGCCCACTGGTATGCCGGTAGAGAGTTTCCCTAAACTCTGCCCCCAGGCGATTTGGCTCGCTATCCACCAGCGCATCAATGAATTCCCGCCCTGCTGCCTGCCCCAGGTCAAGCTGGATATCGCCCAGATGGCACTGCAACTCGCTCAAAAGCCTGGCCAAGGGATGTTGCTGGTCAGCATCTTGCTCGTGCAGATAGGCCTGGGAAAAATAGCTCTGACCGAGCACATCGGAGCGAAACGCGCCAACAATCAAGAGCCGCTGTCCAAGCCGGCGGGCCAGGTGAAACAGCAAGTTGAGAGAATCCCGATCGGCCCACTGCGCATCGTCCAGCAGCAAAATGAGCGGATAGCGGGCAGCCACGGCATGCAACGCCCGCGTAATTTGGTCGAACAAGCTGGCTTGTTCCAGGTCTGGCTTTCCCCCGACGAGAAAACGTTCCAAATCCGGGCCACACGCCGCCACCAGGGGCGCGATGGCAGAATAGACGCCTGTGAGGCGGTGGGCTTGCGAGCGAGAGAGCGCGGCCCCGCCTTCGGCAAGCCCGCACAATTGCCGCAGCATCTCGATGAAAGGCCAATATGGGTCGCCTAGTCCCGTATAGGCATTGCCACTGCTCGCGACAATCAGCGCATCGGTATATGCAGCCAAAGCGCGCTGGGCAAAAGCCTCAAGCAGCGCAGTCTTGCCGCTGCCAGCCTCCCCGGTGACAAACACAACCTGCCCTTTTCCCGCTACTGTCAACGCCAGCGCATCGTCCAGGCGAGCCAGTTCGCGCGCGCGGCCCACAAAGGCGAGCGGGGAAAGCCGCTGTCCAACTCCCGTTTGTTCGCGCGGCGCAGGTGGAACCTTTGCCAGACGCTCGGCGCGAATCTGCGCGTACAGCGCGTTGGTTTCCGGCGCGGGTTCGATGCCCAATTCCTGGGCCAGCATGGCCTGACATGCGGCATACTGCGCCAGCGCCTCTGGGCGGCGGCCGTCTCGCGCCAGCGCCTCTATCAACTGCCGATGCGCCGCCTCGCGCAACGGCTCTAGAGCAATTTGACGCCGGGCATAGTCGGCAGTCAACGCAAACTCGCCGCGCGCCGCGTGATACCGCCCCAGGCAATCCAGCGCATCTACTGCTAACAGGTGAAACTGCGTTTGCTTGAAAAGCCGCCATTCCTCAAATGCGGGGCTGTTGACCTGCCAGGGGTCGCTCAAAAACTCGCCGCGATAGCCAGCCACCGCCTGGGTCAGCATTTGCGCATCAGCGGGACTGAGGCGCTCCGGCGGGCACTGGACACAAGCGGCCAATCTAGCTTGAAAAGCTTCCACATCCAAGCTATAGTCGCTGGCTGGGTTAAAGCGCAACGTTTGCCGGGTCGCCAGAAAAAAGGGTGATGCGCAAGTCTGATCGCCCAAGAGTTGGCGCAACAGAAAAAGGGTTTGGCTCAGGTTATGATGAGCGGCCAACTCTGGAATTTCTGGCCACAGCAGCCCAACCAGCATTTCGCGGCGGTGCGCGCGATCCGCCTCCACAACCAGGTAGGCCAACAGCGCGCGCGTCTTGTCCGTTCTGAAGCGGGTGAGTGGCCGCCCATCCAGGCTGACCTCAAAATGACCCAACAATGCAATAGCTAAATGCGCCATGCCTGCCGCCCTCCAAGCGATCTATGTTGATAGTTTGTTGATGATGGGCTTGTATAATGGAAAGTATGTTGGATAAACACAATGCTCCGTATTTCCTCTACGTGCTGCGCTTGTGGTGCGATGGATCAGATACCCCCTGGCGCGCGGCGGTGGACTGTGCGCGAACGGGGGAACGACTGTCCTTTGCCAACATGTCCGATCTATTCGCCTTTTTGGAATCCGAAACCCGGAATGCGCAGCCAGTGTCCGAGTTTTCCAAGAATACCGGACACGGAGAAAAAAGTCAAACAGAGGAATACCGAGAAACCAAGGCGTAATCCACAAATGGTCAATACTGTGTCGCGAGGAGTTGTTCTATGAAACGCAATCATTGGTTTGTTTGCATTGCCTCGATTGTATTCATTGCAGCCCTAGTTATAGCAACCCGTCCACTTGGCGCGCTTTCCCAACTCTCTGACCGCGGTGAGGTCGAGGCGGCCTGGAAGCGCGCCAACAGCCTGGGAGCTTATCGTTACACCACTGAGCTTGTTCAGACCACATGGCCGCTGCCCAACCTGGAAAATGCCGGCCTCAGCAGCCAAACCGAGCGCATGTACATCGAGGGCCAGGCCGACCGGCGCGCCGACACGCTCCAAATGGCGCTATGGGCCGGCGAGGGGCGCGCCGGCTCGCGCGACGGCGCTATCGAGCTGCGCGTGGCAGAGGGCAAGACTCAGGGGCGAGTAGGCCAGGCTGAATGGAAGGACCTGGACGACTTGAGCCATGCCTTTGCGCCGGGCAACGATCCATTGGGCTACCTGGCCGGTGTTCAGGATGTTGTCAAGCAAGGCAGCGAGACACGCGAACTGAACCCGGCGGATGGGGCGCAAGTGACTTTTAGCCGCTATAGCTTCAAGCTCAATGGCCCAGCCTTTGCCGCTTATATGCGCGATCAGCTTGAGAACGAGTTGGTGCGCAAAGGTGAATTGCCGCCGGGCATCAAACTGGACACAGCGCGAGTATACGTGGATATGACGGGCGAAGGCGAAATCTGGCTGGATAGCCGCGGCTTGCCCTTGCGCCAGGTAATCCACGCCGAGTTTCCGCCCTATGGCAAAGAGAAAGTCGAAATAGCCATCACCACCGATTTTTCCGGCTGGCTCGATACACCCGGCGCGGCGCTTGGGGTGAGCGGTCTTGATCCAAGGCAACTCGAGCTGCCCGGCTCTGATGAACTGATCACCTATAGCTTGCTGGCACTTGTATTGGGATTGGCCGGTTGGGGATTGTTTCATCCGTCGCGTGTGCGCTACGGGCTGGTTTGCGGGCTGGTGATTGTCTCGATGTTGCTCACGCCGATGCTGCAAAGCCGGCAAGTGTATGCCTTTTCGGTCCGCCAGGCTCAATCGCAGGCCACATCCGAGCGTGAGCGCGAAACGGCCAAAGCGCAGAAAGAGATGCAGGACGAGTTGAATGCCAAGGACTGGAATCCACAGCACGACCCGCTGGCGATCTCGGACGTCAGATCTCGGACCGCGGACAATCCGCCATCCGCCATCCGCCATTCGCCATCCATCCTGGCATCCGCCTCCGCTTCCACATCATCCAACCTGTGCGACGAGCTAGTCTCGGACGATGGCACCGACTCTGATCTGGATGGCCTGACCGACGTGGAAGAGGGCTGCATCGGTACCGATCCAGCCCTGGCCGACACGGACGGCGACGGGCTGAAGGATAGCACCGAGGTGTTCGACCTGGGCACCGACCCCAACGGCCCCGACAGCGACGGCGACGGGATCAACGACGGGGCCGAGGTGCGCGGCTTTGTGGACGACCAGGCCAAGCACTGGTATCTCAACCCGTTGGACGTAGACAGCAACGGCGATCAGATCATTGATCGCCTTGAGGCGCCCGTCAGCGAGAGTGGTGAGCTAGCCTGCGGCCTTACAAATCCCGACGGCAGCGCCCGGTGCAGCAACTCGCAAATTGACACCGATTTGGACGGCACACCAGATGCTTTTGATTTCGACGACGACAACGACGGCGTGCCGGACCAGGTTGATACCGCCCGCACTCGCCTCGTCAGCCAGATCAGCATCACCATGACCAACAAGCTGGTCGGGCTGGCCAACCAGGCATTTACCTTCGAGATGAACAATCTCAAGCTCGACACGCCGGTGTTTGCCGACTTTCAACTGCGCCCGGTCAATCCCAAGCACTTGTGGTACAGCCTGAATGTGCTCGATTGGCCTTCGGGCGACACCGAGGGCCAGATCCAGCGCGTCCACGACACGACCTTTGGGAGCAGCGGTCAGGACGCCAATGGCGACATGCGCCTGATCCCGATGCTAGAGATCGTCATCCCCTACAAGGAAGGGCATTATGGCAACCTGCCTATTCTACCGGGCGCGCCGCCAATCACGGCCAGCACGCCTGTGACGGCCTGGCTAGACGCCAGACAGACTGACATGTTCAATATCACGGTCCGCAAGTTCAACGAGGCGGGCGATCTAGCCGCTTATGTGCCGCTGGCATTGGTCAAAGACCCGGTCGGAGAAAGTCCGGTGGCATTTTCCGCTCGCATGGCTTACTGGCCCAGCGTGGCCGCCAGTGGGCAGACCGGCGTGGCAGACGGAGGCCCCGCCCAGACAGCCCGCCTGATTTGGGCCATCCAGGCCAAGAACGATGTGTGCCGTTCGGTGCCTGAGGACTATGAGCCACACCTGGAAGACGAGGACCGTTTTGCGGACTGGTGCGAGGATATTTCTCACTGGGATGAAATGACAACAATCGTCCATTCCTACTATGACGACTGGTACCTGACCGGCTTTGAACTGCGCGAAGATCGCGGCCTGAAAACCGCCGTCGTCTACGAACAGCCCGACTATGCCCTCAGCCACGGCTATAACGCGGCCAGCTATTACGAATCCTACTTGTGGGCGTTGGCCAATGATCTGGACGAGACCTTTATCGCCGCCCGCGGGCGAGACACCGACGGCGACGGCTATGGCGATGTGCGAGATTTGACGCTGGAAGACATTTGGACGCGCTTCCACACCGGCAGCACCGCCAACGAAACCGAGCGATGGGGCATCCCGGCTGACGCTTTGCAGGTAGTGACCCACTCTTTCCCGCACCAGGGCTACTTGCCCACGCTGCCAATGACGATCACGCCCCAGATATTGAACAGCGCCTTTATGAACGGCAGCCAGCCCAAGATCGCCAATCCCACCCTGCTCTTTGCGCGCGAAGAGCGCTTCCGCCTGATCAGTTTGAACGACAACAGCCAGGTCGTCCAATACACGGCGTCACCCTACAAAGGCATCCTGCAGACCTCAAAAATAAAAGTGAACATGGCCAAAGATCTGGTGGCGGAAAATGTGCTGGCCTCACTGAGCTGGGCGCCGTTTGCATACGACAGCGAAGCGCAAAAGTGGAAGTCGGATCCGGTTGACGAGTACGCGGTCAAGCTCAGGGCACGCCTGGGGCTTGTCTTTCAGGCTGCCGGCGGCTGGGGACAGGACGCCGACGCGGTGACGGGCGCCGGCCTGATCGCGACCTCGTTTTACCTGGGCATGTATACCGGCCTCAACCGGGCAGTCGAGCTGGACGGCACTCCCCTGACCTTCGATTATGCTTGCCAGGACGAGGACGTGTCGTTCAAGGCGGCCGCCGGCGCCGGCGCAGCGGCCAAGGCCGTGGTAGAAGAGATCACGGCCCACGTGGCGATAGCGGACCACTCCAATTGGTGGACCTTTGGCCGGCAGTTGTTGGACACCAAGGCGCTCAAAGCTGTCTTTGGAGCAGACGCCGCCAAAGCACAGCTCGAGTTTCTCCAGGCGCTTGGCCAGAACAACGCCAAGGGCTATGGCGGCGGCATGGCCACACTGAAAAACCTCCTGCTGCATGGCTTTGGCCCGATCAAAGGCGACTCGCTCGCGTGGCGAGTCGTTCGCGGGACGGGGCTGGGAATAGCGGCGGCCGCCATCGGCCTGGCCGCCATGCTTTACGCCACGACTACACTCCTGTCTCTCGCCGGCATCCACGTGCCTGGGGAAGAGTACATCTGCCAGAGCATCATGGCGGCTCTCATGGTGGGGTTGGCAGCCAAATCCCTCATGGCCATCAAGGATATTGTCCCCCTGATCGCCAGGAATGGCTTGAGCAGCACCATTGCCAGCGTGACCAAGACCTTTCAGGCAGCCAGCCGGGCCGCAGTCGTTACGGCCGTCATCGCCCTGATCGTCACAGCAGTGGTCGCTATCGGCATGTTCCTGGTCACTGTGATCGCCGGCAAGATTGCGTTTGGTTCGCTGGCCTTTGACCAGGCGCTGGCGGCTGCGGTGGCCACGATCATTGTGGCAGCCTGGATGCTGGCAATCGGCCTTATTCCCATTGCCGGCCCAATCATCGTCGCCATCATTGGCGCGATTGACGCGCTGATTATCTTGGCCTGCACGGTTGTCGAGAAAACGGCCAAGCCCAACGGCCTGGGGTGGGATATTGTCAAGAACTATGTTTGCGGCGGCATCACCGGCTTGCTCACCAAGGGCGTCGAGTTGTTGATTTACGACCAGACCCCCCTGGTTGACCTGCAAGCGCCAAACCGCGTGATCCCGACCAATTTCAGCCTAAAGCTGGTTGACCCGGCCAGGGGTTTTATGGTGGGCAACCGGCTGACCGTCAAGGCCGACATCATCACCACCCTCTATCGCAACGCACCCTTCGAGCCAGAAAAGATGCAGCGCGAGATCGAAGACCTGGTCGAACATGGCAAATTCTCCACCTTGCAAGACCTGATTGACAACTTTGGGCCAGGCATTCTCTACATCTGGCAATTTGCCGACCTCTTCCTCAAAGAGGCCGCATTTCGCTACAAAATAACGCCGGACAAGGACGACAAGAAATCGGTTGACATCCGGGACATGTGGGACGAGTGGGACAAGGTCGCCCAAAACCCGCTGGACCAGCGGCGCTACAAGGCAACCCAGCGCGCCGGCGAGACCGGCAACGTCAAGTTTACCCAGGCCGGCATCAACTGGAGCCCTCCATTGCACCTGGTGGAAAGCTATGCCACGTTGGTCCAAGAATGTGTGTCCGACCCGCTGATGGTGCGTTTTACCATCATCCCGCCCAGCCTGTGTTGGCTGCGCGACAAGGAAGACAGCATGGACATCTCGCTGGGCGACAATTTCAAGTTCGACGTCTTCCCGGCCTCGCTGGACGAGTTTTACACGCTAGCTGACCCCGACGGCGATGGAGGCTATACGCTGGCCTGGGACGAGCGCTTTCCTGCCCTGGCAGACGCCGACGGCGACGGGCTGCGCAGCCGGGCAAGCGGCGGCAACGACCCCGACGACGCCTACACCGACACCGACGGCGACGGGCTGAGCGACTATTACGAGCTGCAGCACGCCCTGCCGGCCCTGGCCAACGACGCCGACAGCGATGGGCTAAACGATTACGACGAGATGCGCTACAACACCCGCTCACAACTGTCCGACAGCGACGGCGACGGGCTGAGCGACAAGGAAGAGGTTGATGGATGGGATTTCGTCTATGCCTTTGACGCAAACGACCAACCCCTATACACCCACGTCACTTCTGACCCCACCGACCCCGATACCGACAGCGACGGGCTGACCGACAAGCTGGAGCAGGTGTATCACTTTAACCCGCGTGTCTACTCGCTGCCGAATGTGCTAGAGATGAGCTCGGACATTGACGACGCCGACGGCATCGTAGCGCCGGGGCAGGCCATCGTCTACACCGCCACGGTTGAAAACAAGCTGCGCGATATCTATGCGCTTGGGCTGCTCGAACTCGAATTCCCAGCCTCCCAAGACCCCCATCCAGAGCCGCTGGTATACAGCCTGGCGCCGCGCCAGGCGATGACGGTGACCAACCAGACGGTGGTGAACTCTTCCATCAGCGCCTCGGGGCCGGTCAGCTTGACCCAACGGGCCGGGGCAATGATGACGGACCTGCGCGGCGAGGCCGGCAACCGGGCGCTGTGGCTAAAGCTGGACGAGAGCACGGGCGCTACGAGTTTCACCGATAGCTCGCTGCACGGCAACGATGGCACATGCTCGGGCGCGAGCTGCCCCACCGCCGGCGCCTCGGGCTATATCGGGAAGGCGGTCCAATTCGACGGTATTGACGACGCCATCTCCATCCCGCGTCCCATCGCCGACGATTTTACAATCGCTTTCTGGCTCAAATCCGACCAATGGGTTGGTTATGATAACCAGTGGTGGTACGGCATGGGGCTGGTAGACGGCAACGTGGCCGGGGAGGCCAATGATTTTGGCGTCAGCCTGGGCAATGGCCGCGTGTTGTTCGGCGTAGGCAACCCCGACACAACGATCAAGAGCGAGTTTGTCGCCGACGGCGAGTGGCACCACGTGGCCGCCACGCGCGACAAGGAGAGCGGCATAATCAGGCTGTACGTGGACGGCTTGCTGGTCGCCTACACGCACGCCTCGACGGCCAGCCTGACCAGCCCACCCTCCTTGCGCATCGGCAGCCTGCAAACCGGGGCGAATTTCTTTGCAGGACTGATTGACGATGTGCAGATTTATCCCACCACGCTGGACGCCAACCAGGTGATGGCGCTGTACAGCCAACCGATTTTCAAGTTGAGCCTGGACACGCTGGAATGTACCACATCCAGCGGCCTCACGACATGCAGCACCCAAGACGAAGCTGGAGGTGTGCAAACGCATGCTGTCTGTCTTGGCAGCCAGTGCCCAGAGTCTGTCCCTGGCGCACGGAAGCGCGGCGTGCAATTGAACGGCGTGCCGCTGAGTGTGCCGGACACTAGCGCCTTGAAATTGTCCAAGGGCGAGTTTAGCCAGTCAGTCTGGATCAAGCCCACCGATTCCACCACGACCGGGCGGCAGGGCGTGTGGGGATATTCGCCCGAGTGGGACAGCCCCGGCAACTATCGCGGCGCCCCCTCTGACGACGCCTACCCTTCGATCTTTATCACCGGCACTACTGGGCTAGAGGTAGGCTTTGGTGACGGGAGCAACTGGCGCGGCTGTGTCTTCCCCGATCTGCTGAGCTTGAACGCCTGGAATCACGTCGTAGCCACCTACGACTACAATGCTGCAACGAGCGGGGGCAGCTACAAGGTCTATGTCAATGGTCAGCTCCAAGGCACCTGCGGGCTGAGCGGCAAGCCAACAGGCACCGACAATTTCGACATCGGGCGCGCCACGCACTGCGCCCAGGTTGAAAATCCCAGGGTGTATTGCATAAATGAACCAGGTGATGCCGGCGATCACGCCGAGTTTTACGGCTATTTCGACGACGATGGGTATGACCACCGGTGGTGGGGGGTCATTGAGGATGTGGACACCGGCGAAACCTTTTACACGAATGCTGACCCACACGACTATTGCGGCGGGACCAAGCTCAAAGTCTATGAATACGACGACAGCGGTGGAGATGACTTTATCGGCAGTTACACGTTCGATTACAGCCAGCCCACCAATGCGCTTTTCGCGCACGTTATCGAAGAACCCGGCGGCGACGGCAAACTGCGCCTGTATCTGAGCCACACCAACCCCTCTGTTCCTTTCGTGGGCGCTATGGACGAGCTGGCGCTGTACCGGCGGGCGCTGTCGGAAGACGAGGTCCAGGCCCTGTACCTGGCGGCCGAGCGGGTGTTCGAGATTGACCTGGACGAGACGCCCGGCCGGGCCGAGTTTGCCGACGCCACAGCCAATGGCTATACCGCCACATGCAACCCGCAGGCCACCTGCCCGGCCAGCGGCCTGCCCGGCCGCTTTAACCAGGCCGCTCGCTTTGACGGCATTGACGACAGTCTCAGCCTGAATACTCCCGATGGGATAACAGGGGGCACCCTCGCCGCATGGGTACAGCGCACCCCAGGCGGAAACGCAACTTACAAGCCAATCATTTCGTACAAAGAAAGCGGCGGCTGCGGTTTTGGCTTGGGGTTGGACAACAACGGCGTTCCACAAGCGCAAATCTGGACACTACCCTCCATGGCGGCCACCGTCAAGGACAGCACGCCTGCGCCGGAGTATGCCTGGGTCCACCTGGCTGCCATCTACGATGGGGTCATGATTTACCTGTACCGCGACGGCGAGCTTGTTGGCAACACGCCCGCCCTCAACGCCTCTATGGCCTGCGCCGGACAGACCACCATCGGGTCCGGCACAGCACTCAGCCAGGGCACCGGCTATTTCAAAGGCTACCTGGACCAGGTGGTCATGTTCGGCCGCGCGTTGACGGCTGAACAAGTGCGCTGGTTAAAAGAAGAGGCGCCGGTCACCAGCCTGCACCTGGACGAAGCCCTGTACGAGCCGCTCGGCACTACCCCCACCAGCCACTTTGACAATGCCGCCCAGCCCGGCGATGCTTATGACGCCACCTGCACCGCCTGCCCGGCCGCCGGCCAAAAAGGCTGGATGCGCCAGGCGACTGTATTCGACGGCACACAGTACCTGACCAAGCCTGACAACAACATTACCCTTCGGGATGGTTTCAGCGTTGGCGGCTGGTTCAAGCTGAGCAAGGAACTCACCACCACTAACCAAATCCTGGCTGGCAAGGGATCTTTCAGCCTGTTCATCCCGGGCCGCAGCGAGACCGTCACACGCACGCTGGTCTATTTCGGAACGGAAGGGACTGACCCATCCCAGGCGCTCAAGCCTTTGCCAGATTATCCAGGCCTGATGCTCAACCAATGGACACACATCCTGGCGACCTATAGTACCGACAACCACTACGCTACGCTCTACGTCAATGGCAACAAAGTTGGAATTGGCGACCTGCCCCCGGCTGCTTACGACGCCAGCCCACTGCTCATCGGCCAAAATTTGGTTGGGCAAACTGACGAGGTGGTAGTTTATAACTATGTGCTGGGCGCGCGCGCCATCAAGCACATTTACGAATATCAGGTCCACTGGTACGACACGGCCGTCTCGCACAACATCACCGTTGACGCCGACAATCCAGTCATCAGTCTCGATTTGCCAAGCTACATCACAAACCGCGACATGGTCTTGGCCGCCATCGTCAGCGACGCTACTTCGGCTGTCACCGGTGTCGAGTACCGGTTGGATGGCGGCGGCTGGCAGACGCCCATTCAGGATTATGCTGCTTGGGTTTGGACTTTTAACCCAGACCACAACCTGGCTGAAGGCGCGCACACACTCGAACTGCGGGCGACCGACAGCGTGGGGCACGTGGGCCATCTCACCAAGCCGTTTAACGTGGACAGTACCGGCCCCGCCATCAACCTCGACGCGGCCCTGACCGGGGCAGAGGTGGTGCTGGATACATCCCATCCCTTGAGCCTGTACGGGAGCGTGACCGACAGCGGCAGCGGCGTGGGCAAGGTCTTTATCACGCTCCTGGACAGCCTGGGGCGAGCCGTCAGCAGCCCGCAGTTGGCCACAGTCAGCGGCAACACCTGGCAAATCATCTATACCGCCACCGTCCCGCTAAACGGTCTCTATACTGTTCAAATGGACGCCGCCGACCGCCTGGGGAACCTCAGCACCAACACTTTGCGAGGCATGACGGCATTTGGAGCGCGCGCCCGCAGCACACAGGCCGTGACAGCGCAATCACCCGTTCAACTGGACGGCCAAGCGCCTGTGGCCGATGTGTACCGGGTCGCTGCAGGCTCCTGGGCGCTCAGCGGCACGCTGGCCAGCGGCCTGCCCACCATCAGTGGCACGTTCAGCACACTGCCCTACCCAACCGGCCAGATATTGGCAATGCACCTAGAAGAGCCGTCCGGCGCAACACGCTTCCAAGACACCGCGGCCGGTCATGCTCTGGGAACCTGCACCGCTGGGGCATGTCCACAAGCAGGCCAGAGCGGGCGATTTGGCCTGGCGTTGAGCTTGGATGGCGGCGACTCGATCAACCTGGGGCCAAACCGGCGGCTGGGTGAGCTGGCCGGCGCCGGTAGCTTTAGCCTGCTGGCCTGGGTCAATCCCAGCGATACCGCAGGCCAGCAGCACTTCCTGGACGCCAGCCAGGTCATCAGCCCCAACACTGGTTTGGACTGGTACTTGTTGGACGGCCAGCAACGTCTCGAGTTGTATGGTGTCAAGACATTCACAAGCGCTGGCCCGGCGCTGCCGGCTGGCCAATGGACACACCTGGCGGCTGTGATGGCCCCCCTGGCCGAGGGCGGCGTTGCGGTGACGTTCTACATCAACGGCCAGGTAATGCAGACTATCACCAGCACACTGGCTGGCCAGCCCAACCCGGTGGACGACTGGCTGATCGGCGAGGGCCTGAAAGGTCAACTGGACGAGTTGGTAGTCTATGATCGCCCACTCAATGCGGACCAAATCTTGGCGCTGGCCCGCCCAGCCCCAACCAATGTATACACACTGGAGGTTGGTCTGCTGCACTTGAAAGATTGGGGCAACCCAAACACCATCCAATGGCAGCCGGCTACACTTTACCCGGCTAATCAGACCTTTTCTACATGGAGCTATCAAGTGCCGGCTCAGACCGAGGGCGCGCACCAACTGTACCTGCGCGCCACTGACCGTTTGAGCCATACCCTTACCCTGCCTAATGTCTGGCAAGGTGAGGTGGACAGCGGAGCGCCAGAAGCGATTCTGACCCACATTGCCCCGCGCTTCCCCGGCGATCTTGACTTTTACCGCTGCCTGGCCTGGGACTATAACTTGAGCGCGGAAGGTTACACCTGCCCAGTACCTGGCACAGTTTCCACTTTTCACAGCGAGCCTTGGTTCACTGCCGTCTTTTCGTATTCCAAGTTGTACACCTACACCTCGCCACTGGCGGGAACACTCTACGCCAGTCCAGATGATCAATTGGTGGCTTGCGATGGAATGGGCCAATGCACAACAGTAGTCCGCGACACGACCACTCTGGCCTGGCCGCTGGGCGTGGTCATTGTGACGCCCACGGCTTCCGTCGTCATCAGCACACCGGCGACCCCACTGGCAATCGCCGGGGCCGCGTACGCTCAGAATGACCTCCAAAACCTCCACGTGATCCTGGGGATTCAGGATATCTATGCTACCAGTTGGCCGGGCGGCATACAGCAAGCCACGTGGAACACCACCTATACACCCACCCAAGAGGGCGTCTATCCCTTGTGGGCCAGCCTGAGCGACTGGGCTGGCGCGGTGATTAGCTCAGCCGCGCCAGTGGGTGACCTGGCCGGTCCGCTCAGCAAGGTCTATGTAGATTTCACTCCCCCGGCTGTGAGCTTGAGCACCGAGCGAATCAACAGCGCCAACTTTGACCGTGGCATTATCAAGGTGAGCGGTCTGGTGAGCGAAGCCACCTGGCTGGACAGCTTGACTGTCCGGCTGGACGATGGCGGCTGGCAAGATGCAATCTACTCACAGACCTGGCCACTGTCGTCTCAACCGTGGACGGCCAACTTGTATTCGGCCTTGACGGCTCCCCCAGAGGGACGCTCTTACACTCTGACGGTGCGTGCGACCGACATTGCCGGGCGAGTGGCCGAAACCAGCCGGGTTGTGCCAGCCGATGCCGTGCCGCCCGATCCGCCCATCACCATGACACTGACCTATAGTGGTGGGCAGGCAATTACACCAGGGATGACTATCGCGGATGTGCTGTCGCCCAATCTAAACTTGGAATGGTCGAGCAGCACCAGCCCAGACCTGGCTGGCTATACCGTCGAGTGGTTCAATGATCCTCAGCAGCTTACCCCGGCTCATGTGCAGCAGGCCGAGACGCTACCCTTGACGGCGACGCAAGCGAGCTTTACTGCCGGCCAGCAGTACAAGCTATGGGCGCGCCTGTCTAGCATGGACACATTTGATAATCCCGGCGTAAAGCAACTGGGGCCGGTGTATGTTGACGACGAACTCACCCCGGTTTATGTGGATATGGGTGAAGGCGAGACTGGCGGCCAGCCTTATTGTGGTTGGCTGCAAGCCGAGTGCAATCAACTGGGACAGGATAATCGCATCGCCGGGCGCGTGCTGCCCAGCGGGGCCGGCCAGCCGCAGGCTTTTTACGCGGCATGGGATAGAGATGGCCTGCGCATGACCTGGGGCGGCGCCGATTGGAGAACGGATGGTAATTTGTTCGTCTACCTGGATACCCAAGAGGGCGGCAGCACGCTGGCCTATGATCCGTTTGGCAAGTACGGCGATGATGTCTACCTGCCCACGTATCGCGTTCAGACCACCACCTATCGCATGGCGGCCGACTGGGCAATCCATGTGCAGTTCAACCCAACTGCCCCGTTCAGCACAAGCGTCCAGTTGCGGCACTACACAGGAAGCAATTGGACCGCCGTTCCCGCGCCAGGCCTCAAATACACTTTTGACGCCGGCCAATCCCCAGCCGTGACCGATTTGTACGTGCCATTCACCGATTTGGGCATCACCCATCCCGTCAGCCAATCGCTGGGGCTGGCCGCCTTTGCCACCCAGCCAGACATCTTGAGGCTGTGGGCCGTTATGCCGAGCAGCAACAAAGTCAACAGCCAGTGGGCCACTGGCAACCCCCCAATCAACCAACCTTGGGGCTTGAACCAGCGCTACTATTGGCCGTCAGTGGGCGACGGTGTCTGCCCGCGCGATGGCGAGAGCACAACTGACCTGCATGTGAGCCTGGAGGCTGGGGCGCTTGGTCTAGGCTATAGCCTGTTGGGCAATGGATTGCCTATCTCTGTGTCTGAACACCTGGCCGGACTGACTGGCTGGGGCAGCATACAGAACCCGGCCTGCTTTGCCACTCCCAATGCGCCGGGCTGTACCCCGCAGATTGACACCTCTACTCCTGTGTCGGTGAATATTCGCCCGCTGCTGGCATACTTGAACGACTTGAACGCGCCGGCGGTGGGGAATGGCCAGCCGGTCAGCGTAACGGTGCGCCTGGAAAATACGGGCAAGACGGCAATCGGCGGGGTGCACTTGCGCGCTCAAAGCTGGGGGCACTTGCGCCTGACCGGCATCACTCAAACACTGCCCATCACCCTCCCGGCGGGTAGTTGGATCACCCGGACCTTGACGGGGGTGATTGACACAGCACACGACGCGGCGAATGATCACGGCTGGGCCACTTTGGGCATAGTAGTGCTAGATAAAGACACCATTTACAGCCCACCCGCGCGCTACATCTATCCGCAGGAATGGCTCTATGTGGATTACGAAGTTGACCAGACCGGCCCAGAATATATTGACATTACAAGCCCTGACCCGGCCGTTGGCCTGATTGGGTTGGGCGAGACCGTGTTTCAAGGCATGGTGTACGACCAGTCCAGCGCGCCGACCGTCACGGTGCAGATCGAAACCCATCATCTGCAAAGCGGCTATCCGCCCCTCATTACGAATACCTTGACGTTCACTTGTGTGGACCCAACGCCCGCAGACCGGCAATGGGCCTGCCCGGTGACTATTGAGCAGCTCAACGATTATGATCGGGTCTATGTGCGCGCCCGCGCCACCGATGTGTATGGGCAAACTTCGGGCTGGTTTGCGCGGGGCAACCTTGTCGTCAATAACAAACCAACACAAGTCTATCTGGTAGATGCCATATCTCCAACGCTATCGCTTAGTAGTGAGACCCAGGCCGCATTGAGTGACGGGTGGATTGGGCCGAATGAAATGCTTTGGAGCGGCGCAGCAGGAGATAACCGCCTGCTTGAAGCGCTGGATGTTTGCGACTCGGCCAGCGGCGACTGCACTCGGATTAGCAATCTGGTTCCGCCGGACCAACTTCCGTTCAAAGTTAACATCACCGACAATGTCGCTGAGGGAACGCCCGCATGGATTCCCAGGTGCGATTTGGGCGCCCGCGGTATTTTCCATAGAATCTCTAGCTCTAATCTTATATGGGACGTGGGATTTGGCTTGGTGATCTCTCATCCCAACCGGAGCGATTTGAGGATCGAGTTAACGTACGGATCGTCGCCGCAACCGAACTACCTGAGTTCACTGCTGGCCGCGCCTGGCACTGGCAGTTCCCTGGTTCAAAATTACAATGTAACTTTTGACGATGCAGCGGCTGTGCCGCTGTGGAAAGATGGCGCCGATCACACAACTCTCCCGCCTGATTATGAGGCGGTGCGCCGCCCGGCCGGCTCGCTCAGTGTCTTTGGGACAGGCAGTTATGCGACAGACACATGGTATTTGTCAATGTGCGACACGCAGGGACATAATCGAGGAATGTACTTGCGCAGTCGCTTGACCGTGAAATACTATGCCTCTGGGTATCAGCGCGCGACGGCCGGCGAGTGGCGTTACAGCCTGCCGGTGGCCAGCCTGGACGGCGTAACCCAAACCCGCACACTGGTCGTCATTGATAGCGTTGGCCTGCGCGGCCCGACGACGACCTTGACCTACCGCCTGGACAACGTAGCGCCGGTTCTCACAGTCACGCACGCCTTGACCGACGTCAATCTCCTTTATCTCAGCGGCTCGGTCAGCGATGGCGGGGGAGTGCGGCTGATGCGCGCGCGGATGACGCTGCCGGATGGCGGCCAGTATGCGACCGTGATTTCCAACACAGCCGGCGCCTGGCTCTATCACGCCGCCCCCAGCCCCTTCCAGGCCGGCAACTATCGGGTGTGGGTCGAGGCCGAAGATTGGGCCGGCAATCTCAGCTATGCCGGGCCATTCAATCTGAGCCTGCCTCCTCAGCCCAACCGTATTGAGCAAGTCATCCCGGCCGACGGCGCTACCAATGTGGCGCGCAACCAGCCTATCGTCATGGATTTTAGCCAGGCCATGAAGACAGACACACTCAATCTCGTCATCAGCCCGACGGTCCTTCTGACACCCACCTGGAACGCAGAGCACATGCGCGTCAATCTGAGCCATCCTTATCTGGCGCCCAACACTGCCTATCACGTGGAGGTGCTGGCCGGCGCCAACCAAGACAATCAGAGCTTGGAGGACCTGCCCTATACATGGGTCTTTACCACAGGCGAGACAATTGCCGAGGAGGCTGACATGAGCGTGAGCCTGGCGCGGAACGGAACCGGCGACGTACTGGCCGGCGACCTGATTACCTACACCGCTACCGTCACCAACGCCGGGCCGACGTCAGTCACCTCTGCGCTGCTGACCTTTAACTTTGGCCCGGCTGATACCGTCGCCTGGGCCGGCGGGCCGGGCTGCCAGTGGAGCAGCGGGACAGAAGTGATGACCTGCACAATGGGACTGTCGGGCTTTACGCCAGCCAACCTGACGGTGTCGGCCAGGACCGTCAACTGGAGCGGGGTGTTTAGAAGCCAAGTGAGCGTAGAGCCGCCGGCCGGCATCGTTGACCCGAATGCGCTGAACAATATAGATGGACCGGTGGTTGTCGTCGTCAACTGGAAGCACTCTATCTACCTGCCCTTGATAATGAAGAAAGATTGATGCCGGCAAGTACTTGCAGAAAACTGGGTAACACCGAAAGGGCATGATGACAAACCTTGCAATACCAACTTTTGATCCAGACCAGATATACTGCACGCGGTCATAAATTGCAATTTTTCACAATCCTGTCATTGC
>CAZYXV010000016.1:0-104122 GCA_964651475.1 uncultured Anaerolineae bacterium | reverse complement strand
GTCCGTTTTTTACTAGCCGAATGGCACGTCATAGGCCAAAATTGGATCTACTGAGACTGGACGCTTTCTCAGCCGCGACCCGTTTCCGGGGCTGGCCACGCTGCCGGGCACGCTGCATCCCTATACCTATGCGCTGAACAATCCTGCCCGTTACACCGACCCCAGCGGCGAGTTTCCGCTGCTGCTGGCGACAGCCGGCATCGGTATGGCGATTGGCGGGGTGAGCAGCGCGGTGGGCTACGTGGTGGCCCATCCGGGTCAGCCGCTTGGAAGCTATGTCCAATCCGCGGCGTTCTGGCGCGCGGTGGGCGCGGGCGCAGTGGGCGGCTTTATCGGCGGCTTGATTCCGGGCGGCGGCAGCCTGGCGGCGGCGATTGGGTACGGGATGCTGGGCGGCGCGTTGAGCGCGGCCGGCGCGCAGTTGTTCGTCAACCTGACCACGCCGTGCGCCAACTGGTGGGATGGGCTGCTCGAAGCGGCGCTGGTCGGCGGCATCACCGGCGGTGTGTTTGGCGGGGTGACGTTTGGAATTGGAAGGTGGTTAAGACCATCACGATCAGCTATCATTCTTGGCTCAGGCGATGACTACTTGGGGACTCTTCCTACCTCTGATACAAGTGTTGTTGTTCCCCGCGGGAAAATCAGTGCTCAGACGATGGCTGATCTTCATCGCTCTACTGGCGACGAATTTGCACTTGTGCGGGCAAATGGAAAAAGAATCTTGGTTCGCGGAACGCGCTTTGGTGTTGCGTTGCCTGAAGGCACAACACGTCTTATCGCACATACGCATATCTGGTCCCGCCTGTCGCCTTCGGGGAGGGACCTTCGCGCGCTTGAGAGTTTGAAACAGGCTTGGTCCCTGATTATCACAGAATATGGAACCGTTATAAGATTTCCATAAGGAGACTTGCTCATGGCTTTAGTGATACTTGGAAAAACCCCTTGTGCTATCTCGGGCAAGATCATTACGGGAGAGGATAACTTTCTATGCTTTCCACCATTTCCTCATGAACCTCATGATCCAACTGCTGTGTGCGATGATGCCTGCGTTCTTAGAGACGAATTCGAGAAGTGGGAGTTTAGAAGTGATACCATAAAGAAGATGAAAGAGTTTTGGTCCCTAGACTACCATTCAAGAGAAACGTTCACAGTGGTTTTTGAGGATGACGACTATCTTCTTGTAAGAAGTAAGGCGGAGCACAAGGCGCAATTTTTGTTCCTACAACACATGTTCCTCATGGATATTCCTAGAACAGCTTGGCGGACATTTTGCACGATGTTGTTGAATGACATAGAGGTGGCCGAATTTTCTCCCTATTCCAATACAACTCTGTGCTTCAGGAAAGAGACGCATAAAACGGAAATATGCTTCCATAGTCAGACGGGATGGCGGGATCGCATTAAGCTATCCCAATCAGAGTGGTCGCATTTCCTGTCCATACTAGCTGCGAATGAGAAACTGTTTGAGTGAGGTGGCGGTCGCTCATCAAGAAACCAAGCGAGACCAGATGGCGATTATCTAATTGTTGAAGCGATGGAACGAACCTTACCAATTGCATAATCCAGTGGCGTAGCCTCAGTCTGGCCGGCCCGCCGCAGCGCCCCGAACGACTGGCTGTACTATCACACCGATGGGTTGGGCAGTGTGCGCGACCTGTCCAATCCGCAAGGCGGCTTTGTAACCCATTACGCCTACGCCCCGTTTGGCGGGACGCGCAGCGCCAGCGGTCCAAGCACACCCTTCCGCTTCACCGGCCAGCAGCAAGATGACACTACCGGCCTGTACTATTTGCGGGCGCGGTATTATAATGCCCAGACTGGACGCTTTCTCAGCCGCGACCCGTTTCCGGGGCTGGCCACGCTGCCGGGCACGCTGCATCCCTATGCCTATGCGCTGAACAATCCTGCCCGTTACACCGACCCCAGCGGCGAGTTTGTCAATATTCTTATCGGCGCTGGAATTGGAGGCGCTGCGGGTGCGATTGTTTACTTTGCCACCAAGCCAGCGAACAGTGGAATCAATAGTCGCGACCTGGCAATTGCCATTGGGATGGGCGCGCTGAGCGGCGGCTTGATCGCCAGTGGAGCGCCGTGGGCCATCGCCGTCGCCGTTGCGGGTCTGAGTTCTGCGGCTTCTCAAGCCTTCGCCTGTGGTTGCTTCAACTGGCCGGCGATGGCAGGCATGTATGTGAACGGGGCTGTGGCGACGAGCCTGGCAGCGGCGATGCCGTGGGCGTGGGGCACTCACCTGATTGCAGGCATACTGATGGGCGGCGTGACCGGCATGGCTGGTGATGTGAGCGGGCGGCTGACTGAACATCTTCTTGGAGGAAGGTCCTGGGGAGAATCGTTGCAGAACGAAACGGTTGGGTCTTGGTTCAGCAAAACTTTTGTGTGGGGCGCTGGGTTTGGACTTTTGGGAGTGGGCGTGAATAAAACCCTACTTAAAACCGTTGGGCGATATGCTCCAGCCTTGTTCAAGGAAGGTACTACACTTACCAGGATAGGTCGGCAAAGGCAACCTGTCGCAGTGGGAATGTTGGTGAATAGAGCGGACCATGAGTTGGCAATAAAGGTGTTTCAGCGAGGCATTGTACAACGTGGAGCCGGCGCCAAGCTACTCGAAAAATATGTGAGCACCATGTGGCTAGTAAAATGCTTGAGCCTTTACATCAATGGCACCTTTAACTCCAATTACGGCCAGAATGTCTTTGCTGGGTCATCTCGATGAGGTGATAGCTTGTCCAAGTTTTCGCAAACATGGCTAATGTTGATACTATCTCTTTCGATCCCCACCCTCACAGGTCTGGGTATTGGCTGGTGGATGTTAGGCCCAGAGATGGGTGCCTGGTTGCATGGCCTACTGCCCCGCTTGATCCCACTGAGCACACTGTCTGTACTCGGTGCGCTGGTAGTCTGTTTTATCACACTCAGGTATTATCCCTACATGCGCGATAATGGGGGAGGAAAAGACTTTTTTCTTGAATTACTGGAAGGAGCTTTATTTTTCATTGTCTTGATCTTGGTCATAAATCAAGTCTTTAACGGTTGGCCGGGGCAAATAATTGAATTGATGGGCATCGCAGTAACCGTCTGTGCTGGAGGTGGCAGTGGTGTGGTGCTGGTGTTTTTGGCTTCGCTGCTCGGGGAGGTGATTTATCCAAGAGGCACACGATGATGGACGCTAGCGGGTTCATTTGGTTTCTCACTGACGCACCATTCTAGATACAGTGAAAGTTCTCGGTAATAATGATCAGCGGATGGACATCCTCCATCCGCTCATCTGTTATAATACCTGCGTCTCAGCCGCGACCCGTTACACCGGCTCCAGCAGCAAAGTGGCGCCTTCTCTATTGGCGGCGGTGGGCGCGGCGGGTGTTGGTGCGACCATCGGCGGAATCGGCGGCGCGGTCAGTTACGTGGTGATCCACCCAGGTCAGAAGCCGGGCGATTACATACGCTCTGGCGCCTTCTGGCGCGCAGTAGGTGTGGGGGCGGCCAGCGGCGCGGTCTCGGGCTTGGTGGGCTTTGGCCTGGGCGCACTGAGGCCCACGAAGGCGAAGCCCTTCTTGAGATAAGCGATCATCATCTCGCGCCTGGCGCAGCACAACGCCCCGGAGTATAGCGAAGAGGTAGCCTCTGGAGGAGCCGCTGACAGCTTTTGCGCAAACGTAGCGGTTCGCAGGTGGAAGGCGGAGAGCGCCTGCTTGAGACAATGTGCTATAATTGCTAGCAGCTTGACCATCGCGAATCAGGGGGATGATGATGTTCGACCAAAATAACCTTCAGAACCTCAAATCTGCGCTCGACAAGTGGGACAAGACCACTTTGCACAAAGCGCTGGCCTCCTCGCCGGAGCGCGCCGGGAGCTTTATCACTACCTCGTCCGAAGAAATCGAGCGGCTGTACACGCCACTGGATGTGGCCGAATTGGACTATCCGCGTGACCTGGGCAATCCGGGCGAGTATCCCTACACGCGCGGCGTCCATCCGACCATGCACCGCGGCAAGCTGTGGACGATGAGGATGTTTGCCGGCTTTGGCTCGGCCGAGGAAACCAACCGGCGCTTCAAGTACCTGCTCGAACAAGGGCAGACGGGGCTTTCGGTGGCGTTCGATTTGCCCACCCTGTATGGCTATGACACCGATGCGCCGGAGGCGTTGGGCGAGTTTGGCAAGTGCGGCGTGGCGGTGTCGTCGCTCAAGGACATGGAGGTCCTGCTCGACGGTATCCCGCTGGACAAGGTGACGACCAGCATGACGATCAACAGCCCGGCGGCCATGATTTGGGCCATGTACATCGCCGCCGCGGAAAAGCAGGGCGCGCCGATGGACTGCCTGGGCGGGACGATTCAGAACGACATTCTCAAAGAATATATCGCCCAGAAGGAATTTATCTTTCCACCCGAACCTTCGATGCGCCTGGTGACGGACACCATCGAGTTTGGCACGCAGCATTTGCCCAGGTGGAACACCATCAGCATTAGCGGCTATCACATCCGCGAGGCGGGCAGCACGGCGGCGCAAGAGCTGGCCTTTACGCTGGCCGATGGCATGGAGTATGTGCGTTGGGCGGCGGCGCGCGGTCTGAACGTGGACGACTTTGCGCCGCGCCTGTCTTTCTTTTTCAACGCGCATAATGATTTCTTTGAAGAGATTGCCAAGTATCGCGCCGCGCGGCGGATATGGGCGCGCGAGATGAAGGAAACGTTTGGGGCAAAATCACCGCGCAGTTGGTGGCTGCGCTTTCACACGCAGACGGCCGGTTGTTCGCTCACTGCGCAGCAGCCGGAAATCAACATTGTGCGCACGGCGGTGCAGGCGTTGGCGGCGGTGTTGGGCGGCACGCAAAGCCTGCACACCAATTCGATGGACGAGGCGCTGGCCTTGCCCTCCGAAAAGGCCGTAACGATCGCGCTGCGCACTCAGCAAATCCTCGCGCACGAATCGGGCGCGGTCAACACGGTGGACCCCCTGGGCGGCAGTTTCTTTGTAGAGGCGCAGACCAATCGCATCGAGCGGCAGGCGTATGATTACTTTCAGCGCATCCAGGATTTTGGCGGCGTGCTGCCCGCCATCGAGGCGGGTTTTTTCCAGCGCGAAATCGCCGAGGCGGCCTATCGCTATCAACGCGAAATTGACGACAGGCGCCGCACCGTCATTGGCGTCAACGAGTACGTGGTAGATGAGCCGCTCACCATCCCCCTCCTACAAATGGATCC
This sequence comes from uncultured Anaerolineae bacterium, assembly GCA_964651475.1. Classification (GTDB taxonomy): domain Bacteria; phylum Chloroflexota; class Anaerolineae; order Fen-1058; family Fen-1058; genus JBGSMF01. Next base: position 98,900 of record CAZYXV010000016.1, on the reverse strand, counting down.
CGACGGCGAGCGGCGGCAAATCGCGCGCCTGCAAGAACTGCGCCGCACGCGCGATAACGAGCGTGTGGGAGCGACGCTGGCCGCGCTGCGCGACGCGGCCAGGGGCGCGGCTAACCTGATGCCCTTTATCCTCAACGCCGTGAGAGCGTATGCCACGCTGGGCGAGATCACTAACGTGTTCCGCGAGGTATTCGGGGTATATCAGGAGCCGGTGATTGTTTGATGTTTGAAAGTGAAAGGCGAAAAGTGTAAAAGGAGGCGGGCCACACAAGCCTGCCTCCCTATCTCTATCGCTATCTCCCGTGTCACTTTTCCATTGCCTTTTGCAACTTCCACAAATCTTCCTTGACCTTGTTGACCGGCTTGATCACTTCTTCCAGGGGCGTTGAGGTGATCTTGCTGCCGACTATCCCCACCATCACGCCAGACGCGCCCGCGTACAGCGCTTCGGCGGCCGCCGCGCCCAGGCGCGTGGACAAGATTCGGTCGTACGCCGAGGGGGCGCCGCCGCGCTGCACGTGACCCAACACCGTGGTGCGCACCTCAAAGCCCAGTTCTTCCTGGTTCGCCTTCAGATGTGCCTCCAGTTCTGCCACTCCGGGTTTCCAGCCTTCCGCCACGATGATGATGCAGTGAGCCTTGCCCCGGATGTAGGCGTCTTTGAGCACGTTCCCCACATCGCCCAGCGAGGTCTCAACTTCGGGGATCAAGACTAATTCGGCCCCGCTGGAAATGGCGCCCATCAGCGCCAGGTAGCCGCAGTTGCGTCCCATCGTTTCGATGAGAAACGCGCGCTGGTGGGACGAGGCAGTGTCTTTGATCTTGTCTATCGCATCCAAAATGGTGTTGAGCGTGGTATCCACGCCGATGGTGATGTCCGTGCCGCCCAGGTCGTTGTCAATGGTGCCCGGCAGTCCCACTACCCTGACGCCCTGCTCGTGCAGGCGCAGCGCCCCGGTGAGCGAGCCATTGCCGCCGATGACGACCAATCCCTCAATGCCGTAGCGGTTCAGATTGCGCAGCGCCTCGCGCTGGCCGTGGGGCGTCGTGAACTCGGGGCTGCGCGCCGTGCCCAGGAACGTGCCGCCGCGCCCGATGATGCCGCCTACCGAGCGCGCCGTCAATTCGTCAATCTCGCCGTCAATCAAGCCGGCATAGCCGCGCCGGATGCCCATCACGCTCAGCCCTAACCCCAGGGATGTGCGCACGACGGCGCGGATACAGGGGTTGAGGCCCGGTCCGTCGCCGCCGCTGGTAAGAACTCCGATGCGTTTCATAGATCCTCCGACCTTTAATATAAAAACATCGGCTTGCCGTCTACGTGGTGCACCTTGGGTAGATAATTTTCGCTATCGTACAACTCGTTCACGTCTACGCGCTTGACGCCCTGCATAATCGTGGCGATGGGGATGCTGGTGTACGTGCCGTTGCGCAGCGCCACCAGGCGGTTGGACGCGCCGCGATTGATCAGCATAATGGCCATATTGGCGTAATTGGTTGCCACCATCAAGTCCAGGCTGTCTGGCGCGCCGGAGCGCATCAGGTAGCTCACCTGCTGGTACAAAATATCCTGGCCGGTGATTTTCTTGAGCGCGTCGCCCGTGATCAGGCCAATGCCGCCCAGCTTCTTGTGGCCGTAGGCGTCGGCCTGGCCGTATTCGACGATCTTGCCGCCGACCATTTGCGCGCCTTCGGAGATGGTGACCATGGCGTAATTGCTGGGATTGTTTTTCTTATCTTGCACCAGGAATCTCGCCAGTTTTTCCGGGTCAAAGTGCACCTCGGAAATGATGGCGCGGTCTACGCCCGAAAGGTACGAGGCGACCAACGACGTTTCGCCGCTGTTGCGCCCAAACAACTCGATAACCGCGAGGCGCTCGTGGCTGCCCGCGCTGGTGCGCAACTGGTGGATAAATTCTACGCTGCGCGTGACGGCGGTCGAAAAGCCCAGGCAATAATCGGTGCCGTACACGTCATTGTCCATCGTCTTGGGGATGGCGACGATGTGAAAGCCCTCGCGGTGCAGGCGCTCGGCGTAACTGAGCGTATCGTCGCCGCCGATGGGCACCAGCACGTTAATGCCCAACTTTTCGAGCACGCTCAACACGTGCGGCGTAAAATCAAACGGTACCTTGTCATCTTCGCCTTCAGGCGTCTTGTCGCGCAAGAAATCCGGCACTTCGCTCCTGCGCACTTTGCTGGGGTTGGTGCGGCTGGTGTGCAAGAACGTGCCGCCGGTGCGGTCAATGGTGCGCACGCGCTGCTTATCGAGCATGAGCATGTGCTCTTCGTGGCTGTCTGGATTATCCAGATCGTAATAAAGCAACCCTCCCCAGCCTTTGCGGATTCCCACCACTTCGTATCCCTCGTCTATCGCGCGATAGACGAGCGTTTTGATGCACGGATTCAGGCCCGGCACGTCGCCGCCGCCCGTCAACACACCTATACGTTTTTTCATAGTCCTTCTCCTGACATGGTATCGTCCTTGCACAATCAGACCTTGCAAGAACCACTCAATCTCTCGATGTGGTTCTTGAGTATACCATCCCTAAATCATTCTGACAATGGTTGCTCTTGAGCCAAGTCTGCCGCGCGGCCGGAGGTGATTTCGATCAATCTGGTGTAAGCGATGGGGAATACGGCGTTCGGCGCGCCCGCTGCGGCCCACACGATTTCAAAGCGGCCCAACGATTCGTCAATCAACACCGGCAGCGCGCGCGCGTGCCCCACCGGCGGCACGCCGCCCACCTCGTAGCCCGTCATCTCAATCACGGTCTGTGCATCGGCCAGCTTGACTTTTTTCTTGCCCACACCGTAAAACGCGCCCAGGCGTTTCTGATCCACCAACCGGTCGCCGGCGGCCAGCACAATCACCGGCTGCCCATCCACCAGGAAGAGCAGCGATTTGACAATCGCTCCCAAGGGGCAGCCCGCCGCCGCTGCCGCTTCTGTGGCGGTGGCCGTGCTGGCGGCAAACTCGACAACGCGGATGTTGCTTTCCAAGGCATCCAATGCTGCCTGTACGCGTTCGGTTGGTCTCATATCCATCACTCGTCTATCACGCGCACGCAGCCTGGCCCCAGCAGGCGTTCCAGGCTCAATTTGAGATCGGGTGAATAGTTTGTAAAGTGATTCGGAAACTCAAGCAAGGTTTTGCCATTGTTCCCGCCCACCAGCAAGAAACTGAATCTATCGTGGCCGCCCTGGCAATCTATCAACAGTTGGTGCGCCTGGCGCAGGCTGGCAATGTCGCGCTGCTCGTTGCTGCTGCGCCGGAAAGTGACGAGCAAGGTTTTAGACGGCGCATCCAGCGGCGGGGGCGGCAGAGGTTCTACGTCCTCCGCCTCCCACGGCGGCGGGGGCGCGTATTCAATCACGGGGCTGTGATTGGCCGCGCCGCCATTGGCGAGCGCGTGCGAGAGATGCGAATTGGGCGTGGGTGTGTATGGGTGGGCAGTGTCGGCCGGCTGCGCCTGGACAAAGCGATCCGTCGCCGATTCGGCCAACACCTTGGGCTGCTTGCCCTGCGCGTCCACGCGCCCGTGAACGATGACGACCTTGTCTGGCTGCCACAAGGCCTGCGTCTCTTTCCACACGCGCGGAAAAATCACGACCTCGGTCGAGCCGCTCAGATCCTCCAGGCCGGCAAATGCCATGGGGTCGCCTTTCTTGGTCGTCAGACGCCGCACGTAGGTCACCAACCCGGCTACCACCACTTTGTGCTCGTTCATATCCTCGCCGATCTGGCCGCACATGGTCGTGACGATATTGCCCAGGTCCGCCATCACGCGCGCCAGGGGATGCTCCGACAGGTACACGCCGGCCAGTTCTTTTTCCCACGCGAGTATTTCTTTTCGCGGCGCTTCTTCGGTTTCCGGCAGGGGTGAAATCATCGAAGCATCGGGTGAGGCGGCCACCGCGCCAAACAGCGTCATCTGGCCCACGTCGCGCGCGTGGTGAGCGTGCGCCGACAGGCCAATCATCCGATCCATCACGGCCAACAGTTGCGAACGATGCCCGAACTGGTCCAGCACGCCGGCGCGGATCAGGCTTTCCAATGCGCGGCGATTGACGGCGCGCAAGTCTACCCGCCGGCACAAATCGTCCAGCGTCTTGAACGGGCCGCCCCCGGCGCGAGCTTGCAGGATAGTGGTGATCGGCCCATCGCCCACGTTCTTGATCGCGCCCAGGCCAAAGCGTATGGCCCCAAGCGCCGAGGGTGGGGAGCCGGGCGCAGCCTGACGCTCGACGCTAAATTCAAGCTCGCTTTCGTTCACGCCCGGCGGCAAGACCGGGATGCCGATCCGCCGGCACTCGGTGACCAAAAAGCCAATCTTTTCGGTGTTGTGGCGCTCCACTGTGAGCAGGGCCGTCATGTACTCGACCGGGTAATGCGCTTTCAGATAAGCCGTCTGGCACGTGATTGAAGCGTAGGCAGCGGCGTGAGCTTTGTTAAAGCCATAGCGCGCAAAGAATTCAATATCGTCGTAAATGGCGCTGGCGATTTCTTGCGCGATGCCTTTGCTCACCGCGCCGGCGATAAACTTGGCGCGGTGCTCGTCAATTTTCTCCTTGATCTTTTTGCCCACGGCCTTGCGAATCTGGTCGGCGTCGCCCGGCGCGTAGCCGGCCAGCCGGGCTGCCACCTGGATGATTTGTTCCTGGTAGACAATGATCCCGTAGGTTTCCGCCAGGATGGATTCCAATTGGGGATGCTTGTACTCGACCGGTTCCTGGCCGTGCATGCGCTTGATATACGTGGGGATGTATTCCATCGGGCCGGGACGGAACAGCGAGATGGCCGCCACGATGTGCTCAAAGCGGGCGGGCTTCATATCCATCAACACGCGCCGCATCCCCGCGCCTTCCACCTGGAACACGCCCGCCACGTCGCCCCGGCTCAACAGGTCAAACGCTTGTGGATCGTCGGAGGGAATCGTGTCGAGATCGAATTCGACGCCGTCAAGCTGCTTGATGAGGTCGCACGCCTTGCGCATGACGGTCAATGTTGACAGCCCCAAAAAGTCAACCTTCAACAACCCGATGGATTCGCAGACGTTCATGTCGAACTGCGTCACCGTGCCCAGGTTGGCGGCGTCGCTTTCTTTGGTGGGGCGGGTCAGCGGCGCGTATTCGATCAATGGCAAATCGGAAATAATCACGCCGGCGGCGTGCGTGCTGGCGTGCCGCGCTACGCCTTCCAGTTGTTGCGCCGTATCCAGCAAACTGTGCATGTAGGGCGTGTTTTCGTAAATCTCTTTAAGCTCGGCCACCTGCTCGATGGCTTCGGCGATGCTGACGGGCTTGCCGGGAATGGCGGGAATGAGCTTGGCCACGCGGTCCACTTCGCCCAGCGGAACGTCCATGGCGCGCCCCACGTCTCGCACGGCGGCGCGCGCGCCCAACGTCCCGAACGTAATAATCTGCGCCACTTTATCTTGCCCGTATTTTTGAACGGCGTACTCAATCAACTCGCCGCGCCGGTCGTCCGGAAAGTCCATGTCAATATCCGGCATCGAGATGCGCCCGGGGTTGAGGAATCGCTCGAAAATCAATTCGTTCTCGAACGGGTCCACGCGGGTGATGCCCAGCGAGTAGGCCACCACCGAGCCGGCCGCCGAGCCGCGCGCGTTGTACCAGATGCCGCGTTCGGCGGCGTAGCGCGTCAGGTCCCACACAATTAAAAAGTACGTGTCGAACCCCATCTGGTGAATGACCGCCAGCTCGTAATCCAGGCGCTGGCGAACCTCTGCGCTATCGGCGCGCTCGCCGTAGCGGCGGCGCAGGCCGTCCTGGCACAACCAGCGCAGGTACGATTCGGCCGTGTGCGGCTGTGGCACGGGAAAGGCAGGCAGGTGATAGCCCTTTATGCCCAGGTCAATGTTGCACATCTCGGCCACGGCCAGCGTGTTGCTGAGGGCGTCCGGCAGTTCGCCAAAGAGCGCCGCCATCTCTTGCTGGCTTTTCAGGTAATACGATTGATCCGTCATCCGCATGCGATCGGGCTGGCTCACCAGGCTGTTGGTGCCGATGCACAACAATACGTCCTGGGCGCTGGCTTCTTGGGCCAGCACGTAATGCACGTCGTTGGTGGCGATTAATTTGAGACCCAACTCGCGCGCCAAATCCACCAGGCCGCGGTTGATGGTTTCCAGGCCGGGAATGCCGGCGTGCCATTGCAGCTCGAGCAAAAAGCGCTCGGGGCCAAACACGTCCCGGTACCATTGCGCCTCGCGCCGCGCCGCCTCCACCTGGCCGTCGCGCAACAGGCGCGGGATTTCGCCCGACCCGCAGGCAGTGGCGCACACAACGCCCTCCGAGTATTGGGCCAACAGCTCTTTATCTATACGCGGCCGGTAGTAAAAGCCTTCCAGTTGAGACAGGCTGGCCAGCTTGAGCAGGTTTTTGTAGCCGGCGTCGTTCTGCGCCAGCAGCAGCAGGTGGTGAGGGCTTTTGTCTTTTTGGGGGTCGCGGTCGTGGCGCGAGCGGCGCGCGAGGTACGTTTCGACGCCGATGATGGGCTTGACGCCGGCCTTTTTGGCGGCATTGTAAAACTCGATCGCGCCGTACATCACGCCGTGATCGGTCAGCGCGATGGCGGGCTGGCCCAATTCGCGCGCGCGCTTGACCAACTGCGGGATGCGCGACAGGCCATCGAGCAGCGAGTATTCGCTGTGGACATGCAAATGAACAAACGACATAAAACGACCAATGACGAGTAATCAATAAAGAACGGCGGCTAGGATTATACCACAAGTGGAAAGTGCCTAACCTTAAAAATTTGGGCTGTTTTTCGGCTTTTGACATCGCGGGGCGCATTGTCTATAATGGGCTGTGTCATTCAGAGAGCAAGTTGGAGAACGTATGTCTGCAAACGAGAACATCCCATTCCTGACCGATCCTACCGAACGCAAGCATCTCCTCAGCGGCGAGACGACCACCATTGGCCGCGCGGTCGAGTGCGACATTGTTATCACCAGCAAGCGCGTCTCGCGCGAACACGCCCGCGTGCATCGCGAGGGGCGGTGCGTGACGCTGCAAGATATGGGCAGCACCAACGGCACCTTTCTCAACGACGAGCGCGTGCTGGCGCCTGTGGCGCTGCGTGATGGGGATTGTATTACCGTGGGCGACGTGATCCTGGTTTTTCACGATCCGGACATTACGTATGCAGACACGCCTTTCCCGCTCCTGGAGGTAGACGCGGCGGCGGGCGCGGTGCGCGTGAATCGTCGCCCGGTGGCGCTCTCGCCCAAAGAGTTTGAATTGCTCACCTATCTCTACAAACGCCCCGGCCAGGTGTGCTCCAAAGACGAGATTGGCCATGCCGTGTGGCCCGAATACGATCAAGGCTCGGGAGGCGTCTATGACTATCAAATCGAAAACCTGGTGCGCCGGCTGCGCTCCAAATTGGAACCCGACCCCGCCAATCCGCAATTGCTGATCACACTGCGCGGACTGGGCTACAAGCTCGTCGTGCGCGAAACGTAAGGCTTGCCTTTTCGCTTCCCCCTTGGGTGGCCAAGTGGTTTTTACTGTCCACAGATGAACGCAAGTCCGCGTTCATCTGTGGTTAAAACCTGTAGACGAGACGATAGTCGGCTGTTAGCTAACGGATAGGTACGCCGGAGAGAAACGTGGTATCGTATACCAGGGTTGACAAATGTACGAGGAGGTTAGATGGCAACCGTTTTAGAAGGACAAACACTGGGCAAATATCGCATTCTGGAGCCGTTGGGGCGTGGTGGCATGGCCCAGGTGTATCGGGCCTATCACCCGCAACTCGACCGTTACGTGGCGATCAAGGTGATGCGCACGGACCTGGCAGAAGAGCCCGAGTTCCTGGCCCGCTTTAAACGCGAAGCGCAAGCCGTGGCAACGCTGCGCCATTCCAACATCGTCCAGGTGTTTGATTTCGACGCGCAAGACAATGTTTCCTACATGGTCATGGAGTTGCTCGAAGGCGACACGCTCAGAGCGCGATTGAGTGACTACCGCGTTCGAGGCGAGCCGATGCCGCTGGGCGAAACCACGCGTATCCTGCTGGATGTGCTGGATGGCCTGGCGTATGCGCACAGCGAGGGCATGATCCACCGAGACATCAAGCCGGCCAACATCATGTTGACCAAACGCGGCCAGGCAGTGGTGGCCGATTTTGGCATCGCGCAGATTATGGGCAGCACGCGCCACACCGCCACCGGGGCGCTGATGGGCACGTTGAACTATGTCGCGCCGGAGCAGGGGCTGGAAGGCAAGAGCGACGCCCGCAGCGACATTTACTCGCTGGGCATCGTGTTCTACGAGATGCTGACCCAGCAGACGCCCTTTGACGCCGATACGCCGCTGGCGATCCTGATGAAGCACCTCAACGATCCGCTGCCCTTGCCGCGCAAGTTGAACGCCGCCATCCCCGAACCGTTTGAGCGCGTCTTGCTCAAAGCGTTGGCCAAACGCCCGGAAGATCGTTACCAAAGCGCGCCGGATATGGCGCAGGCATTGCGCCAGGCCGCCGAGGAAGCCGGCGTTGAATTGCCGGAACGCATCTCGCTGCCGCTGTCGTTCAGCACGCCGCAGGCCCCCGCCGAATCGGTGGCAGTCCTTTCCGGCACGGCGCGCGAAAAAATTGCAGACGCGCAGTTTGCCAGCGAAGAAACCGACGCGACGTTGGGCAAGCGGCTGGCGGCCAAAGCCACTCCCGCGCTGGCGGGCCGCCGGGCGTTTTCCAAACGTGGCTTGCCCCGCCTATCGGGGCGCGGCTGGATAGCCATTTTTGCGGCGATCATTGTGCTGGCGTATTGCAATATCACAGGTTCGGTCGTCTCTCATAATACGGAATGGAATGTGTTTATGATGGGGTGGCCGGTCGAGTTGTTCCTGGCGGCGATGGTGCTATTCACCATAATGAGCGCCACCGGCTCGGCCTGGCTGCTCATTCCCGCCGGCATCGTGTTGGGCAATGGCATCATTCTGACGTATTGCGTAATCACCGGCAACTGGTCCCACTGGCTCTTTTTGTGGCCGCTGGAGCCTATCCTGGTCGGCGGCTCAATTGCGGTAGCGCGGCGGCTTGCTCAACAGGGCGAATCTGCCCGCCCAGCGAATCGCTTTTTGGGTTGGACGCTGGCAGCAACCTCCCTGGCCTTTGGCGTTATCGTCGCCGTGTTGACGTTGATTGCAACTATCTTGTAATGCGAGAATACACGTAACTAGATCGAGGAGATAAACATGAACAAATCATTTTCACTCGTCGCCGGCGTGGCTCTGATCGCGGTCGGCGTGTTGGCCCTGATGCTTGGCTCGGTCCTGCCCATGTTGGGGATTGACCTGTGGCGCCTGGCATGGCGGTTTTGGCCGCTCATCGTCGTGGGCGTTGGCGCCGCCGTCGCGCTGCCGCCTGTGTTGGTGCGCGGCCAACGCGCGCTAGGAGTATTCTTTATCCTGGCGGCGCTGATCCTGGCGACCGGCGCAATCTTGCTGTGGGCCAGCCTGCTCGACTATTGGCATATCTGGGCATGGCTGTGGCCGCTCGAAGTGCTGGCTGTGGCGGCGGGCTTTTTGCTCGCGGCCGTGTACGCGCGGTCAATCTGGCTGCTCATCCCGGCCATCATCATCGGCGCCAACGGGCTACTGTTCCAGTTTTGCGCCGTCACAGGGTGGTGGCAAGTGTGGGCCGTCATGTGGGCCATCGAACCGCTTTCCGTGGGGGCAGCGCTGCTGCTGGTTGGCGCTCGACGGCGCTCGAATGGCCTGGTATGGGCGGGATTGATTTTGTGCGGGGTGGCCGGCCTGGGGTTGCTGATCACCACGAGCCTGCTAGTCCTGGGCTGGTGGCCGATGAAATTCATGGGCCCGCTAATTCTCATCTTTGTCGGCGCGCTGCTCTTGCTGTGGACGATAATGCGCCACCCTGCCCCCATCGCAGAGCAAGATGTGTCCTCCGTCTCGCTTGGGCAAGCGGCCATTCAATAGAACGCGCCTGCTCGCCGCACCGACCGCAAGAACGCAATCCCCGGCCTTCTCAGGCTGGGGATTGCGTTTTGGGAATTGTGTTTATCGGATTGGGTTACTATAGCAAGCCGAATGCGTGCTTGGCGCCCTTGAGCGTGTTGCTCATCAGCATCGCAATCGTCATAGGCCCCACACCGCCCGGCACCGGCGTGATGGCCGCCGCAATTTCTTTGACCGCGTCGAAATCCACATCGCCCACCAGCCGGGTGCGCGGCTTGCCCGTCTTTTCACTGATGGCCTGCGTTCCATCAGGATTGAGCACCGGGATGCTGTTCACACCCACGTCAATGACATAAGCGCCTGGCTTGACCATGTCGGCCGTCACGAAGCGAGCCTTGCCAATAGCCGCCACCAGGATGTCGGCCTGGCGCGTTACCTCGCCCAGGTTTTGAGTCCGGCTGTGGCAAATGGTCACCGTGGCGTCTCGGCCCAGCAGCAGCATAGATACAGGCAACCCCACAATGTTACTGCGCCCCAGGACCACGGCGCGGCTGCCCGAGATCTTGGCCCCGACGCGGTCGAGCAATTCGATGACGCCCGACGGCGTGCACGGCGCAAACAATGGTTGGCGTCCCTTCATTCCCAGCTTGCCCACGTTGATTGGGTGAAAGCCGTCCACATCTTTGTCAATCGGCACGGCGCCGAGGATCAGTTCCTCGTTGATGTGCTTGGGCAGCGGCAACTGCACCAAGATGCCGTGCACTCGTGGGTCAACGCCCAACTCCTGGACAATAGCCAGGAGTTCATCTTGCGAAGTGGCCTCGGGCAGCTCGTGCCCGATAGACGCAATGCCCAGCGCCTCGCACATCTGGCGCTTGGCCGTGACATAGCTCACACTATCGGGCCGCACGCCCACCAGCACCGTCGCCAACCCGGGCACGAGTCCCTTTTCGCGCAACTGCGCCACTTCAGCCTTGACCTCGTCGCGAACAGCTTCGGCGACTGCCTTGCCGTCAATGATTGTAGCAGTCATGAGATTCTCCTTTAGATGGTCAAATACGCATCGGCGTAAATCGTCGTGTTGAGCAAGATGCGAACGGTTTTCCAAACGGCCAGCTGTTCGGGATCGTTCATATCCTCAACGTCTTCGGGATCGAGCGTTTCCATGGCGGCGGTTTTGTCGTGCAGCTTGAGGAGCAGGCGGTTGAGGGGCGTGCTCTCGTCGCGCTGCTCGACCACGCGAATAAATTCGAGCAATTGCTTGTCCAGCGGGTCGGCAATGACCATGTCTATCCCGGCGGCCATCAGCATGACCATATACACGCGGTTGATGAGCGGGCGACCGGCGGCGGGCACGGCGTTGGATACGTTCGACAGCCCGCCGCTCACCTTGCACGGCAAGCCTGTGTTTTTAAAGATGCGCACCGCCTCCACGCACTGCGGCACGTATTCCTGGCAACCGGAGACAGTCAGCACCAGCGGGTCAATGATGACGTTTTCGAGCGGTATGCCCACCTCTTCCAGGCGCGGCATGAGCGATTCCAAAAAGATGCTCACGCGCGCCTCGGCGCTGACGGGAATGCCGCTTTTGCCCATAGTCAGGGCAATGAGTTGCGCGCCGTATTGGGCGGCCACCGGCGGAATTTTTTCGAGGCGCTCGGGTTCTGCGCTGATCGAGTTGATGATGCCCAGGCCCGGCTTGAGTTTCTTGAGGCCAGCCTCGATGGCGGCCAGGTTCGTGGTGTCGAGCGAGAGAGGCACGTCGGGGCCGACAGCTTCGTGCATCACGTCAATCAGCCAGCTCATCACTTCCGGGCCGGCCTTTTTTTGCGGACCGATATTCAGATCCAATACCGCCGCGCCCGCGTCTATTTGCTTGCGGGCCAGGTCCATTAAAAATGCTGCGTCGCGATTGTTAAAGGCTTCTTTGACTTTGGGGGCAATGATGTGGATGTTTTCACCAATGATATACACTATTCACCTCCATGGAGTAGATTGGGTGGCAAAGCCACATTCGATAGCGTGCATGCATTTGCATGTTTAAAAATTGGGCGAGGAACCCTGTGTGCACTGTTAATGAGTATAATACGACGCGGGAAAATAGACAAGTTTTGCAACTTGCAAGAACCCGGTTGAGCGCGCTCATTGTCCAGCTAGCGCCCGCGCCAATCGCTCCAGGCCATTCTCCACGTCGCCCGGAATGTGCAGCCGGATCACGCGCCGCTTGCGCAACTGCAGCGCCTGCATATCGCCCAATGCCTGCGCGGCGATCAGCACGCCAAACGTATACTCTTCGCCGGGGATGGGCACGTCTTGGGGCGGATCGGCAGTGATCTGAACAAATACGCCATTATTGGGGCCGCCCTTGTGCAACTGGCCGGTCGAGTGGAGAAAGCGCGGCCCGTAACCTGCCGTCGTGGCGACGCAGAAACGATCCCGCAACGTAGCGCGGATGCGGGTGAGCGCCTGATCACATTCGGGCGTGCGCTGCGCGTAAACCATCAGCGCGATGTACTCGCCCGGCCTGACAGGCTGGAAAAAGCTCTCAAGCCTGGCGCCAAAGGTATCTGGCAGCACAGCCATGGTTTCCGGCAGGCAGTGTGTGGCAATATATTCTCTTAACGCCAGATTGGTGTTTTCTTTGCTTTCCTGCACGTCGGGCTGGTCGAGGGGGTTGATGCCCATCATCGCGCTGGCAGCCACCGTGGCCACGCCCCAACGGAAAAACTCGCCGCCCAGGTCGTAAGCATCCCGCAAGCGCAGCGTGATCACCGGCTGCCCATCAGCTTCTAGCGAGCGGATGGCGGCGGCGTGCGTGTCGTCGCCGTCCAGTTTCACGTACACAAATAGCCGGTCGTGGCTGTAGACGGACGGATCGCCCACCGGCTCGCCCTCCACCGGCAACATGCCCTTGCCTTCCTTGCCCGTGCTTTCGGCCACCAGTTGTTCGACCCAATAGCCAAATGCCGCAATCTGCGGCGACAGGATAAACGTGAGCTTGTCGTGCCCGGCGTCGTGCAGCGCGCCCATCAGCGCGCCCAACCACGCTCCAGGATTCTGGCGCGCGGGCCCGTCGGCGGCGCAGGCGCCTGCCATCTCGGCGGCGCGCTCCAGCAAGCGGCGCACATCTACGCCCAGCAGTGCCGCCGGAAGCAACCCAAAATAAGATAGCGCGCTATATCGCCCCCCAATATCTGGCGGATTGAGGAATGCGCGCCTAAAGCCTTTTTCACGTGCCAACGTCTCTAGCGATGTGGCGGGGTCGGTGATGGCGACAAAATTCTGTCCGGCGGCCTCGCCCTTAATCGCGCGCACTTTATCGTAGAAATATTTAAAAAATGACATAACCTCGATAGTGCCGCCGGACTTGCTCGCGACGATGAATAATGTATTGGGCAAGTCAATCGCGCGCTCGGCGGCCAGCACGCTGGCCGGATCGGTTGTATCCAAAACGCCCAGGTCCAGAAAACCCGGCGTGACGCCGAACGTCGTGCGGAATAGCTCAGGCGCCATGCTGCTGCCCCCCATCCCCAACAGCAGCGCGTGCGTGAACCCGGTGGCCCGCGCCTCGGCCACAAACGCATCCAGTTCTTCGCAGCGCGCCAGCATCGCCTTGGGCGAGTCGAGCCAACCCAGCCGGCGAACAATCTCGGCCTGGATGTGCTCATCTTGTTTCCACAGCCCCGCGTCTTTTTTCCACAGGCGCTCTGCAAATCGCCGCGTATCCAGCTCGCTCAATGCGATATCGGCGTGGACTTGGAGTTTGCCCAACGCTGCCGTTCCCCGAGCCGTCAATAACAGGCGCGCGCGTTTTCGTTCAATCACCTGAAGCAAAGTGGTGTACGAATTGGCGAACGCCTTTACGCCGTCGTCCAGCAATTTATTCGTCACGGCGTCCATATCAATGCCGACCTCCGCCAAACGGTCCAGGTCCGCCTGCGCGCCGGGTACATCGTGTTCGAGCGTGGCCGCCACCACGCCGTGATCTTTGAACGCGACAATCGTTTGAGGCGGGGCGGTGTTGACTGTGTCCGGGCCGATGAGCGCCTCGATGTAAATCACGTCGCGGTAATTGGGATTCTTGGTGCTGGTGCTGGCCCACAAGGGGCGCTGCACGCGCGCGCCGCGGGCTTGCAGCGCCGCAAAGCGGGGGCCGCCAAAAATATCTTTAAAACGCGCGTAAGCCAGCCTGGCGTTGGCGATGGCCGCCTTGCCTTGCAGCGAGCGTAGCGAGTGCAAGCGGGCCTCTTCGCTGCCGGCACTGGCAATACGTTCTTCGATTAGCTTGTCTACCAGCGTATCTACCCGGCTGACAAAAAACGACGCCACCGAAGCGATTTTATCCAGCGGCTTGCCGGCCGCCGCCAGCATTTCTAGCCCGGCGAGGTAGGCTTCCATAACTTGCTCGTGCGCCTGGATAGCAAAGATGAGCGTGGCATTGACGTTAACACCCGACCCGATCAGCTCGCGGATGGCGGGGATGCCGGCGGGCGTGGCGGGCACCTTGATCATCAGGTTGGGACGGTGGATGGTTTCCCATAACTGGCGTGCTTCGCGAACGGTGCCGGCGGTGTCGTTCGCCAGGAGCGGCGAAACCTCGATGCTCACGTACCCATCGCCGCCATTGGTGCGGTCGTAGACCGGGCGCAGCACGTCAGCAGCGGCGCAAATATCGTCAATCGTCAGCGCAGAATAGATCTCTCCCACACTTTTGCCGGCCTCTACCAGCGTCAGCAATGCGGCGTCGTAATCGCTGCTGCCGGCAATGGCTTTTTCAAAGATAGCGGGATTCGAGGTCACACCCAACACGCCGTCCTCGTTCACCATGCGCTCTAGCTCGCCGGAAGTGAGAAGGCCGCGTTGGATATTGTCATACCACAAGCTTTGACCAAAGGTTTGAAGTTCAATCAATGGGTTCAGCATTTTTTCACCTCTTGAGTCAGGCAAGTACATGATTACACTGCTGTAGAACAAGTTTGTCAGTAAGTTATTGTAGCACATTTTCCCGTCCTTGCGAAAATTGCAAGTTCACCCTCTTTTATGCTACTTATCGTCTGTAGACTGATAGAATGGCTACTTATAGAATTCACTTTTAGGAGAAAATGAAATGGCGACTGCTTTGGAACTTTTTGGAAACACCATCAGAGAATTACGCAAATGTAAAGGACTGTCCCAGGAAAGGTTGGCTGAATTGTGCCACCTTCATCGAACCTACATTGGTGGTATAGAACGCGGAGAACGAAATGTGGGATTGATGAACATTCTTCGTTTGGCCAAGGCGCTTGATGTGCTGCCGGCTGAATTGTTCAAGTCTTTTGATAAATCTACACTATCCAGATTACCCAAGAGGTGACGATGTTAAAATTGTGTCTTCAGGAAATTCCCAGCCGCTCCAAGTACAATGTTGTTCAACCCCACCTGTGCCAACGCGAACGAGGACATGTTGGACGCCACGACGAGTTTCCCTTTTTGCAGGGATTGAAGATATCTCACCCTTCGGTTGCTCAAAAGATTAAACGTGACGCCACAATGACGACAGGCGCAGCGTGGAAAAGCGAGGAGGCCGGCCCCAATCGAATTCTGCGATGGGTTATACTTTTATCCGATCAAGAGTTACTGCGTTTTGGTATCCGAATGAGTAGCCTCAAACCCCAAGTCGTAGCCAAGCTCCGTGAAAAAGCTGCCCCCTACAAGGCGTGCATAGAGGTGTCCAAGAAACTCACCTGGCTGGCTTATCAAATGCCAGAAGCTCCCATACCCACAGTAGAAACAGCAGCTTATCTGGAAGCGCATTTTGGTCCCATGATGCCTGGCAGCACAGTTTGTCTGGTTTGCCGATCGCCGTTACCATTTACGCTTTTCATGGAGGCAGTACGCGGCAAAGCTGAAATCGAAACCGGACACATGAACCCACGCCTGCACAATGCACAAAATGTAGGCTTTGCTCACCGCGAGTGTAATATTGCTCAGGGGGCAAAAACTCTGCCAGAATTTTATCAGTGGATCGCCGAGATACTTGAACGGGCAAGTTCACGTTAGAGTTCGTAACCTGGGTGTTCGAAATCTTGCAGCTGCTCTAGTAGCAGTGCCCTTCGTTCAACAAGTGAGTGAAATTCCTGGATGGTCTTTTCCCATTCTGAGGTTCGCTCAGGCAACGGTATGAGGACCTGTTGCAATCTTTTCCCCAATGTCCCAAGTGTAGATTGGATGAAAACCAGATTGCGGATCTGGTGTTGAACCATAGGCAGGTTAAGCAAGTATAAGAGTTCGATTGCCTGGATAGGGGATTGGGGCATTACAGAGATGATCTTTATGTGGCTTTGAACGACACAGCGGTAATTATGGGGGTGCAAGATAGCCGTGCGGCCAATGCGATAGCGTCCATCGCTGACCATCAAAATATCGCCAGGAGATAGGCGTTGTTGTTTGGCATACTTTTGATAAAATTCTTCACTCACAGAGCGCGTGGGATCAATTGACACTTCATAATTGGCAATATCTGAAGTACGGACAAAAGGAATGTTGCCTGTACCGTAAGCCTCAGCGCCAACCTCATGTCCCTTACGAATCCGGATGTAGCGTTGTTTGATCATCTCGCCCAACGAGATAAGCCTGGCCCCAAGTCGGTTTGATTCGTGAGTCAGTTCTTGAACAGGCGAGGTATCGTAATATCTTGGGACAAGATAGTATGGATCAGTGACCTTGACTGTCTGCCAGAAACGCGACCCAGATACGCGGTTATTAAAACCAGAGCCAATTTCTTGGAAATCGTTGGGGTAAGGTTCGCCTGTGGTTTTGACATTTTTGCCTCTGCGGTCGTGACCGCAGTTCAATGCCACAGCAATCCATACCGGCTTTGACATTTGGGGAGCTTGCTCAACAGCATCGGCCTTTTGGAAGAATAGGACATTTGTTTTAGTGTCTGTGCTGGGCTGAAAGGTTGTGCGAGGGCAGTCCATCAAAGCTGTGATCTCCCCGACCGACCGCACAAAATCCCACACATAGCCCAAACTGGGATTACCAAAGACGCCCTCCGGTAAAACGATTCCCATTTGCCCGCCCGGTTTCAGCAACCGTATGCACAATTCTAAAAATAGGATTTGAGGATCTTGCGCGTCTCGCACGGCCGTTCCTCTTTGCCATCCCCCCTTAGACTGTTTCCATTGGTGCCCAAGCATGTATTGTTTCAAGATGTCCTTGTCAGCAATCTTGATCCTAGCGCCAAATGGCGGGTTAGTTAGAACAAAGTCGGCCTCGAGCGGAGAGACCTCTATCGGAAGTTCGGAGAGCGAAGCAAAATCTAGAGAATTAACATTTAAAATAACGCCGCGACCGGGGGCGGTTATTTCGAGAATGGCTTCAGACAGGCGACAGAGATCGCGATCTTTGTCCATCCCAATAAGCTTGCCTGTCTCAAAATCAACACGATAGGAGCTGCCTTTTGTTTGAAAAGCGTGGGTTTCGACCAGAAATCCCCCTGTGCCGCAAGCGGGATCAACGACTTTTGTGGCAGTTGAAGGATTCATAATCGCCACCATGGCCCTAACCAAGCTTTTAGGCGTAAAAAACTGTCCCTTGTCGCCTCGCAGACGCGGCCCTATCAGAGCTTGAAACGCTTCGCCTAAAATATGTGCGGGGGTTGATTGGAATGAGAGCGGCGACAACTCTTCCAGCCCATAGCGCAGCACTTGATCTTCTAACGAGAACTTGTCGCCCTCGTCAATCAAATGTGGAAAAATCCTAATTAGAATCGGCAGTAAGAGTTCATTGGCCGTCCCTGCTCCTTGTAGAAATAAATCGAGGTTAACCTTGTCGCCATTGCGTTCACTGGCGATCTTACACAAAAGCAAATTGGACAGATCGGAGATGATGCGTTCCGCGCGGCTGGCGCGGCTGTTGGAATAGAGATAATAATAAAGCTTGCGGAAGGCAGTGGCATATACTTTCTCGTGGGAAGATGTTGGGGAGTTGCTTTGCCCCCAGTCCAGCTCGAAAGATAACTGGATTTCCTTTAGCCGTTTCATCTTTTATTCTTCCAACGCCAATATTTTATCCAGCCTGCGCCGATGCCGCTCCTCATTGGAAAATCGCGCCTCTACAAACGCGCGCACCACTTCGAGGGCCAGCTCCACTCCAATAATGCGCGCGCCTAAACATAGCACGTTGACGTCATCGTGCTCCACGCTTTGATGCGCGCTGTAAGTGTCGTGGCACAGCCCGGCGCGGATGCCGCGCAGCTTGTTGGCGGCCACACACGCGCCCACGCCGCTGCCGCAGAGGATAATGCCCCGCTCGGCCTGCCCGTTTTGCACGGCGCGCCCTACCGCCTCGGCGTAATCGGGATAGTCCACCGCTTCTGTGCTGTGCGTGCCCAGATCGCTCACCTCGTGGCCCGCGGCGCGCAGCATCTCGACGATAGGCGCTTTGAGCGGGAACCCGCCGTGGTCGGCGGCAATGGCGATTTTCATACTCTCACCTCTGGTTTACTGCGAGGGGCTTACAGCAAATCATAACAATGCCTTTGCCCGCGCGGCCACGTTTTCCGCCGTAAAGCCATATTCCTTCATCAGCGTCTTGTAAGGCGCGGAGGCGCCAAAGCGATTGTCAATCGCAATCACATCGCCCCCGCTGCCAACGTAGCGATGCCAGCCTTGCGAGACGCCCGCCTCGATCGCCAGGCGCACGGTCACGCCGGGCGGCAGCACGTGATGGCGATAATCTTGCGGCTGCGCATCGAACAGTTCCCAGCACGGCATGCTTACCACGCGCGACGCAATACCTTGCCCGGCCAACAATTGGCGCGCCTCCAAGGCCAGGTGCACTTCGCTGCCTGTGGCGAGCAAGATAATGGCTGGCTCGTCGTCGCCTTCAAGAATATACGCCCCGCGCACCACGGGAGCGTTCGCCGTCTGCGCCAGCGTGGAGACATTTTGCCGGCCGAGTACCAACGCCACTGGACCGCGCCGGCGTGCTATGGCAACCTGCCAGGCGGCGGCGGTTTCGTTCGCGTCGGCAGGGCGGATGACCAGGAGACGCGGGATGGCGCGCAGCGCGGCCAGATGCTCGATAGGTTGGTGAGTGGGACCGTCCTCGCCCACGCCGATGCTATCGTGCGTAAAGACGTAAATCACCGGCAACTCCATCAACGCCGCCAGGCGGATGGCGGGCCGCATGTAATCGGAGAACACGAAAAACGTTGCGCCGTAAGGGATGACGCCGCCGTGCAGCGCCATGCCGTTGAGAAGCGCGCCCATGCCGTGCTCGCGCACACCAAAGCGAAGATTGCGGCCCGCGTACTGGCCGGCGGCAAAATCTCCGCCCTGGGCAATCAACGTCTTGGTGGAAGGCGCCAGGTCCGCCGAGCCGCCGATCAATTCGGGCAGCCTGGGCGCAACGGCGCTGATGACCTGGCCCGAGGCCGCCCGCGTGGCCATGCCCTTGGTATCAGCCGGGAACGCGGGCAGGTCCGCATCCCAGCCTGCCGGAAGCTCGTCCCGCATCACGCGAGTGAATTCGGCTGCCAGTTGGGGGTATTCGACTGCGTAAGCCTCAAAGCGCGCCTGCCATTCGGCCTGCTGCACCTTGCCGCGTTCCACCGCCAGCCGAAAATGCGCCAGCGCCTCGCCCGGGATATAAAACGCCGGTTCGAGCGGCCAGCCCAGGTTCTTTTTGGCGGCGGCCACTTCGTCCGCGCCGAGCGGCTCGCCGTGCGCCTGGGACGAATCCTGCTTGCGCGGGCTGCCGTAGCCAATGTGAGTGCGCGCCATAATAAGCGAAGGCCGCTCGTTGGCCTGCGCGGCGCGGATAGCCGATTCGACGGCGGCGACGTCGTTGCCGTCCTCCACCCGCAGCGCGTGCCAGCCGTAGCTGTTAAAGCGTTGCGCGATGTCTTCTGAAAACGTCAGCGCAGTATTGCCCTCGATGGTGATATGGTTATCGTCGTACAGGCAAATCAATTTGCCCAGCCGCAGATGCCCGGCGAGGCTGGCCGCTTCGTGGCTGACGCCTTCCATCAAATCGCCGTCGCCGACGATGGCGTAAATAAAGTGGTCCATAATCGTATGGCCGGGCCGGTTGAAACGCGCTGCCAGGTGCGCCTGCGCCAGCGCCATGCCCACGCCGTTGCCCAAGCCCTGCCCCAGCGGGCCTGTGGTCGTTTCCACGCCGGGCGTCAGGCCATATTCGGGATGGCCGGGGGTGAGGCTGCCCCATTGCCGAAATTGCTCCAGTTGCTCCAGCGGTACATCGTAACCAGTGAGGTGCAGCAGGCTGTATAACAGCGCGGAGCCGTGTCCGGCGCTGAGCACAAAGCGGTCGCGGTCAGGCCAGTGCGGATCGGTAGGATTGTGCTTGAGGATGCGACTCCACAGCGCATAGGCCATGGCTGCCGCTCCCATCGGCAGCCCGGGATGGCCCGAATTGGCCTTTTGCACGGCGTCTACGGCCAGGAATCGTATAGTGTTGATGCACAATTGGTCGAGTGAATTTTGATGGGTCATTGTATTTGATTCCGCGTCGCGAACTAGACTATTACAACTGAATTATCGCCGCCAAATGGGTTGGGCTTGTAGCGGTCGGCGTTCCAATCATTATACCACTCTGCGCCATTAACCAGGTATCTAAACTGGTACTCGCGCCCCGGCAATAGCTCGATGGTGAGAGTGAATTGCCGGCCGACTTTTTTCATAGGCATCGCCCGCATATCCCAATCATTAAAATCGCCCACCAGAAAGGCCGTGTGGGCCATGATCGCTTCTGGCAGGGTGAATTTGACCTTACACACGGGGCGGCTTTTGAGATAGCGTTTGGTTAACATCCCTATCGCTCCTACAGTTCCACGTCAAGCCACTTGCTCAAATTCATTTCCAGGCTTGCGGCTGTGTGATGAACAAAATTTTCGCCGGTCAACAAGACCCAGCGCCAGGTATCAAAATATTCTAACCCATGATACCACTGAAGAATAGCCGGATCATACCCGATGCGCCGGCAGTATCGCTCTTCCAGGCCACGCCCTTGCAACTCGGGCGACACAAAGAATGACAGCAAGAACTCGAATATCGGATCGCTGAACGCGGCCTCCTCAAAATCTATCACGCCCGCCAGCTTGCCATCCTGAACAATAAAATTATCCAGCCACAAATCTCCATTGCTAAACCGCACAGGAGGCAGGCTCGGCATCCTGGCTTTCAAGGCTCTGTATGCTGTATCCGCTAACGGAAGCGACTTGCTTTTGAGATCGGCATAGGCGTCTTCCAGCACGTCGCCGGCCGTTTCTCGTTTCAACTTGTGCGCCACGCCGCCTAGATCCTCGTCTGCTACCGCCTGCAAGGCGCACACTGTATTGATATACAAGTCCTCGGCCCACGCCTCGCCAGCTTGCACGGGTCCCAGCAATGATTCGCCCGCGATAAAATCGCTGAAAAAACAGGCCACCCCCAACGCTTCCCCTTGCACATCCAAACCGTATACCCGTGGAGTAGGAACCGGGATTGACTCCACCGCCTTTAGAACTTGATATTCGTACTCAATATCTGAACCGAGTTGCAGCACATACGATTGCGCCGCCCCGTTAACTCGAACATCCAATCGCCAGGGCGCTTCTCGCGTGCTCTGAGGCAATCTCTGGGCCTGGATAAATTCCACCCCGCCCCCTAGAAAACGCCCCAGGTACATTTCACATTGCGCGCGGTGTTCATTCGGATCAAACATTCACTTACTCCTATCTTCAGGGGCTGTCTAATAGTACACCAGCCACACCAATATTACTATTTTCACAAGACCCAGACCGATTTTGCAGTACCCACCCAACCGAGCTTTTGCCCCCTTCACAAATTGTTCTCTGCCCCACCAAAACCATTCTGGGGAATCACATTCAATCGTTGTTCCGTGTTCTGATCAGCGTTATCGAAGTCGGCCGCCTAACATTTGGCATAAGCTGCTGCCCGGCCGTAGTGTTGGCGGTCCGGAGTTACCTCACAGACGAGTAACGCTTGAATACGAGGCGCGTATGGGCGGCCAGCTGGAACCCGTGTTAGGTCGCCGCTGATTGAGGACTGCGCGAGAATGAAGCCCGTAGAGCGAGGTCTATCTTAGGCGGCAATTCAACCAATATGAAATAGTCGGCCGGGAAGAGATAGTCCTCGCCGCTTTCGTCAATAACACGCAAGTCCCCCTCCGATGCAGCTTCATCATCGGGCAAGACTCGATAGATCTTATGCAGTTCCAACGATGCGGGGTATTCCACATTGTCTATGCAAATAGCAAACTGAGGAACAGTGACCTTTCGTTTCATACTTTTAATCCAAATATCGCTTGCGCTTGATTTCTTTCTTACCGATGCCATGAGCCTCATACCAATGAAGTTCGGCGAGGCGTATTCTGCCGCTTCGGAGACGGATGGTAGCCACACCTTTCATTTTACGCCAACGGCCAGGCCCGTAGCGTTTCCGCAACCGTGTAACGTCTCGAATAGAGCCACCCACGGCAATGGGTTCGATATCGGTTATCTCCCCGATGATTTGAAATGATGTCATTGTTGCCCAGACCAGTGAAGAAAGATGATGTTCTCAGTTTGCCCTAATTATATCACCGAGTTGTTATTCATTGCAGAGATCTGCGGCGAGTGGCCTAACGTAAGCATCACCCACCGTCCAGTCTGCAACGCATAACCCTTGCGCCCCGAAAGACGATGACCACGCGAAAGGATCCCTGGAAGGCGCAGCGTAAGCAACGTCGACTGGAAGCCAAGGTCGGACGGCATTGCCTTGCCACTTACCTCAATGAATAGCCATCTGTTGAACCTGATGGGTCATTATATCCAAAACATATTGTTGTTTTTGAGTCTCAATCGTTACTTCTAATCCAGTTGTTGACCATTTCCAGCTTGTTGGATAGCTGTCTATGAGAGTGATCACTTCTACCAGAGTACCGTCACCCTTGGCAATGAGCAGAGCGTAATCTTCTGCAATGTGGCGCGCATGATTGTAATTATCGCAATAGGCAACAAAAACCAAATAGTCTTCATCTGGTGACCATCTGGCGCTTGCAATCAAATCTTTGCCTGTTGTAGTTAGGATGTCAGTATGGGTAAATTCTGGTAGGTAAAAAAGCGATCCGTCCTGAAGCAAGACCTGATCTGTTACAGAGGCAATGGCAACTAATCCATGCTTACAACCCCCATCCATAACGCAAGGTTCACCCATTATGCTTTTACTGGGCACTGCCAACCCGCGGTATCGCCATTCCTTTGTATCAAATGCGTAAGTGCTACTATTGCCATATTGGTCACTACTAGAGAAGATTGCATACCGACTATCTGCTGTCCATCCTGCGAAACCGCCCCACTGATAACGCCACCGCACTTCCCCACATTTTCCCATCACCGGGTCAATTACGGCAGCAGAGACGATACGCCAAATGCCATCTTCTTCGCTCACATAGTATTTCTTATCTGGTGACCAATGCCAGTTTGGGTTAGGAGTAGGTGAGAGCGACACAGGTGACCAATCAGAGGTGAAAATTAATATGGTGATAATACCACATATCCATCCAAGCACCCATCCAATAACGACAGGGAGATAACCCGTTCTGAGAGACGGCAAACGCTTCATTAGGAGTTACCCGGTTTCATCCTTCACGTGCGCTGATTCTACAGCTACCGCCTAACGTGTGGTTAACAAAACACTCCACGCCATGCGGCAACTGAACGTCTCAGTGCGCAGCGTGGAGTTGTAATGGTCTTGTGCAGCGTGCACAAGTTACGGATTTTGCGGCTTTCGAGCCAAAACACGATCAACGCTATTCAAGAGTTCCTGCGGGGAAAATGGTTTCTTGACGTAATCGTCTACTTTGGCGATGTACTTGGCCAGGACTTCGTCAATTCCATCTACCTTGGCCGTGACGACAATGACGGGAATGTCGCGCGTGGCCTCGTCCGCTTTCAGGTGCTGGTAGACGACCCATCCGCTTATCCCCGGCAACATTAAATCGAGCAACACCAAATCTGGGCGTTCCTGGCGAATAAGGTCGAGGCCTTCCGGGCCGCTGAGCGCGCCCATGACTTGCCAGCCACGTCGGCTAAAAATCAATTGAATCAGGTCAACCACGCCAGGTTCATCTTCGACGCAGACTACTTTAACTTTTGTTTCCATCCCTGCCACCTAAAGCTATGTATGGCGCCCGCCGAGCACTTTTTCTACGCTTTGAAGCAGCTCTTGCGGCCCGAAGGGCTTGATGACGTAACCATCCACTTTGGCGATGTGCAAGCCAAGCACCTTGTCTATAGGCTGTCCCCTGGCGGTAACTACAATGACCGGGATGTTTTTCAGCTCGTCGTCATTCTTCATTTGCCGATAGACTTCCCAGCCGTCCATATCAGGCATCATGAGGTCCAACAAGACCAAATCAGGCTTGGTCTGCCGGATCGCATCCAACCCTTCTTGTCCACCCATGGCGCCTGTCAGCTCGAACCCTTTGCGCCCCAGGATGAGCTTGACCAGGTCAATCATTTCCGGCTCATCCTCAATGCACACGACTCTTTTCTTCTCTTCAGCCATGCTGATCTCCTTGGATGTACACAGGGGGTACAACGCTGATAATATATACGACACTCCCTATTTAGTGTACCACAAATAATAAGCAAGTCAATTACAATCGCCGGGGGCGCACCTCCGCAAGCTTGTCCAATCAGTACACCTTAAGCCAACGTGGGCAACTGAATTATAGCACAAAATACCGCAGTGAGCCAAGCGAGGGGGGCGTCAGGGGGCACAACCTGATTGACAAATGCACTCTCGTATGTTAAACTTTCAGTGGCTATTTACGCTCTCTCCACTGTTGAGAGAGCTTTTTTACTGGCACGGTTGGAGATTGCATGCACAATACACCTGAATCGTTACCCGTCGTCATCCTCGTCGGCGGCGCGGGCACGCGGCTGGGCCGCGAAGGCGAGGTGCCGCCCAAGGCGCTCGTGGACGTGGGCGGCAAGCCCATTTTGTGGCACGTGATGAAGATTTACGCCGCCTACGGCCACACCCACTTTATCTTGCCGCTGGGCTATCGGGGCGATTGGATTCGCCGCTATTTTTTGGAATACGATACCATGAGCCGCCCCCTCACCTTCACGTTGGGGCAGGCAGTCCCCCTCGAATTTCACGCGGCGCAGCAAGAAAACAACTGGCGCATCACGCTGTTTGAATCGGGGCTGCCCGACCGCACCGAAAAGGGCAATCACGTGCGCAATACACGGCCCTATATCGAGACGAGCACATTTTTCGTCACGTACGGCGACGGTGTGGGCAATGTGGATATCAACGCGCTGCTGGCGTTTCATCGCGCGCACGGCAAGCTGGCCACGGTCACTGGTGTGCGGCCTCTCAGCCAGTACGGTCTTCTCGACGTGGAAAGTGATGGCCGGGTGAGCGGCCTCCGCGAAAAGCCGCAACTGGATCATTGGATCAATGCCGGCTTTTTCGTATTCGAGCAGAGCATATTTGATTATCTGCAAGGCGGGGACGGCATTGACCTGGAAGGGCAGGTGCTGCCCCACATCGCCGCCGATGGCCAGTTGATGATGTACGGACACACAGACTTTTGGGGCAAGATGGACACCTTCAAAGAGGCCCAAAAGTTGACCGAGTTGTGGGAAAGCGGGCAGGCGCCGTGGAAGGTGTGGTGATGGAAGATAATTTTTGGCAAGATCGTAATGTTTTTATAACCGGCTGCACCGGCCTGTTGGGGTCCTGGCTGACCATCGCCCTGATCGAGTGCGGCGCGAACGTGGTGGGATTGATCCGCGACTGGGTGCCACGCAATAACCTGAACTGGAGCGGCTTTACGCAGCGCGTCAATGCCGTGCGCGGTGATGTGACCGATTACGCCGTCGTCGAGCGCGCGCTGGGCGAATACGAGGTGGACACAGTCTTTCACCTGGCCGCCCAGACCATTGTCAGCATCGCCAACCGCAATCCACTCTCCACGTTTGAGACGGATATCAAGGGTACGTGGACAGTGTTGGAAGCCTGCCGGCGCAGCCCGCTGGTCAAGCGCATCGTCGTCGCTTCCTCCGATAAAGCCTACGGCGATCAAGACCAACTGCCCTACGACGAGTCCACGCCACTGCAAGGCCGCCATCCCTACGACGTCTCCAAGTCGTGCGCCGATCTCATCGCGCAGGCGTATGGCGTCACCTATCGCCTGCCGGTGGCGGTGACGCGCTGCGGCAACATTTACGGCGGCGGCGATCTCAACTGGAACCGCATCGTCCCCGGCACGATGCGGAGCGTCCTGCGCGGCGAGCCGCCCGTCATTCGCAGCGACGGCAAAATGACGCGAGACTATTTGTACGTAGACGACGTCGTAAGCGGCTATATGCTGCTGGCGCAACAACTCAATAATCCAGAATTGTTTGGTCAGGCGTTCAATTTCGGCATGGACGATCCCAAATCAGTCCTGGAAATTGTCAAGGCCATCATTGCCATCTCAGATTACCCCGACCTGGAACCCATCATCCTCAACGAAGCGTCGAACGAGATTGAAAAACAGTATCTCAACAGCGACAAAGCCGGGCGCGTGCTGGGCTGGGAGCCGCGTTTTTCACTGGAAGATGGCCTGCGCCGGACCATGGCGTGGTACCGGCTTTACCTGGCAGAAAAGGGCGACCTGGACGCAAGCGAACAAGAAAGCGGGTAACAGTTCGACCGGGAACAAATCAACCCATTGATTGGACACACATGAATGAACTATGCGGCAAACAAGTCTTGATCACCGGCGCAACCGGCTTTATCGGCAGCCACCTGACGCGGCGGCTGGTGGCCGAAGGCGCGCGCGTGGCCGTGCTGGCGCGCGACACGTCGAATCTGCGCGTGCTGCACGACATTCTTGACTGCGTGCAAGTGCATCGCGCCGACGTGGGCGAGCGAGGCGCCGTGCTGCGCGCGTTTGATGCGTTCCACCCGCAGATTGTATTTCACCTGGCGGCGGTGGGGCTGAGCCAGCCGTTCGTCCAGGCCGACGCCGCGCTGCGCACGAACGTCCACGGCACCATTCACTTGCTGGAAGCGGCGCGCCAGGCAGGCGTGCAGCGTTTTATCCACAGCGGCACGGCTTACGAATATGGTGAACAGGGCAACACGCCCGACGGCGCGCGTGAAAAACTGGACCCCATCAATACTTATGCCGCATCCAAAGCAGCCGCGTGGGCTTTTGTGCGCATGTATGCGCGCACCTTTGGCTTGCCCGCCGTGACAATGCGCCTGTATCACGTGTATGGACCAGGCCAGCCGCCCACCACACTGATCTCCAGCGCGATTTACGCCGCGTTGGAGGGGCGAGATTTCCCCATGACGCCCGGCCAGCAAAAGCGCGATTTTGTATACGTGGATGACGTGGTCGAAGGGTACGTGCGCGCCGCGCTGGCGCCCAACGTCGAAGGCAAGAGCATTGACCTGGGCAGCGGCCAGTCGTGGGAAATCCGCCAGGTGGTGGCGCACCTGTTTGAAACCATTGGCTCGAGCGGACAGCCTCTACCCGGCGCGCTACCCTATCGCCCCGGCGAGATTATGGACCAGGTGGCCGATGTAGAGGCGGCGCGCGAACTGCTGGGCTGGCAGGCCCGCACACCGCTCCAAGATGGACTGCGCGCCACCATCGAGTGGTATCAACAACAAACAGACATCCTTTCCACCTTCAACTTTCCGCCGTCTACTTTTGACATTTCCCTATCTTCTTTGCGCGCCAACATTGTGGATCAGGTGATTGAATACTATCGCCTGCGCCACGCTAACCGCCCCTTTACCCCCGGCCAGACGCGCGTGCATTACGCCGGGCGCGTGTTCGACGAGCGCGAGCTGATCAACGCCGTAGACGCCGCGCTGGATTTTCAACTCACGCACGGGCGCTTTGGGCGCGCCTTTGAAGAAGCGTTAGAGCATTTCTTGGGCGTCAAAGCCGTCATCCCCGTCAACTCGGGATCGTCGGCCAACCTGGTGGCGATATCTACGCTCTGCGCGCGGCAATTGCACAACCGCCTGCGCCCCGGCGACGAAGTGATCACGCCCGCCGCTACATTCCCCACCACACTGGCGCCGATCCTCCAAAACGGCCTCGTCCCCGTGCTCATAGATTGCCAGCTTGGCAATTACAACGTGGATGTGGAACAGCTCGAGGCGGCGCTTTCAGAACGCACGCGCGCTATATTCGTGCCGCACACCTTGGGCAACCCCGTCGAGATGGACAAGGTGATGGCTTTTGCCCGGACGCACAATCTATTCGTGATCGAAGATTGCTGCGACGCGTTGGGCAGCCGCTACGATGGTCAACTGGTTGGCACGTTTGGGCATTTGGGCACCCAGAGCTTTTACCCGGCGCACCACATCACCACCGGCGAAGGCGGGGCAGTCTTTACCAATAGCCGCCGCTTGGCCCGCCTGGCGCGCACGCTGCGCGATTGGGGCCGAGATTGCTTTTGCGATTACGATAATCCCCCCGATGGCAAGTGCGGACACCGCTTCGACCGCCCTATCCCCGGCATGCTGGAAACCTACGACCATCGTTACCTGTTCACCGAGATTGGCTATAATCTCAAGTTGACCGAGTTCCAGGCGGCGGTGGGACTGGCGCAACTGGACAAGGTGTCCGAGTTCATCGCGGCGCGCAAGCGCCACTTCAAGCTGCTCTACGATGGGCTAAAGCCTTATGAGGACTATATGATTTTGCCCACGTGGAGCCCGCGCGCCGATCCAAGCTGGTTCGCCTTTCCGCTGTGCGTGCGTCCCGGCGCGCCTGTGAATCGCAAGGGCCTCACAATGTTTCTGGAAGCGCGCAACATTGAAACGCGCTACCTGTTCGCCGGCAACATTTTGCACCAGCCGGGCTATCGCGATATTCCGGCTCGCGTCGTCGGCGATTTGCCTAACTCGGACATCGTCATGCGCGGCGTGTTTTTCGTCGGCGTCTATCCTGGCCTGGACGAAGCGCGCATCACTTATATGCTGGAACAATTCGAATCATTCTTTCGCTCCACACAAGTGACGAGCAACAAGTAATCCACAGGACGGCAGTAGCCGCGAGCAACGAGCATGCCAAAACTATCCATCATCATTTGCGCCTATAACGAAAAAAAGACAATCATGGGCATCCTCGACCGGGTGCGCGCCGCTGCGTTGAGCGATGGATGGAGCAAAGAAATCATCGTCGTAGACAACTGCTCGACGGACGGCACCCGTGAGCTGCTGCAACGGCTCCCGTGGGCAGACGTGCAAGTTATTTTCCAGCCGCGCAACATGGGCAAGGGCACGTCGGTGCGCACCGGCTATGCGCACGCCACGGGCGATTACGCCGTAATTCAAGATGCCGATTTCGAGTACGACCCCGAAGAGTTGGAATTGTTCACCCACCTCGCGGGCGAACACGCCGACGCCGTGTTTGGCTCGCGCACGCTGGGCGGGCGAGCCATTTACAAATATGCCGTGAATTATTGGGGTGTGCGTTTGCTCACCTTTGCTTTCAATATCCTCTTTAACAGCCAACTTAGCGATATCGCCGTAGCCACCAAAATGGTGCGCCTGGACGTGGCGCGCTCGCTTCAATTAAGCGGCAGCGGTTTCGACCTGGATTTTGAACTGCCGTGCAAGCTGCGCAAGCGCGGCTACAACATCGTGGAAGTGCCGGTGTCCTATCATCCCCGCACCATCGAAGAAGGCAAAAAGATCAAGGCGTTTCGGACCGGTTTACTCACCTTGTGGGTATTTTTACGCGAGCGGCTGACGCCCTAGGACTCTATCGGAGAATCTCTGCTCCACCCCTCGTCCTCGATAGTCGCGCGTCCCGGGGACGGGGCGGGGAGCGACTCTCCGACAAACTGCTAGACATCTATTAGATTATCTCTCCAACAGGCCAGAGTCCGCTGGAAACAACGCGGCTCTTTAGCTTTCCCACAAGCCGGACGCCTGGCTTTTCTAACAATTACCACACGCTTGCCCTACGCAGATACACAACGTCGAACTACTAGTTCTGTCGGGGCGTCTTGTAAGTAGAACTCGATGCTATGAGGAACAAGCCGATGATGGTGATGGTAATGGTGATAGATGTTGAGTCAATTATTGAAGGGCAATCTCATGTGTCTCAGCAAGTGGTTCTGCATTCTAATTGAACTAGGGTTGGGCAGCTTGCTACTCAGCGCATGTACTCTGGCGCCCCAGCAAACTCTTGCCCCAGCGCAAGTAATCTCACCCACAAGCACAATGTTTTCTATTACTTCTACGCCTACTCTAACACTGCGTCCTACCCTGACCCCCCAAAGTACCCTGACACCCAGCCTTACCCCAACAGTAAAACCGTCCCGCGCACCCAAATCCACAAGTACACCTGTTTCTACCCTAACAGCTCATCAGTGGAATCCGGAACAAGTGCTGATCCAGTTCAGTAGCCACGGCGGCGATGGCGGCAACCCCTATGCAAATGTTCCGCATCTTGTTTTATATGCCGACGGGCAATTACTTGTTTCCGACTGGATAGAAACTTTGGAGGGTCCACAGCTACAGTTGCGAGAGGGACATCTTGCACGAAAAGAGGTTTGTGCTTTGCTCAACACCATTGACCAGCATGGATTCTTTGATTACGACCCTGTCACATACGGCATTACCTGGGAACACGGCCCTTTTGATGGAACATCCAGCCAAATCATCCGGGTTGATGCCTGGCGATCCAAGCACATAGACCTCTATGGATTATGGCACTTTATGGAACAACCAGAACAATTTGATATCGAAGACTGTAATAGTTGTCCTCCCACCTCTACAATTCCGTCATCGCTACGCAATACCTATCAGTTGCTTGCAAACTACCGACCCGCTGACCTCCAAATCTATGAGCCTGAAGAATTGACTGTCTGGGTGAATATTCCATGGGGGAAAGGTGCTGGCAGTCCATGGCCATTACAGTCTCCTACATTGGCCGATTTGTACGCCGAAACCAGGTGCAACGATCCTCAGCAAAGCAAGAGCACTGTGCTCAAAGGGCCTGGCGTAGTAAAGATTTACGAGCTGTTTGGTGAGTTTATCCCTGAAGATGGGCTGATTTTTACAGAAGGCAATCTCAGATTGCAGGTCTATGCCCGTCCCTATTTGCCTCATGAAGCTCCATTAGCATGCGGAGAATACACTTTTAAATTCCCGTTGCGCAATGTCCCAAAGCCTGATTTTGCATCTAGTTGCAGTCCATCCGATGGTTTAGTTGAGACTACCCTACCCTGAGAAGCAGTATCTTGGGAAAAGACTGGGCAACGGGTGATGCTTACGCCAGGAGGAAAGAATGAGACAATTTTTCAGCACATTATTTGCCCGCAAAAAGCAATGCCTTGCTTTGCTTTTGCTGGGTTGCCTGGCGCTGATCGGCGCGTGGGCCTATCGCGAATTGATCGCCGACCTGCCCGCGCCCGATGCGCTGCTCACACACGCTTCTTCCGGCACAACCAAAATCCTCGACCGCGATGGCGAGCTGCTTTACGAGATTTTCGACCCGCGTTCCGGCGCGCGCACCAGGCTGCAACTGGCCGATATCCCCACATATTGCCGGCAAGCCACTATCGCTACCGAAGACGCCGGGTTCTATACCAATCCAGGGGTTGACCTGCGCGCCATCGTCCGCGCCGCGCTGCAAAACGCGCAATCCGGCGAAATTGTCTCCGGCGGCAGCACACTCACACAGCAGGTCGCGCGTATGATCTTGATGCAGCCCGACGAGCGCACCGAGCGCAGCCTGCGTCGCAAGCTCCGCGAAGCCATTTTAGCTTATCGCATCAGCCAGGTCTATAGCAAAGACGATATTCTCGCACTCTATCTTAACCAAGTATATTACGGCCAGATGGCCTATGGGCTAGAGGCCGCCGCGCAGACCTTTTTCGGCGTGCACGCGCGCGACCTCGACCTGGCGCAGTGCGCGCTGCTGGCGGGCCTGCCGCAGGCGCCGGCGTATTACAACCCGCTGGTCAATCCAGACGCCGCTCAAGAGCGCCAGCAAGTTGTGCTTGGATTGATGGTGAAGCACGGCTATCTGGCGCCGCAGCAGGCCGAGCTGGCCTCCGCCGAGCCATTCAAGTTCAAGGCCGCGGGGGCGCTGGCCGCACCGCATTTTGTAGTGTACGTGCGCAACCAACTCGAAGAGGCGCTTGGCCCCGATACGCTGCTGGCAGGCGATCTCGTCATCACCACCACGCTCGACCTCGATTTGCAGCGCGCGGCTGAAGAGGCCGTGACGCGCCATCTGTATGACTTGCGCGAGCACGACGTGACCAACGCCGCCGCCGTTGTGCTTGATCCGCGCACAGGTGAAATTTTGGCCATGGTTGGCAGCGCCGATTACGACGACGAGACAATTGACGGCGCAGTGAACGTGGCGCTGGCTTTGCGCCAGCCTGGCTCGGCCATCAAGCCCATCCTGTACGCGGCGGCCTTTGAGCGCGGCCGGTCGCCGGGCGACGTGGTTTATGACGTGCCCACCGCTTTCATAGATGAATCGGGCGAGACCTATATCCCCGCTAACTATGACAATCTCTATCACGGCCCTGTCAGCCTGCGGCGCGCGCTGGGCAACTCGTTCAACCTGCCCGCCGTCATCTTGCAAAAGCGCATCGGCAGCGCTGACCTGGTCGCGTTGGCGCGCGCGCTGGGCCTGACCACCCTGACCGACGCCAAACGCTACGGCCTCACCCTCACGCTTGGGGGCGGCGAAGTGCGCCTGCTCGACCTCACCGCCGCTTATGGTGCGTTTGCCACGGGCGGACATCAAGTCACGCCTTGCTCAATTAAGACCATGTCCAATTTTGAGGATTCGGTATCAGGTATTGGGTATTCTGTATGCCCCCGATTCAATATCCAATATCCAATATCCAATGCTATCTTGGACCCTCGCGCCGTCTACCTGGTGACGGATGTGTTGAGCGACAACGACGCGCGTTCCGAGCAATTCGGCTTGTTCAGCCCGCTGCGCCTGCCGTTCCCGGCGGCGGCCAAGACTGGCACCACCACCAAGTGGCGCGATAACTGGACAATGGGCTATACGCCGCAGCGCGTGGTGGGCGTGTGGGTAGGCAACGCCGATGGACGCCCGATGAGCCACATCAGCGGGGTGGATGGCGCCGGTCCCATCTGGCACGACGTGATGTTGGCCGCGCACGAGCAATTGCCCGTGACGCCGTTTGACGAACCGCCCGGCATTGAGCGGCGCGAGGTGTGCATCACCAATGGCCTCACACCTGGCCCGGATTGCCCTTATCGCCGCGCGGAGCTTTACCTGGCCGAAAGCCCCGTCCGCCAGGTCGAAACGGAATACACGCGCGTGGATGGCAAACTCATCTGGCGTGCGCCTACCGAGTTGCGCGATTGGGCGCGAGAGAATCACGTCCCATTCGTGGCTGCTAGCCTACCAATGACCAGCGACGGCCAATCTCCAATCTCCAATCTCCAATACGACCACACCTTGTCATTTTCTCACCTTGTCACCTTGTCCTCGCCCGCGCCAAACACACACTTGTTGATTGATTCACACCTGCCGCCAGAGGCGCAGCAGCTTGAGGTAACAGCAATGATCGGCGACGAGGCCAACACCGAGCGCGTAGAATTTTTGGTGGATGGGGTGGCCTGGACTAGCCTGACCACTGTGCCTTATCGTGCCTGGTGGACGCTGGCGGCGGGTGAACATCAATTGGTAGCCGTGGCGATTGACCGGCAAGGCAATCGCTGGCCGAGTGGGGCAGTCCAAGTGACTGTGGAAAAGTAAAGAATTTACATTTCACCTGGGGGTGTGTCATGTCTAACCTTAAATCATTTATTGCCCGTATCGTTTTCTCAATCATAGTGCTTGTGCTCATTGCCTGGTTATCTGGGTGCACATCGTCCCCGACCCCGCGCCTCGTCGCCTGGGAGCCTGGCGCGATTGACAACGCGCCGCTCGACACAACCGTCGAGTTGAGCTTTGACCAGCCGATGGACGCCGAGTCTGTGGCGGCGGCGTTCCACATCACGCCGACTGTGAAAGGGCAACTGGCGGCGGCGTATCGTGAAACACCTGCCCAGCCGCGCTCGCCGTGGACGTTCCTCAGCCCGCTGCCCACCTCCACGCCCGGCGGTCCGGCGTTAACGGTCGTCACCTTTACGCCAGACAAGCCGCTGGACAAGGCCACGCGCTACACGGTGGCGCTGGACGCTACGGCGCGCACTACAAGCGGGCAGGTGATGAGCAACCCATTTATCGCTGTCTTTACCACAACCGGCCAACTACGCGTAAACTTTTATCCTGCGCCCGGCGCGACCAACGTGGCGACAACCACTCACATTAGCCTGGACTTTAGTGAGCCGTTGACGTCCTCTTTACTATTCACCTCTATTCAGTTGCCCTTGAATATCACACCACCTGTAAATGGTGTCGGTGAATTGAGGGGCAAAGGGGGCTACGACTTTCGACCGGTTGCGTTACAGCCGGCCACGCGCTACACTGTTCGCCTGCCGGCGTCGGCTGGAATCAGCGGGGTGGGCGGCGAAAAACTATTGCACGATGTCGTGACCACTTTTACCACCACGCTGCCCGCCGTCACCAGCCAGATGCCCACCGGCAAGATGGTGCGCTCTTCGACAAACATCACCGTCACCTTCAACTTGCCGGTGGATAAAACCAGCGCCGAATCGCGCCTGGTTGTGCACGGGCCGGATGGCAAGCCCATCCCCGGCAAAATCTCGTGGCCCAAGCCCAACGTGCTGGTATTCGCGCCTACCTCACTTTTGCAAGACGCCGCCGCCTATTCCGTCATTGTGAAAAGCGGCGTCCGAACACCATTAGGCAACTTGGCCTCAATCCGTGATTTTAATTCCGCTTTCAATGTCGCGCCGCTGCCGCAGATGACAGGCTCGTCGCCCAGCGATGGCGATATGAAAGCGCGGGCTGAAGATCGCGTGGCGCTGTACTTTAACGTGCCGATGAACACAGACTCGGTTGAAAAAGCGATTCGCATCTTGCCCGAGCCTACCGCAGACGTACCGCGCTTTGAGTGGAACAAGGAGCGCACATCGCTCGAGATCGTGTTCATTATTGACTCGTCTGCGCTGTACACCATCGCGCTGGGCGATGGCGCGGTAGATGCCCGGGGGCGCGTGCTGCGCGGCAATCGCAGCATCGTCTTTCAATCTGCCCCGCTCGAGCCGGCGGTGTGGTTGGTGGGGCCGCGCGGCTACTGGAACCAGGTGTATGGCACGTACAATCCCAATCCGCAGGTGCGGCAATACGCCCAGTTCCGCAATATCGAAAAGCTCACCTACCGCCTGTCGTCCATCGAGCGCGATGACTTTTTGGCCAATTTCAGGCCCGACTGGTACAGCAGCAAAAAGCAGCCGCCGGCCATATTGATGCACACCTGGACGCAAACTGTGACCGCGCCGCTCAACAAGCTGAGCCTGGCCCCCACCAACGTCGCCATGCCCGACGGCAGCGCGCTCGCGCCCGGCGTGTACATGCTCGAGGTGGAAGGCGCGCCCGGCAGGGTCAAAGACTGGCGCGTGCTGATTGTCTCACCGCTCAACCTGGCGCTCAAGCGCAGCGACAAGCAAACCTTTGTTTGGGCGACGGACTTGCGCACCGGCAAGCCGGTGGCGGGGCTGCCGCTGACGGTGTATGATCAAGATAAGAAAATTATCACACAAGGTGTGACTAACGATCTCGGCGTATTCAAGACGGCCGAGTCCGCTCCGTGCTTTGATTGGTGGGAATGTGCGTATGGGTGGAGCCCGGTGTACGTGGTGGCCGAGGGCCAACTCCCCTCTCCCTCTGGGAAAGGGGATGGGGGTAAGGGGCAACTTTCTTCTCCCTCTGAGAAAGGGAAGGAGGGTGAGGGGCAGCTATGGGGCTTTGTGGCAAGCACGTGGGACGAAGGCATCGCCTCGCGCGATTTCAGGATGCCGTATTACTATGGCGAGCCATCGCACACCATTTTCCTCTACTCCGACCGGCCCATCTATCGCCCCGGCCAGACGGTGTACTTTAAGGGCGTAGTGCGTCAGGATGACGACGGGCGCTATAGCCTGCCGGCGTTCACGCGCTTGCCCGTCGTCATTAACGATTCGCAGGGCAACGAGATTTACCGCGAAGAACTGCCGCTGAGCGACATGGGGACGTTCTACGGCGAGGTCAAGCTGAGTGACGAAGCCGCGCTCGGCTCGTACTCGATCATCGTCCGGCGCGAGGACGAGCGCGAAGCCTATGGCAACTTTCGCGTGGCCGAATATCGCAAGCCCGAATTCAAGGTAAAGGTGACGCCTGCTATCACGCAGCCGGTGCACGGCGACGTGATCACCGTGGTGGTGCAGGCCGATTATTATTTCGGCGCGCCGCTGGCCGGCGCCGAGGTCGAGTGGCGCATGTCCAGCGACGACTATCGCTTCTCGCTGCCCAACGAGTGGTACAGTTTTGGCGATCTGGACGAATATTACTGGCTGTGGGGCGAGGAACGCAACGGCGACCAAAACATTTACGCCAACGGCGCAGGTCAAACCGACGCGCGCGGCACGTTCACGTTCACCGTCGAGCTTGACCTATCCAAGACCAGGCGCGGCCAGGTGCTTACCTTTGAAGCCGACGTGATTGACCAGAATCATCAAGTGACTAGCTCCCGAGGTTACGCTGTGGCGCACAAGAGCCGCCTGTACGTGGGCGCGCGCCCGCGCTGGTACGTGACCAAACCAGAGGAATTTTTAGAAATCCAGCTCGTCGCCGCCGACCCTGATAAATCTCCCATTCCCAACGCTCCTCTCACCGTCGAACTGTACGAGCGCGAGTGGCGCTCGGCGCGTGTGCGCGATAGTTACGGCGTGTATTATTGGCAAAGCAGTTATGAAGACACACTGGTCGCCACGCAGGTCGTCACCACGGGCGTTAATGGACGGGTCAGCGCGACGGTTGTGCCGCCCAGGGGCGGAGAATACAAAGTTGTGGCGCGAGGCATGGACGCGCGCGAGGTCGAATCGGTGGCGTCCACCTTCTTTTGGACGTGGGGCGGCGAATATGTCAACTGGGGCATTCAAAACGATGATCGCGTCAACGTCATTGCCGACAAGCGCACCTACCAGCCCGGCGAGACGGCCAAGCTCCTCATCACCGCGCCGTTTGCCGACAGCACCGCGCTGGTCAGCGTCGAGCGCGGCGGCGTGCTGCGCTATTGGACGATTCCCGTCAAGAGCACCAGCGCGCTGATCGAGGTGCCGATTCACGCCGATTACGCGCCCAACGCTTTTGTGAGCGTGATCCTGCTCAAAGGCCAGGCGCCGGATTTCCCCGCCGCCGATTTCAAGATTGGCTATGCCACGCTCAACGTCGAGCTGACGCAGCAGCGGCTCAACGTGGAATTGATCCCGGACCGCCAGCGTTACGCGCCGCGCGACACGGCCGCCTATACCGTGCGCGTCACCGATTACGCCGGCCGGCCTGTTGACGCCGAAGTGTCGCTCAGCCTGATTGACGCGGCGGTGCTGGCGTTGGTGGGCGATGCGGACAGCGACATTCTCACGGCATTCTATCGCCAGCGCGGATTGGGCGTGCACAACAGCCTGACGCTGGTGACGAGCGTGGATCGCCTGAGCGCGATTTTGGACAAGAAGGCCAAAGGCGGGGGGGGCGGCGGCGAGGTGGACACGCGCGAGTTGTTTGCCGATACGGCCTTTTGGCGCGCAGCCGTGCGCACCGGCCCCACTGGCGAAACGACGGTTTATGTGCCGCTGCCAGATAACCTCACCACCTGGCGCATGCGGGCCAAAGCCGTAAGTGCCGGTACCAAGTTGGGACAGGGCGAGGTAGACGTGATCGCCACGCTAGATATTTTGCTTCGCCCCGTCTTGCCGCGCTTTTTCACGGTGGGCGACCAGGCAACCATCGGCGCGATTGTCCACAACTATACACCCGTCACCGAAACATTAAATGTGTCGCTTGACTTTGGACGGGATGCCATCCCGTCCAAAGTTGTAACCATTGGCCCGAACGGCGCAGAGCCAGTGTATTGGGATGTGAGCATCCCGCGCACGCTCTCCATCACGCTGCGCCTGCAGGCCGTCACGCCAGATGGGCGCGGCGACGCGGTCAAGTTGACGTTGCCCGTCAATGCGTTCTTTGACAGCGTTCCTTACAGCAACTATCAGCCCGTCACCGGCACGGCGACCATCAATATTCCACTGCCGTCTGATGTGGACCGCCAACTGGACGAATTGGTGATCGAGGTTGAGCCAACCGTCGCCGCCAGCATTGATAGCGGGCTGGAATACCTGGTGGGCTTTCCTTACGGCTGCGTCGAGCAGACGATGAGCAGCTTTTTGCCGGACGTGGTGGTGATGCGGCTC
Organism: uncultured Anaerolineae bacterium; assembly: GCA_964651475.1. Lineage (GTDB taxonomy): Bacteria > Chloroflexota > Anaerolineae > Fen-1058 > Fen-1058 > JBGSMF01. The sequence goes on along the minus strand of CAZYXV010000016.1, from coordinate 60,582 downwards.
GTCAACCAGTTGAGCCTGGATATACGCCCCGGCTTTCGCGGCCAGTTGAGCGCGATGATTGAATCGGGCATGCAACGGCTGTACGGCTACCAGCACAACGACGGCGGCTGGGGTTGGTGGAAAGACGACGCCAGCAACCCCTCCATCACGGCTTACGTGCTGTATGGCCTGCATCAAATGGAACTGGGCGGGCGGCCTATAGACGCCAAGGTGCGCGACGCAGCGGCAGGCTATATGCTCAACTGGCTGCAGCGCACCTCCATTGACGATCCCATCGGCCCGACGCACGGCGCGGAGCATATTTCCAGCGGCGCAAACGTGCGCGCCTACGCGCTGTACGTGCTGGCCGAGTTGGGCCAGGGCAACCCCGGCCTGACCGGGCGCCTCTATGAGCAACGCGACAAGCTCGATCATTATGGCAAAGCCTACCTGGCGCTGGCGCTTTACATTAACAATGAGCGCAAGGTAGACGTGCGCATCGAGACGCTGCTGCAAGAGCTGCGCGACGCGGCGGAAAAGCAAGGCGGCGCGGTATATTGGCAAGACAAGCAGCACGATTACTGGGGCATGAGTAGCGGCGTGCGCACCACCGCCATCACGTTGAACGCTTTCGTGCAGCTCTTTCTGGCCGACCCGACGATTGACCCGGCAGCGCGTTGGCTGCTGATGCAGCGGCAAAACGGCCACTGGGGCACGACGCAAGAAACGAGCATGAGCCTGGTGGCGCTGGTTGAATATCTCACCGCCACTTTTGAGCGCGAGGGCAATTATACCTACACCGTGCGCGTGAACGGCCAAGAAATCGCCACGCAAACCGTCACGCCGCAAACGCTGGGCAAGCGCGGCAAGTGGGTAATCCCATTGGACAGCCTGGCCGAAGGCGATCCCGTGGTTGAAATCACGCGCAGCGCCGGCCCCGGCGCGCCGGTGCGCGCCAACGTCAGCCTGCGCCACTATAGCTCAGGAAAAGACGTCAAGCCCATCACGAACGCGGGCGTGCGCGTCAGCCGGCAATACGAGGTGTTGGGCGGCAAATCGCTTGCCGAGCTTGAGGTGGGCGACGTGGTCAGCGTCACGCTCAGCGTCAAATTCGATTCGGGCATGACGTACATCATCGTCGAAGACCCGCTGCCAGCCGGCCTGGAGCCGATAGACACCAGCCTGGCGACGAGCAGCCAGCAATATCGGGGGAATCGGCAAGATTGGGTGTGGGATCACGTCGAGTTGCGCGACGACCGCGTGGCGCTGTTCGCCAATTGGATACCGGGCACGCGCACATACACCTACACTTACCTGGCGCGCGCGACCACCTCCGGCGCGTTTTACGCGCTGCCCATGCAAGCATACGCGATGTACAAGCCCGATATCATCGGGCGCACGGCGGGCGCGGCGATGAAAGTAAAGTAATGAGCTTATTCGGGATAGACGCGCCGGTAGACGATGCGCGTGATGGCTACCTTGAATCCAACGGATTCGTACAAGCGCACCGCGCCGGTGAGATTTTCGGCGTCCACATTCAAGATGGCGGAGGCGCACCCTGCCTGGCGCGCGTGGAGCATAGCAGCGACGAGGAGCGCGCGCCCCAGTCCGCGCTTGCGCCACGGGCGGCGCACGAACAACCACCCAATCTGGCCGGCGCGATCCTGTTCGGCCGTCAATATATCCATTCGGTTGAGCGCGCCGCCCACCACCTGGTCGCCGTCCCAGGCGACGTAGCTGGAATCCGGTTGCAGTCGCGCCGCTTGAATCATTTGCTCAAACGCCTCAAAGGGCGTCGGCTGGTATCCCCAGTGATCGGCAAAGGCCTCTTCGCTGGCGGCCCACACGGCATGGTCGTCGCGGCGCTCGGCCCACGTTTGCAGCGTGAGGCCGGGCGGCGTATCGAGCGAGGGGAGCGGCTCGGCCAGGTCGCGGCGCATTGTAAAAAAGTACCGCGCGCGCTGCATCGAAAATGCCTCGAACAGCGCCAAGGCATCTGGCTGCGTATCAAAAGCGCGAGCGGCAAAGACAATCTCTGGCAACTGCGCCGCAAGCTCTCTCGCGCGCGCCCATTGCCGTTCGAGCAGCGCGCGCCCCACGCCTTGCCGCCGCCAATCCGGCCTGACAAAACAGTGTGTGCGATATTCCCACGCGCCGGAGTTGCCGCGCAAGACGCCATCGCCGTAACCCACAATGGCGCTTTGCTCTTGTGCGACGAACACATCTTGCGCCGGGTCAATCTGCACAAGCGCGTGCGGCGTGTGCAGGCGCGCGCGCAGATCAGTTTCGGAAAGCGGGTAAGGGTCGCGGTCGGCAAGTTGAGCGGCGCAGATCGCCGCCAAGACGCCTTGAAAATCCGCCTCTTGATAGAGGCGAATCACAACCGGCGCCAGTGTGTTTGTCTGTGCTTGCGTCATATTGGCAACCCTTCCTTGTGCACGTTTGAGAGCAACGGCGTCTGCTCTGCCCGGTAGCGTTCCTCTGAAATAAAGTGCAGGCAAATCGCCGTCTTGTATTTTAGCGACAGCGTTGTCATGATCTCGTTAGTCCCGGCGATTTCGTCGCAAACAATCACCGGCTCCTCGAGCACTACCATAATATCAATATCGGATTTGGGGCCGGCGTCGCCGCGCGCGTGGGAGCCAAAGAGTATCAGTTGAGCCAGCCGCCCGCCATAGTGAGTTTCCAGCCCGTCGCGCAACTCGGCCAGAATTGTCTGGAGAGATGTGTCCATAAGTGTTTTTCAGAATGTTGCCGCTCTACAGCATCAACCGCACAGGTTGCTCCACCGCCTGCTTGAACGCCTGCAAAAATCGGGCCGCCTCTGCGCCGTCAGTCACGCGGTGATCGGCGGAAAGTGTGACTTTCATCCGGGTACCCGCAACAAGCTGCCCGGCCTCGTTGACGACGGGCACGCGCCTCAACGCGCCCACCGCCAGCACAGCCGCCTGCGGCGGACTGATGATGGCGACAAAATCCTCAACGCCAAACATGCCCAGGTTGCTGATGTTAAAAGTGCCGCCGACCATTTCGTCCGCCCGCATACGACCTTCGCGCGCCCGGCCAATTAGCTCGCGCGACTCGCGCGCGATGTGCGGGAGCGTCTTTTTGTCGCAATCCTTCAGCACTGTCGTCACCAGGCCTGACTCGCGCGCCACCGCAATGCCAATGTTAACGTGATGGTGCACGTGGATTTCGTTTCCGGCAAAAGAAGCGTTGACGCCGGGGAATTCCCGCAGCGCGACCGCCGCCGCCTTGATGATCATGTCGGTGATCGAAATGGACTCGCCTTCTGGCAGCAGCGCGTTCAACTGTTGGCGCAGCGCCAAAGCCTCTTCCATATTCACTTCCATCGTGATGTAAAAATGCGGCGCTTGCTGCTTGCTCTCGGTCATTCGCCGGGCGATGGTCTGGCGCATGGGCGTGAGCAGCTCGACGCGATAATCGTCGGAGGCAGGAATAGACGACGGTATGGAAACAGGCAAGGGAGCAGGCTGAAGTTCGTGGCGCGTTTTGAGGTGGGCTTCAATGTCTCGCTTGATAATCCGCCCGCGGGGGCCGCTGCCTTGCACCTGGCGCAAATCCAGGCCCAATTCGCGGGCCATGCGCTGCGCCACTGGCGAGGCTGCTACGCGGCCCGGCTCGGCGGCGGGGGCGCCTGGCGCTGGCGCAGGTGCAGCGGCGGGGGCCTTCTCGGGAACGACCTCGGCCACACCCAACGCCGCCAGGTCAATCTTCTCGCCTGCGTCGCCAATCACCGCAACAGGTTGTCCCACCGGTACGATTGCGCCTTCTTTTACCAACACAGCAAGCAAGGTCCCCGCTTTGAACGACGTCACCTCCACGTTCGCCTTGTCCGTCTCGATGATGGCGATAATGTCGCCTTCGGCAACGTGCTCCCCCACTTTTTTGGTCCATTCCACCAGGGTTCCTTCGGCCATGTCAAAGCCCAACTTGGGCATCGTAATTAATTCAGCCACACTAATGCCTCCCTTATAAGAGTTGAGGTTAAGGTTGAGGTTAAGGACGGGTATGCATATTTTTCCGATAGGTCATCTTACCCTTAACCTCAGTCTCAACCTCGGCCTTAACCTCAGCCTAAATATAACACATCCTTTGCCGCCCCGATAATGTCTTTGACCTGGGGCAGCGCCATTTGCTCCAGCCGGCGATTGTATGGCAGGGGCACCTCCGCCTGCGCCACGCGCCGGATGGGCGCGTCCAGGTAATCAAAGGCCAACTCGGCCACGCGGCTGGCTACCTCCGAGCCAATGCCATAACTGCGCCAGCCTTCCTCAACCACTACCAGCCGGTTGGTCTTTTTGACCGATTCGATGACGGGGCCGGTATCCAGCGGGCGCAGCGTGCGCAGATCAACTACCTCTGCCTGGATGCCTTGCGCAGCGAGTTGATCCGCCGCTTCCAGCGACACCTGGAGCATTTTGGAATACGACACAAGGGTGACGTCTTTGCCTTCTCGCTTGACGTCGGAAACGCCGATTGGTGTCAAGTAATCTTTGTCATCCGGCACCTCGCCGCGCACCTGGTACAGCGTGGCGTGCTCGATAAAGAAAACGGGATCATCGTCGCGGATGGCCGACTTGAGCAAGCCTTTGGCGTCGGCGGGCGTGCCCGGCGCAACGATCTTGAGGCCGGGAAAGTGCGCAAAGACCACGTCAGGCGTTTGTGAATGAGTAGCGGCCAGTTGCCGCCCTCCGCCGCCGACGGTTCGGAAAACCACCGGGCACTTGATTTGGCCGTTGAACATGTAGTGCAGTTTCGCGGCGTGATTGACAATCTGGTCCATCGCCAGGAATGCGAAATTAATCGTCATAATCTCGGCGATGGGCCGCAGGCCGGCCATGGCGGCCCCGGCGGCGGCGCCGGCGATGACGCCCTCGGCGATGGGCGTATCGCGCACGCGCTTTTCGCCAAACTCGTCCACAAAGCCGCGCGTGACGGCGTACGTGCCACCCCACACTCCAACTTCCTCGCCCATGATGAATACGCGCTCGTCGCGATACATCTCTTCGCGCATGGCTTGGCTGATTGCTTCTCGAACCGTAATCTTGGCCATAATGCACCCTCCTAGCCGCAACCCGGCAAGTTGACGTAAATGTGATCGCACAACGTCGAATCATCCGGCTCTGGGCTTGCTTCAGCGAATTGAACAATCTCGGCCAGGTCGGTTTCGACGATTTGGGCAATCCCTTCCAACGCAGCGGAATCGGCCATACCTTGCCCCTGGAGATGCTCTCCAAAAAGGTGAATAGGATCGCGCGCGCGCTGCGCTTCGATTTCGGTTTTGCTGCGGTACCGCTCCGGGTCGCCCATCGAGTGGCCGGAGTAGCGATAGGTGAGCGCCTCCAGGAGAAAAGGCCCGTTTTTGCGCGCGTGCTCCAATGCCGTCTGCACAGCCTGGTAGACAGCCAACACCTCCTGGCCGTTGACCTGGGCGTTGGCAATGTCGTAGGCGCAGCCTTTTTCGAAAATGTTGGACACTGCCGAGGCGCGCCCTACCTGGGTGCCCATGCCGTACTGGTTATTTTCGACCACGTAGACGACGGGCAGCTTCCACACGGCGGCCAGGTTGATGGATTCGTGAAAATAGCCAATGTTGGTGGTGCCTTCGCCCAACACGCACAGCACGGCGCGGTCTTGCTCCTGGTAGCGAACGGCCAATCCCACGCCGGTCGCCAGCGGCAGGTGGCCGCCCACAATGGCATGTCCACCCCAATATTGGCGCTCGGCGCTGGCCATGTGCATCGAGCCGCCGCGCCCGCCCACCACGCCGGTGGCCTTGCCCAAGAGTTCCGCCATCACGCGCCTGGGATCCAGTCCCCTGGCAATCGCCCAGCCGTGATCGCGATAGGCCGTCAGCAGATGATCGTCGGCGCGCAGCGCCTTGCACGCGCCAACGGCGACGGCCTCTTCGCCAATGTACAGGTGCAGAAATCCGCCAATCTTGCCCGCGCCGTACAGCTCGGCGGATTTTTCTTCAAAGCGCCGGATGAGGGCCATCTGCCGATACAGTTCGAGCAGTTCATCTTTTGCCAGTTCGCTCACGTTTACCTCCTTGCGTGATTAGTCCAATCAGATCATCAGTTTGCTTACCCGAGCGTAAACTCTAGTTGGCAATTTCTCTGCTGAATTGACTCGCTGGAGAATTTGCGTACGTAATCTTCCCAATCGGCTGCTGTGACCGGCTCTTGGGGTTGGCCGCCAATCTCTGACCAGAAAGCGCGCAGAGATGGAAAAGTCAATCGCGCCGCCGCCCGGGCCATATCTATGCGCATCAATACCTCTTTGGTGTAGGGGCGCTTGGCGTCTTTAAAAACTATTGAACGGAGAAATTGTATTACCAGGGGGCTGTTGAGCAATGAGTTTGTAAAGAGCGCCTCGGTGTAGGTATCAAAGCCGAGAAAATAGCAGGTATCGTCCAGCATAACCGGGCGCCCTTCTAGCGGGAGCACAAGTGAAAAGATGGGCGTTTTGTAGAGGCCAGAGACAGCCACCTTGTAAAGTTTGAAAGAATAATCGCCAATGCCAAAAATTGAAAAGCGCGGCTTGCCATTGTAAACACTGGATTTGCGTTTTTCAAAGTGATGGCGGTGCCGGAGCAGGTAATTCCAAAGGCGAGGAGCTTTTATGCTCAACCCTGCCGTCTCGTCGCCCAGTCGAGCTTGGGTGATGATGATTTTCTTTCGCGGACGGGCGGCTTGAAAATTTTGCAGGTCGGAGCTTTTCAAAAGCCAATAGGTGTGGTCTCCTTCAACCTCCACGTCTTCTCCGTACCCATTCACGAGGCGATTTTCTTCCAGGTTCAGCTCCATGATTTTGGCGCAGTCGTGCTTGACGCCTTGCCGCCAGATCCACGTTGATCGTCCATCCAAATCAGAATGGGCTTCATAGTCGGTGACGTTCGACACAAATTTGCCGCGAGTCCAACCAAACGATTTCGCCACGTGGTCAGGCTGCTCAAGTGTAGCAACCTGGCAAGTTTGAGCCTGCACAGGCGCGCCTAATTCCATTACCAGCAAACTGGCCTCGACTGCAACCCCAAACTCGCGCCTGGCGTCTATCTTGAGCGCCCGCGGGTTAGAAACGTGGAAATGCTTTTGCGGCAATAGCTCGACCATATTCTTGATCACAGAATCTTTGCAGAGCATCGCGAGCGTTCCGGACTGTTGTCCAAAACAAGCGAGCATTTGGAGCAAGATAAATTCGCCAATGTCAAAATTGCTTTTGCCGGTGATTGCATCCATACCGCAGAGCGTTTTGATATTTCGCTTCTTGGGCAGGTTGCGCGCTCCCAACGCGCCAAGTTCCGCATTGGTTACCCAGGGAGGATTACCAATAACCAGAACACTGTGAACATTGGCGAGGCTTTGAGGGAATTTGTGAGTAAAGATGTTATCGTGGTGCAATTCGATTTCCGCCGAAACACTTGCGCCGCGCAAGGCGTGTACCAACAAAGCAGTCTTTACACGCCACACATACTCTTCCCGAATTTCGACGCCATAGATACGCTCAGCCGCCGGGAATGTTCTCAGCGCAGCAAAAATAAAGTTACCCATCCCACAAGTCGGCTCGATGATGACGCCCGGCGAAACGCCGATGCCGGCCAAGTAATTACAAACCCGCGCCGCCAGGTCAGGGGGGGTTTGAAAATCTCCCCACTCGCGGCTTGAGGAAACCTCTAAATCGCCGGTATATGTCAGGGCGCGCTGAAATTCTTCCAGGGCTTGTTGATTTTTAAAAAAGTGCCAGACGCCGCTCAAACGGCGCAATTCGTCATTGGCGCGTTCAAAGGTTTCAAAACCAGAGATTAGATCAGCCAGCAGAACTTGACCTGACTCAATGCGATATTGGGCCACTGCCTCGGCAATATAATGCGCAACGCCGCTCATATAACCTTTACGATTCCCGGAATTGTTTCTACCAGGTTGACTATTCGACCGTACTGAAGCCGCCACTGAAGCGCGTTTGAGATGGTCAGGTAACCAAGCACAGGCGGCGATTGCAAGATTTCGTCGGCAAGAGCGTTGTACACAATCTCATCGCCCGGGAGATTGCGGTCGTAGAGAAAGGCCATTATGTCGTCGTGGTTCCCGCTGCGCTCAAGAATCTCAAGAATGCCACGAGTGGTTTGATAATCTGCCGTGCGCGTTTTGTCAATCAATGCGCCGCTCACAAAGGCAAGCCGGGCTACCTTGGATTTCGGATCGTCTTGCTTGTCGTAAACAAACAGGAGCAAGTTATATCCGAGCCCATATATTTTTTGTCTTGCCGACCGAAAGGGGCAAGAGGACTGTGGTTGGCGAATAGACGTCACTTTGATGTCTACTTCAAGCGATGGCAAATCAAGTCCCAAAGCCGAACTGCCGATATCCATCTTGAAACGCAACCCGAGTTCCTGCTGAAATTTGTGTTCAATAAAAGTGCCGACGGCCTTGCCATCAGTGACGCCGAACAATTCCAGGTAGTAATGGTCTCTGGTACAAAATTCTCGCGCCTCAGCAACAAGCAATTTTCGCGTCAATACTTTCTTCATCCAACTCGCTCCATTCACGTCAAGCCCAGCAGGGATGCTATTTCCCCAATCGCGCTCCGATAAACGCCGGCTGCCCTCGCGCCAAATCCATCGCGCACATCGCGCGCTTGCCTTCTAGCTGCACCTCCAACAATTCTAACACACCTTCGCCGGTCACAACACCCACACTGCCGTCCCACCGAACGACCTGGCCGACGCGGGTATTGGGTGGTGGACATTGGGTATTTGAGATTTGAGATTTGTTAATCTTGAGCCGCTTGCCTTGCCAGATCGTGAATGTCCCCGGCCACGGGTCGAACGCCCGCACGCGCCGTTCAAGTTGAGCGGCAGACAGCGACCAATCCATACGGCCTTCCTCCTTGCTCAAACGCGGGGCAAGCGTAGCCTGCGTATTGTCTTGTGTTCGCGGCGCGATTTGCCCGGCCAGCCAACGCGGTAACGTCTCCGCCAACAGTTCTGCGCCCAGTTGCGCCAGCCGCTTTGTAAGTGTGCCGGTGGTATCGTCTGGGCTAATGGGCAATTCGGCCTGCGCCAGGATGGGGCCGGTGTCCACGCCATCGTCCATTTGCATGATCGTGATGCCCGTAACGTCATCGCCGTTCAAAATCGCCGCCAGGATGGGCGCCGCGCCGCGATACCTGGGCAGCAGCGAAGCGTGGACGTTGACGCAGCCGCGCGGCGGCAAATCCAACACGGCGCGCGGCAGGATCAGCCCGTAAGCGGCGACCACGATCACATCGGGGTGTAACGCGACAAGCTCGGCCTGCGCTTCCTGCGCGCGGAGCGTGGGCGGCTGAAAGATGGGCAGATTACGCGCGGCGGCGAACTGTTTGACGGGCGGGGCCAGCAGCTTGTGGCCTCGGCCCGCGGGTTTGTCGGGCTGCGTATACACGCCGGCAATCTCGTATTCTCTTGAAGAAGCAAGCCTGTCCAAGGAGGGCACGGCAAAATCGGGCGTGCCCATAAAAACGATACGGGTCATGTGTCACCTTTTTATAATTGGCGCAAGAATTGCTTGACGTGGGCGAAAGCAGGACTGTTCCACGGCCAGTAACCTATCTCGGCCGCTACTCCTAAAAGTTTATCCGGCTCAGTTTGAGATGATAGCCAGGCATGCACGCGCGCTTTCGCCATGTTGCGAGGTTGCCTCTTGGCGGCATCATTCACACACCTGAAATATTCATCCACACATCGCATTTCAGGGTAAGTCCCGATGGCAGACAAGCATAGATCTTCCAACATTCCCTCGCTATGTCCATCAGGCAGAATTAGAACGCCCACACGGAGGGCTTCGCCGACAAAATCCATCGGCGAAGCCGGCAACGGCAAACCAATACGTTCCAATGCGCCGCATACACTCCGAAAAGCATCTCGTGCATTGTCATCTGCGTCCCGCGTGATGCCCAAAGAAACCAGGCGTTCGCGGCCCGGTCGGACGGTTGTCAGAGTTTTGAGATAGCTGGACAGTCCTTGCTTACCTTTGTAATCTTCAACCTGTACATCACCGATGTGGAGATGAGCCAGCAGTGCGCCAAAAAAACGCACTTCCTCTGCCCCCTCGCCTATGAGCAATTTGGGCTTGATGATTCTGTGTGTCAGGGCCGGCATTAACGAACCTCCAGGTTCATTTCGACTGAGGTGCTCAAAGTCTCTTGATCATACGTTGCGGTTCGTATATCATCGTTTATTCGCTCAAGCCTATGCAAACGGAAATCGTATATCTCGCTTTCCTCAAAGGCCTGGTGCGCCGCTCGAATACACTCCCAACTGTGTGTGGTAGCAAAGACCTGTGTCTCGGAGCGGCGCGCGGCGTTAGCAATCGCTTTCCAAACGTTGTTCAAGACAGAGTAATGCAGGCCATTTTCAACCTCATCAATGAGAACAACTCCCCCCGGCGTGGTTACTATCACTAACAAGATTGCAGCCAATCGCACTACACCTTCACCCATAAGAGGAAGAGGTAATAGTTCACCTATCCCAATATCGCCATAAAGCACAGGTTTATTTCCCATAACCAACACAGCCAAACGTTGCAAACGCGGCTCTAGCAATTGCAGCACCTCCAATACTTCATTTTGCCGTCCTGCCGCATCAAGTTGGCTGAAGCGTTCTTCTACAGGTAGCCTTCGGTGAGTGCTGAGCAATGTACCCCTTAAAGCAACCGGAGCAGATTGAATGCGCTTACCTTTAATACCCTCAAGTGTAATAAATGCACGTGAAATCCCGCTTTGTCCAGAGGAGTCTTGGTATTCAAGCAATAGTTCGTTCGATTTGACTTCAGCTAAAAGTGACTCGTCTATAACCACTGGCGCCCCTTCTGGCTCTGCCAGGCGAATTTGCAAAGTGCGACTCACATCATTCCTATCTACACTTGTTAGTTGAACAGATTCATTAGTACGTTTATCGAAAAACAATCCTTCCCATACGTCCTGGACATTCACATCGCCTTGCTCAATGCCACGAATGATATTGACTCGCAATGGCAGATCAGGACTATTGGGGCTAACATGAATAAGTATGGCTTCCAACAATGCCGTCTTGCCCACATTGTTTATCCCCGCAATCAGGTTGACGCGCTCCAGCGGCGCAAGCGTCAGGTCACGGAAACAGCGAAAATTTTTGACAGTGAAAGACTTGAACATAATCAAACCTCCTGTGTCTCACGCAGCTTGTTCAGCAGGCGTTGAGCATTTCCGTCCCCGGCGACTTGGGGGTGGCGCGTGGAGCGCCTCTCCGGCAGCCGGCTAGGTTTTCGATGCCGCGTTCGCTCTGAGCGATCTGGCCTTTTGCCGCAATTGTTGAAAATACTCGGTCTCGGTGATTTCGGCGACCTGGCGGGCTTTTTTAACCTCGTCAATTTCAATGCGTAGTTGGGCAATCTGTTCGTGCAATTTTCGCTCTCGGGCCTCTACGCGCTGGGCTGTTTCAATGGCAATGGCGGCCTGGGGCGCAATGGTTTCTAACAACTGTTGAGTGTGCGCGTCAAACATGTTGATTTGTGTGCCGACCAGTTCCAGCGTTCCTACCAAGCGTTCGCCCACCAATAGCGGCACGCCGATGTAGCTGCGGATAAAGAGCGATTCTCCCAATTGCGGATACCTGGCCTTGATGGTTGGATGTCGCTCGATATCGGGCACCAACAAGCAGCTCCGCGCCTGGCCGACCCGCCCGGTAAAACCTTCTCCCATCCGATAAAGACGTCCCCGAGAATCTATGCTGGCGGTTTGCCCCCTCCAGGCTCGCACCTGCAAACCATCTTCTTCGGGCACGTACAGGCAAATCTCGCTTCCATCATAGGGGATGATTTGTTCCACTCGCTCGAGGATGGTTTGAAGCGCCTCGTCGGGGTTGCTGCTGCTGGCCGTGATCGCCTGGGCAATCTGGTAAACCGCTTGCAGCTCTGCATTGCGTTTTTGGGTCTCCTGGTAGCGGAGGATGACCTCTTGCGCCATCCGGCCAAAGACTCGCCTCAGGTGATTGATCTCGCCCTCGCCGCCCGTTGCCTTGAACTCGGCGGCCTGCTCCAGCGTAAACTGGCCAGCCTCCATCAATTGCGCCGCCTGGGTCAGGTGTTGGAGAGGGCGCGAGAGGCTTTGAGCCACCAGCACAGAAGCCAGCGCGCCAACTCCCAGCACGATCAAGGCCACGATTGCCGTCAATTGCAATTGCCGGCTCAGGGCTTGTTGAACGCGCTGGGTGGGATAGTAAATCAGCGTCGCGCCGATGACCTCGCCTTGCGAGCCGGTAACGTGCCGGGCGACTAGTAAAAAGTTTTCATCGTAATAGTGCAGCGTGCGCTTTTCGTCCATGGCGCTTTTAATCAAAGCCCGGTCATTGGGGCCAATCTCTGGACTGATACCCGCGCCAGGCAATGCATCGTGAAATTGAGTGGCGAATTGCTCATCTACGACCCAAATGGCGCTCACATTCTCGCTCAGCACCTCGTTCAGGAACTGGCCCAGCCACGCGCCTTTTTCCATTCTTCGCGCCGCAAACTCTTCCCAGGCGCTCCGTCCAATCGCGGCATCCAGTTGCGCCTTGATTTGTTCCTGGCTCGTTCCCGTCGCTTGCGCCAGGATAGGGAGCAGAGGAGCAAGTTGAGCTTCGGCGGCCTTTTGCTGCTCAAAGAGCGCTTCGCTTTCACGCCGAATTTGCTCACCCACGCTAATGCCGCGAGCGAATTGTTCGGTCAACAACTCGCCATTGGCTTGGGTCTGCGCCAGAATAGACTGGCGCGCAGAAAAAGCGACCACCCCGGCCGTGAATAGGATGGTAAGGGCAATCAAAGGGATTACCCACAGCACGGTTCGAGTTCGCAGCGACATTGTGCTCTCCTTTCACGTTTGACCCGCCAGGTCGCGTAGCTTGTTCAGCAAACATCTGGCATCCCTATCGTTGGGGTTGGCTTGCAAGGCTCGCTCAAAGGAAGCAATGGCTTGCACGCGCTCGCCCCGGTCGCGGTAAATCAAGCCGATATTATAGGCCACGTTGGGCGCGGCGGGGTTGATCTCGAGCGCGCGCTCAAACGCGGCGATGGCTTGCAATTGCTGCTCGGCAGTCGCCAGCACCGGATTGCCCAGATAAGCCGCGCCCAGGTTGGTCCAGATCATTGCGTTATGCGGCTCAAGCTGAACCGCTGCTTCAAGAACCGTCACGGCGCGATTGAATTTCTTGCTCAGGATGCACGCGCCGCCCAGGTTGATGAGCACCATCACGTCGTCCGGGCATTGCTGGTACAGTGCTTCAAAATGCCGCATGGCTTCGGCGGCTTGCCCGCGCGCCAGCAGTTGCGCGCCAATATTGATTTGCCGCCCGACCTGATCATCCGTCATAGTTATTTGTTCGAAACATCCGCGCACCATTGCTGTTGTGGAACCCATACCGTCTCGGGGGGGCAAACGCATTCGGTGCCGTTCCACGATTGGTTGCCCGGGCAGGCTATCACCGTCGGCGGCGGAGTATCGGTTGGGGCGGGAGTGTCTGTCGGCGGCAGGGACGTGTCTGTTGGCGCCGGTGTGTCCGTTGGCGTGGGTGTGTCTGTTAATGTAGGCGTGTCGGTCGCCGATGGCGTTGGCGCTGACGTGTCGGTTGCCGATGGTGTTGGCGCCGGCGTGTTGGTCGCCGAGGGCGTTGGCGTAGGCGTGTTGGTTGCCGACGGGGTTGGCGCGCCGCTTGTGGGAGTGTTGGTCATTGACGGCGTTGATGTATTGCCAGGCGTAGGTGTGCTGGTTGCCGACGGGGTAGGCGGTGGGGTGGTGTTCGTCGGGCTGGGTGTATCCGTCGGGGTGGGTTGCGGTGTATGGGTTAGCAAGCGTGTGGGCTGCGGCGTCGCGCTCGCTGGCGCGAGGGTGGGCGCTGGGGTCAGGGTGGGTTGAGGCGCGGTCGTCGGTGTTTGCGGGGCAGGCGTGGATGTAACTGGCGCTTTTGCCGCGCTCTGCTGCTCGCCCCAGCCGGTCAGGCTGCCCGCGATCAACACAGCTAACAAGACAAGCGTGAGGATACCGCCAATCAAGGCCCACAAAGACACGGGTAATATTCCCGGACGAGCCATCATAGCGCCCCGACCTCTTTCCACTTTCTACTTTCCACTTTTTACTTTGCCCAACACCAGCGGCAGCGGCGCGAGCAGCAGAAGGGCTGCCAGCACCAGCCACGCGCCAATCGAGCTAAACACTGCCTGCCACGCGCCCTGCGGCCCCAGGCGCGCTCGCCACGATAACTCGAGCGAGCCCAAAGAAACGCCCAATGCGCGCTCCACGCCGCTGGCGCAACTGGCGCCATCCCGGTAGGCCGCGATCAGGGCGCGGGTGCTTTCGACGCCGTATTGTTCGCGAATGAACTGCGTTACACTCTGGCTTTCCGCATAGGCCAGCAGCGCGACCTGCGCGTCGGACGGAAAGGGCGCGCACAACGATTCGAGGGGCAGCAATGCATTTTTGCGATAGGCCCCGTCCAGTGTGGTTTGATAGATCGCATCGGGCGTTCCCTCGCCCAACATGGCCAGCCCTTCGTCCAACCATCGCGGCACATTGGAATAGCCGCTGCCGGCCGCCTGGTACACCAGCAGGTGCGTCAACTCGTGTCCCAACTCGCGCCGCAATTGCAAAAGCGCATCAGGGCCAGGAGAAGCGGCGATCAACACCACACCCAGATCGGGACGAGCCTGACCGCTCTGCCACGCGCGCCCGGCCATCAACAAGGCGCTCTGCAATTCTTCGACAGTGCTGTAAATGTACACGTCTATCCGCTGGGGAAGCGGCGCTGCCAAATTTTCATTCAACTGGGGCAGCGTCTTGCGCGCCGTATCGAGCGCCAGCTGGCCAAAAGCCTGGTCGCCATCGTACCAGTACACGCGCGTGGAACCCTCTTCAACAGACTGCCAGGTGAAACGGTTATCTACATAATCCACGCTTTGCGATGGCGTGGTGGAGGTGCGCCCTGTTGCGTCGCTGATCTCCCACCAATACGTAATCGTGCAAAAGGGCGGCAGCCCCCCGCCAGGCAAGTCGTGCGTAAAAGTGGCTTGCACGCCTGCGCCCGCTTCGGTCAAAGCAGCCGCCCCGTTCTGCGTGGGGCGATCATCGGCGCGAAAGAAAACCGTCGCCGACGTGATTGCCGCGTCGCCGCGCACCACCAGCCTAAAGACCATTTGTTGTCCAAAAGCGTATTCAACCGTCATCGTTTCGATGGCGATGCCGTCCGACTGGGGAACAGCAAGGGGAAAAGGCGGGGCCGGTGAAGCAGCGTGGGCGGCGCGGCTCCCGCCGCCAGCCAGCAGCGCGCTTACAACTATGACAAATATAATAACGACGAACCTTTTAGCACCCGTCATCTTAGCCGTCATCTTAGCCGTCATCGCAAGCCGAGCCACTTTTCACTTGATCGCCGCGATCACCAGTGTGAGTGAGATTGGCGAAAGCAGCGTAGACAACAAGACAATGCTAGAGACCAATCCTGGCTCTACATCGTGCTCTGATGCAACAATGGTATTAACGATGGCTGGCGGCATGCTGGCTTCCAGCACCGATGCCTGATAAGCCAGGCCAGTCAGTCCAAATAATGGCGCCAGCGCGAACCCGATCAGTGAGCCGCCCACCAGCCGCACAACGGCGGCAGAGATTATCACACGCCACTGCCGCGTAATCGCCGCGCGCGCAAGCTGCATCCCCAAAATCAGCAAAAAGATTGGGATGGAGGCCTGGCCGATCAGCGCCACGGAGCGCATGATGGGTTCAGGCGGCGCGGCGTGCGTCACTCGAATCAGGCCAGCGGCGAGCACCGCATAAACCGGCGGAACGCTCAATACCTTCTTGAGCGCTGTCAGCGGCCCAACCCCATTGCCGGCCGCCAGGTACAGGCCCACCGTATACACCATCAAGCTGTTGACGACAAAATACACTGCCGCGCGGGCCAGGGCATCGTCGCCAAAAGCAAACTGCGTCACGGCCAGTCCAAAGTTGCCCGAGTTGACAAACATCGCCGGCAGCAGCAGCGCGCGTGTTTGCGTGCTGCTCAGCCGCAGCGCCCGCGCCGCCAGCCAGGCCACGCCGCCCGTCGCCAGAACAGCCGCAATCGTAAACGCCGTGATTTGCCCAAACTCTTGGCCGCCCACTTCCGACTTGGAAATCAGGTTAAACACCAGGCACGGGCTGAGCACATAGAGCGCCAAGCGGTTTGTCGTGCGGATGTCGGGGTTGAGCAGGCGACCAAACACGTAACCGGCGCCGGCCACTATAAAGACCGGCAAAATATCGTGGTAGAGGATGCCGAGCAGGACACTCACTCGTCCAAATCCTGTTCCAACTCAAACTCGTCCAGGTCTGGCTCCCCCTCGTCAAGCGGATCGAATACAAACAAGGGCAGGTCCACCCCACGCATCATCGCCATTTCTTCGATAGCCTCGCTGGCGGCTTCGCCCAACTCCTCGTCGCCTTCCTCGCAGCATTTTTGCAGCAATTGGCGCGCGCGCGTTCCGCCGATCTGTCCCAGCGCCCACACGGCCATCGAGCGCACCTCGCGGTCAGGGTCATCCAGCAAGGCACCCAGCAAGGGCACGGCCTTGCGCGTCTCAAGCTCGCCGGCGGCGCGCGCGGCTTCGTAGCGCAGTTCCGGATTGGAGCTTTCTAATTCTTTAATGACTGCGCTTTGCCATTGATTATCGGCGCTGCGCCCCATGCCGCACAGGGCGCTGGCGCGCATCTTGCTATCTGGCGAGTTGTATGCTTCTCGAATAATGCCGGGCACGTCGTCCTCGCTGGAATAAGCGATGGCCTCTACGGCGCGTCGTCGCACATCGAGGGTTTCTTGTGAGTTGGCAATCGTGGCGCGCAGCGCCGCAAGGGTCTCTCGCACGACAACTTGATGTCTGGGGGGGATTTTGCCCAACTCGTTTAGCAGCACGTAGCGCGCCAGTGACCCGGCAGCGGCAGCGCGTACCCTGGCGGCGGGGTCGTGCAACATCATGCGGAGTAGGGGCGACACCTGTTTCACATCTTCGCTAATCCACAGGCCGTCAATCGCCGCTTCGCGCACTTCAGGGTCGTCGTCGGTCAGGCCGATCCCAAACACGGCGTCGCATTCCATCTCGAAATTAATCTCGGTAATGTCTACCAAGTGGCGAAGAATTTCACGCCGGCGGCGCGCCGGCACGGCGGGCCACGCCAGCTCAAACAACGCCAGATTGTCTTCGTCCAGGCCAGATAGCTGGTAAAGCGATGCGATGGATAATGCTTGCGTTTCGTCGGCCAGCTGGCGCAAGTAATCTTCAAAGCTGCCTTTTGTTTTTCTCATCTTTGCTCTCAGAACAAGCGTTGCCCGCGAATCAGGCGGACAATGTCGCCATACGAAACCATCGCGGCGATGACCAACAACAGTCCCAACCCCACCAGGTGAATCACCATCTCTTTACGGGGGTCTATGCGCCGCCCGCGAATCCACTCAAAGAGGACGAATAACAAGCGCCCGCCATCCATAGCCGGCAGCGGCAGGATATTGGTCAGCCCCACCGCCACGCTTACCTGGCCGATCAATACCAGGAGCGGGAACAGTGTGCCCGAAGCGCGGCTCATTTCAATCGCCTCGCCGCCGGCCTGGCTGATGCCAATTGGGCCAAGCAGCGACATGGCCGCGCCGCTCAGTAACATGACGGGCAAAGACATGATGCCAGTGATCACAGTCCCTATGACCACCAACGCATTGGACAAGGCTTCCGGCAAGCTGGCCCGGTGTATCGTCCAACCCGTCACGTGATGCATGATACTGATACCCAAAGGCCCTTCGCGCGAAGAATCATATTGGCCGGGCACCCGGGGGGTGATGGGCACCTGGACCACCTGGCCGGCGCGCTCGATTTTTAGCACGATTTGCTGTCCAGTGTGTTCGCGCACGTACTCGTTCAACCCATAACATACGTCCATGGGCTTGTCGTCGGCCATCAAGATAATGTCTTGCGGCTGCAAGCCGGCCGTCTCGGCTGGTGTGCCGCTCACAATCTGCGTCACCTCGATGCGGCAGGCAGTCGGTTCCTGAACGCCGCTCATCCACGCCACCGTAAACACCACCAGAGCCAGCATAATGTTCATAAACGAGCCGGCCAGCAGCACTGCCGCGCGCCGACGCTTGGGCGCCGCCGCGAAACTATCGGGCGCAGATGGGTCTTCTTCTCCTAACATACGCACAAAGCCGCCCACCGGCAACAGCCAGTTGACCGAATAAATTGTGCCGGGCACGTACTCGGTCAACTCGCCGCGCATACAAACGCCTTCCGGCGTCTGTTGGCGGAGGGGAGACACGTCGTCTCGTTCAGGGTCCAAGCGGGTGAGTTTGCGCAGGACGTATGTGCCGTGAGCCAACTTTTCAGTGAGGATTTCCACGTAATCGCCCACGTCCAATATATCTGGGACTCGCTGCGATCCTCGATCAATTGCTTGGTTTTCATCGCTCGCTAAAGCCTGGGATTTGGGTTCTTGCTCAAATTGCCTGTACTCGGCGGCGCTGGCGGGCAATCCCTTGAAATTGCTTGGGATGGTAACGCGGGTACTGCCAACCGATAACCGCCCTTTGCCTTGCCAGAATTTGAACATGCGCGGCGGAAAGCCAAAGCCGAACTCTAACACGCGAATACCGGCCCACTTGGCCACGAAAAAGTGACCCAATTCGTGGAAAAACACCAGAGGGCCTAAAACAACCAGGAATCCAATAACCAGCATTTGTAAACTCATCATTAACCCCTTTTACTTGCGGCACGCTGCCTCCACATATCCTGTCAAGCGCGCCGCGCCAAACTTATTATACCACCAAACAAGCGCCGATTCAGTGAAAAGAGATTGTGCCCTGCGCTATGCACCGTCTCAGGCACGGGGATTGCCGCCGAGACGGCGGCAGGAGCTACCTGGTCCAACCGCACCCCCACTGGTATAGCGTTTGGACTATTTTTCGGTTTTGGGTGTAGAATAGGAACGTTTGGCCGCAGCGCACTTTTTGTGAGGTACGATCTATGGCTTTTTCTAAAACACAAACACCTAAAAAGACAAACAGACCCAAAACATCCGCCCCTCTACCCAAGCTGGCGGGAGGATGGAGCGAGGCGCACCTGCACGATTTTGATATGCTGCAAGCCGGGCTTGCCCGCTGGGGATTGGCCGCCTGCCTCAAAGCGTTAAAAACTGACGCCCCGGCCGTCCAACTGCTCAAGCGCACGCTCGAAATGTCCAGCAAAACGTTGGAAGCCGACCCACGCCAATTGGCCGGGCATCTCATCGGGCGGCTGGCGGACTATGCCGATCCCGATTTGAGCGCACTGCTCGAACAGGCGCGCCGATGGCGCGGCGCGCCCTGGCTGTGCCCGGCCGGCGCGACCCTCGAAACGCCCAGCGGACCGCTCTTGCATATTTTAAAAGGGCATGGAGATTTCATTGGCTCGCTCGTCATCTTGCCGGGCGGCGAGTATCTTGTCTCGGCCTCCGAAGACGGCACGCTGCGAGTGTGGGACATGGCGGACGGCGTCGAGCTGCGCACGCTCACCGCGCACAGCAATTGTGTGAATATCATCACGCTGACGCCGGACGGCGCTCACTTGCTTTCAGGCTCCGACGATGCGACGATCAAGGTATGGGATATTCGCTCGTGGCGCGTGCTGCGCACGCTGGAGGGACACACAGGTTACGTGAGAGACGTTCGCGCTTTGCCCGATGGCCGGGTGGTTTCTTGTTCGCAAGACGGCACGGTCAGGGTATGGAATCTCGAACAAGGGCGACTGCTTCATACCTTCGAGGGTCACAACGCCTGGGTTAACGGCCTCGCCGTGACGCCTGATGGCCGCATGGCGATTTCATCGGCCATCAACAATGACATCAAAGCGTGGGACATGGAGGCGCTCGTCGAATTGCCCCCCTTCTTTGAAGCCGAGGGGCGCGAATTGACCACCATGCTTATCGGCGACGTTTTCTTTAGCGTGCCCAATAAAGGCGCCGTCGGTCACACCTATTACGCTGTCCGGCTTGCCATCACGCCAGACGGCCAGCACTTGATTTCGATAGGGGACGAGGTTATTATTTGGGACATTGCCACGCGGGCGCAACTCGAACGCTTTTCGCCGCATAGCTCCCACATCGAAGCGATGGCGTTGCTGGACGACGGACGCACCCTGGCCACCGGCGCCGAGTGCATCAAACTGTGGGATATTTCGGCCGAGGCTCCTGGAGGCACAGAACCGCGTCAGGCGCTAGTCACCCTCACAGGGCACACGGATACCATTAAATCCATCGCAGGCAATCGGCGTGTGCTCGTCTCCGGATCGAACGATAAAACTATCCGGGTGTGGGATCGAACGTGGGCCGCCTCCAGCCAGGATTACGCAGGGCACGCACGCTCGGTGATTTCTATCATCCTCTCGCCAGATGAGCGGCTGGCGCTGAGCGGAGGCAATGATGGCTGCGGCCGGCTGTGGGAACTTGACAGCGGGCGCTGCCGTCACATATTTGGAGGTCACAAAAGCCCGTTTGTGAACGCTGCAGCGTTCACGCCAGACGGCCAAAAGGCTGTCACCACAACACACCAGGGCCAAGTTAAAGTCTGGGACGTGGTCAGCGGCGCGCTCATCCTGGATATGGCGCATCCCACAGACGAAAACTATTGGATTGACGCCTTTGCCCTGACGCCGGATGGCAAGTTCGGGCTGGCGGGGGCGGTTGGCCGCTCAATGACTCGCTGGAATATGCGCAGAGGCAGCAAGCCGCGCGTGTTTGCCAAAAGCGAATTTCAGATTGGGGATATTGCCATTACGTCAGATGGACAACGGGCCGTCACCGCTGCCTATGGCAAGCGCGATGATTTAGCGTCGCTGCAAGGCTGGGACATTTCGACGTGCAAGCTGCTGTGGGAGGTCTGGCCAGAGCCGACGCAGGAAAAAGTCTACTTTTCCCACGTCATCCTTACGCCCGACGACCGGCAGGCCATTGCCGGCACCAGTCAAGGCTGGCTTTACGTGGTGAACGTGGAAAGCGGGGCAGTGCTTGCCCGGTGGGAAGCGCATCCGGGCGCGTATATCAACCAACTGTTTCTGCGCCGCGATGGTTACCTGGCGACGGCGGCAACGGAAGATAGCCGCCTGACGTGCCGGCTGTGGGACGTGAAAACACAGCAAAATACGCGCACGCTGGCAAGCGAGCGGTTCAAGCCGCGCACGCCGCGTTTTTCTGCCGACGGGCGTTACGCCGTGTTTGCCTCTGGCGTAACCGTCATCCTGTGGGACCTGGAACGCGACCTCGAATTGGCGGCCTTTGACGGCGATAGCAATATATTGCAAACCGCCATCTCGGCAAACGGCCAAACTATCGTCGCCGGTGAAGATGCCGGGCGGGTGCACGTGCTTCAAGTCACGTAAAGCTGCGCATCAGGGTTGCTTGCCTATTTCCGTCATTCGTGGTACAAATCTATACTTGCGCGGAGCAAAGAAGCACAAAGATGAGTCAGATCACTCGACGCCAATTGTTCAAGCTCGCCGCCGGCGCTGCCGGCGCGGCTATTTTTTCGCCGCTGGCCCCGGCGGTGTATGCTCTCGATACGCCCACTAACTGCGAGTGCATGACCAACACGCCGCCGTCGTCGCTAGGGCGCATTGCCACGTGGGGCGTAGAAATCCGCGAACAACCCAAGCGCGATGCTAAACTGGTGCGCGTGGCCCGCCGCGACGAGGTGCTGCCGCTCTACGAGCAGGTTGACGGCGACGCGCTGATGTCGCACAATGCCGTGTGGTACAAGGTAGAGGACGGCTACGCCTACTCGTCGTGGGTGCAGCCGGTGGAAAACATTCTCAATGCCCCTGAAGCGGAGAGAGCCGCCGAAAAATTTTGGGGCGAGTTGACCGTGCCCTTTAGCGATACCTATTGGGCAGCAGATCCCAAGGCGCGGCGCTCGGTGCGGCTGTATTACACAGGCGTGTTTAGAGTGGTCGCGGCGGCGATGGGCAAAGATGAGCAATGGTGGTATCGCTTACAAGAGGGTGTGATGTGGGGCCCCGGCCCGTACGTGCCCGCCGCGCACATTCGCCGTTTTGATCCATCCGAGTTGACGCCGCTCTCGCCCGAGGTGACGAACAAGCGCATCGAGATCAGCCTGAAAACACAAACCATCACCGCTTACGAAAACGACGCGCTGGTGCAAAGCTCTAAAATCGCCAGCGGCTTTGGCGTCAACCGCACGCCATCGGGCAAGCACCGCATCCTGTTTAAAAATCCTACGGCGCGCATGATTGGCGGGGAAGGCCAGGATGCTTACGATTTGCCAGGCGTGGCGTTTCCCACCTTCTTTACCTGGAAAGGGGTGGCCATCCACGGCACGTACTGGCACAACGATTATGGCCGCCCGCGCAGCCACGGCTGCGTGAATGTACCCTCTCTGGTTGCGCGATGGTTCTGGCGTTGGACGGCCCCCGTCGCGCCTTACGAGAACGCCATCTATTATACGCCCAAGGACGTAGAAGGTACTCTCGTCGTCGTATCGTGAGCGGAATTTATTGCAACTCTCGTTCGGCGGCGCGCATGATCTCGTCCAGTTGTCGTTCCTGGTCTTGGCTCAGCGGCGGCGCGCAATGCTCGGCCAGGAGTTTTTCCGCCTCAGCTTCCGCCCGCTCGGCCATGCTGGCCTGCCCTTCCTGGTTCCACACCTCCCACGGGCGGTGTTCAGCCAGGCGGGTGTAAAGCAACTCTCCAGTGCGCAGGTAACGCGTGGTATGCTTTTGCCCCAAAAAGTTGCGCGAACCGCTCATAGCCGCCGCCACAACGTCCACGGCCAGCGAATCTGGATTGACCGCAAACCCTCGCCGGAGGCGATTGATGCTGGCGGCCATCTCGTTATCGCACACCATTTGAGCGTGGGAGCTTGCAACGCCAGCCGTCATCTCGCCGATCCCTGAAAGCTCGGACGCGCCGGCCAGCGCCGGGATGGCAGCGTTGATCGCCCGCTCGAATCCATTCTGCACGTCGAGCACATGGGCATTGGTTGAAAAGCCATACACATTAACCGGCAGGCCGTAACGGCGGCCTATCTGCACAGTCGCGGCGGACATTAGCGCCAGTTCTATTCCACTCCACACCGTAGCGCCAGTGCGCGGCTCCATCATAGCCAGCCGCCCGCAATAAACGATAGGGAGGCCCGGCCACGCCAATTGCGCCAGCACAATGCAGGCCAACACCTCTGCATTTTGTTGAGCCAGCGCGCCCGCCAGTGAAAACGGCGCTGTGGTGCCGGCGGTGGGGCACGGCAGCGGCACCAACGTAATCCCGGCTCTGGCCACAGCCAGGATCGCGCCTGCAATGCCGTCGGGGAAGAAAAGCGGGCTGACAGGTGAAACGCTGAGAGTGAGATACTCCGCTGGCGGGCCTATGACCCGGGCCATCTGGATAGCATAGCCAACCTCGGCGGCGGTCTGCACGCCGGGGCCTTGGACCGGCTTGGTGGTGTGCGGCAAGGTATGCCGATACATGGCCAGGGACATTAAGGCGCCGGGCACATCTTGGGGCGTGTACGTGGGGGTGACGCTGGTCACTTGATCGAGCGCATCAAGAAGGCGGGCGCTAGCGCACACATCCTTCAAAACGGCCTGGCGGCGCTTGCCGGCGCGCGGCTCGTAGATGTCGCGCGCGCCGCCCAGGTTATGCCAGTGCAGCGCGCCATCTCCCAAGTTAATCGTCTTGCCATCCCGCCCCCGAATGTTCACCACAGAAGGGCACTTGCCCACTTCCCGCTCGACCAGGTCAGGCGGCAGCAGCACCCGCTCACCCCGCACGGCAGCGCCCGCGCCAGCCAATAACTTGCGCGCCTCAGGGTGAGTGAGCACAACCCCGGTCTCGCTCAAGATGCCCAGCGTGGCGTGGTGAACATCTTGGATTTCTTGGTCTGCCAAAACTGCAAGTTGGAGCATTGTTTATGCCTCCTCCGCCTGACATTCGTATGCCGCGATGATTTCACGCAGGCGGTCCGCGCAAGGCAATGGCTCTGGCTGGTGAGACGCCATAATTTGTCTGGCTCGCTGCCGGGCGTGGTCGCGCGCCTCGGGCTGGCCTTTTTTGATCCATTCTTCCCACGGGCTGCGATCCATCACCGTGGGCTGCCAGATGTCTCGCATGTGCGCCTTGGTGTGCCTGGACTTGAGAAAATGATTGCGAGGCCCCGTGGCGTGAATCACCTCCAGCGCCAATGTTTCTTCGTTCACCGCAAACCCTTGGGTGACGAGCCGCAGCACGTCGTAAATCTCGCAATCCATTAAGAGCTGCTCGAACGAAAAGATGCGCGCGCTCTTGAAAAGGCCCGCGCCGCTCATCATATCCGCGCCGGCGAACTGGCTCACCGCGCCAGAAAGCGCGTTCTCCACGCCGGCGTGCCAGTCGAGCGACTTGGCGCCGGTAGCAAACGTGCCAATGCTGGCCGGCAAACCGTAAAAGCGCGCCAGCTGGCAGCCCGCCGCTTGCAGCCAGAGGTCTTCGGGGCCGCCGCACGTGACCCCGCCGCTGCGCAGTTCCATCATCGTAGCGCAGGTTCCATAAAAGGTCGGCGCGCCCGGAAAGAACAATTCAAACAACGTGATCCCCGCCAGCACTTCGGCGTTCGCCACGGCCATGTTTCCCGCCGCCGTAGCCGGGGCGGTGCCACAGCCAATAGTCATGACCATGAAACCAGTGGGAATGCCGGCCTGGCCAAAAACGCACATCGCTTCGAGGGCATTAGCGTCATACGCCAGCGGGCTGACGCTGCATTGGAAGGTGGAAATAATGGGGCGCTTTTTCAACTCGGCGCGGCCGCCCGCCACCTCGGCCGCCATCTCGATTGCCCCCCTGGCGTTCAAGGCGTCCACGGCCGTCATGGCCTGCGCGTGCTTGCCAGACTGGGTCAACATGGCCTCCAGCTCGTAAAGCGGCTGGACGTGTGGGGGGCAATCGCGGGCGCTGACACTAGGCCACAGAAAAGCAATCTGTGGAAGCGCGTCTGCCACGCGCACCAAAGCGTCAAGATCAGACCTGGTCGAGGCGCGCACCTCTCCCGTATCTATGTCTACAATATCTGTAACGCTGCCATCCAATGAAAGATAACCGTGAGCGCCGTCCAGCTCCAAGTCATTTTCAGGATTGCGGGCGCACAAAGTGTAATGGCGGGGCGCCTGGCGGAGCGCCGCCTCGACCACCTCCGGCGGAAAGTAAATCCGCCGGGTGACTGTATCCACCTTCAGGCCGCAATCGCGCGCCTGGTCCAGGCGCGCCTGGCTGAGAGGCAGCTCTAATCCTGTGCGCTCCATGATCCTCAGGCTCGCCTCGTGGATCGCGCGAACCTCTTGCTCAGAAAGCAATTCCAGGCGGGTTTTCCATTGCACCGGTTTGATCATCAGTTTACTCTTTACTTCGCTTGCGAAAATCTTTGATCCACTTGCCGCCGTAAGCGTCGTGGCCGGCCAGCAAATCGGCCGCCAGGATCGAGACGCGCACCGCCGGCTCGAGTGGGTTGATGATGGCCGCCGTCAATCCCGCGGCGATGCACATGGCGATAAAGGCGGAATTGAGCGCGGGGCGATCCGGCAGGCCAAACGAAACGTTGCTGGCGCCCGCCGACGTGTTCACCCCCAACTCGGTCTTGATCAGGCGAATGGTTTCCAGCGTGACGCGCCCCGCGTTGTGATCGGCGCCCACCGTGAGCACTAACGGGTCAATCACCACGTCGGCGGCGGGGATGCCGTGATCGGCGGCGCGCTGGACGATTTTGCGCGCCACCTCCAGCCGCGCCTGCGGGTCAGTCGAGATGCCGCGCTCGTCGTTGGCCATGCCGATGACGGCGGCGTTGTATTTTTTGACCAGCGGCAAGACGCGCTCCAGCGAGGCGTCCTCGCCCGTCACCGAATTAATCAACGCCTTGCCCTGATAGATTGACAGCGCCGCTTCCAACGCGGCGGGATTGGCCGAATCAAAGCACAGCGGCGCGTCTACGACGGCCATCACCGTTTCGACCGCTTGCCTCATGATCGCCGCCTCGTCGCCGCCGGGCACGCCCGCGTTCACGTCCAGCACAGGCGCGCCGGCCTCCACTTGCGCCAGCGCATCTGCCCGCACGCGCAAAAAATCGCCCGCGGCCATTTCAGCCGCCAGCTTTTTGCGCCCGGTGGGGTTGATCCGCTCGCCGATGATGACAAAGGGTTTATCCGGGCTGATAACAACCTTTTTCTTTTGAGATGCAAGTATGGTTTCCATATCCTCCTCGATGGTCACTATAAACAAGTAGACAAGGCAATCCCTCTTGTCTACTTGTTTCCCTATTTGCAGTTTATATTCCGGGCAATCGTTCCAGGCCGGCCTGTTTCGCCTCTCGCTCCACAATGGCGTGTATGCCGCGCTCGGCCTCTGCCGACAAAGCCGGGCGCTTGTAAGCGGCCAGCAAGTCTTTCACACGCGCGCGGGCACGTGTAAAGGCGTCCGTAGCGCCCTGCTCTTGCCAGGCGCGCACCGAGCCGCGATCAATGATTGCCGATGGCAGGTATTGTTCTGACTTGAAAAGCTGGCGCGTTTCCTTGAGCTTGAGAAAATCGCCGCGCAGGCCGGTGAGAGCAAAGGCAGCCGTCGCCAGCGAATCAGTGCGCGCTTCGATGCCTTGCAGCAGGCGCTGGGCCATGGCAATCGCTTCGGCGTCAACCGCCAATTTTTCCGCGCTCTGGCAGGTGAGCATGGCCAGCATCCCCGCGCCAGAGATCATGTTGATTCCTGCCAGCGCCCCGACGACGGCGGTGATGCCGCTCTCCATGCCAGCTTGCGCGTCAATCAACTTGGACTCGCTCGCGCCCAGATACGTGTGCGTGGGCAATCCCAGGCGCTTGCCCACCTGGGCATATCCCGCGTCAATCATCGCCGTTTCGATAGCGCCCATTGGCGTGGTGCCGGCGCGCATATCAAAAATCGCCGGCGCGCCGCCCCACACGATCGGGGAGCCGGGGCAGGCTAACTGGTGAATGGTGATGCCGCTGATGCATTCGGCGGCGTGCTGCACCACCGCCCCGGCCAACGTCACTGGCGCGGTCGCGCCTGCCAGCGGCATCGAAACCATTTGCGCCGGCACGCCCGCCCGCGCCAAATCCACCAGGTTTTGCGCGCCAAACTCGCTCCAGTTGAGCGGCGGCGAGGGGCACACGTCAAACACGGCCCTGGGTTTAGCCTTGAGCGCCTCGCGCCCGCCGCAGTCGGCGGCCAGCAAGTCAATCATCACCTGCGTGGTGTGCGAGGTGAACGCGCCAGTGACGACGGGCTTATCCGAGTAAAGCAGCACCAGGAACAGCCTGTACAAGTCGCCGATTTCTTTGGGCACGTCGCCGCACACCACCGCCGTAGATTGCGCCGCGTACTGCGGCAGCATCTCGGTCACCTGGATCAGGCGTACCAGGTCGGCGGATTGCGAGGGCTTGTGCTCGAACGTGTCGGGGTCGAGCACCGCCACGCCGGACGAGCCGGGATCAAAGTGAACGGCGTCGCCGCCGTAACGCACTGCCGGGTTGCCGGCGCGGTCGTATAAAAAGAACTCGCGCGGCACCGTCTCCAGCGCCTTGCGCGCCGCACCTTCTGGAATGTGGGCAATTTCGCCCTCGATGCGCGCGCCCGCTGCGGCCAGCAATTCCCTGGCAAGCGGCGCCTGCACTTTGACGCCAGGTTCCATCAATAACTCGAACGCTTCGCTCAGGATACGATTGACGAGTTCGTCATCAAGCAATCTAATTTGGGGTTGCATAGTTATCTCCAGAAACCAGGGTTCTTAAAGAACCCTGGTTTCTTCTGCTTTAATAATCCGCGCCAGTTCCGCCGCCAATTGTGGATCGAGCGGGTCGGGCTGGTGATTTTTGAGAATGTCTTGCGCCCGCTGCCGCGCCCAATCGCGCGAGCCATCGCGCTTTTGTTCCCACACCTCGTAGGGTCGGCGATCAATCAGGCGAGGCTGCCACAGTTCGCGCATGTGCTTCCGGGTGTGCTTTTGCGCCAAAAAGTTGCCGCTCGGCCCCACCGCGCGGATCACGTCCAGCGCCAGCGTTTCGTCATTTACTACAATGCCGTCCATCATTTTGCGGACGATGCTGTAAATCTCGCAATCCATCACCATCATCTCGTAGCTGAGGATGCGGCTGCCGTGCAGCAGGCCGCAGCCCAACAACATGTCCGAGCCGGTGAGCGAGGCCATGAGCGACGAAAAGCTGTTATCTACCGCCGCCTGCCAATCGGGTTCCTTGGCGCCGGTAGCAAACGCGCCCATCGAAAGCGGCACGTTGTAGAAATCCGAAAGCACGTTGGTGGCCGCGCCGAACAAATAGTCTTCCGGCCCGCCCCCGGTGTACCCGCCGGTGCGCAAGTCCATCACCGTTTGAGCCGCCGCATAGTAAACCGGCGCGCCGGGATGCGCCAGCTCCATCAGCGCCAGCGCGCTAATGACCTCGGCATTGCCCACCACCAGGTTGCCCGCCAGCGTAGCCGGGGCGGTGGAAGCGCACGAGGTCATGGTCATGTAACCCACCGGCAGGCCCGCCTCGGCGGCCACCAGCCCGGCCTCGATGCTGCCGCCATCGTGCCCTAGCGGGCAGGCGGTGCATTGCATGATTGAAAGGATAGGACGCTGGCGCAGCTTGTCGTGGCCGCCCGCAATGGCGGCGGCCATTTCGACGGCGGCGCGCATTTCGCGCTCGTTGACGATGGTTTCGGTCTGCACGTGCTTGGTGGTGTTGAGCCAGGCCACTTCCAATTCATGCAGGCTGCGGCTTTCGGGCGGGCAATCTTGAGCCGAGACCATGCACCACCAAAAGCCCACTTCTTCCAGTGCGTCGGCCACACGGGTGCAATCGGCGACGTCTTGCTTGCCCGATCGGTGGCGCTGGCCGGTGAAAGGATCAATCACCTCCACGCCGCAGCCGTCGGTACCCAAGAAAACGTGTTTGCCGTCCATCGGCAAATCCTGCGCCGGATCGCGCGCGGCCAGCGTATATACCGGCGGCGCTTTTTTCAGCGCGTCTTCGATGAGACGCCCAGGCGCCCGGACAATCATCGTCTGGCGATCCACCTT
Source organism: uncultured Anaerolineae bacterium (assembly GCA_964651475.1). Lineage (GTDB taxonomy): Bacteria > Chloroflexota > Anaerolineae > Fen-1058 > Fen-1058 > JBGSMF01. The sequence continues at coordinate 31,478 of CAZYXV010000016.1, read as the reverse complement.
GGCGCCGTGAGCCTCCCAGATGTCCAGCGCCTTGTGCGAAGGAAAGCGCACGCCGACGGATTCGATAAGGTCGAGCGTGGCAGTGTGGATGCGCCGCACGTCCTCGCTGCTGAGGATGTTTAAACTCAAACGGGGATTTGAAATTGCATTAATCTTGCCAGCCATTAAATTACTCCGTGTTGCGTATCGCGTATTGCGTAGAGCGTTACGGAATACGCAATACGCACTAGGCTTGTATCACAGTCCCATCAGCCGTTTGGCTTCGGCCACCGCGCCGATGGCGTCTTCGCTATAACCCTCCGCGCCGATTTCGTTGGCCCAACTGCGCGTGACCGGCGCTCCGCCTACCATCACTTTGACCTTGGGACGCAGGCCCATGTCTGCCAACGCTTCGATGACGGATTTTTGCCCGACCATGGTCGTGGTGAGCAGGGCCGACGCCCCCACAATGTCGGCGTTGACCTCGCGCGCCTTTTCGGCAAACCTGGCCACCGGCACATCCACGCCCAGGTCGTACACCTCAAAGCCGCTGGCTGAAAGCATGGTTGCCACTAGCGTCTTGCCGATTTCGTGAATGTCACCCTTGACGGTGCCCAACACCACCTTGCCCAACATTTGCCGCTGCGAACCGCGCTTTTGCATTTCTGGCTCGAGCACTGCCACGGCGGCTTTCATTGCCTCGCCGGCCAGCACCAGGTCGGGCAAGAACATGTCGCCGCAGCCAAACTGCTCGCCCACGTAATTCACGCCGGCTACGTAACCCTCGTTAATCGCTTCCAAAGGATCCAGACCTTTTTCAAGCGCCTGATGCGCCAGCGCCTCGGCCTGCTCGGTATCGCCGTCAATAATACTTTGCCGCATCAAGTCGAACAATTCTTTAGACATTTTTAATCTCCTATCAATTTGAAATTTGATAACTGATATTTGGCATGTGGTATTTGACAATCTTGCCTTCGCGCACCACCAGCGTCACCTTATCCATTGTGCGGATGCTGGACAGAGGATCGCCTTCTACAGCAATCACATCGGCCAGCTTGCCCGCTTGCAGCGCGCCAATGTCTGCCCAGCCCATAGATTGAGCTGGGTGCAACGTGGCCGCCTGGATGGCCTGCATCGGCGTGCAGCCATACTCGACCAGCCAGCGCATCTCGTCGGGCATCGCGCCAAAGCGCACGCCGCCCATCCAACTATCGGTGCCGGCCAGTAGCTTTACCCCGGCCTTGAGCGCGTACTCGATTGAGGCGTGTTTACCTTCCAGATAGTGGGTGGTCTCGGCATACTCTTTTCTGGCGCATTTGGCAAACACTGGATTGCTGTGATCAAAGCGCCGCTCACACCATTTCAGATATTCTTGTGAAATGTTGAGTGTTGGCGTCCAGGCAATTCCTTTCTTTGCCGCCAGGTCAATCTCTTCCGGCGTGGGCGCGCCGTGCTCGAATGTGTCAACGCCGGCCTCGATAGCCATGCGCTGCGAAGGCGGCTTGGAGGTATGGCAGGCAACTTTTTTGCCTTGCCGGTGCGCTTCATCTACGGCGGCGTTCAGTTCTTCTTGAGTGCAATCCCGGCAGTTATTGGCCAGCTTGATAAAATCGGCCCCTGCCCGAATTTCTTTACGCACAGCGCGCCTAAAACCATTCGGCCCATCGGCTTGATTAGCCAGCCCAGGCAAGTAATGCACGTGCCCGCCGGTCGGCACAATCAAACGTCCAGACACGTACAGCTTGGGTCCGGGCACAAGACCTTTTTGCACCGCCCGTTTCACATCGAACATGATGTCGTTGATCGAGCCAGTGTCGCGCGCCGTCGTCACGCCGGACATCAGCGCCTTGTATAGATTGCTCGTCGCCAGCATGGCGATCATCACCGGAGAATACACCAGCGCCCCTTCGGGTTCATACGTATACGTGGCCGAATCCGGCTCTTCCCAAAAGTAGGTGGGATGGACGTGCATGTCAATCAGTCCCGGCAGCAAACACCCGTCGGGCAAATCCACCAGTTGCGCGCCGGGGAACTGGGGCGCATCCGCAGCCGCTCCGGCGTAGACGATTTTGTCTCCGGCGACTGCCACCAGGCCTTGCGAAACGGGCGCCCCACCCAGGCCGTCAATCAGCATTTTGGCGCGGATAATCAGGTTAGCTTGTTCAGTCATTTGTCATCCAGAACGGGTATTGGGGATGTGCCGTTTGTCGGCTTCCGCCATGATGGCTCGTAGTGTATCGAGCGTGGCGGGCGGGAGTGGAACGGGTTGGTGATTGGCGACGACGTCGCGCGCCACGTCGCGTGCGGTGTTGAGGGCCGTTGGCTGGCCGGCCTGCATCCAGCCGTGATGGTTGCGCCGATCCAGCACGCGCGGATACCATACCTGGCGAAAATGCTGCATGGTGTGCGGCGCGGTCACATAGCTTCCGCCCGGTCCAATCTGGTCAATCACGTCTAGCGCCAGTGTTTCGGGCGTGATTTCGATTCCACGCATGAGGCGGCGCACAAAGCCAATAATCTCGTCGCACACCACCATCATTTCGCACGAGCCAGTGAGGCCCGATTCAATGTAACCAATATCGTGAACGAGATTCGCGCCGCTGAGCGCCGTCCACAGAACCCACAAGGCGCTTTCGATGCCGGCCTGGATATCCGGCAGCTTGGAGTCCGAGCAGCCCGCAAAGCCCCACACCGGCTTGTGATAATAGTAATGCGCCATCTCGGCCATCGCCATGCAGTGCAGCATGAATTCCGGCGAACTGTACGTGGCGACCATCGTCCGCATGTCCAGCGGGCCGCTGCCCGATCCCCATACCACTGGCGTTCCTTTGCGCCGGAGTTGAGCAATCGCAATGCCGCTGAGCACTTCGGCGTTGGCCATCGCCAGGCTGCCCGCCGAAGTGACCGGCGCCGAGCCGCCCTCGACCGGTCCAGGCGCGTAAACAAACGGCAGCCCGTGATCGGCCATCATCAACATCTTGCGCAAAACCACCTCAGAGTGCTGTAGCGGCGACGTAGGTTCAAGATAGGCCAACAAAAATGGCTTGAGTTCAAGTTCCTCTGGTCCGCCCGCGATGGCTTCTGCCATAGCCATAATGTCTGCCAGCCCCGCCTCGTCCCACGCGGTAAAGACTAGCGGCTTGACGGTGTTCTCCGTCATTGCCAGGAACGAGCGCCGGTCCGACGTTTGCATCGGCGCGTCGGAAGGCAGCGCCATAGACATCACAAAATCCAGGTTAGGCAGCCAATCCGCCAGCCGGGCGGCGTTCTTTATATCCGAAAGCAGCGAGGGCCGCCGCTCGCCGCTTTCCAGGTCGAGCGTGTTGGGCAAGTCCGAGCCAGTGCCAAAATAGACGCGGTGGCCTTCCAGGTACACGCGCGGTTCGCCGGTGCGATTGCACAACACAATTCGCGAAGGTGCGTCGGCTATCGCGTTTTCAACTACGGCGGGAGGAAAACGCACCAGGCTTTCATCGGTGACAATGCAGCCGGCGTCCTGAAGCAAGGCCAGCGATTCGGCCTCGTGCACGCGCACGCCGGTGCGGCGCAAAATCTCGAGCGAGGCCAGGTGGATTTCGTCCAGCTGTGCGTCGGTGAACGTTCGATAGCCGGAAGGCCGCGAGGGGGCGCTGGGCACCGGCGCGGTTTTATCTGGCTTTTTCGATAGTTTATCTTTTTGCATGGTGTGTTCAATCCTTATATGGATTTTCGACTCAACCTCACGCGAGGATCAATCGCAGAGTACAACATGTCTACGATAAAATTCATCACGACGATAGCGATGGCGGCAAACGTAATCGTTCCCACAATCACCGGGACATCCAGATTGCCAATTGCCTGCCACATCTCGTAACCGATGCCCGGCCAGGAAAACACGGCCTCGATCAACACAATGCCGCCCAGATAGTAGCCCAAATCCATTCCAACCATCGTGACGATGGGTTGAATGGCGTTCCTCAACGCGTGGCGCAACAGCACCACATTTTCGGCCAGTCCCTTGGCGCGGGCCGTGCGCACGTAATCGGAGTGCAAGATATCGAGCATGCTCGAACGCAGCATGCGCGCGTACCACGCGCCGCCGGCCAACCCCAGCGTAAAGGCTGGCAGGATCAGGTGCGCCAACCCCCCTGGTCCGCCCAGCGGAAAGATAGGGACGAGATAACCAAAGACGTACAACAGAACCAATCCCAGCCAGAACGACGGTGCGGCCACGCCAAATAACGCCAACAGCATGAACAGCCGATCCCACACACTGCGCTGCCAGACAGCAGAAATGATGCCCACCGGAATTCCCATCAACAATTCGACCAGTACGCCCGCAAAAGCCAGTTGAGCGGTGGCCGGCAGGCGGCGCAGCAGGATCTCCATTACCGGCTGCCGCAGCCGATACGAGGTGCCCAGGTCGCCCCGGACAAGTCGAGACAGATAACGCACGTATTGAACGTGCAAGGGTTGATCCAGCCCTAAATCCTGGCGAATGAGCGCCATGGTCTCTGGCCTGGCGCGCGGCCCGGCCACGGCTCGCGCCGGATCGGCCGGGATCAAATAGGCCAACACGAACGTGAGCGTCAAGATCAAGAATATCACCAAGAGCATGCTCGAAAAGCGCCGTACCAGGTATTCGGTCATTTTACCTTCTTTTAGCGCCGCTGCTGCGGGTCTAGCGCGTCGCGCAGCCCATCACCCATCAAGTTAAACCCCAGCACTGTCAGCATCAACATCACGCCAGGGCTGAGGATGAGCCAGGGTGCGCTCCGATAGTACGCCTGGCCTTCTGCAATCATGCCCCCCCACGAAGCGGTGGGCAGCCGGATACCCAACCCCAGGTAACTGAGTTCCGCCTCCATCAGCACGGTGCTGGCCACTCCCAACGTGGCGTAAATCACCGCCTCCGAAACCAGGTGAGGCAGGATGTGGCGGCTGAGAATCCGCCACTGGCCCGCCCCCACCGAGCGCGCCGCCAGCACAAAATCCATCTCCTTGAGGCTCAACACTCGCCCGTGGATAATGCGCGCCAGGTAAACCCAGTACACTGCGGCAATGACGATGATGAGAACGTCCACGCCTGGACGCAACACGGCGCTCAGGGCAATCGCCAGCAAGAGCGTCGGAAAGGCCATCATCACGTCGGTAAAGCGCATGATGACCGTTTCTACCTTGCCGCCCAGAAATGCTGCTATCGCTCCCATAAAGATGGCGATGACGACGGACAGCCCATTGCCCAAGATGCCGACGAATAAGGATACTCGCGCCCCCCAGATCAAGCGACTCAGCACATCTCGACCCAGGCTATCGCTTCCCAAGAGAAAAGTACGGTTAGGAGCCACCGGCCCTCCCTGTTCCGAAAGCCCTTCAAGGTATCCCAAGTTGGGAGGATGCGGCGCCAGCCAGGGAGCCAGCAGCGCCACAATCACCAACAGCAGGCAGATGATGGCGCCGGCCACAGCGGCGCGGTCTTCTAGCAGTCTTCGCCATGCATCGGACCAAAGCGAATGATGTGTCCCAACCTCGAGGGCGTTGTGCTGCTCACCAGACATCTATATAGCCCGGAATCTGTACAACCGCTACTTGGGCTTGGCGTAGCCGACCCGACTAGGGCTTGACCCACATGCGTTCAAAGAATGGCCCATACTCGGAACGGGAATAAAAGCCCTTGATCTTGGGCGTGTGCATGTAGTAAGAGATACCGGTGAATAATGGGACGTGCACGGCGTCTTGCATCAGCAAGTGCTCGATATCTTGGTAGAGCTTGAGGCGTTTTTCGCGGTCTTGCTCCGCCAGGGCTTGCTTGGCCAACTCGTCCACTTGTGTGTTTGAGTAAAAGTCCTGGTTGCTGCCGGCGTCGGTCATGTACAAGTTGTTGATGAGGTCGGCCGGGTCAGGCTGGATCATATACCACGAGTTCAGGTACATTTGCGCCTCGCCCGCCACGGTGAGGTCATACGCCATCGTATCGGCTACTTGCTTGATGCTGATGTTGAGGCCAATCTGTTCCAGGTCTTGTTGGACCGCCTGGGCAATCGTCGTTGCCAGCGGATCATCCGAACTGATGAGCAATTCCAGTTCCGTGCCGGCGGCCAAGCCGGATTCTTTTAATTTAGCCTGGGCAGCAGCAGGATCGTAGCTATAGGGCTTGTAGGTGGGATCGTAGCCAGGCGCGGTGGATGGGTAAATGCCCCACAGAACCTGTCCCTTGCCGCCGGTCAACTTGGCAACCTTTTCACGATTGACGGCCATGTTGAGCGCCTGCCGCACCAACAGGTTATCCAACGGCGCAGCTTTGTTGTTCAAACCCAGCCACCAGGTATACATCGAAGGCTCGTTAAAGAGCCATTCTTTGTATTTGGCATCGCCAAGCAAACGCGGAAATTCAGCGGAGGGGATCATGTCGCCAAAGAGAACGTCCAGTTCCCCCTTTTCCAGCCGCAAAAGCGCAGTAGAAGGATCCACTCCCGAATAAATGATGGTCTCGTCAATATAGGGCTGGCCCTCGTGAAAGAAATCGGGGTTGCGCACAAAGACGACCTTTTCACCGGGCGCAAATTCTTTGAGCATGAAAGGCCCCGCGCCGACGGGATGCTTTTCAAAATCTTTGCCCCACTTGTCTACCTCTTCTTTCGGCACCGCCCAATTATTCGGCAGCGCCAGCACATTCAGAAAGGTCATATCCGGCGCCGTCAGCGTAAAGCGGAGGGTGTACTTGTCTATCACCTCGATGCCGCTGGCTTGTTTGGCGTTGCCGTCAATCACGTCTTGCGCGCCCTGGATACTGATCAGGTAATAGTTGGCCCAACTGGCCCAGTCGGGGTCGAGGCAGCGTTCCAGGCTGTACTTGAAATCAGATGCCTCTACTTCGCGCCCGTTGTGAAACTTGATGCCAGGCTTGATTTTGAATGTATAGACCGTGCCATCCGCACTAATCTCAGGCATGCCATCGGCCATGTCCGGCACGGCGCGGTCGCCTTCAAAGATCATCAAGCCTCGATACAAATTCATCAGGCTCTGCCACGCCGGCAAGTTGTAGCCCAGAATAGGGTCGAGCGAGTTTGGCTCTTCGCTAAAGGCAACCGTCACCACGCCGCCCCTGACCGGCTTGTCTTCGGAGGGGGTGAGTGTTGGCGCGGCCGGCGGCTGGGTTGGTTGCACGGCGGGGGCAGTGGCGGCTTGCGGTGGTTGAGCAGGTTTTTCGGCGGCGGTGGCGGCAGGCTGCGGCGCCTGGGTCGGCTGGGCGCCTGGGCCACAGCCGGCCGCCGATAATACAATCAATACGATAATTAGAGACATCCATGACTGATTTACGGTTGTTCTTTTGGGGCTAGACATTTTTTCCTCCCGGGTTTGCGTAAAAGTGCGTTACTTTTCTTTGTGCCCTGGCGCCTGTGTGGTAAATGAGTGCGCCGCAGTGACCAGCGTATCAATGAGGCGAGGGTTCGTGTCCAACGGAAACGGGCTGCCCGTGCTGACCACAAAGCCTTTGGCTGTGGCGCCGATGCGCGCCTGGCGCTCGACCTCGGCGGCCATCTCGTCCAGTGTGGCGTGGAGGCCGTAACGCACCGCGTCAACATTGCCGAAAACAGCGGCGCGCCCGGCCACCCGCTCGACCACCTCTGCAATGTCAATCTGAAAATTCTTTTTGCTTTCCTCCACCGCCACGGCGGCAATGTCGTACTCGACCATGCGCTCCAGGCGAGGAATTACGTCGCCGCACACATAGTGGATGGGCAACAAGCCCAAGGCGCGCATGTGCCGGAAATACGGCTGGTTGTAAGCAAATACAAATTTGTCGTAACTGCGCGGCGAAATCATGTCGGCGCCGGTAAATACTTCTTCCACGTAAACGCCGTGAATGCCCACCGCCGCCCATGCCTCCATCAGCTCTTGCGTCTGCGCCAGCTTGCGCTGCAACAGATAGTGGAACAAGTCGGGCCGGTCGTGCTGAATCAGCATCAGTCCCTGGAATCCTAGCAAATCGTACGCATCCGAAAACGGCGTATCGAGAATCGTCGAGATAAAATAATGGCCGCCGTAATCGGCGGCCACCTGCCGGGGTAAATCAAAATCACCGCGCGCCAGCCACTGTTCTGCGGTCAAGACGGGCAATTGCGCGTCCACATCCTCCTGGCTCAAAAGCTGCGCGGAGCTATCCCACACGTCCTGAGAAGATGAACTCGATTCGCTCAAGGCAGCGTCGCCATAAGGCATGGGGACAGTATGCATTGGGACGCGCACTCCAGATGTCTTGTCTTCGTAGCACAAGACGCCCTCGTGCAAAACAATCTCGGTGCGCTCGGCCCAGGCTTTGCTCGCGCCCTGACCGACCTCGATCCAATCCGGCGGGGTTTTAAAGACGCCATACGATTGATATAACGCCTGCGCGCGAAAAAAAGTGTCTTCGGCGTGGTCTATCGGGTAACGCAAGCGTCTTCCCATGCGGCGGCGATACTGCTCGATATAATACACGCGCTCAAAATCAGCCAGGAACAGGCAGAGATAGCAAGGCGCTGCGGGCAATGCATCCGGCTTTTCGCCGAGCAGCGCCTTGAACATCCTCTCTTTAGGAGCCAGCGAGTGTCTCATTTTCGTTCCCTTGAAGCTAAAATGCCAGGATGAAGTGATAATAGTTTATGCCAGGCTGTTTGTAATAACGCAAATATTGTGGTATATTAACCGCATACGATGAATTTTAGCGGAAAATCAATGAAATATCCGCAATTATAGCAAATGGATCGCGAAATGTCAAGCGCAAGTGAAAGGCTTATGTATAAATTAGATGACACAGACGTCAAGATTCTGAACGTCTTGCAGGTGGATGGCAGGCTTCCCCTCACCCAATTGAGCGAGCATCTAGGTATTCCACATGGAACGGTTCGGGATCGGATCCGAAAGATGGAGGAGGCGGGCGTCATCGAACGCTACGCGGCCATACTCAATCCGGTCAAGATTGGGTTCCTCTTGAACTGTTTCGTCGAATTGACGCTCGATCACCAGGTTGAAACCAGCCGCGCCATAGACGCTTTGCTCAAGATCGAAGAAGTGACCGAGATTCACATTTTGACTGGCGACGTGGACGCTTTTGTGCGCATCTGGGCCAGAGACGTGGAGCACCTGCGCCACATTCTGTACGACAAGTTCACCAACATTCCGGGTATGCTCCGCACTAATACTATCATGGTGCTGGGCACCCAGGCCAAGCCGCTTCCCTTGCCAGCGCAAAATCAAGACCTGGCCTAGCAGGCCGTCGGAGAACCCCGCACACGCCGGGGACGGCGCGTGGAGCACATCCCCGACAAGCTCCTAGCGCGCAAACTTGGTTCGCAAAATTTCCACTACCACGCGGTCAATCAGCGCCTCTTGCTCGCGGCAGCGCTCTTCCAGGTTTTCAATTCCCACCAGCGCGCGCAGCGCGTTGCGCGTGGCGTCGTCGTATTGCCCCGTCAGCCGCCCGACGTAATGTCCCGAACGTTTGAGGATGCGCTGCAGTTCACGGCATAATTTCCCTTCGATTTTCAGCCAATCTTCTGGCTGCGTGTGGCCAAAGTACAGATGATGCAAATCGAGCAATTTCCCCAGCTTGCGGATGGGGCGAGGGTCGTCGTCCACGCGCAGGTCAATGTAGCGGTCATTGTAGCCGCCATAGCCGCCGCGGGCGCGCACTATCAGCAAGCCCGCGCTTTGCTGGCCCCGCCGGTCCCCCCCGGCTTTTTGAGCGGCGGCCAGCGCCTTGACTAGACGGTCGGCCAACTCGCCCGTGGCGTGTTCAAAGGCATTTGCCATAGCGTGTACGGTTTCTGCGCCAACCAGGATATTGCCCTGGCAGGCATAATGCGGACCGGCGACGCCCCCCGCCCAGTCCATGCACGCCTGGCCCGTAAACGTGGCCGCGCGGCCCTGCGCGTCTACAATGCCGGCCTGGCGATGATCGCGTTCCGGGTCGGCGGCTACCAAACGGTCGAGCGTCTCTTGCGCGCCCAGTCCTTGCGCCAGCATCGCCAGCCCATCCGGCCCATAAGTCGTGTTAGCGTGCGCCTGGGTCGCAACCGCGCCGGCGCCGGCCTGCGCCCAAGACACCACCGCCGCGGCCGCCAGGAATTTGGATTGCACGGCAATGCCCCACTCTTCGGCTTGGGGATCGTAAGCAACGATGGAAAAAGTGGAAGGATGTAAAAGAGATGGCATGGGGATGCTCCTTTCGTAAGAGAATCATTATCACCACGATGATTTGTATTGTAGCACTGTCCCTATTGCAGGGCAACTTGTTGACTGATTGGCTGATTGCCGGTATCATTAACCGCAATGACAACCTGCAAACACGCTATCTTTTTAATCATCATAGCGCTCGCGCTGGCGGCGTGCGTAACCAAGCCGCAAGACCCCATCCAGGTGATTGTGGTAGCCGACGGCAAGCGCGTCGAGTTGAGCACCGAAGCCACGACGGTGCGAAAAGTATTGGAACAGGCCCACATCGAGCTGGGCGAGATGGATCGCGTGCGCCCGCCGGAAACGTTTGTTATTGGCGCCAGTACCGTCATCACCGTCACGCGCGTCACGCAGCGCTTTGAGATAGAAACCCAGACGGTGCCCTACGAGCAGCAAATCGTGCGTGACACCAGTATCCCCGCAGGGCAGCAGCGCATCTTGCAAGCCGGGCGCAACGGCCGGCTTGAGCTTACCTACCGTTTGACGTTTGAAGATAATCTCCAAACCGAGCGCATCGAAGTCAAGCGCGAAGTGGTCGAGCCGCCCCAATCTGAAGTGGTGCTGGTAGGCGTTGCGCAAATGCAAAACGCGGCGCCGCTCAGCGGGACACTAGTCTACCTTGCGAATAACAACGCCTACGTGATCAGGCAGTCCACCCACAACCGCCGCGCGCTGACGGGCGAAGGCGATTTGGACGGCTGGGTGTTTGCGCTTTCGCCCGACGGCAAAACGCTGCTGTACACTCGCGTCGTCAGCCCATCTACGGCGTCAGGCTCGAGCAGCGAAGCGCCGCTCAATACGTTGTGGACGCTAGATACCGTCCGGGCCGACGCCAGGCCGCAGCCTGTCAACAAAAAATTGACGGGGGTACTGTGGGCCGATTGGTCGCCCGACGGCCGCACAGTAGCCTATTCCACCGGCCAACCCGCCGCCGGGCCGCCGGGCTGGCGCGCGAACAATGATTTGTGGACAGCGCCGTACTATTCCGCCAGCGGGGCGATTGGCGCTTCGGCCCAGGCGCTCGCCCCCTCGTCGGGCGGCGTGTATGGCTGGTGGGGCAACGCGTTTGCCTGGTCGCCCCATGGCGAGTGGATTGCCATGGGTTCAACTGAACAAGTATCCATCATCAATCTAAAAAATGGCAAACGCGCCGAGTTAGCTACATTTGCGGCCATCAACACCTACAGCAATTGGGCCTGGACGCCTACAGTGGCCTGGACGCCCGACAGCCGTTTTGTATTGACGGTGCTGCCGGGCCTATCGCCGGCCGGGCAATCGCCCGGCGACACGTCTGTGTTTGACGTGTGGGCGCTGGCGGTGGATGGATCATTTCGCGCCAAACTGGCCAACGAGGCCGGCATGTGGGCCGCGCCGCGCCCTTCAGTAGGCAGCAGCATCACCACTACCCACATCATCTTTGGCCGCGCCGAAGCCCCCTATACCAGCGGGCGCAGCCGTTATACGTTGTACGTGATGGATCGCGATGGATCAAACCGCACGCGCCTGTTTCCCGCCGAAGGCGGCCCTGGCCTGGAAGGCAGCTCGAGCCTCGGGGGATTGGTCAACCTGGCCTGGTCGCCCGTGCCGCCGACAGGCGGCGCACAAGTTGCGCTAGTGTACCAGGGTGATTTGTATAGAATAGATGTGCCAGGCGGCCATGTGCAGCAGTTGACGGCCGAGGGTAACATTGAACGGGTGCGGTGGGCAAGATAATTTGAGTGCCTCAAAACCCCTCATCATTACCATCATTTGCATTACTGGGCTGGCGCTGGCGATACTGGCCGGTGGGGCAAACGTCGCCGCGCACCATCAGGCAGCGCGCGGCGTGGCGCAAGGTTTTCCGGCGCCGCTTGCTTATTCGGACGTGCCGCGCCTCGGCGTCAATGCCCACCTGGAGGACTATGACACGGCCACATTGAGCAACACGCTCAAACCGCTCCTCAGCCAGGAACTGCGCTGGGTACGCCAAACATTTCCCTGGGCCGAGATCGAAGCGACGCCAGGCCGGCTGGAGTGGGACCGATGGAATGCTGTGTCTGAAAAGCTGGATAAACTCGGCGCCCCACCCGTCCTCGCCGTGTTAGATGAGCCTCCCCCCTGGTTCCAATTTTCAACCTCCAATCTCCAGTCCTCAACCTTTGCCTTTGCTCACTTTGCCGGTGAATTTGCAAAACGCTACGGCGGGCGCGTAGATTATTACCAGATTTGGGACGAGCCGAACCTGGGCGCGCGCTGGGGCGGCCAGGCCGAGCCGACGGCGTATGCCGATTTATTGCGCCAGGCCGGCGATGCCATCCGAGCCAACGATCCCGGCGCGGTCATTGTGCTGGCGGGGCTGGCCCCTACCGTAGAGCAATCGTCCGGCAACATGCCCGATTGGCTTTTTTTGCGGCGACTGTACGAAATCGGCGCCCAAGATTATTTCGATATTGCCGCTGGCAAGCCTTATGGATTTTACACCGGGCCAGGTGATCGGCGTGTTGACGCGAACATGCTCAATTTTTCACACATCCTGCTGATGCGTGAAGAGATGGAAAAACGCGGCGACGCGGCCAAGCCGCTGTGGGCCACGCAGTGGGGGTGGAACGCCTTGCCGCAAGACTGGTCAGGCGCGCCAAGCGCGTGGGGGCAAGCAACCGAGGCTCAACAAGCCGAATACACTCAACAAGCCATCGCCCGCGCCGCGCAAGAATGGCCCTGGATGACGGCAATGTTTCTGGAAAATTTTCAACCTGGCGCGCCGGCCGACGATCCACGCTGGGGCTTTGCGCTGGTCTGGCAAGATGGCGCGCCGCGCCTGGTATACAACGCCTTGATCACATCCGCCGCTCAAATGGCTTTACCGCGACCAGGCTATTACGCCGCCGTGGTCAAGGTCAAAGGCATCTATGTGGGCAACCCCACCGCCACCTTTGAGGGGGATTGGCGCTTTGGCGAACTGGGCGCCGACTGGCAAGACGAATCCGGCGCGACCGTCTCGTTTGATTTTGACGGAACGGGGCTGGCGCTGCGCGTGCGCCGCGCCGCCGACCGCGCCAACCTGTACGTGACGATTGATGGGCAGCCGGCCAATGCGCTGCCGCGCGATGGCCGGGGCGCGTTCTTGCAGCTGATCCCGCCGGATTTCACTCAAGCTGACGTTGTCACGATTCCCGTTGCGCGGGGATTGCCGCCGGGCCGGCATCATGCCCAAATCGTGGCCGAGCGCGGGTGGAACCAATGGGCGCTGGTTGGGTGGAGTGTAGAGAATCAAATAACACATACCCAATACCAAATTTCAAACTGGGCGTTGGCAGTATTGGGCGCGCTGTGCCTGGTAGGCGCCGTGTGGAGTGGGCAGCGCGTGCAATGGGGCAGATTGGGGCAAGCCGCAAGCAGGGGCTATGCGCGTTTGAGCCAGGCGGCGCAGATTGCATTGACGCTGCTGGCGGGCGGCCTGATGTACCTGGGCGCGTGGATGACGTGGGGCCAGGAAGCTTCGGCGGCATTTAGGCGCCTGGGCGACGGCGCGGGAGCGGCAGCCATGTTGGGGCTGGGGGCGCTGTTTTATTTTTCGCCGTGGTTGATCCTCACCATCGTCAGTGGGTTGGCATTGTTTGTCCTCATCTTGCTGCGGCTGGACCTGGGATTGGCGCTGGTGGTGTTCCTTGCGCCGTTTTTCTTTTTGCCCCGCATGTTATTCGAGCGCGTCTTTTCTATGGTCGAAATCGTCACCTTAATGTGTTTCGCTTCCTGGCTCAAATATCAAATACCCAATCTCAAATCTCTGATCTCTAATCTCCAATTTCCAACCTTCAATCTCCAATCTCTAATCTCTAAACTCTCCTCTTTAGACTGCGCCGTTTTCACGTTTGTTGCCGTAGCCGCCACGTCGCTGTTCACCGCCGAATACAGGCACGTGGCGCTGCGCGAATTCCGCGTGATTGTGATCGAACCGGCGCTGCTTTACTTGATGTTGCGGACAACCATCAAGGATCGTTCGGCCGCGTGGCGCGTGCTGGACGCGCTGGCGCTGGCGGGGGCGCTGGTAGCGATCATTGGCCTGATCCAATATACATTCAACATTAACATTATCACTGCCGAAGAGGGCGCGCGGCGCGTGCGCGCCGTATACGGGTCGCCCAACAATGCGGCGCTGTTTTTGGGGCGAGTGCTGCCGGTGCTGGTAGCTGTGGCACTCCTCGGCCCGGGCCGACGGCGCATGTGGTACGCACTGGCCATTCTGCCGGTTGCCCTGTCCATCTTGCTGACCTTTTCCAAAGGCGCACTGCTCTTGGGCGTGCCGGCTTCGCTGGCGATTGTTTTGCTCTTGTGGCAAGGCAAACGCGCGTGGGGCTGGCTGGCCGGATTGGGCGCGGCGGGCGCGGCGGCTTTTGCGCTACTTTCGCGCTTGCCCGCCATCAGCGCGCGGCTGGACCTGAGCGGCGGCACCTCGGTAGTGCGCCTCAACCTGTGGAAGAGCGCCGCGATGATGATTGCCGAACACCCCATCTTGGGCGTTGGCCTCGATAATTTCTTGTACCAATATCGCGGACGCTATCTCTTGCCGGAGGCGTGGGTCGAATCCTTTATGTCGCACCCGCACAATATCGTCTTGGACTATGCGGCAAGGCTGGGGTTAATCGGGCTGGCAGCCGGCGTGTGGATGCACGTCGCCTTTTGGAAAACGGCGCTGCCGCTGCGCAAACTGGATCGGGCGCTGGCAATAGGGTTGATGGGAAGCATGACGAGCATGCTCGCCCACGGCATGGTTGACGCCTCTGCATTCGTTATAGACCTGTCCTACGTGTTCTTTGTCACGCTTGCACTCATTCAAACATCAACCTGCAATGCGGCAGCGGCAAAGCCGGATTGAGGTAACCTCCTAAGCCTGTTTTCCGCACCCCGTCGGCTTGCATCCCCATGCAAGCCGACGGCAGGGGACGTTCGCGCATTGGGATGCGCGAACTGCAAAATCCAGGCTCAGCAATGACAAGCGTACCTGGTAAAAGACCAGGGTGTATCACTTGCCCCCCATCGCCAGTTCCATCGCTTCTCCCAGGCTGCGTGCACCCACCACATCCAATCCTCGCGGCGTATCGTCGCGCCGCTGGCGCATGCTCTTGGGCGCGATGCATCGCCTGAAACCGAGCTTGGCGGCCTCATTGAGCCGGGCCTGCATTTGCCCAACGCTGCGCAACTCGCCCGAAAGTCCTACTTCGCCGATCAGCGCCATGTCTGGCGCAACCGGTGTATCGCGCATAGACGAAGCAATCGCCGCCGCCACCGCCAGGTCTGCCGCCGGCTCGCTGACCCTTAATCCACCGACGATGTTGACAAACACGTCTTGATCGTGCAAACGCACGCCACAGCGTTTTTGCAAGACTGCCACCAGTAACAACAAACGATTAAAGTCCACTCCATTCGGCGTGCGGCGCGGCAGCCCAAATGACGTGATGGAGGCCAATGCCTGCACCTCGACCAGCAGCGGTCGGGTGCCCTCCATCGTCACCGCGATAGAAGAGCCTGGCGCAGCCGCCAGCCGCTCGGAGAGAAAAGCCTCAGAAGGGTTAACCACTTCCGCCATGCCGTCGCCGCGCATTTCAAACACTCCCACTTCCGACGTAGCGCCAAAGCGGTTTTTGACGCTGCGCAGCAAGCGGTAGGTGTGGAAGCGTTCCCCTTCCAGGTAGAGCACGGTATCTACAATGTGCTCCAATACTTTGGGGCCAGCAATCGTACCGGATTTCGTCACGTGTCCCACTACAAAAATCGCAATGCCGCTGGATTTTGCCAACTGCTGCAGCCGCCCGGCACCTTCGCGCACCTGGCTGATCGAGCCGGCAGTTGAGGTCAACTCTTCCAGGTACATCGTCTGAATCGAGTCAATCACGACGATACGCGGCTGGGTTTGAAGTATGTGCCCGATGATTGTATCCAGGTTTGTTTCGGTGACCAGGAACAAGTGCTCGGTAGCCAGGCCCAGGCGGTCGGCGCGCATCTTGAGTTGTTGAACGGACTCTTCGCCAGAGGCATACAAGACGGTGCAGTTGGCAACTGCCATGCTGGCAGCCAGTTGCATCAGCAAAGTAGATTTGCCAATGCCGGGGTCGCCGCTAACCAGGGTCAGCGAGCCGGGCACAATGCCGCCGCCCATCACGCGCGCAAGCTCGTTGATCTCCACTGGGATGCGCCCCACGTCAACAACTTGCACGTCGCTCAATCGTTGGGGCTGGCTGCGCGGCGCGCCGTCAACCGGGACCGCGCCGCGCGGCCTGGTTTCTACCGCCGTTTCGATCAGGCTATTCCATTCGCCGCAATCAGGGCAACGCCCCATCCACTTGAGTTGTGTTGCGCCGCATTGTTGACAGACAAACTGGGTGCGTATTTTTGTTTTGGCCATGGTAATCCTCTAACGTATCGCCGTTAGTGCTCAGCCACAAAAATGTAAACCTGCTCGGAGCGCCATTGTACACAAAGCGCAATTTATCAAAACTTTGACTGGAGATCAGTATAGCATCGCGCCAAGCGTGTGTCAACAAATGTAAGAGTGTTGGGGCAGGTTGCTAGGCTGTTCTTTGTGTGTTAGAATAAACGCCTGTCGTACGGGATATTCTCAAAATGAACAGTGTATCGCCTCTAATTCCCATATTCATTTTACTGGCTGGGGCGGCGTTGGCTGCTGTTGGAACATTGCTCAAGTTTCGTTATACGCCGGCCATTCAGGTCATCGCCGCAGCGTTGGCGGTTGTCGCCTTGGCATGGGAAAGACAGGCCCTTCCACAGATAATCGTCGCTCTGGCCTGGCGCCCCATATCACTCTTTGGCATGCCGGTGGTGCTCAATGTGGATAGCTACGCCTGGGCACTCGGCTTGTCCATGCTCATTTCGATGTTGGCGGCTTCTATGCGACAGTTAGCCCAAGATGGCGCGCCCAATTATCCGGTGCTGATGCTGGCAATGGGCGCTGCTATGCTCGTTGTGCTGGAAGCCGCAAATGTGCTGACGCTGGTCCTGGCGTGGGGCATGTTGGATGTGATTTATTGCTTTACATTGCTGGCAAGAGAAGGGTTGGCTGGCAGTCGTCGGGCCGAGTTGGTCATTGGCATTAATGGGCTGGCTGCACTGTTGGTTTGGGCAACATTGATTTTGCTCGAACAAGACGGCCTCAGTCCGTATTGGCATTTGATGGCGTTGCCGTTTCGGGTGCGGACAATGCTGGGCGTAGCGGCAGTGCTGCGTTTGGGCTTGTATCCCTTGTATGCCTGGTCGGTGCCTGGCAAACAAGATGACCTCTCGTGGACAGCCCTGCTCAACCTGATGCCGATGCTGGCAGGGTTGGCATTGTGGCTCAGGCTGAACGTGATCCAGGCCATGCCCACAGGCGATCTGTGGATATGGGTGGCGCTGGCGGGCGCGATGGGGGCAGGGGTGTTGGCCTGGTCCCAATCCGACGCGCGGCAATCCGCTCCTTACATTGCAATAGGATATACAGGCTTGCTGATTGTGGCCGGCGTGGGGGGCATGACGGCGACTGGGCTGACGATGGGCATTGCAACCTGGTTTCTGGGAATGTACGCCCTGACAACCAGTCCTTCGTTTGACATTCGGCGTCTGATCCTGCGCCCGCCCAAGTGCAGGCCGCTGCCCCTGGTGTTATGGGGGCTGCCGGCGCTGATTGCCATCGCGGCCCTGGCAGGATTGCCGGCGACAATTGGTGCGACGTATCGTGTAGCTTTACATGCCGGGTTTACAAAATTGCCGTGGCTGTGGGGAGGGTTGGCTGCGCTGGCCGAGGCTATGTTGCTTGGGGCCAGCCTGCGTTATGCGCTAGCTTCCCAACTCGCTCAAGATAGCTCGAACTTGCTCACTTTTAGCTTGCGAATGTTGCCGACATTCCTCAAACAACTGGCTGTTCCCCTCGCCAGCTTGATTACGGCCACATTGCCGCTCGTGGTTTTCGGGGTGTGGTCGGCGGCGCTGGCGGGCTTTGAGGCGCCCTGGGCTGGCGTCGCACCAAATCAAGCGTTAGACGTATGGGGCTGGGCCAGCTGGTTGTTGCCTGTAGCCGGAATGGTGGTATTCCTTATCGCGCTCGTCCTAAAAATCACGGGCAGGTTGACGATCAGCAATCGTGTTCAATCTTACCTTGCGCGCGGCGCTCAGGTCATCGGGCAGGTGCTTGACATGGCCTGGCTGTATGACTTGGCAATGAACAGCATCCGGCGCGCCGCCCGTCTGATAGGCAGCCTGGCGGCGCTGATGGAAGGCAAAGGAGCGCTGGTGTGGATGTTGCTGTCCATTGTGCTGGCCTTGCTCTTGTATTTGCGAGCGCCAGGGAGATAGACCCACGATGCCAACACTGGACGAGATTCTGGCGTTCTTATCCGTCGTTCCAACGACGAGCGCATTGATTATTCTGACTTTTGCTGCGTGCGTTCTGGTGACCACGCGCGACTGGCGCTTGTCTATTTTTGCTTTGGTCCTGCATTATGCGTTGGCTGGCCTGTTTCTGGCGCGCATCATCCGTTCAGATATTGCAATGGTGAAAACCCTGGTCGGCATGATGGTGTGCCTCACGTTATACATCACAGCCCGGCGCGCCAGCGAGGGCCAAGCGGGGCAGCCAGAGTTGTCAGCAGAGCCGGACAACGAAGCACCCACACGCAGTTTGGCCCTGAAATTACACTGGGGGTTGGAAAGCGGCTGGCTGTTTCGCTTGTTAGTAGCCATTCTGGGACTGGTCGTTGCCACAACTGTCCAAGCTCGTTTTGCGCTGCCCTCCGCCCCAAGCGAGGTTGTTCTGGCGTGCTACATCTTGTTCTCGCAAGGTTTGCTGGCGCTCAGTCTGGCAGACGAGCCGCTGAAAGGTGGGTTAGGCATCCTCACAGTGCTCATCAGCTTTGACTTGTTTTACAGCAGTATTGAGCAAAGCTTGACTGTAGTTGGATTATTGGGACTGGTTAATTTTTCAATCGCCCTGGCCATTGCATACCTGACGACATTGCAAGCCGGCGTTGAGGAGGGTTACGAGTGATCGCCGGCGTATTTTTACTCATCGTGGGACCATTGCTGGCAGCAGGAGGATTGGCCGTGCTTGTATACACCGTGCGCCGCCTGGAACCATTGGCGGCGTTGATAGCGTCCGGCGTCGCAGCAGTGCTGGGAGGCCTGGCTCTGGTGCTGCCATTGGACCGCCCTGTGCAATTGGGAGGGCGCCAGGTCGTCTTGGGTGAACCAGTCACGTTGCTGGGCCGGCAATTGGTGCTCAAGGATGTGGACCGGGTCGCGTTGGCGTTCTTGTTCCTGGTGGCCGCTTTGCTGTTTATCCAGGCCTGGCGCACCCGGACCGGCCGAGCCTTTTATCCCATCGGTTTGATGATTCTGGGTATTTTGTCCATCGCATTGGTGATCCGGCCTTTTTTGTACGCGGCCTTATTCCTCAACATTGCTGCCGCGCTGATGACCATTCTGCTTCAGAACGAACAATCTGTAGATACGTTAGGCGCGCTGCGTTTTCTGTTCATGGTGACTTTGGCCATGCTGGCCTTTTTAATCGCCGGTTGGCAGGTTGATCTGTACGCTCGCAACCCTGATGATCTGAGCCTGGCTCGCAGCATAACTATTTTGCTGGCGATTGGGTTTAGCTTGTTGCTATCTGTCGTTCCATTTCACACCTGGATTGCTTCAGTCGCGCGCCACGCGCCGCCGGTAGCCGCCGTGTTTCTATTCACGGTTTTTAATGCTGTGACTTGGGTGCTGCTGTTGGATGTATTGCAAGAGTACGCATGGTTATCGCGCCAGGAAGGTTTCTTCACTGGACTGCAAATAGTCGGCGTACTCACTGCCGCCGTTGGCGGAGTGTTGGCTTTTGCTTCTTATGATTTTGGGCGCGTGATGGCTTATGGGGTATTGGCCGAGTGGGGTTGCGCATTGGTCATGCTGAGTTTGGGTACGCAGGCAGGTCTGGGGGCGGTGATTGTAGGCTTGTTCACGCGCCCGTTCAGCTTGATGGTTCTGGCCCTGGGAATGGCGTCGGCGCGCCAACGCGCCGGGACAATTGAGTTTTCAAACTTGGTCGGGTTAGCGTGGAATAGCCCGTGGACTGCGACGGCATTGGTGTTGGGAGCATTCTCATTAGCAGGCATTCCACCGTTGCCGGGTTTCTTGGCGCGCTGGCCCCAAGTGCGTTTGTTGGCCGGTGATTATAATGCCACCCTGGCGCTGTTGCTGCTCGCCGTCACATTAGGTGTGTCGGCAGGCGCATTGCGCGGGTTGGACTTTATCGTGATGCGCCCACGTGATTTGCGCCCAGATGATCCACGCCATTCGCCCGAGCCGCGTTGGATCAAGATATTGGTTGTGGGCGGACTGATCACCAGCCTGATTGTCGTGTTATTCCCGGGCTTGTTCGATCCTACGTTCCGCGCAATGGTTGCTTCGTACACCTTCATGGGACAGTAAAGATCATCCTTTTAACAGCAAATAAGCCCCACAGCAGTTCTTTTGGAGCCAGTCTTACATCTTCAAGCAAGTTCTGGCACGACCTTGACCGGCACATTGCTTTAATTTGCTTGTCAGGGCACCCACAATGCTCACCTGACGAAAGGCCGGCGGTCAATGCCCAACCAACCCAAAGCAACCTGGTCACACCACTGTCTGTGGAGCTTATTTTGATTCTATCCTATTCTATATGGGGCGTTGTGTCAAGTGACGTTTCCTTAAAATTTCCAAAGACCCTTTAGAGGTGAATTCTGTCCCCTTGTTCGGTGTAAGCATTTTTATTTACTGTTGAATCGAGTGGCCAAGTGGCCGCGAGCTTGCCGGATTAATGCATTTATGGTATACTCGCTCCTCGCTGCCCGACGAGCAAGCGTTTTTAACGGGCAGCATTGTGTGAAATAATCGCCCGTGTTGGGCATAGATTTCCCACTAGGGACTAGTAAGGATAGGACGATGGATTTGGTTAAATCGCTTGAACAGCAACAACTCAAAGCTGAAATTCCTGATCTCAAGCCAGGTGATACCGTGCGCGTACATAATCGAATCGTAGAAGGGGATCGCGAGCGGGTACAAGTCTTTCAAGGCACTGTCATCCGTTTCCGCAAGGGCGGTGTGCGGACTAATTTCACTGTGCGGCGCATTGCATCGCACGGCATTGGTGTAGAACGCACGTTTTTGCTTCATTCGCCGCGCGTGGAAAAGGTGGAAATTGTTCGACGGGCGCACACGCGCCGCGCGCAATTATATTACCTGCGAGGGCGCACTGGTAAGGCGGCGCGGCTCAAAGAACGACGCGAAGATCAGGCCAAAGCACAAAACTAGTTTTCGTCTGCCAACCATCAAGGCGTAGGTTCCCCTACGCCTTTTTGTATAGGCGAGCAAACAACATTTGAGTGTCAAGCGCACCCCACCCATAAATGGGAAATGTCCCAACCCGCCGCCCGCGATTGGCGTATTTGATTCGGGCGTCGGCGGGCTATCGGTCTGGCGCGAAATCGCACGCCAGCTTCCCAATGAAAACACGGTCTACTTGGGCGATCAATTTCACGTCCCCTATGGCCCGCGCCCGATGAGTGAAATCCGGGCTTTTTCTCAGGAAATCGCGCGCTTTTTACTGGAGCACAATTGCGAGCTGATCGTTGTGGCGTGCAACGCAGCCTCGGCGGCCGCCTTGCAAGAATTGCGCCGGCAATTTCCCAGCGTGCCGTTCGTCGGCATGGAGCCGGCGGTCAAACCCGCCGCCGAATACACCCGCACGGGCGTCGTCGGTGTGCTGGCAACGCCGGCGACATTTCAGGGGCAATTATTCGCCAGCGTGGTGGAGCGTTTTGCCGCCGACGTCAGGTTAGTTAATCAAATCTGCCCCGGCCTGGTCGAACGGATTGAGGCGGGGCAGCTAGATACGCCTGAAACGTTAGCGATGTTGCAAGGTTACTTATCGCCGGTGCTCAAGGCCGGGGCAGATACGATTGTGTTGGCTTGCACGCACTATCCCTTTTTGTCGCCGCTCATCCAACGCATCGCCGGGCCTGGCGTCAAGGTGATTGACCCCAGCCCGGCGATTGCGCGACAGGTCAGGCGTATGTTGGACGAACGCCGCTTGCTCACTCCCGCCGGGCAGAGTGGCCAACACACTTTTTATACCACAGGCGATCCGCTGGTGTTCTCCGCGCTTTTCGCCCGCCTGGTTGGCACCGCCTTGGGTCACATCAAGCACGCGCATTGGGAAGGCACGCGGCTTTTTATGCCACCTGATCAACACTAGCCGCCGGCAACACCACGTGGAAACGGCTACCCGGACAGCGCTGCTCGTCGCGACCTTCGCTTTCGACCCACACCTTTCCCCCATGCGCCTCGATCACACCCTTTGCAATTGGCAGCCCCAGGCCGGGACCGGCGCCCATGAATTTGGTGGTGCCGGTTGAGTGAAGTGATAGCGAACCGACCCGATAAAATTTCTCAAAGATCAACTCGTGATCGTCGGGGTCAATGCCGATGCCGGTATCGGCAATCACCAACTCGACGCACGGCGCCTTGACGCTGGCAATATCTAGCGTCTGAGAAGCTCGCCCGCTGATTGTAATTTGGCCGCCATCTGGCGTGTATTTGATACAATTAACGATAATGTTCCCCAAGGCCTGGCACACGCGTTGCAAATCTCCCGACACGGGCAGCAGCCCTTCAATGCCCTCTATCACCAATGTTTGATTACGCTGCTTTAACCCGTCACGGTATGGCTCCAGAGCCATCCGAATGACAGTGGTCATGGCGAGTGGCGTGCGAGTGAGATTGAGCGCCTGCACGTCAATCTGCGATACGTCGAGCATGGCTTTGATGATTTCTTCCAACCGTTGCGTAGCCCGGCTAATGCCCTGGCTGATTTGAATCAATTGTGAAGGCGTGCTGATGCCCGATTGCACAATATCGGCCATCATGTCGGCATAGCCGCGCACCTGGGTGAGCGGCGTGCGAAACTCGTGCGAGGCAATTTGGATAAAATCAGACTTGGCTGCGTCGAGTTTTTCCAGGTGGCGATTGATTCCTTTTAGCTCTTCGTTGAGTTGGTTCATCTGCGTATTGAGCGCCTTGAGATCGGCTACCAGGCGCGCGTTTTGAAGACCGACAGTAGTCTGGTCGGCCAACGTGCTGAGCACGTTGAAATCTTGTGTGGAATAGGGCATGCCGCCGGCTCGTTCGCCCAGAACCAAAACGGCAATCAGCAGGCTGTACTGGCGAATCGGCACATAGAGTTCCATGTCAAGATTCTGCAGCCAGGCGCGTTCGTTCCACGGTGCGGAGCGAAATTGCGGCAGCATATCAATTTCGTAGTGCGTCAGCGGTTGGGCGCTTGTGCGCAGGTGATTTAGAACCGGGCTGTTGGCCGAAAATTGAGCGGACGTCACTTTGATCTCGCCCATCCCCGGAATAATTTCCACGTCCACGATTCCATCCTCGTGCTCTTTGAGCAGCAAGAACGCGCCGCGTCTGGTCTCCATGGCTTCGCTGATAATGCCAACGGAGATTGTCACCAAGGTCTGGAGATCGAGGATGTTGCTGATAGCTGTGCTGTATTCGCGCAAAGCACGCGAGGGGTCGTAGCGGCCGCCAAACAACAGGCGGTCTAGCAGGCTTTGCACCCATCGCCGCACCGTCGGCGTTACCACCGCCATGACAAATGCAATGGTGCCCAAGGCAATGAGCAACGCGGTTTCTTTGAGCATGCTCAGAGCGGGTTGCACCAACAGCAGCCCCAAAAGATACAAGCCGCCAGTCACCAATGTAACCAACGCTGCCGCCAACGACCTTCGAAAAATGTTGTACAAACTTGGGTGATAATAACTGACCAGCGTAAACGTCAGCAACCATACACCCATCAAGCGCACAATCAACCCTGGCTGCCCGGCCCAGGCGCCAAACATCAGAGTGATCCCTTCACCGGCAATGATCAGCAGCAGTGAAATCAGCCAGTACAAGATGCGGTTGCGGTGCATAGGGCGCCAGGTGATGGCGTAATTCCAGATGGACAGCACCACAGCGCCCAGGCTCAGGCTGCCCCACACTACCCAACGTACGTTCTGAAGCAGTTCTATGGGGTGCATTGCAAACTGGCGCTGGAGGATTGTTTGCAGCCCAAAAGCATTATTGTCTATCAAGGCAACACATGCCACCAGGATAGTGCCAACGATGGCGACCGATCTCGCCCGGCGCAACTCAAAAAACAACACTGTCATCACAACCACTATGGCAGGCATCAGAATGATGGTGCTATAAGCGATTTCCCATCCGAGTTGCGGCATCTGATGGATCAGACCTTGCCAGACCATCAGCGCGTGTCCCACGCTCCAGCAGATTGAGGTGACCAGATATAGCACAAAGAGACCGGGCAGCCAGTTGGAAAAGCCACGCCTGTACAATAGCACAAGCAGCGCAATAAAATATGCGACACTTGTTCCTAAAGCATATACTACGGGCAATTGATAACCAAACATACTAGCCTCCCAGAGGAATATCCCAAATCACAACTTGGGATAAATTGTGAATAAGCTTGGGATAACGTTGTATTTTCACCTCAATATATTGGGATAATTTTGGGATAAGCTGGGATAAACGTCTATTTAAGAATATAATATGTGCCTTTTTTGGCCCCAATCCTGAGCAAAATTCCTTTGTCAACCAAGTCCACCAGGTCAAGCCGGAGCGTTTCGGGAGAGACATCGGGGCACAATTGTTGGTATTCCCGATTAGTGATACTGCTTTGCTCGCGCACATATTGCACGGCCTTGGCCTGGCGTTCATTCATAGAATGCTGCCAGGCCGGCGCCACCCGGCGTTCGCGCACATTAGACAGGGTAACGGTGAACGAATACGGTACTGCTCGAAATTTGGGTGGTGGATGTCCAGCCTGCATCATCTCTTCAATCATCCGATCAACACCTAACCCCAACTCTTCAATATAACCCCACTGAAACAATCCAGCCACCAGGCGGGGGTTGCGCGAAAAATGTTCGTCCACAATATTGTCTACTGTAATAAAGCCGGGCAGCCCGCCAGGACTGATGATTTCCATGCGATCGGAAAACAGGCGAATCTCGATTCGCCTGCCTTTGATGCGATAATCACGGTGGCAGACGGCGTTGACCAGCGCCTCGCGCACGGCAAAGCGCGGATACTCGGTCTTGTCTTCGCGCTCCAGGCCCTTGACTACTGCGCCAACGTGCATCTCTTCGTATACCACTTGCCAGGCGCGCTCGATGATACGCGCCAGCGGCCCTGTAATCTCTTCGCGGCGCCCATAGCCTGGTAGTCCGCCCTCGCCGCGCAGTTCGGCGCCCATAAACTTGACGAACGTCAGCCCGCTTTGGGGGAAAAATGCCTGGGGATTTTTGCCGAATAGCAATACGCCGGCTGTGCTGGGTTGTCCGCCTGGCGTGAGGGCGCCGATTTCAACCAACATCTCTTCTACTGTTCCTACGTAAGGCCGGCCGCGTTCCTCCCGCTTGGCCTGATATTCGGCAATAATCCCATCGTCCAGGTCGGCGCGTTCAGCGCCCGGCACAACTTCGATTTCGAAATCGCCGCTGGATTTAGTAATTGCCAGTTGTTGAATAGCCTCGCCCGCGATGGGTTTATTGTTTGCGCCCTGGCGCACCAATACGCGGCCATCGGTCATGCTGTGCAATTCCACGCTGCGCGGCACCTTGATAGCGACGATGGTCGCGCCGCCCGATTCCTCCACTTCCCATCCGGTGGGAATAGCAGGGCGGCACAGCCTTTCAGCCTGGCGCAATGCTGCTTCAACATCCTCGACCAACAAGCTTCTCGCCGGCCGGCCGTGCGTGTCAACGCCAACCAGCAGCGTTCCGCCATCCGCGTTGGCAAAAGCCACCATCGTCTCGGCCATCTTGTCGGCGTCGGCGTCTGGCTGGTATTCGAGCAATTGTCCGCTTGTTTTATCGCGCGTGAATGGGACCATCACGATTCCTCATACTTCACACCACCAACAGCAAACATTATACCCTAAAAACGTAAAGCACGAAACGGCGTCGGTCATCCTTTGGGCCACGCGGCGGTAATGCACCACAGAGACGCGGAGAACGTAGAGGAAAATCAATTGAAAACTCGGCGACCTCTGCGTCTCTGTGGTAAAAATGGCCGAAATGATGATCAAGGTCCATGAAACGTGATGAGGAAAACTAGATTCGCAGCGCAGCCGCGTAAGCTTTTGCCGTCTGCCGGGCGCACTGCTCCCAGCTAAAGCGTGCGGCTTGAGCTGCGGCTCGCCGCCCAAGCTCCCGGCGCAAGTTGTCTTCATTCAATACAGCGATGAGGCCGCCTGCCATGCGCATCGCGTCGTCGGGGTCAACCAGGATGCCGGCGTCGCCCACAACTTCTGGAATGGCGCTGGCGTTGGAGCCAACGACGGGCACGCCGCACGCCAGCGCTTCCAGCGCCGGCAGCCCAAAGCCCTCGTAACGGCTGGGGTACACAAACACCGATGCGGCGCGATACAGGGCCGGCTTGTTTTGTTCGTCCACCGCTCCAATGCAGCGCACCAGGTCTTCAACGTGGAGCTGGCGCGCCAGGAGGCGGGGATCGCGAAACATGCGATCGTGGCGAGGCGGCAGGCGCCCGGCAATTGCCAGCGGAACATCCGCCCCATAAGCAATCTGCAGCCAGCCGCACATTTGCAGCAGTGTCTCTATGTTTTTGCGCGCATCAAAACCGCCCAGGTACAAGACATAGTTTTGTGGCAGGTCGGGGTGGCGATTGCGCAGCGCAGCCTCATCTGCAAGATTGGCTTGAGGGGTGAATCGCTCGTCGGCGGCCAGATAGGTTACGTGCACACGTTCGGCAGGGATGCGCAGGCGCCCGACAATATCGCACTTTGAGGCGTGAGAGATGGCGATAATTTGAGCGGCGCCTGGTGCGGACGCCGTTACCAGGCCGGTGTACAAACGCGCCAACGGCCCTCCGCGATAGTCGGGCAACAGCAACGGAATCAGGTCGAGGATACTGACCACTACGGGTATGCTGGAGCGCAGGGGACCGCCCCAATACGGTACGTGCGCCACGTCGGCACGCAGTTCGCGGCACACGCGCGGAAAGACCACCTGCTCGAACCATACTTTGCCCAGATCGGATGTGGGGCACGCGGCAAAATGCAAGAGGTCATTGGCTTGCTTCTCGCAGCTCGTTTTGTGCGGCGTGACGACGGTGACGCGCCAGTCGGGCGCAACACGCAGCAAATGTTTGGCCAATTGTCGCACGTATTGGCCGCTGCCAATAGTGGGTTGATCCCAGAACCAACCGTTGATGACGACGCGCATCAGGGTAAAAGGAAATAGGCGGCCACGCCCAAGAGCGCCAGATAAGCCGCCACCATCACGACGAGAACGATCAATTGCCATCGCTTCAAGCCAAACGGCCCCCCGCCCCCGCGCGGGCGACGGGCAGGCTGGGGCGGCGTCCCGGCTTGCGCGGCCGCCTCGGCGCTGGAAATAACGCGGACCTGCGCGCCAAACGCGGAAGCGACTTTATCAATAGTGCGCGCGTCAACATAGTCCGGCGAGCCGGCCAATTCTTTGGCGACCCCCTTCCATTCTTTAAATTCAATCAAAGAGACGGAAGGCTCCATGTGCTCCAGTTGAAGCTTGGGGTCAGCAAAGGCCACGGCACTCATGACGGGCACCGCGCTTCCCATCCCCAGGCCAGTCAGGTGCGATTCGATCATGGTATGCGTCCGCTTGAGATCGGCGACCGGGTTATCGTCGGACTTGACAAAATCCTTACTTTTTGGATCCCACGTATACCAGTTATCACCCAGGCAGCGACAGCGGCCGGAACTTGCATCTACCTTTAAAATCAGAGCGCCGTGCGGCCCAAGCAGCATGACGTCTATTTCCTCCCGCCGCCCCGATACGGTCAGCGTGTGAATCATCGCAAAGCGATCATCCAAGAGCGGCTTGAAGAATTGGACCAACTTTTTGACCTCTTTGGTCACTTGGCGCTTGCCGGTCGAAGAACTCAATTTGGTGCCATCTACTATGTGCATAGCCGATCCTCCAGGTAAGTGATGATCAAGTCACGGCAGTTCCGCAATGCCGCATTGCCAAAATTCAAAACACATTCACGTGAGACGTGCGCGAACACACGGTGCTCGGCCTCGCCCGGCGTGTTGAGGAGATGGTCAAATTCGGCCGGCGAGATTTGGGCGCGCGCGGCAAAGACGTGGACTGTGCGCATGGCCGCGCCCGGCTGGAGTTGCCTGGCGATCTCGTCACGCCACGCGCACAGCGCGCCATCAGCCAGGAACGGCAACCAGCCGTCTGGGTAAGTGTGATCCAACATCTGGCTCTCATTACCCGCCAATCGGGCCAGGTCGCGCTGATCCATCCACGCCCGGAGCACATTGTGAATCAAGAGCCGTTCATGGAGTGTGCCCCATGGCGCGTCCGGGCCAAAGTAAGGTGAAAACACCTGCCTGATCCACATTTCGTCCACCAGCAGGTGCGCCATGTAACCGGCCGCAAAAACAGCCTGCGCCGGCTCTAGCGCAGATGCTTTGGCTAACGATGGGTGAGCGGTGAGCATTTGCACGTGTGCCGGCGGCAGTGTAGAGCAAGGTGGCAGGGTGAAAAAGTGTGTTGCTTCTCGGCTTTGGCCGCTGGCGTTTTGCGCATCTGGCGCAACCTGCCCTAACAGGTGCGCTCCCCAATGCGCCTCAAGCCTGCGGCGCACGGCGGCAGGCAAATCAATCCGGGTCAAAAGATCGCATGCAATCGCCAAATGCTGGACGGGCGTTGGCATAGCTGGCATCCTCTCAAGGGTTGCTCGTTTTTTCCGCTTGACCCTTGAATGAATTATACCACGAGCGACAAGGTAAGATAAAAGCCGCATTTTGCGCTAGGCCGTGATATAATAGCTACAAGGACAAGCTTGACTGGGAACGAAAAATCAATGATTCTTCGCCACCTCTCACTCACCCATTTTCGCAATTACGCCCGGCTGGAACTGGATTTGCCGCCCGGCCCGATTTTGCTTTTGGGCGATAACGCCCAGGGCAAGACGAGCTTGCTGGAAGCGATTTATTACCTGGCGACGGCTCACTCGCCGCACACCACCAGCGAGCGGCAATTGATTCATTGGCTGGCCGGCCAAGATGGCCTGATGCCATCGGCGCACGTAGCGGGCGAGATCACCCCAGCCGCCCGGCGCGGACTGCCCGCCGGCCGCTCGTGTAAAATTGACATCGTGTTGGTCGTAGAGCCGAGTTCCGGCGCGCAGGACGAGGGGCGTTTTAGGAAGCAAATCAAGATCAATGACGCGCCGCGCAAGGGCGTCGAGTTGGCCGGCCAATTGACCGTGGTGCTTTTTTTGCCGCAAGACGTTCAAGTTATTGGCGGAGCGCCTGGCCTTCGGCGGCGCTATCTGGATGATTTGTTGTGCCAGGTAGATGGCGCTTACGCCCAGGCGTTATCTCGCTATGGGCACGTGCTGTCGCAGCGCAAC
The DNA here is from genome assembly GCA_964651475.1 of uncultured Anaerolineae bacterium. Classification (GTDB taxonomy): domain Bacteria; phylum Chloroflexota; class Anaerolineae; order Fen-1058; family Fen-1058; genus JBGSMF01. The sequence goes on along the minus strand of CAZYXV010000016.1, from coordinate 1,811 downwards.
GCGCTGCTCAAGCAACTGGCCGAACGCGGCGGCGACCCTGACGAATTGACGTATTGGGACGAGCAACTCGCGCAGGCCGGAACAGCCATAACCCTGGCGCGGCATACGGCCATCACTGAACTCGAGCAGGCTGCGGCGGTTATTCACCGCGACCTGACCGGCGGCAATGAAATCCTGTCGCTCAAGTATCAGCCGGCGCTCGACCTGGAGCGCGCGGCCGCGCCGCCATCTCAAATCACACTGCCGCTTTCCACCTTCCCACTTGCGTTTTTTACGCCTCAAGTGGAAAAGCTGTTTGCCGCGCAGTTGCGCGAGAGGCGCGCCGAAGAAATTGCGCGAGGCGTGACGTTGGTGGGGCCGCACCGCGACGAGGTGCGCTTTCTGGTTGATGGGATTGACATGGGCGTGTATGGCAGCCGCGGACAGCAGCGCACGGTTATCCTGGCGCACAAGCTGGCCGAGGTGGAATGGATCAAGGCGCGCACAGGCGATTGGCCAGTGCTGCTGCTCGACGAAGTGTTGGCCGAGTTGGACATCCGGCGGCGCGCTTATTTACTGGCGCGCATCAATGGTGTGTCGCAAGCGGTCATGACCTCGACCGACCTCGAATTGTTTAGCGCGGAATTCAGGGCGCGGGCCATGCTGCTGCGTGTGACAAAAGGACAAATTGAGGAAATGTCATCTGGAGCAGGCGATAAGGTACCATGTGAAAAGTAGAAAGGTGAAAGGTATATGGAGACGATAACTCGACGCCAGTTTTTGAGATGGTTAACGGCTTTAGGAGTCAGCACGGCGGGTGGAATGATAACAGCGTGCAGCAGCGTCAAATCGGCGGGGCCGGGTCTGCCCACCATTACGCCGACTGTTTCACCAACCATCCAACCCACCGTCACTGCTGCATCATCCGGTGCGGCCCCGGCGTCGGCGATTCCGCCCGCGCCCAGTCCGGCCTACCTGGCCGTAGCGCGCGGCGCCGACCCCGCCGAAGTCACCCGCCGGGCGGTGGCTGCGCTGGGCGGCATCGAACGCTTTGTCAAATCGGGCGCCAACGTCATCGTCAAGCCCAATATCTGCAATGCCTATCACGGCCCGGAATACGCTTCTACAACGAACCCAGAAGTAGTCGCCGCGCTTATTGCACTGTGCCTGGGCGCCGGCGCCCGCCGCGTGCGCGTGATGGATTTTCCCTTTGGCGGGTCGGCGAAGGAGGCCTATGTCAAGAGCGGCATCCAAGACGCAGTCAAGGCCGCCAACGGCGAGATGGAATTGATGGGGCGCCTGAAATATCGCACCGTAGAAATCCCTTCCGGCCGAGCCATCAACAAGTGGTCGGTGTACGGCGACATTTTGGATGCCGACGTCGTAATCAATGTCCCCATCGCCAAGAATCACGGCAACACACGCCTGACGTTAGGGATGAAGAACCTGATGGGTGTTATCCTCGACCGGAGCGGATTCCATTCGAGAGGGTTGGATCAATGCATTGCCGATTTGAACAGTGTGGTGCGGCCCCAACTGACGGTGGTGGATGCTGTGCGCATCCTCACTGCCAACGGCCCGACCGGCGGCAGTCTGGATGACGTGAAACAGATGGATGCAGTGATTGCCAGCGCCGACGTGGTGGCCGCCGATGCCTACGCGGCTACGCTCTTTGGCCTGACGGGCAATGATATTGATTATATCCGGCTGGGCGCAGAAATGGGCCTGGGACAGATGGACTTGACCAAGATTCAGATTAAAGAAATCCAGGCGTAAAACATCCGTCACAACTTAACAGTTCCATGATCTTGTCAAGGGCTGGATAAATACGC
>CAZYXV010000015.1:0-108399 GCA_964651475.1 uncultured Anaerolineae bacterium | reverse complement strand
CCGTAAACAGGGCCACCGCCGGTTCGTTATACAGCAGTGTCCAGCCCGTGTACTGCGGGTTCGAGCTGCCGCTTTCCAGCACTGCCCCAAGCGGCGCCAGGCCGCTGATGCTTTCCGTCTGCGTGTTCACCGATTGGCTGGTGACCGTCAGCGGCGTTCCTGTGTCTGGGTCATACGCGGCCAGGTACGCGTGTTGCCCTGGCGTCAAGGCCGAAAAATCGAGCAGCCCGTGCAAGTTGACGGTCACAGAAACGGTTTGAGAAGGAACCACCTGGTCGGTGCGTACCCGGAAGCGAAGAGCGCGCCCGGGTCGCCCCGCCTCAATCGGGTAGCTTCCCAGGGGGATGTAGATGGCTTGCTGTGTGGGGCGCTGAGCGGAGGGAGCGAAGGTCACCCGCACGCGCCCGTCGCCCGATTGCAGCGCGCCGCCTTCTGGCCCAACCGTCCCGCGCGTGGGGTGCGCAATCCACACCGCCGCGCCGGCGCTGGCCGTGATGACCTGCCCACTGCCGGCTGCCATCATGCCCGCCATCGGCGCGGCGCTGGCCTCGAACGCCAGGTTGGCCGCCGCGTCCAGCGGGCCCACCGCGCGCAGGCGCAGGCTGAGCGTGACGCCGCTGCCCGGCGCCGGCAGGTCAACTGCCGCGCTCAAGCGCTTTTCTGGCGCGCTGTACTCCCAGCCGGGTTGCTGAGGGACCCACTGCAAGCCATCCGGCAAGGTGGCGCTCAAACTTGCAGTACTCGTCAGTGCGCCGCCGGTGTTCGCCAGCTTTACCGTGAAGGTGACCACCTCGCCCGGCCCAACGCCCTCCGGTTCCGCGTTCAGCTCAAGCGAAAGCGCCGGCCAAGTCAGCGTGACAGGCCAAGTCGGCGTGACAAGCAACGTTGGCGTGACGGGCCACGTCGGTGTGACAGGCAATGTGGGTGTGATGGGTAATGTGGGTGTGATAGGCAATGTCGGTGTGATGGGCCATGTGGGTGTGATGGGCCACGTGGGTGTGATGGTCTGCCCCAACGCCGGCCCGAAAGCCGGCATCGCCGCGGGCTTTTCACCCCTGATTGCTGAGGGCTGAGGCTGGGCCGCCGGCTGAGGACTGGCCGAAGCGGGGGCAAGTGGAACAATACTGACGAGGACAGAAACGACGAGTAGCAAGCGCATCACGCGCGCGGCAAGAGGGCATGTCATGATCTCACTCCTACAGATGGATTTCAGATTGGGTATCGAGCCAGGGAGTAAGTTTACACTATTTCCACGGCTGGGTAAATTATGCCCCTCTCACCGCGTTTTGTCAATAGGTAAAATTACCGAATTTCTTCTAGGTATTTTTACCGAGTTTGCGCGTAACTCGACCAAAGAGCATGTTCGTAGTAGCGACTTTTGCTTGTGCCAGCCAAAGAACATGTTCGTAGTATAGAGATTTCCGGTTAGGGCAATTTTCTGGCATAGGTGTTGTTATCCAAATCTGACACCGACTGGCGTCATTGCGAGCCGCCGTAGGCGGCGAAGCAATCTCGGCTGGCGCGTCTTGGTCGAATGGCGCTCAGAGCATTGGCCTCGCCCTGACTGATGGCCGGGGAATCGCGGTCCGAGTCCGCGTGCGCGTTATGTGTTGACCGGCTTTTTTGCCCGTCTCACCTACGTTGAGTTTGGATCCTTATCCTCACTACGTTTTATTTTCCCCACTTACGTTGACCGATTTTATGTCGGCAGTCTCTTTTAACGTCTCCGGTTTCCTCCCTCACGATTCCCGGCGTCTGCTCTCCGCAGACAAGCGGTTGCTGGCTAGCCCTATCTCTTGAGCTGGCCGGTTTCCACCTTCGGGTGCGCCGCGCGGCGCACAACCCATCCCTGGCAGGGGAAGCGTCATTTCCCTGCGGGGAGATGGTGCGTCTCTTGCCGGGTCATTCACACGCTACATACAAGGAGTACACGAAAATGTCTGCATCACGAAAACACACGACTGCGTTCAACGACCATGGCACCGGAACGTCTTGCGGCCTGGACGGTTTGTGGACCGTCATCATCGTCATCGTTATCCTCGCTGTTATCGCATTGACCATCGCCCTTCCGGCTGCGCAACAAGCGATGGAGGTGTTATCTCCCCTGATGACGATGGCGGGGTGAGGCCATGTTTTTCCAGACTGTCAAAAATCAGCCGAGCGCCCCAAGCGCTTCCGACCTTCCCGGCTCGTGGCAGTTGGCGCTGTTCCAGTTGATCAAGCACGGCGGTTCTCCCTCGGAGGCCGCCCGGCGCGCCGGGATCACCACGGAGGACGAGCGCGCCTTGTTCGAGCTGGCGCTGAAAAAGTATGCTGGCGCGGGATTCTTTCCCGAACACGCCGCGCTGGTGGCCCAGGCTGCCCAGGCGGATCTCAAGGCGGCGCTGAAAGGCGCGACCTACGTGTCTCTTGGCCAAGAGCGCGTCCTGGTTGGCTTGCCCGCGCGCCGGTCCAAACGCTTGCCGCCGATGCAGGCCGCGGAGGTGTTCCGGCTGCACCAGGTTGGCGAGTTGCCCCAATTGCTGCGGAGCATTGCTTACGACGAACGGGCCAACAACTCTGCCCGCAAACGGCTGCGCAGCATCCCGGTCGTCATCGCGCAATAGGAGGCAGCGATGGTTGATGTGGCGGCTGATAAACCCGTCGAACCTGCAGCGGCTAACCCCGCCGGGGCGTGCTCGCTGCGGGAACAATTGAATCTCTTGTACGAGGGGCAGCAAGCCTATATGGAACGCCACGCGTGGGTGTCGTGGTGCGATACGCCATTTGCGCGGCGCATCGCAGAGATTGAAAGAGAATTGGGCTTTTAGATAAGGAGAACACGCTATGTACGATGGGTTCGATTTCCAAATAACGTATCCCGTCATGCAGTGGCACAATGGAGCGCGCAGCAACAAGGCCAGCGGCGGCGTGATGTACGCCGGCGGCTGGCTGTTGCCGGCGGACGATTTGCCGCCTGATGCGAAGCTGAACACGACCTGGAAAGGGCCGCTGGAGTGGACGTTTGAAAGCGGCAAGAGCGAGACGGTCTATGCGGCTGGCGAGATTTTCGTCGCCTTGCTGCGCCGCCGCCGGCGCTGGTTCGGTGTGAACGGCGATGGCGCGACGGTTTACTATACCGACGAGCAAGCCAGAGGCCGCCGCGACCTTCGCTCACATACTCAGGTGTTGAGCGCGGTGATGGGCGCGCCAGTGCCGCTCGTGCTCAGCGTCAAGGGCGAGCGCTCGCGGGCATTGGACAAGGCGTTGAGCGAGTTTTACCAAAAGGTCATCTTGCTGGTCAACGCACAATCCGGCGGCTCTACCGTTCCGCTGTATCACTATTGGTGCAAGCTGTCCACGACTGTTGCGGTGCTGGGCGACGAGAAGGGCTTTATTACCGTTGGCAGCGGCAAGACTACCAAGGTGGTCGCTCTGCCCGCGGCGATTGTGCCCGATGTAGTGGATGCGGCGTATCTGCAAAAAGCCGCCGTGCCCGACGCGCTGCGCGATCACTGCGCCCGGTGGCGCGCCGAGGCCGAAGCCTGGAGCCAGGAATGGACCTATAACCCCAACCCAGCCCTGCGTGATGTGGTGGTGGACCCCGACACGGGCGAGATCATTTCGTAATTTCATTGGACACAGATGAACACGGATTTTCACGGATTGAAAAATATCCGTGTTTATCCGCGAAATCCGTGTCCCAAAACCCTCGTGGTTATAGTTTTTCGAGAGCAATAGGAGCATTGAAATGTTTGACACGATGACAGAACGCGAATTGAACACATTGGAAGCCAGGTTCGACGGTCAGTTTGGCTACCGCGCCATGGTCGAGAGCCAGTTGTTTGATTGTCTACCGGAAGAACAACAAGAGGAATATGAGCGCTTCTCCGGCCCGGCTGAACCCAAGTCGTTCGTGCCGATAGACGACATGTGTGACGAGGCTGCCCTTGAAGCTATCGAGGAAGGTCTTGACCGCAGCGTTTATGGCTGGCAACGCGAGCGATTTTTTGGCCGGCTGCGCCAGAGCCAGAATGAGGCCAGCGCCATCCGCGCCGCGCTGCAAGCCGTCGAAAGCCGGGCGGCCATCTACGAGCTGGTGAATCGCGCCGTGGCGTTCGACGCGGCCACGCCAGCGTGGATGTTCGACGCGGCTGACTGCGCCGCCGTCAACCTGCGCCCGCTGGATCGCCTGGATGACAAGTTGCAAGGCGATTTCGAGCGAGCCGACGAGGGGCTGGCAGCGCGCCGCGCCGAGATGCGCGCGCGGTTCTTTGCCCGGTTGAGCGAGAGCCAGGCCGAGGCGCGGGCCATTCGCGCGCCTTTGAGCCAGGTTAGGGGGCGCGATGTGTTGTATGCCTTGATAAATCGGGCGCTGGCGTTCGACAATTTTACCCCGGCCTGGATGCGCGACGAGTCGGCGTGCGCGTTGTGGGGGCTGCGCCCGCTGGACAGTCTGGCCGACGTGCTGATGGGCGATTTTGAGCGGGCCGAGGCCAGGCTTGAGCACAGAGCGAAAGCCGAGGTCAAGACCAGGGCTGCGTTTGCTCCGGTGCGCATGCAAAAGGGTACGGCCAGCACCATCGCGTACACGCCCGCCTATCAGGCCAAGATGCTCAAGGCGGGCTATCGCATTGTTTGCCCGGTGTAGGGTGTTTGACACTGACACGATGAACGCCGGCAACTCGCCGGCGTTCTTGCTATCACACAACGAAAGGAAATTACAATGACTACCCTGAAAGCTTCTAGCCTGCGCGACGATTTGAACAAAGGACTCTCGATTGTCAGCCGAGCCGTTGCGACCAGTAGCACGCTGCCGGTCTTGGGCAATATCTTGATGGCTGCGGATGATGGTCGCTTGAAGTTGAGCGCGACCAACCTGGAGATCGGCGTCACGTGCTGGGTGAGCGCTAACGTCGAAGAGGGCGGCGCGACGACCGTTCCGACGCGCACCTTCGTTGACCTGGTGGGCGCGTTGAAAGACGATTTGATTATTCTGGATCTCAACCCTCGCACCGAAACGCTGAACGTCAAGTGCGGACGGTTCAATCCGCAGGACGGCGGTAGCCGTAACAACGTGCGCGGCATTGCCGCCGGCGAGTTTCCCCTTGTCCCCACCGCCAATGGACAGACGTCTTTCCACGTTGCGCCGGACGTTTTGCGCCGGATGATTGAGCAGACCGTCTTTGCCGCATCCCACGACGAAGGGCGAGTGGTCTTGACCGGCGTCCTGCTCCACGTGGATGATCGCACGCTGACTATGGCTGCCGCGGACGGCTTTCGCATCTCGGAAAGCGTGGCGACGTTGGACGAGGCGGTGACACAGACAGCGTCGGCGATCATTCCGGCGCGGGCGCTAGATGAATTGGAGCGCATCCTCAAGCTGAGCGGCCCGCAGTTCACGCCGCAGGAGAACCCGGTCGGCGTCACATTCACGGGCAACCAGGTCTTGTTCCATCTGGACAACGTGGACCTCGTCTGTCAACCTGCCTGGCGGCAGACAGGCTGATTGACGGCAACTATCCCGATTACAAAAATCTTGTGCCCAAAACGCACACAACGCGCGCCGTCATCAATGCCGTCGAGTTGCTCAGGGCGTGCAAGGCGGCCCAGGTGTTTGCCCGCGAGAGTTCTCATATCGTCAGGCTGTCCATTGCTCGCGGCGATCCCCTGGCGAGGGCAGACGGTGAGAATGCCAGCCACATCATCGTGACGGCTGCCTCGGCCGAGACGGGCGATCCGCAGGACGGCGGTAGCCGTAACCGCTGGCAAGGTGGATGCGGCGGTCGAGGGTGAATCGCTCGAGATTGCCTTTAACGTCAAGTTCTTGCTCGACGTGCTGCCGGTCGTTGGGCAGGCGCTGGCGCTTGAGATGACTGCACCGAACACGCCCGCCCTGGTTCGACCCGCCGAGGGCAATGGTTTCGTCCAGGTCTTGATGCCGATGACGTTGCGATGAGGAGATAACAAATGGCTGCCAGGAAGAAACCTCGCGCCTCTGCGCAAGACGAGTTGGACAAGTGGATCAAGCGAGCCGAAGCGGCCCGCCGCGCGCGAAACCGTATGCGCCGGCGGCAGGCGCGGCTGCGCAAGCAACTGCGCCAGTTGAGTTACTGGTTACACTTGGCCTATGCTGATCGGAATGAGCGAGAGGGTCCTCTCGCCTGTGTTTCCCAGGGACGCCGCCCATGATGGCATGGTTGGTGCTCTTGCTGTCCAACGTGATCGTGGCGGGCGGCTTGTTGGGATACCTGGCGTACTGCCTTTACTACAAGCTGCCGTTGTAGCAAACCGCGAATGTGAATAGGGTCCAGGTGGCGATGTTTGCCAACCTGGACCCTGTTCGAGCGGTTGTGGGGCCTGCGTTTATTTCCATATAACGTGTCTACATAATGGCTCTTATATGGACAATCTGGGCCGAAAACGGGCCAAAAACAGCCCGAAATCGGCCTCTAACGGGCTTTTTTTTCTCCACATAACGTTTTTGCGCGAGCTAACGCGGGAGTTCTAAATCGCCCGGGCGCAAGCCTCGCTCGTTCTACCTCATCCAGTGAATGAATCACTGGTGCGCCGAGAAAAATGAGCACACTGACCGTGCGTTTCAGTGTGCTCAACTCGCTCAGTAATTCAGTGATTCTGTTTATGGTCCCAGTGCAATCAATTCCTGGCTGTCGTCAAAAGACACAAAAAGCATTTGCCCGTCAGTGGCTACCCAGTAGCGGTTTTCCACAGTGTTAACTTGGGCCGGCGTAAACTGGAGGTAACCAGTCTCTTGTCCAGTCTGCACATCCCATTGAACCAAGCGGGCATCGTGGTCAAGTGCATAAACAAAGCCATCCGCCACAACAAAATTAGACGCAAAGGGCTTCCCTTTATTATTCCATTTCACATACCCTGTTTGCAAATCGATCGCAAATACTGGCTCTTGAACGCCAACCAGCAATATGTCATTGAATAATACAGGGCGATTCCTAATTGGCCCAATGTTTCCGATATCGGTTAGCCAGAGCAACTGCTGTGAGTTCGCATCTACCGCCTTCAACTGCGTGCGATTGGTATACAAATCAACCCAGGAAGTTCGAGCCAGCAGTATGAACTCGTCGCCAGTCAAAAGTGAAGATTCGCCCAACTTGTCACCAGTCTGGACATCAAGATAGTAAACTTCCCAATGCGTCTGATCACGAACATATAGCCGTTCTCCGTCCGAGTAAAGGCGATAGGCCCTGTGTGGCAGCACTTGAGTCGTCCATAGTTGCTGTCCACCTTCTAAAGCATAAGCGCGGATTTCGAAAGGATTTATGAAATATACCTGTTCAACATCAGTTGCTAACTCGCTGCCTCCTGGTTTCCCTTTAGCTTCCCATTGGAGATTTCCTTTCGTTGCATCAAACGCCAGAAGCCGAGTAATCTTGTTTGCGAAATCATATGAAGTACAGAGCACTTGACCACGAACAGCCAATAGATGTGAGTCGAAAGACCCCCCAACATAAATTTGGGATACTCGCCAATACTCTCGCAATTTCAAAGTTGTGTTACCAATCTGACGTGCTTCGGTTGGTTGGGGTGTTTCGTAGAATGAATGTTGTGCTCCAGTAGGATTGCAACTTGACAACACAAATATTAAAACTACGATTAAGGTAAACCACATTAGATAGTCTTTCATATTCACCTCCCCTTTCACGCGTTAGGGATAAAGCGCATAGTTCTGTTCGACAATGTACGGTGCAAGCCAATTTGCAACCGGCCAACGAGCAAGACCCAATAGAGATGGGGAGTTATTACCATTTCTGATGTCCTCTTGTAACTTTCCAAGATCGGGAGCGGAAGAATTACCATACAAGTCCGTAGGAACTTGATAAGAATAGTTTGTTGCAATGATAGACCAACTCGAGCCTAACCCGGGTGAGTTTATGCCAGCTCCCGCACTCCCGTAAACAATAAACCCCCAGGTAGGGCCTGAAAGCGCCCTGAACCCACCGATGCCACCGCCAACATTAAGCCCAACCAATAATTCTGGAACAGGTGCGCCGAGTGTAAGACCAAGAGAACCACTGGCTGTTGGCCCCGCATATTCTCGAATGTCATCGCCTGTAAAGCCAAACACAAGTCCAGCATAGTCAGAGCGAGTGACTTCGCCCAACGTTTTCCAAGAGAAGCCACTGAATGCCATATCGTCTTTGTTTTGAAGCAACCCTGTGAATGTGAAGTGTGCTCGCTGTGGCGGTCTACTGACAAAATCGTACACGATTTCATCGCCATTTATCCACATTACACAACCCAGCCCAGTCAGTGAGCGCATTTGTCCTTCGAGATACCCGCTGACACCCCACCAGGTGATAGGCGATAGTTCAGGTGATGGTGAGATGCCTTGGGCAATCAAGATCCAGTCTAGTGGTATTGTGAACTTGGTGCCGTTAACAACGAGATCGGGATTGGCCCGAAGATGGGTGTTGAATCCGAGGATATTTGCAACAATTTGCTTTACTTCTTGCTCGCCCTTGCGTTCACCGACTCCACTATTATAGAGGTCGCGCGCTATCTTCCAGAGCCATTCGCCTGATTTGACCCTGCAAGTGCCAAATTCGCCAGTGATTTCACATTTTGACCAATCAACATAGCCAGTCGGATCAACGCGATTGACGGGATTGCTACTGGCATACCGATACGGCGAGCCGCCATCGCCTCCCATCGGCGCGCCATACGGGTCAAAGTTGCGCGTGGCAATCACATTGCCCGCCGCGTCCGTTTCTTGCCGCACCGAGTTGAGGCCATCCCGCCCGGAAAGATACGTCCAGCCTGCACCGTCGTAGCTGGCAAGGGGGCTGTCGCCTTGGCCGTACACGTATTGCGTATTGCGTATTCCGTATTCGGCCAGCACCGTCACCAACGGCGCAGCCAGGTCGAGCGTGTACGTGGTCGCATCGCCGTTGGCCGTCTGCATCACCCGCGCCCCACCTGCCCTCGTCCCTTCGCTCTGCTCCGGGATGCTTTGCAAAACGCAGTGAAGAGGGTCGCCGTTATATGCAAAGCTGACGGCTGATTGCTGATCGCTGACCGCTATCAGCCGGTTCGCCTGATCATAAGTATACTCCCGATTGCCGTCATTGGTCAGGTTGCCGCGCCAATCCCCGGAGCGAAGCGAAGTGGGATTCGCGTCCCAGGTGACCATATACCGGCCTGGTTTATGGAAGACGCGTGAAGGTCACCTCATTACTTGGAATTCTGCCTGGCTCCAATTCGCTTAAGAGAACGAATTTTAACATATATGTGCCAGCCTGGGAGGTATCATACATCTCGGAGTGAGCAATAGCGTTATGAAACCAATAATCGAGAGGAAAGCTTTCGCGAAATGGATGCTTGGCATCTATACGCATTAGCATACGTGACAGGTTGCTCAGGTAAAAAGTATCCTCATTTGCCAATTGTGTTACATTCCCTTGTGAATCAACCCGCTCTATGAAAATGATAAAATCGCCGTATGGACGCCCTGTCTTTGTTACCCAGATACAATCACCATGTACCAGGAGCATTGCGGTAACGGTAACCACTTCGCCTGGAAGATAGATTGATTTGTCGAGTTCAACTGACAATTGCAGGTTGCAGCCAGGCGAGCCAGGTATAGGTATCAAGGGGCCACCAGGAGTCTGCCGCCATAGTACTTGCCCAACAAACACAATCGCGATACTCAGTAATAGCAGGACAACTGCGCTGGCCCATATCCTGCGTTTCAGATTGTTCTGAATTCTAGTAGGCTCCGACCACTCCATTTCCGCCTCCGGTTTAGTGAACAAATTGCCAAGGAGGATTATTCTGAGAGACAGTGTTTGGCCAAGTGGGCATCGTAATATCATCTGAAATCTTGGCCTGCCCTACAGAGGTTACAGGAGGACTCGCCGGGTCAAGCATCCACTGGCGATTTGGATCATTGCTCTGAGGGTTTCGCACAGATGCTGCTTTCCATCCCCAATCTATTTCACCTAGTGCAACACGCACACATCCGGCTACTCTCCAAACAGCGAACAGTTGATACTTGTCATCTACAGTTACGCGAGTAAGATCACCAGGAGTATTTTGACCTGTCAGGTATTCTCTTGGAGAATCTCCATCCCAAAGTCCATCCTTAATTGATTGATGTCCTCTGAAATCTATTTGTTGACGTGCATATGGATCTGAGTTGTCAAGCCAATATGCACCTCCAGTGCTTCTTTGCTCTACTGCATTATTTTGATGCACCCGGGTACGGTGTTCGTTGATGAGTTGAACCCATTGGAATTCGCCAGGAATTTCTACCCTCTCCGACACGTCTATCTCAGCGGTGAATTTTGCACCATGCACTTGTGAGTGTTCCATCCCCAGCGAAAGTATTTCACCATTTTCACCAGGAAAAACATCAACTCCAGTGAACTCGACTGTCAATGAAGTCAGATCGGGCACCTCAAAACATACAGATTTAGCAGCCTCACGTGTAATGGTTGCTCCTGGTCCACCGCCACATGCCGTCACCGTCACCCCTACCCCCGCCACTAGCGTTGCCACCAGCAGCGCATCCCACGGGCCACCGTGCCCTTTCCTCTTCCGCCGCTGCCACAATTGTAGCACAGCCAGCGGTGCAAGCGCCAGCCAGAGGCCCAGCATCGGGTCGAAATAGCGTCCATTCTTGTAAATCAGCCCGGTGCTCCAATCGTACACGCCGCCGCAGACCAGGTGGCTCACTGGCCCCTCTGGCCCAACCAACACCGTGCCATCGGGGTCGAACAGCCACGCGCTTACCACCTGGCCTTGAGCGTTCACGCCCTGGCGGACGTAGCCAGTGCCATCGGTGAGGTAATACAACCACTCATCGTCTCGCAATTCGCCCAGGCACTCGTGGCCATACAGATACAGCGTTGTCGTGACACCTGTGCTTTCGGCCAGGATGCGATAACCGGCCGCATAGTCCAGCGTGTAGGTGGTCGCGCCGTGCCCCTCCACGCTGACTGCCACGCGCGCACCATCGCCATTATACGTGAAATGCGTGGTCAGTGTGAACACGGTGGCGGTGATCATTTGCCCGGCGGCATCGTAGGCAAACGTGCGCACAGGGTAGCCCAGCGTGTACTCGGCCAGCAGTTGACCCCGGTTCGACCAGGTGTAGGTATAGGCGCGGCTATCGCTCACCTCGCGGTCGGTGAGGCGATTGGCAATGTCATAGGTATACGTGGTGACGAGCGTGCCGCTCAGTGAGGTCGTGGTCGTCATCGCCTTGCGGTTGCCTACGGCGTCATACGCATACGCAAACGCTTCGCCAGTGGAATAGTCGGCCTGCGTCAAGCGGTAGAGTGAATCGTAAGTATACGTGATGGTGCGCACAACGATGGGCGGCGGCGTGCGGAAATCGGTCTCGTTCCACCCGTTCCACGGAACGTGAATCCATCGGCTGGCGCTTTGACCGAGACGGTTGGGGCGATACAGCAGCCGCGCGCGCCAATGGTAAGACGTCTCGGGTTGCAGGCCGGTCACCTGTTGCGTGAGCGTGACGCCGCCCGGCAGCGCGTCTGTCCAACTCGTTGTGCCGCTAATCACACCTGTTGCGGCTGTAAAGTATGTGCCCAACGGCGCGACCTGCCACTGCAGCTTGACCTTATCCCGGCCCAGCGGTGTGCGCCCGGTCAGGCTGAGCTGCACGCCATCATCCGAGTCGGACTTGCCCAGCGGCGCCACAGGCGCAGAGCTGTTCACCCGCACCTGGCGCGGGCGCATGACCAGCCCACGCCAGGCATTGCCATAGTACAGGTGGGTACGGCCTGCGTCAGCTTGGTCATATGGCGCGCCTACCATGTAACCCGAGAAGACACCCCGAAGAGCTATTGGGCAAACCCAGGCCATGGGGCGTATGGTAACCCCTCTTCAGGCCCATCTGGAAATGCCTCGTGTACCATGTATATGATGTTGCTTACCTTGGCAGCCGGGTCAATACCTTGGCCTGCATTCAACATTCGGCAGACTCTGTCTCCTGTCGTATCAAGGCTATCTACGCAAATCTGAGACTTGGGCCAATAGAGTAAAACCTCACACCCACCAACCTCGACGTGGTATGGGCCGTAGGAAATATAATCAGGTGTGCCTAGTCGCTGCACTACAGTTTCAAAGGTCAAATCATAATTTACAGATAGCCACAACATCGTCAATTTATCTGCAGAGAAAGTTGCATCACCACACCATTTGCTACCGTGCCATGGATGCAAACAATCAAAAGTAATGCTTCTTGCATTTTCATCACTTTGCCAGGTGGCTCCGCGTTCCACAATGGTGGTTTGATCAACAAAAGGGAGACTTTTTAATGTAGTATACATATCTTCCTCGGTCGACTTGCCCAGTTCCAATCCATACCAGCAAGGTGGGGAGCAAGGTTGTTCGGTAAGGAAACTGCGATCCACTATTGATTCGTCCATTGCCTCTGAACAGCTTGTGGAACCAAATCCTAAGAGAATTATGAATAGCCAAGTGCCCAGTCTATGGGATAGCTTTGATCTGATTATCAACATATTGTCTCCTCAACGAACGAAGTGGATTGAAAGGAGCTTCGTAATAATATGGATACACATAAGTGGCAAATGCTTCCGCCCAATCTTCCATTGAAGAAAACCCTGCATAGGGATGCTGAGGATTTCCCGGAGGAGCCTCTATATTTTCGTCGAGAACCCAAGAACACGCTACACCGCCATCCCAGTAACTGATGGAGCATCTTTCTGTCCAAAACTGAGTGAATATGCCACGAGATAATCGGAGGCCTGTGCGTACATCCCATACATGACCGAGTTCGTGAATAGTGCTATGCAAGGTGAATTTGTCGCCGTAGTCAAAGGTGTAATCGGTCAGCACAATGTCGCCTAGTACCCACGATAGAGGAGGAGGTGGTACCCATGCTCTGTAGGTCACCCCCGCCCCTGGCACGCGCGAAATCGTGACAGTTCCTTGCATTGCAGACCTAAATTTGTATGGTGGGTTTCTCATCTGCGTAGCAACCAGATCGATAGCATCACGGGTTTGTTCCAATTCTCTGATTGAACGCCAATTTCCGGCATACCACCCTTCACAACAAAGTGATGATTTTATCGTGGTCAAAATCGGTTGCCCTTCGAGGCCAAGTGAAAACAGGCATCCCCAATCTTTTTGAATGATAACATCGTAGGTGTAAAGCAAGTAGTTGCGAATTCGATCAGCCTCGAGGGCTTCCTTGTCAGTAATCAAGCCAGAAGGGTCACTAGAGTTGATTGGGTTGCCCTCGACGTAACCCCATCTATTCATTGACCCTGGCCGCAGCACATCACCGCTCCACGGGTCTTTGCTCAGGAACACCCCCAACTCCGGCTGATACATCCTCGCCCTGAGGAACACCAACCCCGTGGCCTCGTCGCGCATCTCCCCCGTGAACCCAAACGGGCTTCCACCATCCTCACCCAGCGGCACGCCATACGGGTCAAAGCTGCGCGTGGCGATGACGTTGCCATCGGCATCCGTCTCTTGCCGCACCGAGTTCAAGCCGTCCCGCCCGGAGAGGTATGTCCAGTCGTCGCCGTCGTAACTTGCCAGCGGGCTGCCTGCCCTCGTCAGAGGGTCGCCTGCGCCGTACAGGTAAGTCTGGTTACCCGTTGCTTGCGTCTCGACTAATACCGTGACCAGCGGCGCAGCCAGGTCGAGCGTGTACGTGGTCGCATCGCCGTTGGCCGTCTGCATTACCCGCGCGCCATCGCCGTTGTACGTTGCGCTCCACGTAAGCCCCGCCGCGCTCACCGCTACCAGCCGGTTGGCCTGGGTATACGTGTACGTCTTGCTGCCGTCGCTGATGAGGTTGCCGTTGTCATCCCAAGTGTAAGTGACGAGGTGACCGGGTGACCCTTCGACTGCGCTCAGGGTGACAAGGAGACGATTGGCAGCATCGTAGGTGTAGGTGGTGGCAATCGTGCTCGTGATCGCCTGCGTATAGGCGGTGCGATTCCCCACCGCATCGTACACATATTCGAACGTCTCACCGGTATTATACACCGCCCCTGTCAGGCGGTACAGCGAGTCGTAGCTGTACGTAATGGTGCGCGTGACGATGGACGACGAGCCGTAGTACACGTAGGTGCGGCCTTCGTTCAACCCGCCAGCGCGCATCGAGCGGGCGATTTCGGCAGGGTTGGAGGGCATCGCGGAAGCGTTGGGATTGTTCCACGCAAGGCCGGCGGCGGGATGACCGGAGGTAGGGCGCACGGTACGGACGCGGGTACGGGCGTAGCGTTTTCAGAGATGGTGGTTGTTGCCGGTTTTAGTTTGGCTGCATCACTGTTGCCAGCGCGTGCGGGCTGCCATCTGCAAGAGAGTGGCCTGCCGCGTCATACTCGTAGCGGAAATCTTTGCCATCAGAGTAGCTGGCGCACGTCAGGTGGTGGTAGAGCGGGCAGTACGCTCAGTGACAAGTTTACTAATCACTGGGTGTGGGTCGCCAAGCGGGCTGTATATTTACAAAAGTGTCATCTACCAACTTTTGCCGAAAGCTTCCCTCAACTTCCTGAAGCCATAATTCAACCCCTTTGCTTGTCTGGACAGCGTATACTAACCACTTCCCATCGGGTGATAGTGACGGGTACCCTGTTAGTTGATCTTTAGATGATACTGCATGGACATTGGGAGACGAATCATCAAACAACTCTTGAGTGCTGACACTGTAGATTGTTCCAAAGGGTTGCCTTATGTCTGTAGCTTCTGGCCAAAGCGAAACGAAGTATAAGGTCTCGTCATCAGGAGAAAATACAGGGTTGTAGAAACCTGGCCCAAATTGATTTGGCCTATCTGTGCTGCCCTGCCACAATCCAAATTTTGCTCTTACGATCTTACGACCAGTCACCTTTCCTAGTGTCAATTGAGCACCGGTATAGCTTCTCGCTGTGGCAATAGCAAGATAGTGGCCGTCATTGGACCAAGCTAATCCGCCGCGTTGAGGTTGAAACATCCAATTACTGCGATGAGTAGATTCTGGTTCATATATTATATGGTTGCCATCAAGATCAACAATCGAAACGTAGGTACGCCCACTGCCGACCCCAGGCAATGCAACAAATGGTCCTTGGTAAGCAATATAGTTTCCCGTTGGTGACCACGTCGCCTTAAAACATCCTGGAAGACACTCTCCCAGAGTAGAGCCGGGGACAAATTCGATTTTGGGCTTATTCTGCCCAAGGTCAACAATGCGCAATCCGCCAGCGTTTCGTGCAAAGACCAATCGCCTGCCATCAGGTGCCCAGCTTAAATAGCTTGTGTTGTCTGTCTCGTTTGGAATTGAGATCGTCTGGTTTGTTTCCAGGTCGATGATGTTCAAGTGTGCGTATTGATACGTGACGCTGGCGCATGTTGCAAAATATGCTATCCTTCGCCCTCTCGGCTCCCAGGCAAAGTACTGCACCCCAGGTACATACCACTCGGGCGCATAGCCCCCATGAGACTCACTGCTGCAATCTGTTTCGGTCAACTGCCTCTCCGAACCGTTTGTCAGATCAAGTAGTTGGATTTCAGCTACGCCAGATTTGTTGGAAAGGTATGCTAATTTCTCTGAACCTGCATCAAAGGATGTATTATCCACTTGGGATGCGGTGTGAATGTTACGGTTGGGACCGATGAGGGATATGGTGTGCTGGAAGGTATCGAATGGCCTGGAGTAAGTGTTACAGTAGATTGTAGTAATGATCGTGCAGATAACACTACTGTTGCAGTATCTACCTTGTCAGGCTGGCTGGTGACTTGTGAGCGACTTACAGAGGAGACTATACAAGCATCAAGTAGTAAGCCTGATAAGAATAAGATGCCCATCAGAACAGAGATTTTCTTCATCATCCCAGTTTCCACTATGTACTCGTTGTTAGTATTCATCGACGCACTGCCAGTAAAACCACGGGTATTTAGTTCGCTGATACACTGCCAGGGGCCACAGTGCATCTCTAGATCTCCCATTTATCCAGACCTTAGTTGAGGAAATCCCACGTCCCGCCTGATAGCTTGTATATAGGAGAGATGGGACTGAATTGTTGTCACCAGTTAGTATCCCTGGCCCTTCGCCGGTAAAAACGTCAAGATGATATCCTATGATGTCCCCACCTCTGTCTTTGGTCACAAAGTCGGCATTACCTTCTGGCTCACCAGATTTATCTTCTAGGTCAGGGAGATAGATTTGAGAATTCCAATTCAGGATTGCAGGATCAAATGCTACGGCCTTGTATGCATCGTCAACAGTGATCTCTGGTCGCCCACGTCCACAATTGTAGGTAAATGATATGTTTCCCTCTTCTTCCCAACTATATACACTTGAAAAATAATTGTTCTGGGCAGTGCATGACAGAGAGATATCTGCTTTGCCAGTTCCATTTGCTTCCACATCCTGCACAAAAAGGTAGCTTGTGGAAAAACCGGCTCCCACAGCCTGCCTGTCGTGTTGAGGATACTTCAATGTTCCATCCACCTTTATGTAAGCGGATTCGACCACAAATTGGTAAGCTGTTATTGAAAAATGCCCACAGTACACCCAGGCTTCGGCATTCCAATCCCTTGGTTCAGGATAGTGGATGATTTTTCCATCTTTTCCTCTTATGATGTAACCGAGTGCTTTGAAAACGCTGGCAGGGTACGGACATACATCAGGTGGTCTAGGAATCTCCCCGGATGAATCAACCCGATTGACCGGATTCCCTTCCACATAGTTCCACCCGTTCCTCGACCCCGGTCGCAGCGCATCGCCACTCCACGGGTCCCTACTCAGGAACACACCCAGCCCCGGCTGATACATCCTCGCCCGCAGGAACATCAACTTAATGTAAGTATCGTACTGCTCCCCCGTGTACCCGAACGGCGAGCCGCCGTCGCTCCCCATCGGCACACCATACGGATCAAAGCTGCGCGTGGCGATGACGTTGCCATCGGCATCCGTCTCTTGCCGCACCGAGTTGAGGCCATCCCGCCCGGAGAGGTAGGTCCAGTCTTCGCCGTCGTAGCTTGCCAGCGGGCTATCTCCAGGGCCATACAGGTAAGTCTTGTTGCTGTGCGAAGCCGCTTGCTTCTCGGCCAGCACTGTCACCAGCGGGGCGGCCAGGTCGAGCGTGTAAAATATCCCTACACCATTGATAGTTTGTTTGATGCGTGCGCCATCGCCGTTGTAGGCGGCGCTCCAGGTTAGGCCGGCTGCCGTGATGCCGGTCAGGCGGTTGGCCGCGTCGTAGGTGTAGTTCTTGCTGCCATCGCTGAGCAAGTTGCCGTTATTGTCCCAAGTATACGTTTGACCGTTCACGCTTGTCAAGCGATTGGCGGCGTCGTAGATGTATACGGTCACGACGGGCGTGGTGATGGTTTGCGTGTAGCGCATGCGATTGCCGAGCTTGTTGTAAGTGTACTCAAACACTTCGCCAGTGGAGTAATTCGCTTGAATCAGGCGGTACAGCGGATCGTAAGTATACGTAATGGTGCGCACAAGGGTGGGCGGCAGCGTGCGGAAATCGGTCTCTTGCCAGCCGTTCCACGGAATGTGGATCCACCGGCTGGCAGTTTGACCGAGACGGCCTGCCCGCCACAGGTGGGTTGGGGCGATACAGCAGCCGCACGCGCCAGCCTGCCCGCCGCAGGTGGGTGGTAGGACGTCCCCGGCTCAAGGCCCGCCACGTTGCGCGTGATGACGGTACCGGGCAGCGCATCCGTCCAGCCGCTCTCCGCGCCGCTCACGCCGGGTGTGGCCGGAAAGGGCGTGCCCAACGGCGCAATGTGCGCGGCTCCAGCAGCGCGTAGTTGGCGCGGGCGCAGAGCCAGTTCACATCACTGCTACTTGCGCAGTTCAACCAATCGGAGACTTCCTCCCCACAATAATATTTTGCCACCACTGGGCGAAACCGCAAAATCGCCGGCAAAAACAAGGGGAGAAGTGTCAAATGCGCTTGTAAAACTAGATTGGCTAACAAGTGCAGAAATATTTCCGGATGTAATATCATAAACACGCAAGGTTCCTGTGTCTTCAAATGACGGCCCCCACCAATAGTACAGCGATTTGCTATCTTTGGACCAAGATGGATGCCTAGTCAATTGTTCAACGAATTTTTTCTTGCCATCTTCCAAAGATACGAGCCAAAGATTCAGCTGAAGATCTATGACGGCAAGTGTTGTGCCATCCGGCGACATAGCCCAAAGCTGCTCCGTCCCTCCCTTAAAGTCTGACACATCGTTCAGTGATACGACCGTACCCTCTCGAACGTCTGCGATGTATAACTCGACACCACCTTCGTAGCCAAAATCAAAAACGACCTTGGTTTCATCATTGATCCAGGATGCTTGATGAATGATGCCGATAGATGCATCGAAGGACAGTTTGACCTTACGGTGGCTGCTCAAGTTGGCAACCCAAACCTCAACTCTGGCAGCAGGATGAGGAGTTGTAAAGGGGTCACCATGTGTAACGGTATAAATAACATGCTCGCCGCTGGGTGATATGTATTCTTGTAACTCTGGGTAGAGACCTAAACCGGAGAGAGGTTCCGGCACATTCAGCCGTTGCCAGATGCTAGGGTCATACTTTAGCGGAGAGGAGATAGCTGTTGTTGAACGAGTCGTAATATCGTAGACAACCCACTTCAAGGGTTTATCACCACAGTACCCAGGCGCAAAGGCGTAGATAATCTGTCCATCTTCAGACCAGAATGCTTTCTCAACGCATCTAGACAACTCGGGATACTGATCATTGTGAACGCCTGATTCAATTTGAAAAACCTTTACCTCGACATTGTTTGGCGATGATGTCATCACTGCTAGAGTCGGAGCTACCTCCGGCACGACTGTTGGGTGGGAGGTAAGTGTGCCCACAGTCGTGCTCACCGTAGTTGGGCGAAAGAGCGGTGTATCTGTTTGTATATCCAATGATCTTGTTGCTGGTAACGTGGGCTGTCGTTCTGCCGGAACTGACGTGCTGGTCGAACAAGTTACCAGAGTAAGCATAATTGTTACAAATACTACAAGCAGGCCCAACTTGTATGCAAATTTAGAATTAGGCATTAGATCTCCTCGCATTGTTTTACAGTTTTATCCACTTTCGGCACCCCTGTGATAAGCATTTGTTCAATTGTGTAAGACACGAAAGACAATGCCAGTGTAGTCGGGACAGTCGTCCCAAAAACTTGCTCCACCAGCCGCCGCTGCGTCGAATGAGATTATCGAATAAGCATTGAACCCTCCATATCCCCGTTCAGGCACGTAATAGGCTCCCATGTTGCGGACAATTGTGTCTTGTAATGCGGGAGTGAAGTAGTAGAGAGGGTTATAGTGTATAGTTCTTCCGCTACGCACACCAAAATGAAGATGTTCGCCTCCGTTGCGACCAGACTCGCCAATGGCCTGTCCCGGCCGAACTTGTGCGCCGGGATTAACATAAGAGGCTGACCTATGTCCGAATAACACACGCCGTGCCCCAAATTCAATCACAATGTTTGACTCTGCATCATTGGGGTATGGATTATCCAAAACTGTACCGTTGCCCGTACCCGGCCAGACCAGTGTTGAACCGGTAGATGCAACAAAATCCAACCCGTTGTGTAGGCCACGGAGTAGAAAGTAGGTGCCTCGACATGCGGGTGTGTTGAGGCCAGCCGCACAGTTATTGTATGCAAACTGGGAGGGACCAAAACCCCAGTTCCAATTTGCCTGCGAATTCCAGGCAGCAACCGGCAGGCAACCGAACATCCCAGGCGGCCCCTCACAGTTATCAAGTAATTTCCGATTAAGAATCCAACCGGAGCGGGAATTTACTGTCAGCACTCTGCGCCATTCATCCCGTCCGTTGCCCTGAGTGGGCCACTGCGATACCCGTACCCAACCGTTGTCCTGCACGCGATCAACGACAAGCGAATTCTGATCTGGGCGTGCATATATGGGGGTGATGCGGTCTGGTCGTGCATCTACCCTCACCCGATCACCAGGCTCACAGAAGACACACAACCCACTTGGGTCAGCGTAGTTGATGGGATTCCCTTCGGTGTACATCCATTCATGGTATGTCAGCGGGCGCAAGTCATCATTGTCCCCCTGGTCCCGCGACACAAAGATGCCCAGCATTGGCTGATACATCCTCGCCCGCAGGAACACCAACCCCGTGTCACCATCGTATTGCTCCCCCGTGTACCCAAACGGGCTTCCACCATCCTCGCCCATCGGCACGCCATACGGATCAAAGCTGCGCGTGGCAATCACATTGCCCGCCGCGTCCGTTTCTTGCCGCACCGAGTTGAGACCATCCCGCCCGGAGAGGTAGCGCCACGCGCCATCGTAGCTTGCCAGGGGCGAGTCTCCAAGACCGTAGAGGTAGGTCTGGTTGCCGGTTGCTTGCTTCTCGGCCAGCACCGTGACCAGTGGCGCAGCCAAATCCAGGGTATAGGTTATGGGTTCGCCATTGATGATTTGCCGCACACGTGCCCCACCTGCCCTCGAACGCAGTGAAGAGGGTCGCCGTTGTACGCAAAGCTGATGGCCGATTGCTGATCGCTGACCGCTATCAACCGGTTCGCCTGATCATAAGTATACTCCCGATTGCCATCATTGGTCAGGTTGCCGCGCCAGTCCCCGGAGCGAAGCGAAGTGGGATTATTGTCCCAAGTATACGCCTGGCCGTTCACGCTTGTCAACCCTTCGACTTCGCTCAGGACGAGGCGGTTGGCGGCGTCGTAGGCATAGTGAGTTACGCCGGCCGTGCTCGTCATCGCCGTGCGGCCTGTCCGCCGAAGGTGGGTTGCCCACGGCGTCATACGCATACGCAAACGCTTCGCCGCTGGAATAGTTTGCGCGCGTCAGGCGATACAGCCGATCGTAAGCCTGTCCTGAGCCTGTCGAAGGATATATGCGATGGTGCGTGCGACGGTGGGCGGCGGCGTGCGGAAATCGGTCTCGTTCTACCCGTGCCGGGCACTGCGCAGCCGTGCCAACAAATGAACCCCTGAAGCGCCGAGAAAAATGAGCACACTGACTGGGCGTTTCAGTGTGCTCACCTCGCTCAGTGATTCAGTGATTCTGTTTACGGTCCCAGTGCAATTACCTCCTGGCTGTCGTCAAAGGACACGAAAATCATCTGCCCATCGGCTGCGACCCAATAGCGATTCTCTGAAGCATTTGTGCGGGCGGGCGTGAATTGGATGTAACCCGTTTCTTCGCCCGTGTGTATATCCAGTTGCACCAGGCGCGCCCTGTCATCAAGTGCGTATACAGAATCGTTGACCGCAACAAAGTTGGACACACTATCAAGGTCGTCCCTGTACCACCTGAGTTGCCCGCTCTGCGCATCCAATGCGAATCCCCACCCGACTAGAATGACATCGTCGCGAAACAATACGGAGCGCCATCGCGATGGCCCAAGCTCCTCGATTTGAGTTATCCAAAGAGTCTGTTGAGTCATTCTGTCTTGTAGTTTCAAAGCCGAGGGGCCAAGGTACAGATTAAACAAAGGTGATGACGAGACCAGCATAAATCCACCTTCGGTGGACACCGGGGTCGTGCTCAACTCAGTGCCGCTGCGTGCATCGAAAGTGTGGACTAGCTCTCTCGTCATATCGTAAACATCCAATTTTTCTCCATCTGAAATCAGTCTGTAACTTGCATGGTCTGGCAACTTTGGAGATTTCCACAATGCATCACCGTGGCCCAAGTCGTAAGCGTGAAGGTCGAAATGCGCCATAACGTATACTCGGTCGGCATCCACCGCTAACGCTTGAGCATCTTCCAACTGCTGCTCCCACAAAAGCCCCCCGCTTGCTCCGTCAAGCACCTTGACAAAACGCACATAATCGGCAACACGTTGCGTCCAGATCACCCGGCCAGAAACAGCGAATAAGCATGGATTGCTTGGCACTCCGCCACTGGAGAATGGGGTATGCCGCCAGTATTCTCGCAGGTTCAATGTGTTGTCCGCCAGGTCACGAGGCTGGCGCACATTCAGAGAAGAACATGCCGATAAGCTGACCAATATCGCTGCCAAAAGGCTCCACGTAACTGTCGTGAAACGTTGCATTTTCCCTCCTCTCGTCACCATACTGGCAGTGAGCCGCCATAGTTCTGGTGCACATAGTATGGGCCGTACAAGCTCATTGGATTGCGGAAAGATTCGAGCATGGAGGTACGCATAATCTCTCCTTGCCCAAATGGCGTCAGCGGCGACCCAAAACCCCAAGCCAGATATCTTTGGCCAGCCTGCCCAGATCAACGTAGCTCACTTTCCTTTCATTACCATATTCTGTGAGATCTTGCCTGGTAGAACCTATCATCGAGAACGAAGCACCATAGTCACCACTATCTGGGAAGATATTTATTCCTATACTGCCGTACCAGCCTCCCCCGTAAAGGGAGCCATTGGGTGAACTGTACAGAACCGCGCCAGTCCCCGGTGAAACAAAACCGGGAAGTCCAGGAATTGATAGGGAACCTCCTATGGTCCAACTAAGAAATTCATTGCTGTACTCGTTAACTGAACCTTGCCTTGCAAATCCCCAGAGCAGGCCGACGTACTCGGTGAGAGTCAAGTCACCCTGTGAGGTAGAAAGACCGCCTACACCAACATTACCACCTGACCGCACCAGCACCTTGTACGTAAAGCGAGCTCGTTGGGGCGGCATGGCCGCGAAATCGTATACCACTTCTTCACCGTGCAACCATATTGGGCAGAAGAAATCGGTGAATGAGTACAGCCGTCCTTCAATATAGCCGTTGGGCATCCCAGGCAACGATGGAGCCAAACTAGGGAGAGCAGGCGCCCCAGGGTGTATGACTGGAGGCAACCATGGCGTTGGTGCAGGAGCAGGCTGATAATAAGCTTTGAGAGGTTCAACCCACTCGGCCGGCAGTACAAGCAATTGACCATACTTGAGGTCATAGGGCGCAGGAATAGAGTTGCTTGTGATGATGAAAGTAGCAATCTCTGCTACAACCTGCTCATTTCCTGGCGTACCTATGACATCGTTGATCTGGCGTGCGATAGGCCAGACCCCATCCCCATCTGTGGCTTTACAGGTACTTGATCCACCTTGAGTTACACACGCCTGCCAGTCAATGTAGCCTGATGGATCAACGCGGTTGATGGGATTGCCACTGGCATACCGGTACGGCGAAGATGTGAGCACCGGGTCGCGCGACAAGAAAATGCCTAGTTGCGGCTGATACATCCTCGCCCTGAGGAACACCAACCCCGTGGCCTCGTCGCGCATCTCTCCCGTGTACCCAAAGGGGCTTCCGCCATCCTCGCCCATCGGCACGCCATACGGGTCAAAACTGCGCGCCGCAATCACATTGCCCGCCGCGTCCGTCTCTTGCCGCACCGAGTTCAGCCCATCCCGCCCGGAAAGATACGTCCAGCCTGCACCGTCGTAGCTCGCCAGGGGGCTGTCGCCTTGGCCGTACACGTATTGCGTATTGCGTATTCCGTATTCGGCCAGCACCGTGACCAGTGGCGCAGCCAAATCCAGGCTATAGGTTATGGCTTCGCCATTGATGATTTGCCGCACACGTGCCCCACCTGCCCTCGAACGCAGTGAAGAGGGTCGCCGTTGTACGCAAAGCTGACGGCTGAGTGCTGATCGCTATCAGCCGGTTGGCGTGGTCGCAGGTGTATGTGATGACTTTGCTATCTGGGTAGATCAGCAGGGTATGGTTACCCACCGCATTGCAAGCGCAGCCAAAGTGCTCACCAGGGTAAAAATGTAAGCAACCGCGATGCCCCTATGGAAATTGCCATCAGCCCCAATACCAAGAATGGTGCACTAATTAGCGCTCCCAAAGAGCATACTACCCAACGGGGCAACACCGACGGAGCCTTGAACATACTATAAATGATGCAAGCGCCCAAAAGAAAGGAGGCCGATCCTCCTATTATAGTTACGATATTATCCAACCATATAGCACCAGTTATTTGAGTGAGAAAGCGTGCTATACATCCGCAAGAAACAAACAATAACAGAGCCACGATAAGCAAATTGCCAATTGTATACTTGTGTTTGTTGTGGTTCATAGTAAAGCCGCTCGCTTATGGTATGTCATTATGCCGCACCGCAAGTGATTTTTGCTGCCATCATTCATCCCCACAGCATTTTTCACATTGTGGAATCTCGTTCTCGATCATGTTTTCAACATCTTGGCGAGTAAACCCCGAAATGTAATCGACATAGTCCCAATTCCACTCTGGTATATTTTTATGTAAGTCAAATAACCATGATCCGTACCCAGCTATTCCGCCACCTATGCCAAAAAACACAAAGCTAGAGGTCGCACCATTTACGCATACGCTGCCTCCCACACCAACAAGGGTCTGTCCCTGTACATTAAGACAGGGCCCCGTTATCGCATCAGAGACCTCTGTGCGGTCAGGTATCTTGAGCTCTCTGATGTCTGGAGGCCAATATCGATCAACATAACCCTCACCTGCTGATATGTATCCAAGGTATGAATACTGTCCACCGATAAAGAATCCTCCGTACAGACGCCCAAACCTATCAACAAAAGCTACTGGGCCGCCAGTCACAAACTTGCCAACTACACCCCATATATGTGGAGGTATTGCCAGTTCAAGTAATGGAGCTACATCCACACTGGCAACCCTAAAATCAGGCAAGTCCTTGGGACGACCCTCATCGAGGTACTGCCAACTTAAATCATTGAGCCAGTAATGTGTCGGCTTAGTGTTACGCCACCCCAGCTCACGTGCTACTGATAACCCTATGCCCATACCCAATACTTGGTCATGAAAAAGCCCCAAATCGGTAAATTGCCCAATGCCAATTTTTTCCTCACCGCGATTGCAGTAAACTTGAAATGATTCAAAGTCAAGGTAAGGCGGATAAGTAACAGGGTGCCCAACATGCGCAATATCGTATTCTTTAGCAGTTAGAAGCAGAGCCAACCACCCCCACCTTGACCAGGATTCCCTAACTCCGCCAACCCCAGTACGTATGGAGGCGAAATAATCTAAAAAACCATCCATGTCATCTGGATTGCTGTATCCGTAACTCTTGGCAATAGCTCTCAAGCTGAATAGCCCTGATGGGTCAATCCGGTTGATGGGGTTTGAAGCTACATAGGCATACAGGTTCTGTTCCAGTCGTAATGGGTCTTGCTGGAAAAACCGTCCTGTGGCTGGATCATAGTACCTCGCCCTAAGGAACACCAACCCCGTGGCCTCGTCGCGCATCTCCCCCGTGTACCCAAAGGGGCTTCCGCCATCCTCACCTAGCGGCACGCCATACGGATCAAAGCTGCGCGTGGCAATCACATTGCCCGCCGCGTCCGTTTCTTGCCGCACGGAGTTGAGCCCATCCCGCCCGGAGAGGTAGCGCCACGCGCCGTCGTAGCTTGCCAGAGGCGAGTCTCCAAGGCCGTAGAGGTAGGTCTGGTTGCCGGTTGTTTGCTTCTCGGCCAACACGGTTACCAGCGGCGCGGCCAAATCCAGGCTATAGGTTATGGCTTCGCCATTGATGATTTGCCGCACACGTGCCCCATCCCCATTGTACGCAAAGCTGACGGCTGATTGCTGACCGCTGACCGCTATCAGCCGGTTGGCGGCGTTGTAGGTGTAACTCTTGCTGCCATCATTCAAAAGATTCCCGTTATTGTCCCAAGTATACGTTTGACCGTTCGCACTTGTCAAGCGGTTCGCGGCGTCGTAAACGTAGCTGGTGGCCGTCTGGCTGAGGGTGTGGGACACCACCGCCGTGCGCGTAAAAGTCAGCCGCAACTGAGCCGGGCTGCCATCCCCATCAAAACTGTAGGCGGCGCGGTTGCCCTGCCCAGCAGGCCGTATTTGCAACGCCATCGGCTTGCCATTCGACCACCAGTTGTCCATCAGTTCCTGGATAATACCGGTGACCTCTACGTCATAGGCTTGGTCGGTCGCCCAGCTCCCAACCGGCCAGGTGACTGAAAAGCTAGTCAAAGAGCGTTCCAGGATCGCCCACCCGCCGCTGTACGCTGCCGGGTTGGCGCTGGCCTCACCGTACACCTGGAACGTGGTAGAGATATTCTCGGAACTGGAGCAAGTCAGGCGCAAGGTTGCGCTCAGCAAGTGAGCGTCAGGGGGCAATGTAACCGGATTGAAGCGCAGGCCGGTCGAAGTGGTCACTCCATCGGAGATGCCTACTTCCACGGAAGAGAACGTCCAGTTTTGGTAACACCACATATCGTCACATTGCTCGTCGGCGTCGTCTCCAGAAGCCGCCACGTTGAAGGCGGCCGTCTCGGTCACGACTTGCTCTCCCCACTCAACTTGTGATTGGGTCGTGGTGGTGCGGTTGCCGACCTGGTCATACGCATACTCGAACAATTCGCCAGTGGAACCTGCCGTGAGCGGAGCCGAACGGTAGTCAGCCTGCGTCAGGCGGTAGAGCGGGTCGTAGGTATATCGAATCGTGACCGGCAAGGCATAGCGCAGCGCCAGTTGGGGCGGCGCAGACGCCTCCCCGATCTTCCATTCCACGCTCCGCGCCTGTCGCGTGCCCACCCCACCCGCGCGGACTTGCAGCGCCAGGGGCCGGCCGCTCTCCCAGCCCATTTTACGCGCCATGATCTCTTCGAGCGGCTCAGTCACATCCACGCTATACGTCTGGCCGGCTTGCCTTGCCAGGTGACCGAAACGCTCGTCAGGGCGCGCCCCATCAAGTCAGCGTAGGTGCTGTACGGCTGCGCCTCGTCGGCCGTCTCGGCATAGACGTAGAAGGTGGGGGTTGTACTCGCGTCCGCATTAGCCGTCAGGCGCAACTCGGCCTGAACCAGGTTCGCGCCAGCCGGCAGGCTGACAGGGTTGAAGCGCACGCCGGCGTGATAGGTTTGCTCGTAGAGCGTCCCGCCCATCACCACATAAGTGCCGGTTGTGTTGATGCTGCTGCCCACCACGCTCACGTAAGCGTCGTCGGCCGAGGCTGCCACGCTATAGGCGGCGGTGAATTGGGGCAAGGTCTCGGTCACAGTGGTGCGACCTGTCCGCCGCAGGTGGGTTGCCGAGCTTGTCCAGCGTGAATTCATACTGGCCCAGCAACGTTGAACCGCGCCAGTTCTCAAGCTGTACCAGGCTCCCCAGAGAATGAACCACTGAGGCGCCGAGAAAAATGAGCACACTGACTGTGTGCTCATTTGCTCAGTGATTCAGTGATTCTACCGGCTGGCGCTTTGCTCTCCCACAGGGACTCCCTTTCTCACTCGCTTTGCTCGCGGGACAGGCAGTTGCAAGCGATTCGGGCGATACAGCAGCCGCACGCGCCAACCGGCTCTCTGAAGGTTAGTTGCACACACCGTCAAGCACGTAGACTTGCATTTATAGTCACTGCGGAATGGAGATTTTTCTCAAAACATCCTTTTCGCCCTCTCGTCTCAAAACAACGACCGCATTTCCATCTGGCGTCCAACCTAATATTACGGAAAAACCAGACACTTCAGTAACAGAAACACCTAACGTATCACGATCCAAAACGCCAATTGCTACAGACTCATGTGTAGGGATCTTCGCCTTTAGATAAAATGCTAATCGAGAACCATCGGATGACCATGTTGCCCCATTTGATACATCCGTAGTATATCTGTCGGGAAGCCTGACTTGCTCCACCAATCCTGATCCATCAGCTTGGACCACCAAGAAAGAATCATACCCTCCAAAGAGGGCAATTTTCTTCCCGTCCGGAAACCACGCCGGTATACCTGCGCCAGCATAGACTGTCATTGTCTGGTATGTAGTTATATCTATGGTACGCAACTCTGCACCAGCAAGGTCTTGGGAATATGGAACATAAATATAGGCAATTTTCTGTCCATCCGGTGACCATGAGGCAGTTGGCGTCCCCATAATATAACCTGGAATAGGTAGATCTTTATGTCCATCCCCATCAACGCGTATAAGCGTCACATCTCCCCCAAAGGCCCCCAAGTTGAGTGACATGATGGCTGTACCAGTAGGCGACCAATTTATGATCCGCTGCCCACCTGGCAATGTCGCGATAGGAGTTCTCGTATGAAGATCTTTTAACTTTACCAGCCACAGAATATCGCTACCCCTGGAATCTCCTGAACGCTCCGACGATTCCAAAAGAAAGCCTGTTTCATCCGGCACCCACGCATCTATCCATTTCCACGATATAGAGTCATCACCTTGCCGGACGATAGGAGTGGCGTCTTCCAAACTTGGAAGCGACGCCAGCCAGAGAATATCATCACATACGTAAGTTACCCAGTTAAGATGCGGTGAAAATGAGGAAACATTACATTTGTCGGGCAAGACGACGCTATCCCAACTTTTCTCTGCGCAACTACTGAGCAGCAATATAATCAGGAGTATTCCAATGCGAACGACTTTTTTGTTCACCATATTCCATCTCCGCTTGAGTGATGACCCTCATCCGTAACGTTATCGAACTGCCATTGCCCACCGGACATGCCCCTCGGGTGACATAGGATCATCGCCTTGGTCTACCGCACTTGCCCAAGAAGAATCAAATTTTGCCCAATCCTCTTGCCTACCTTCGCCAACAGCTCGCCTTTGTTCTGCAGTCCAGTTCCATCCCTCGCTAGCAGGGTAAGAATCATTAAAGACAACCGTTTCTTCTTGATTGATTAAACCCCTGATGACAACAAAATGGCCAAAGCCACCACCGCCGAAAAATCGTCTTGGAGGAGACGCAGCGAGATTTACTCTAACAAGTGCAATAACAGGATGTCCATCTAGTAGCTTTTGATGTACCCTTGTGCGCGTCCAATTGTCACCTGATTCAATCGCCATACCATAGTATTTACGGGCCACCGCGGCGAGAGCTTCGGCAGAAACGCAAGCTTGATTGCACCACCCTAATGGATCCGGTGTGGGTGCGGGAACACCAGTCCACGTATTGGGGTCGTACCGACAACAATAACCATCATATCCTCCTGGTCGCTCGCCTCTTAGTTGTTGCGCTAGAGTTGAGAGATCAACGGGTTTCTGCTCACCTTGTAAGAACATGTATAGTGCCAATAGTCCGCAAGAGTTTGGATAAGTCCGTCGCATGTCTTGAGTCATTTCATCTGCCCATGGCACATCAAGGATAGGCGGCACAGGGGTCGGTATTGGTGAAGGTGGTAAGAGCAGAGGGGGCGGCGGGGGAAGTGGCCCTGTAGGAACACCAAAACCCAAGTGTGGATCAGGATAAAAAGGACTTGCCTCTGGTACAACAGTGTAACCGGCCGAGTTGACAACACAAGGCCAATTTCCCCATCTCCCAGCCGCCCAACTATAATGGTATACATATCCACCCAGAGCGTGGCTGTCATTACACGTATATCGTTCTAGGGCCGGGATGTAGTCTACCCCAGAAGGATCGCTGTAGAGAATGGGGTTGTTGGCTGCGTAGGCGTAACCGTGTAAAGTGTTGGGACGACCCACATTTCCACCCCACATATCTCTGTTCAGAAAACGCCCTATCTGGCTATTGTAATACCTCGCCCTGAGGAACACCAACCCCGTGGCCTCGTCGTGCATCTCCCCCGTGAACCCAAAGGGGCTTCCGCCATCCTCACCCAGAGGCACGCCATACGGGTCAAAACTGCGCGCGGCAATCACGTTGCCCGCCGCGTCCGTCTCTTGCCGCACGGAATTCAGCCCATCCCGCCCGGAGAGGTAGCGCCACGCGCCGTCGTAGCTTGCCAGAGGCGAGTCTCCAAGGCCGTAGAGGTAGGTCTGGTTGCCGGTTGTTTGCTTCTCGGCCAACACGGTTACCAGCGGCGCGGCCAGGTCGAGCAAGTATTTCGTCTTTACGCCATTGATAGTTTGTTTGATGCGCGCGCCATCGCCGTTATAGGCGGCGCTCCAGGTCAGGCCGGTCGCCGTGATGCCGGTCAGGCGGTTGGCCGCGTCGTAGGTGTAGCCTTTACTGCCATCATTCAAGAGATTCCCGTTATTGTCCCAAGTATACGTCTGACCGTTCACGCTTGTCAAGCGATTGGCGGCGTCGTAGATGTATACGGTCACGACGGGCGTGGTGATGGTTTGCGTGTAGCGCATGCGATTGCCGAGCTTGTTGTAAGTGTACTCAAACACTTCGCCAGTGGAGTAATTCGCTTGAATCAGGCGGTACAGCGGATCGTAAGTATACGTAATGGTGCGCACAAGGGTGGGCGGCAGCGTGCGGAAATCGGTCTCTTGCCAGCCGTTCCACGGAATGTGGATCCACCGGCTGGCAGTTTGACCGAGACGGTTGGGGCGATACAGCAGCCGCACGCGCCAGTGGTAGGACGTCCCCGGCTCAAGGCCCGCCACGTTGCGCGTGATGACGGTACCGGGCAGCGCATCCGTCCAGCCGCTCTCCGCGCCGCTCACGCCGGGTGTGGCCGGAAAGGGCGTGCCCAACGGCGCAATTTGCCACTGCAGCTTGACCTTGTCCCGGCCCAGCGGCGTGCGCGCGGTCAGGCCGAGCTGCACGCCATCATCCGAGTCGGATTTGCCCAGCGGCGCCACAGGCGCAGTACTGTTCGTCCGCACCTGGCGCGGGCGCATAACCAGCCCACGTCCGGCGTTGCCATAGTAGAGAAAAGCCTTGCCGCTATCCGCCTGGCCGCCGTTGTCGTACAAGTGCGCGCCCACCATCACGTCGGCGTAGCCGTCGCCGTTCACGTCACCCGCGTTCCTTACCAGTCCCATATTAGCGTTGGCCTGGTCGCTTTCGGCCCACCAGGCCGCAGATGCTGCCAAGCCAGAAGCCGAGCCGTGATACACGAATACCCGCCCCTCGCGATACTCGCCATTGGTATAGCGGTTGGAGCCAATCATCACGTCGGCGTAGCCGTCGCCGTTCACATCCCCCGCCGTGCTGACTGACACGCCAAACTGCGCGCCGGATTGCCCGCCGGTCTGGATCCAATTTGCGGAGGAGGGCATGCCGCTGGCCGAGCCGTAGTATACGTACACTTTCCCATAGGTGCCGCCATACGCGCCGATGACGACGTCCGAGTAGCCGTCGCCGTTCACATCCCCGGCTGTGCTCACCGCGTTGCCAAAGTAGGCATACGCCACATTGATCTCGGCCGTCCAGACGTTATCCTTTCTCAGCCCGTCCGCCGAGCCGTAGTACACCCAGGCCCGTCCCTCGCGAGTCTGGCCGTTGCTATAGTTGTACGTCCCGACGACGATGTCGGCATAGCCGTCGCGGTTCACGTCCCCGGCCGTCCCAAGCGCCCAGCCAAAGTACACGTTCGCCGCATCGCTCTCGGCGCTCCAATCCGCCGTCGCGCCCGGCCCGCACGGCCTTCCATAGTAAACAAACACCTTGCCTTCGTCCGTCTGGCCACTGTCGTAACGGTGTGCGCCCACCAGCACGTCGGCGTAGCCGTCGCCGTTCACGTCTCCGGCCGAACTGACCGGGTAGCCGAAATACGCCCCGCCCTGGTCGCCCTCCACCGTCCAGCCGGCGGAACTCAGACCTTGAGCCGAGCCATAGTAGATGTATACCTTGCCCGTGTCGGCCTGGGCGCCGTCGTGGCCGTGCGCGCCCACGATGACGTCAGCATAGCCGTCGCCGTTCACATCGCCGGCCGCGCCGGCCGAGTAGCCAAAATAGGCATTCTCCTGGCCGCCTTGCGCTGTCCAATAGGTGTCCGGGCCAGAGGCCGCGCCATAATAGACCCATACCTTGCCCTCGTTCGTATAGCCGCCGTCATAGTAGTGGGCGCTCACGATCACGTCGGCATAGCCGTCGCCGTTCACATCCCCCGCCGTGCCCAGTGAATTACCCAGGTAATCTCCGCTCGCACCACCCTGGGCCGTCCATTCGGCGGCGGTGTTCAAGCTGGCTGGCGAGCCATGATAGACGTAAGCGCGCCCGGCGTCATCCCATTCCGTTTCGCCCTGTTTCCCAGAGGACAGCGGCGCGCCAACGATCACATCGGCGTAGCCATCGCCGTCCACGTCGCCAGCGGCATTCACCGCCTGGCCAAACCTGACGCCGGCCTGGTCGCTTTCAACTGCCCAGTCGGCAGAGGCGTTGGCGCCGGAAGACGAGCCGTGAAAGACGTAGGCGCGCCCTTCGTCCGTCTGCCCGCCGTCGTACAGCGGCGCGCCCACCATGACGTCGGCGTAGCCGTCGCCGTTCACGTCGCCGGCGGCGCTCACCGAGTAGCCAAAGCGGCTGCCAGGGCTGCCCGTGAGCGTTTGGTCTGCATTCTCTCTCGCGCCGCCCGCCGAGCCGTGGTAGACATAAGCTCGCCCCGTTTCTGGCGAGCCGGCGCTGGTATAGCCGTACGCGCCAATGATGACGTCGGCATAGCCGTCGCCGTTCACGTCGCCGGCCGCGCTGGCAGAATAGCCAAAGTAGTTGTTCGCGCCCTCGCCTTGGGCCATCCACGGCTCCGGCAGCAGCCCCGAACTGTAGCCGCGATACACGTAGGCTCTGCCATCATCCGCCGCGCCGCCGTCGTAATAGGGCGCTCCAATCATCACGTCGCTGTAGCCGTCGCCGTCCACATCGCCGGCCGTCCCCACAGAATAGCCAAGTTTAGCGCCACTCTGGCCGCCCACCGCCGTCCAAGGCGAGCCAATCGTCCCAGACGCCGTGCGGCGGTAAACGTACACCTTGCCGTTATCCGTCTTGCCGTCGCTGTTATAGCCTGGCGCTCCGATGACTAGGTCGCTGTAGCCATTGCGGTCCACGTCTCCTGCTGTTCCCACCGAAAAGCCCAACAGCGCGCCGCCCTGGTTGCCTTCCACCATCCAATCGGGATCACTATTTTCATCTTCTATGGGGCTATACCACACAAACACTCGGCCTCTGTCTATGAATGGCGCCTCGTTGCCATAGTAAGGCTCTCCAATGATAATATCGGCGTAGCCGTCGCCATTCACGTCCCCGGCCGTCCCTACAGAGTATCCAAATTGTGCCATGCCCTGGTCGCCTCCGGCTGTCCAGATTCGCTTGCTGTCCACACCCGAGGCCGAGCCGTGATAGAGGAACACTTTCCCGGCGTCTGCCCATCCACTGTCGTACAGGGGCGCGCCTATCAAGATATCGCTGTAGCCGTCGCCGTCCACGTCGCCGGCCGTGCTCACCGAAAAGCCCAATTGGGCGCCGGCCTGGTCGCCTTGCACACTCCAACTGGGCACAGTGAGCAGCGGGTCAACG
Organism: uncultured Anaerolineae bacterium; assembly: GCA_964651475.1. Taxonomy (GTDB): domain Bacteria; phylum Chloroflexota; class Anaerolineae; order Fen-1058; family Fen-1058; genus JBGSMF01. Next base: position 75,283 of record CAZYXV010000015.1, on the reverse strand, counting down.
GCGATGGGATAGGCCGCACCCGTGTCGTCCACCACCAGGCGTATCGTGGACGTCGTCAGTTCGATGTGCGCCGGCAGCGCCTGCCCGCTCGCGTCGCGCGCGCTCAGGTCGCTATAACGCAAGACGCGCACCCCGCCGGCAGTGAGCAGCTCGACGGCGCTTTCGTCGCTCGTGAGAGTGGGAGTGAGACTTCCCCCCAGCGTCATTTCCAGGACGAGGGGGCCTTGCGACGGAGGAAGCGGCGGCGTTTCGAGCGTGAACCCTTGTTCCAGGCCGCGCTCGTCGTTGACGTACCACTCGGCCAGCGCCAGGCGGCGGTTGCCGAGCACCCGTTGATAGTGATACTCAAAGCGGTGGCCGATGGCAGCTTTCCTGGTAGAGGCTTCCACGGCCTGGATGTGTCCCGCGCGGCCATAGCCGGTCAGCGCCAGCCGCGTTTCCCAGGTGGGCGTGATTTCCGCGCGCGGAATGATGCGGATGCCGGTGGAGGTGAAATAGGTGCGCAGATTGTGCGCCCGGTTGGGCGCCTGGTACGCCTGAGGCAAATCGGGCAGAAAAGTGCCTTCTTGCCAGGTGATGTTGTATTCGGATTGGCGGATGGCTTCCTGCACGCCGGCCCACCAACCCGTACTCGTCAGAGCGCCTGTGCCGGTCTGTATCCCGGCAAGCATCAATGCGCTGGTGTCGGTCGGAACTCCAGGCGGCGTGAGGGTCAGGGGAATGGTTGTGGTCAAGGCGGTGGTCATCTGAAGCGTCGGGGCGGGCAATGGGAATGCCGCGCCAGCCGCCATCGGCGAACTCAAGCCCATTGGACGATGGCCCGTTACGGCGGCAATGAGCTCGGCGGCGTCTGTGGGCAAGGCGCTGGCCTGGCCGCCAGCGGCGCCGGCGGCCTGTTGCAGTGTTTCTGTCACCCGGATGCGATTGCCCACCGCGTCGAGGACAAAGCCGTAATCGCCCAGCAGCTCGCCGTCCACCCGGCGCTGCGTCAGGCGGGTCAGGCGGTTGGCCGTGTCATAAGTGTAGAGGGTCTGCACACAGTTGGGCAGCGTCGTCTCTGCCAGCCGCCCCCAGGCGTCGTACTCGTAAGTCGTGCTCTGGTCGCTCCAGTCTGTCAGCCCGATCAGCCGGTTGGCGTCGTCGTAGGTGTAAGTGACGACTCGCCCTGAGCCTGCCGAAGGGTCCGGGTAAATCAATTGGGTGCGGTTGCCGGCCGCGTCGTAGCCATAGCCCACCGCGCCGCTGTAGGGGGAAGTGATTGTTAGGGGGCGATACAACGCGTCGTACATGTAGGTGGTTGTGCCGGTCGCATCCGTCATCGCCGCGCGGTTGCCGAGCTGGTCGTAGGCGTAGGTAACTAAGTGACCGGGAGATTGGGAGACGAGGAGACGGCCCAGCGGGTTGTAGGTGTAGTGGGTCGTTACGCCATTCGCGTCGGTCATCACCACCCGATTGCTCAGCGCGTCATAGCCGTAGCGCGTGGTATGGCTGAGCGGGTCGCTCGTGGCAACCAGGCGCGACAGCGCATCGTAGGTGTAGACTGTTGTGCGCCCGAGCGCATTAGTGATGGCAACGCGGTTGCCCAGCGCGTCGTACGCATACGTGGTCAACACATTGCGGTCGGCGGTCGGTGACCCGCTTGTATAATTTTCGGTGACTGCAATCAGGCGGCTGAGTGGGTCGTAGCCATAGCGCGTGATGACGCCATTCGCGTCGGTCATCACCACGCGATTGCCTGCCGCGTCGTAGCCGTAGCGCGTGGCGTGATTCAGCGCGTCCGATTGCGCGATCAGCCGGTTCACTCCATCGTACTCGTAACGCGCCTGGAGAATTTTTTGTGACATTTGAATTGATGTTCGAACCCGATTGCCGGCGCGGTCGTAGGCCGTCACTGTTCCTCGCCCGGTCGCGTCGGTCGTGGTGATGACTCGCCCCAGGTCGTCGTGCCCAAACGTCGCCCAGTAGCCTCGCGCGTCTTGCGCCGCCGTCCGCCAGCCCAGGGCGTTGTAGCGATTGGCGGTTGCTACGTTCGTCTGCGCGTCCACCGGCCCGCCCGGCGCATAGTTGGCCGTCGTCGTCACCGCCCGCCCCAGCGCGTCGTAGGCGGTGTGTGTGGCGTGACCCAGCGCGTCCGTCACCAGGAGGGTGCGCCCCATCGCGTCATAGCTGTAGCGCGTGGCCGCGCCGTCCGGATCGGCAGTAGCAATCAGTCGCCCGGTAGGACTGTAGGTGTACACCGTCGTGCGTGAGACTGGCGCGTCAAACGCTTCAATGCTCTTGACGCGGCGGCCCAGGTCGTCGTACACCGTAACGGCTACGATATCCTGGTCAGGGAGCGCCGGGTCGTACACGCCGTTCTGATAGTTCGCCGTCACCGTCACCAGCCGCCCGGCGTCGTCGTAGCCGTACTGCGTCCAGGCGCCGCCCGCATCCCGCGTCTTGCTCCGCTGCCCGGCGGCGTTGTACACCGTCACGGTCGCGCCGGCAAGCGCGTTGGTCGTGGTGATCAGCCGCCCCAGCTCGTCATATTCGTAATACGTCCAATGCCCGCCCGCATCGCGCTGCTGCAGCGCGTTGCCGGCCTCGTCGTAAACGGTGAGCGTGGTGAGGTCTTGATCGGGATAGGCCGGGTCATACACGCCATCCACGTAATTCGCCGTTACCGTCACCGGGCGGTTGAGCGCGTCGTACTGTGTCACCGTCTTGCGCCCCAGCGTATCTGTCCGTGTGACGACGTTGCCGTTGGGATCGTAGCCGGTGGTGCGGGTAATGTTGGTGTCCGCGTCAAAGGGGCCGCTGGGGACGTAATTCACCGTCACCGTCGCCGGCCGACCCAGCGCGTCGTAATCGGTCCTGGTCACGTGCCCGAGCGTATCTGTCACCCAGGCCTGGTTGCCGGAGTTGTCGTAACCATACCCGGTCGTGATATTGTATTGGTTGAGATAATTCTGAGCCTGGCCCGGCGCATAATTCTGGATGCTCTTGATCAATCGCCCGGCCTCGTCGTACTCGCTGCGGCTGACGTGGCCCAGCGTATCGGTCACGGCCACCTGCCGCCCCGCGCCGTCGTACTTGTAGCGGGTGATCAGGTTATATTCATTCAAATAGTTAGCCCCGCCAGCCGTGGTGTAATTGCGCGTCACGCGGACCAGGCGGTCGGCGTTGTCGTATTCGTTTACGGTCACCTGCCCCCCCGGCGCGGTGGCGGTGATCAGCCGCCCCACCGGATCGTATTCGTAGCGCGTGACCAGCCTGGCCGGGTCGGTGATGACGGTGCGCTGCCCAAAGTCGTTGTACTCGTAGCGCGTGATTTTGCCGCCGGCGTCGCGCTGCGCGGTCAGCAGCCCGGCGCTATAGGTGTAAATGGTGGTGCGCCCTAGCGCGTCCGTCATCCGCGTCAGCAGCGTGCCGGAATAGACATAGCTCGTGGTAAAGCCGCGCGCGTCGGTGATGGCGCGCAGGTTGTTCAACCCGTCGTACTCCATTGTCGTCGTATACCCCAACGCGTCCACCGTCTGCGTCAAATTGCCGCGCGCGTCCCACGTCATGGCGGTGGGGTTGCCGCGCTTGTCTTGTGTCCAGCGGGGGTAAAAGTTCACGTCGTACACGCGCTCCACCGCGCCCGCCGTATCGCGCAGTTCCACCACCGTGCCCCGCGCGTCGTAGCGCGCCGTGCTGGTCACGGAACCGCCCGCCGGCAGCGGCCGCGTAATGGTGCGCGTGCCATCCAGGTTATATCCAATCTCCAGGCTCAAAGCCTGCCCTGAGCCTGCCGAAGGGTCGCCTGCCCACTGCCTGACCGCGCGCCCATCCTCGTCAAACTCGGTGCGTTCGACCGTGCGGCCTGTGGGGTCCTCAATCTGTGTCAGCAGGTGAACTGTAGTGTAGGTGTATATATGATTTGGAAACTCGATCATTCTGGGCAGGGTCGCGGTTATGTATGTGTAGACCCATTTGGCGCTGGCCGTGTCTGTCATCACTGAGAGATCACCATCAGCATCATAGTCAAACTGCACTGTGCGGCCCATTGGATCAGATATGCTAGTCAGATAAGCGCCTGTGTACTCAAATTCCAGCCACTGCCCGCCAGTGCCGGTCACACGCGAAAGATGGTAATGATCGTAGTCAAAGTGGAATGTGCCGCCAGATGGCGTTCTTATCATTGAGACTTGACGATACCAATTAAAATAGTAAACAGTCTGTTGGGAAGTCGTCAATATATACTCATCCCATCCTGGGTGTCTTTTGTGCAGTGTGGCCCTGACACCGGGGTATGGATGATAGGTCCCGTCCAATTGTTTTGCAAAGCGCAATAGCGCCCCGTCCGGCATCAATATTTTCACCTCATGACAAGTAGCATCCTCACACTCCACTTGGATATCGTAAGAGTGTCGCCAGCCATAGCCTAGCCTCCCGCTAACTCCCCATAATAGGCCATTCATGTGGCCATTGAGCGAGTTGTAGAAAATGTCAATATCCAGCGCCCCGCCGCGTTCGGGGATTGAAAGCAAATCCTGACGGTAGCGGTACGAGCCGTCCTGCGTGTTGATCGGCCCGCCCACTTGCTGCACCGCGTTGCTGTATGATGTCAGGCACGAATAACACACCCCATCGGATGGTAAGGGCGGCGGTTGAGGTATGGCCAGGACGGTAGGCCAGTACGACTCTGAATATGGTGCTGTTATGGTTTTGATCCAGTTCAAGCCGCCATCGTCGGAATATCGCAAGAATCTACGTTCCGCCTGCCCTCCCGCGTAGACTCGGCCCGTGTAACCATCCACGGCAACAGCACTTCTAACATCAGATAATGTTGGGGTAAAAGTCTGCCCATCATCTTGCGAACGGAAAGTGCCTACATCACCCTGATATGCAGCTAGCCACAGTGTGTTTGGGCGCGTAGGATCATAAACCAGTTCACCCAAACCAGATGTGGTGAACGCTGCCCCTGCCGCCCAGGTCGCGCCTCCATCCTGGCTAATAGTTAGCCGTCCCCCAGACCCTCCATCTCCTCTGGCCATGTACACATGTGCTGGAGCCTCATCTCGCCCGGCTAGTCGCGCCGCCTGACCTGACGAGAAGAGAGCATCATTCCACCTTGTTGCCCAAGATATTCCGCCATTGGAGGAACTCCAGTACAACTGCCTATCGCTGCCCCCTCCGCCAGCGCCAATATACCAATAAGGGCCACTGCCCCACAGTGCAATGCCATCTAAAGGCGTTGAAGTAATAATTTTAGGCATGTCTATCTTGAACCAGGAGCGTCCATAGTTCATAGATCCAGCGACCGCAGGGTATCTGTCCGTGACGGCGCTTGATGCTGTAATCGCATCCATTCCTGATGCAATCACCTTGCCGGGTGTAGTGGGGTCCCATCGTACCTGCCGCCACCCGACACGTTTGGGGTAAGCGGGCATGGGCATTTTGGCCCAACTCATTCCAGCATTCTGTGTGAGATACACTCCAGCGTTCGTAGGAGGAGTTGTGGCCCCCAAATCGTCCGCAATAGCCAGCAGCACATTGTCATCAAATGGGTTCACTGCCAGGTCTGCGATTTCTAATTTTTGCCCGAGTGATGTGCTTGGAAGCCCATTGTTGCACTCTGTCCACTCGCCGGTCCTGGCGTTATAGAGCCAGACCCCAGCATTATGTGTTCCCACCCACACCAGACCGGGGGACGTCAGTGTGGTGGGGCGTGTGGGCGCGCCCAGCCCGCTCAACAGTCTGTTTTCCGCGTAACTTGCCTCATTGGCCAGGCGCAGCGACACGTCCGCCGCGGCGGGCGGCTCGGCGGCAGTGGGCGTTTGCGCGCCCAGCAGCGCCAATACAAGCAATCCCAACGGAACCAACGTGACAAACAAAATGCGCGCCAGGCGCGCAGCAACAGATTGATGCGGCATTCCATGCTCCTCGATGAAATAGTATCGGTTTGCCGCTACTCTACCTCGTATCCGCCAATTTGTCTATACCTAAAAATGAGTATTTTTGCCTCTCAAGGGCTATGGCCGTGTTTCTCCCACATAACGGCTCCAAAGCAGGGCGACTTGTACCCGATTCTCTGCCTTCAACTTGGTCAAAATATTGCGCACGTGCTTGCCGGCTGTATACACGCTGATGCACAACGCTTCTGCAATCTCGGCATTCGTTTTCCCTTCCGCCAACAATCGTGCTACCTCCCGCTCTCGGCGGGTCAGGTCCCCTAATGTCAGCACCGAGGCTTGCCGTGCTGCCCAGGCCCGTTCTATGGCGGCCCGCACCCGCTTGGGCTGCAAGGGCTTTTCCAGGTAATCAAACGCGCCCAACTTGATCGCTTCGACCGCCTGCGGAATAGCGCCGTAGGCGGTGAGCAAGATAATGACTATCCCAGGCTGCAGGGAGCGCAGTGGAGAAATCAACTCCACGTCCGATAGCCCCGGCATCACCACGTCCAACAGCGCCACATCTACCGGATGGGCTTTTGCCAGTGCCAGGGCTTGCTGTCCATCGCAGGCGGCCCACACCTCGTAGCCGCGATGGGTCAGGGAATCGGTCAGGATGGTTCTGGCGTCCGGGTCGTCGTCCGCAATCAAAATCCGCAGGGTGCAAGTTGGGGGTTGGCTATCCTTCGTATCACTGCCGGGCAAGTCACGACGGTTGGGCACCGACAAGCGCATACTCTTGTCCGCGCTCATTGCATCCTCCAATTGATTTGGCACAAAAAAATAAAGCTCGCAGCGGCAAGATTATTATAGCAGATTATCAAGACAAAGGTGATGGATTCACCTCACTTACGTAGAGTGCGGCGCGTCCGCACGACGTTGTTTGTTCCCCATTTACGTTGGATGCCATGGGTCAAATGGCATTTGGCCTCATTTTCCAGGTACAAGATGAGCGGGCTAGTCCGCCATCCCCAAACAAAAGAAAGGAAGTGTGCTATGAAAGATTCCTCTTCTACTCCGGCCCCGCTTGCGCCGGTTGCAGTTGCCGCCGGCTATCAAGTCAAAATCGGGCGAGTGGTGCACGTGGTCAACAAGAATCGTCAATGCTCGTGCCGCCGGCCGGATTGCCCGGCCATTAACCAAGTCCAGGCCTACCTGGCAAGCACAAGTGCGCCCGCAGCCAGCAAACCTAACACCTTTGCCTGTCCCGTTTGCGGCGCGGAGGCCAGCGGCTCGCTGGAAAACAAGCGTTGGAAGTGTTCAGCCGATCCCAGGCATCCGTGGGCGTGGTGGGCAGAAAGGATCAGGCAAGCCCGCGAGTCCGCGTTGAGCCAGGCCGATCCTTACACACGCGACCTGCACCGCTTCTTTGCTTCCAACGAGCGCGCGGCGTTCCTGGACGCGCATCGCCTGAGCTATCCAGCGCAGGGGTGACGCAGAGAGATGCCGCTACGCGCTTGCTGCGTGAAACAAGATAATGGAGCACTGCGGATGTTCAAGATTATGGATGATGATATCGTCGCGCCCGCCGACCCGGCCTTTGACATAGACACGATTGTGCGCTGGTTGGTCGAGCATGGCTATGTCGAGCGCGGCGCGTTCATCGGCGAAAACGAGGAACTGGCCGTGTTCTGGCTCAAGCCGGGCGACGAGCCGGAAGACTTGAGCGGAATCGTGGGTGCGCCGATCGTGCCGGCGACGGTGCGCTACGTGCCTGGCGAAAAGCGGTTCGCCTCAACGCGGACCGTCCACGAGATTCAGCGCAGCCGGCGGCGTAACCCCAGCGTGCAGCGCGACCTGGCCTTCATCCGGCTGCCGACCAGGGCCGAGTTGGCGCGGGCTTATGGAGTCTAGTTACACGTTGAGCGGCTATTCACAGTGCGTGGTGGTTAGAGTCCACTACGCACTGTGGTGTCCGGATCAAATATCCCGCAGGCGCAGGGCAAAGCGCCCATCACTGTTGGCATCAGCGTGGCAAAGCAGGGATCCACGCCGCGCGAACGGCGCGTGGCGTGGTACTTGTACCAGCGGGTTGTCAACGGCGGCAATCCTGACGTGAAAGATGGCTGGGCGCGGCATGGTGTAGCGAGAAACAGTTTGAAACCAACGAGGAATGAGCAAACACACACCGGCATGAATACACGCCAATGGCAAGATGGCGGCAATGTGGGCCAGCGGTTTATCCTGGGCGTAAATGCACTACCAGATGCAACCCGCCAATGACAAGCTCGTTGCCGTGAGCAATGATGGGCGCGTCGGCCGGTGTGTCAAAGGCAATTTGCCCATCTCGAACCGTGCCGGTGAGTTCAACCTGGGTGGTGGTCACTTGTTCCAACTGCTGGCGCGCGGCTTCATCCAGAGCCGCGAAAGAAATCGCGTTCGGGTCCTCGCGTTCGATGAACTGGCCCATCAGCCGGTCAAATTCCTTCGTCTCTAAATCGTCCAATATTTGACTCACAGCTTACCCTCCTGGCTTTTGAAGCAAGATACGCTTCCATACCTCATATTCTACCACAATCCAGGCCCTGCGCGCTATCTCTACCCTGGTCACGCGGGGAAAGTGCTGCGCCGCCTCCGAGAGAAAAGTCACTTCGATTTCTCCGCCTTGCTCATCGCTGGTCTGGATACGCTGCCACGCCTGGGGTGTCACAAAGACCACGCGCTGATACTGCTGCAATTGAGGCGCATAGAGTCGTGTGATATAAAAGTCAGCCGTGGGCGCGTCGGCCGTCAAATCATCCAGGAAATACCCCGAGGTCTTGATGTCGCCATAACCCAGTTCGGGGATGCTCAAATCGTAAGGCGCGAAGCGTTCGCGGCTTGGGTCGTGAGGGGTCATGGCAATACCCGCACGCTGCAAGTCTTGCAAAACGGCGACTTCAAAGATATAACCGCGCGCGAACGCCCCCCACTGGTGCAAACAAAATATCACCAGATATTCAGCGTGAGGCGTTTGGCCTGGTCGGATGCCGTTAAGCAATAACCATTCCCAAACCTGGCGCGCCACACGCGCCTGTAATTGCAAGCCAGACAGTTCTACATTCGCAAGTTGCGCCAGTTCCGCGATAAAAGGATAAGCATACGTGCCGTTGATGAACGCGCGGTAGAATTGGGCAAAGCGGTAGCGTTGAGCGCCAAACTGTACTTCGCAGTTTGCCAGCTTATCAATTGCTCGGCGCAGTTCGCGCCACTCGGCGCCCGAAAACTGGTGTGATTCAGTGAGATAGCGGCGCAACAACACAACCTCTTGGGCGGTCAAATCAGGCTGGGTGATGACAATGTTCCTTGCCATAATGCCTCTTTGTTCGTAACAGGACGCGCGGCCGATAGCTTCTGTTTGAGATTCTATCATTGCCCTGGATATAGTGCAACTGCTGTTTCCGACTGTGGGTGACCTGGCCTTCATCCGGCTGCCGACCAGGGCCGAACTGGCGCGAGCTTATGGGGTGACGATATTGTAACGTGTTGTCACTGGTGTGTGTTTGCCCACTGGTGACTTTTACGCGTAGAGCATTGGCCTCGCCCTGGCTCTGATGGCTGGGGGGTCGCGGTTCAAGTCCGCGTGCGTGCATTTGTGTTGACAGGCTTTTGGCCTGTCTCACTTACGTTGAGCGCATCGTTTTGCGCCACGTTGTGTCTTACTTTTTACGTTGGCTGACTGGCAAAAATAGAACACGTCTATCACACGTTACCGGTGACAAGTGAGCATTTGTCGCCGGCCATTTTTTAAGGAGTAACACGATGAACAATATCGGCTACCTGACGTGGTGGACGGTGCCGGACGTGGCCGCGCCGTACACCGAACTGAACAAGCTGGCCGCTCTGGCCGGTTTTCCCGCCGACTGCGTGCCCACACCGCCCGATGCTCGCCGCATCTGGGAAAAAGCAACCAATGTGGGCGGGGCGCGCGGATTGAAGTTGGAGACCCCACAGGATTTGCGCGATGGCGTGTTCCTTCGCTATGGCGTGGACCCGGTGGTGCGGCTGCTCACGCGCCGCGTCTCGGACAAAGCGCCCACGCTGCGCCGTCACCTGCCTGCGGCCGCTGACGCGGCACGCGGCAGCAGGCTGGTGCGCGAGGCGGTGATCCCGCTCTCGCCTAATCATCCACAGGACGGCGTTGCCGCGAAAAAACAACTGTCGCTGCAAACCGTGGCCGTGCTCGAGTTCAACTGCGCTGCCGGGCGGGCAAATGCTTACCAGGTGGATGATAGCGAGGGTTGGGTGGATGGCAACATCACCACCATCTTGAATGATATTCAAACTCGCCAGCAGGCTTTGCGCACAATTGCCGACCTGTCCTGCCGGACTAGGCAGGGCGGCAACGACGTGCGCGAAGGCATCCGCAAGCTCTTGCTGAACCTGTACCGCGTGGCGCTGCGCGGCAACGGCGGGGTGTACTTTGTGCCCGAAGCCGCGCCCGATGCCGCCAACCTGATGCAAGCCCTGCGCTCGTACATCAACGGCCTGACCCCCTGGAAAGTGGGCCAGCTTGATCCCTCGTGCAGCGTCGTCACGCTGCGCGGCGACGAGGCGACCTCGTTCGATATTCGGCAAGACATCATCGCCAGCGCCGTGGCCGAGTTCAAGGGCAAGCTGCAGGGATTGGTTGACCAGGTGCAGCCGGTGCTCAAGGGCAGCGCCAAGGGCAAGACCGCCGAAAAGGTTTCGCAATCGGCGCTTGAAGGATTGATGGAAATCAAGGCAGCGATTGCGGCTTACCAAAGTAGCCTGAGCGACGACCTGCAGGCGCTCACCGACATTATGGACATGGCCCAGACTGCCGTGCTCAAGGCGGCCGGGGCAACGGAGTAAAGCCATGCTTACGACTTACGACGCCAATGTGATTACGCTCGTCAAGCCGGCCAACACGGTAAATGCGTGCCGCCTGCTGGCCGGGCGCGCCTGGATGATTCCCGGCGCTGCGCCAGGAGAAAACGATCAGCCGGTTGATCTGGATAATGTTGCCGCTCGCCTGCGCGCGCTGCGCGATGCGGCGGCGGGACAGTTTGTTGGACGCGGCGAGATGGCCTGCGCGGTTGCGACGGCTTTGGCGGCGGGAGAGCACGTCTTTGTGTACAGCCCGCCCGGCACAGCCAAGTCCAGCCTGATGCGGCTATTCGCGGAAGGCATTGCGGGCAAGTTTTGGCGCATCATCTTGAACCCCGATACGAGCCGCGAGGACGTGGTAGGTCCACCCGATCCGGCCGCGCTCAAGCAGGGTCAGTGGAAGCGCCGCTGGGCCGGCCTGGCGACGTGCGATATTGCTTTCCTGGATGAGGTGTGGAAGGCCAGCGCGCAAGTCAGTTATATGTTTCTCGGCGCCCTGGAAGAGCGGCAGGTGGCTGCCGGTGAAGATGAGCGCGCCATACCGCTGCTATCTGCGATGGCGGCTTCCAATGAAGTCCCCAGCGACAAGGAACTGCAAGCCGCCTACGACCGCTTCTTGATCCGGCTCAGCATCGGTTATCTGCGCGACCCGGATGACTTTCGCGCCTTGATGACGGCCAGCGCCGGCTCGTCTGTGATTGCGCCCAGTATCACTCCTGACGAGATTCGCTTGCTGGCGGCCACGGCCGAAGCAATAACGTTCAATCCGCCATCTGATATGTTGGACATGATGGCTGAACTGTGGCGGCAGACCTGTCCTGAGCAAGGTCGAAGGATCGGGCAGAACGGCAGGGCGATCAGTGACCGCCGCTGGCGCAAGACACTCAAAGCCGCCTGCGCCGCCGCCCTGCTGGCAGGTGAGACGCCCGCGCCGCGCCATCTGGGCGTGGCGCGCTGGACGGCTGCGGCTCCGCCGTCCTGTGGATGGGCTGAACCCGACGAAGAGAGCGACATTCGCAACCTGGTGCTCGGGCTGACTGACCCCGTGGCCAGCGACGTGCTGGATGCCGAGGCGCTTTTGGCTGATTTGAAGAACGCGGCTGCTGGCCTGGCGGGGATGAAGTTGCAGGAACGCGCCGAGATCGCGGGCAAGGCGCGCAAGCTGATGGGCAAGTGTGACAAGCTGTTGGCCGACCCCGCGGCCAGGCCCTACCAATCGCGGCTAAACACGGTCAAGACCGAGGCGAACGAAATTGTGACTACTGTCTTGGATTTGATGACGAGCTAGGGGAGGCAAAACCATGTCACTCATTCAAGTGATTCTAACGGCCATTGCGATTTTGCTGGTGGCGGTTGTGATGCTGTTCCTGGCCGCTTTGATCAAGAGGTTTGTGCGTGTTCGCGTCCAGATTCGCGTTTCTCGCTTGGACGCGCATCGGCCCCGCTCACACGCCAGGCGTCGTCAGGGGAGGCCCTGATGTGCGCGGGCAAACTGTGGCAGACCAGGATTGAGAGCGCACTCGCGGCGGATCGTTTCGACTTGATGGAATGGAACGCGGCTACGCGGGCAATTCCCCAACTCGATGTTGCCGACCAACAGGCAGCTAATGATCTGTGCGGGCACCCGGTGCAAGATGGCTTCCTCTCATTGTATAAATCATCTCCGCGCCTGGCCGACCCGACGCCTGCCGGGCTTGAGCCGCTGGCCGATCTCTTGCGGCGTGGGATGGGAACGCCCGAATGGGGACGCCTGCGCGACACTTGCACCGGCGACACGGTCGCGGCCGGCGTTGGCGCGCAAGCCTTTATCAAAGAAGTGATTGCCGCGCTTCCCGAAGAGGCCAAAGAGCAAGCCCGCCAGCAGGCTCAAAAACAAGAGCAAGCTAACCAGGCCGAAGCTCAGGCCGATGCGCTCACGGCGCTGTCCGAGATGCTGAACAAACGCTCAGGGGAAAAGCTAGAGGCTGATCCTCGAGCGGCAGAGTCATTGCAGGCGCAAGCGCAAGAAGCGTTCCAACGCGCATTGGAGGCGCAGGCCCAAGCTGACGCTGCGCGAGAGGGCGCTAACGCGGCGCACGACGCCTACCAGGCCAGCGCTGATGCCCATGCCGCGCAGATCGCGGCGGCGTGCAACAAGGCGGCCCGGGCGGCCCAGGAACGAGCCAGTGAAGCCAGCGAAACAGTACACGGCTTTTCACTGGCCGCCGGCGGCGACCCGGCTGGCGTGGACCCTGACACCGCTCGCGCCGCGATGCAGGCGCTGCAGCGCAATCCCAACTTGAAAAGGCTGGCCGAGATGTTGGGGTGGGCCAAACGAATGGTGCGTGGCGAGTGGCGAAAATCACCGCGCGGGCGCGCCCAGATGGTAGGATACAAGACGCACGATCTGCGGCCAGAGACGATGGCAAGTGTGGAATGGGCTGCCTTGCTATCAGGCGACCCGGCGCTGGAGATGGATTGGATAAAACGCGCGGTGGATGGCGCGATCCGCCATCGCTACTATGAAGGCCAGGAACAGCAAGGGCGCGGGCCAATGGCGCTGGTGCGCGACGAGTCTGGCTCAATGTCCGGAGCGCCGCACAGCCTGGCCGTGGCGATTGAATGGTCGCTTTTAGAGATCGCCCGCCGAGATAAGCGTGGCTTTTTCAGTATCCCATTTTCGGGACAAGGCCAGTACCACGTATGGGAAGCGCCATCGTCCAATGAGCCTGACCCCAATGGTTTGCTGCACCACCTGTCGCATTTTTATGGCGGCGGCACCGAGCCGTATGCGCCGTTGGTCAAAGCTCTTGAGCTGATTCAATCTCACAACCTGCGCGCCGACATCTTGATGATCACCGACGACGACTTTGCCGAACCGCCACCCGAGTTTATGAGGCGGCTTGCTGAGACCAAACAGCGCAATCCACTGCGGATCGTCGTGGTTGTGGTAGGCGCGGGTGGAGACCAGGCCTGGCTGTTCGCGGACAAGGTCGTATTGGTCAATGACCTGGTGCAAGACCGCGCCCAGCTCTGCGGCGCGGTGGCAGACATTGTATAGCGATTCTGGCAGGCGGTCGAGATGGCCGCCCGCCAGAATCTTGTTTTGGAGGATGAGCAATGAGTCATTTTGACGAACCTTACGATTTTAACCAATGCACCATCCAGGTATCCCTACAAATCCTGCCCCGCGGCGAGGACGGCGAGCGCCAGGCTTCTTTTGCGGGGAGAGCTGCGGCGCTTTGCGACCTACATTGACCTGGGCAGCGGCAGCGCCCGCTCAGAGTACATCGCGCCAGAGCGTGTGGTGGCGGCGGGTAAGCCGTTTGTGGGATACTAGAAGAGCAGCGAATAATTGCCGTGGAAGGAAAGCTCTGAACTTTCGGCTAACACATCTCTGCTATGGCTCTTGAGTCAACCGGGAAATGATTTCCAGTAGCTGCGCGACTTGTTGTTCCAACTCTTGCACGTATGCTTGCAGCCGGCTCGTCGCTTGTTGGTTATACTCGAGCGTCTGACGCAATAGTTGTTCTTCGGCCCGTTGAACCCGAAGCTCAATCAGTTGCGGCCGGTTCAGGCGCAGGCGTTGAATGTGAAACCAGCCGCGCTTTGTCAGGCCAATCAGCCGCCCATCAGGCAGCGTCCCAATGTGGCTGGATAAATCATCTTGTCGGGGGTGAAGCAGCATCAGATCGGGGCCTGCCTCGGGCGCAGGCCAATAGTCTCCCTTGAAGCGGTTGCAGGTGGGACAGGTATACACCAGGTTATCCAGAACGCTGCGCCCGGCGTGTGAGCGGGGACAAAAGTGATCAATGTCTAACTCGCCGCCCAAGTCGGTTTCCGTAACCCCGCAGTAGCCACAGCTAAAGTTGTGCAACGCGCGAACGCTCTCGCGCAACGCTTGGGAAACCATTACATCGCTACCGACAAGGGTCTGCCCGTGACCTGCTGATATTCCATTCGAATAGCCTCGTGACGACGCTGCAAGTCGCGCAACGCTTGCCGTCCATCGGCCAGTAACCGCTCCATCTGCGCCGCCAGACTGGCCAATCGCTCATTTTCAGCCGCACTCTCTTGTGCCTGTTGGCGCAAGGCTGCATATTCGACTTGCATTCGGGCCAATGTTGGCGCTAACCGTTCTCGTTCTTCTCTATCGAGGGATTCAATCAGGGCTGCCAACTCAACTTTGCCGGCTTCGTCTAGCGCGCCTGCCAGCTCGGCGGCGCGCAGCACATCTAGTCGGGCTTGTTTTTCATCATTCCATTCCATCTTGTTTCTCCTGTAAGCCTGAGCGGCAAATGGCTTGAGATGGGAAGAAGAACGTTGCCGTTTACGTACATCACCTGTACTAATCCCATTTTAGCATGACTTGCCAACAGTGTAAATCGCAAAATGGCAATGACAGTGATTGACTACCCACTGTCCATCTAACAAAGGAAAAACACCATGAAAACGAAAAAGTGCAACTTGCCCGTTGGCCGCGCTCTGTGCGCCGAGGTTCACGCGGCCTTGCTTGCGGGCGAGGGCGTGTCCCAAGACACACTTGACTGGTTTGCGCTGGTCTCAATCGAGCAAGCGCGGCAGGTGGCCCGGCTGATGACGGTTGGGGAATTCGCCAGGCTGCTCACAGACGGACTGCCGCAAAGCATCACGGACCGGATCAAGGCGGGCGCGAGTGATCCGGCTGCCATCTTTCCCTTTGACAACCCGCCGGCGC
The DNA here is from genome assembly GCA_964651475.1 of uncultured Anaerolineae bacterium. Classification (GTDB taxonomy): domain Bacteria; phylum Chloroflexota; class Anaerolineae; order Fen-1058; family Fen-1058; genus JBGSMF01. Next base: position 59,842 of record CAZYXV010000015.1, on the reverse strand, counting down.
TCCCGCCCTCAAGTGCCGACCTGCGCGAGCTACAGACGGATGAAGATGTGGAACGCTTCATTGTCGCTCATCCCGGCGTGTTCGGTATGGACGAAAAGCAGGGTAAGGCGTCCAATGCCGGCAAGCTATACAGGACCTACCGCACCTTTGACCGGGTGATTGGCGCAGATGGCTTGCAATGGTCGTCGGCCAGCAGCAAGCCGGTAGAGCGGCTCTCGCTCACCCCAATCAAGTGGAACAAGGGCAATCTGACGCAAGAGCAGCATATCCTGATGCTGTACGACGAGCACGCCCAGGCCAGGGGCAAACGCCCTGACCTGAGCAAGCACGCTGACGCATTGCTTGCCAGGCTGATGGAAGCGCATCCTGAATTGCGCGAGGATGACCGCGTGTGGAAGCATCGGCCAGAGCGCATCTGGATAACAATGTTTCGCTATCTGCTCGCGGCAACCAGGCCGCGCTGGCAATACGTCAAGACCGAATATCCCGACCTGGACAGTCTGGTAAAGGGGACATTCGGATGCAGGTGCGAGGGACTGCTCTCGTTGGCGTCCGGCGACTCCCAGGCCTATCTCTGCCACATCCGGCCAACGGCTCAACGGCCGGCGCTGTGCGGTGTTGCCGATCTCAACTATACGGCGATCATTCCCTACGACATCGTCTCGTGCTACGAGGCCGACACCGGGCAGAATATGTGCCCAGAGTGCCAGCGGTTGTGGCGGGAGAGCTGGCCGCCGTTCGCAGTGGGCGAGCGTGTCAGTTGGGTAACCGGATCCGGCGAAACGCTGACCAGCACAATCCGGTCTGTGAATCACGGCCTGGCCGACATAGACACTGACCAGATACTCGCGCCGGGTGGCGTGCCGCTGGGCCGCATCGAGCACGTGGGCGTGGAGAGACTGACCCGGCTTGGCGAAGGCTTGCCGGCGAGCGGCGAAAATTCGCCCGGGATTGAGCAAGAATCAAGATGCAAATTGGATACAGACAACGCTACCAATCTCGTTCACGTTTGGAGTGGGCCTGGCGCTGCGCGATGGTGTGGCGCGGAGGCATCTGAGCAAGCCATTGAGGCAAGCCAGGCGCGTGTAGAGGACATTACTTGCCCTGTGTGCAAGTCCAAGTTGGCCGAATTCAACGAGGCCGTCCCCATACCCAGAGGCCTGCGTCCAGCCAAGACCATGCGCGCCGTCATCACCAGGTTGTGCGCGGGTCACGACATTGACCTGTCGCAAGTGGGCGCGCACCTGCGATTAGAGATGCCGCCGTATATGCCGCTGGTCATTGAGGTGATTGGCCCCAACCAGGTGGCCGTCGCGCACTACCGCGAAGAAAACGGCGACCTGATTGCCGATCCAGAAATCGTGTTCTGGGTCGCGCCTGATGATGGCGAGTGGTTCCCCATCGAGGTGACCCAGGTGCCGGTGGCGATTCGCGTGAGTGGCGAGACTCGCGTGGGCGGCGGGTGGAAACGCTATGTCGAGTTTTCGGACGATGGGACGCGGATCGAAAAGGTCACGAATGCCCGGATGCAGGCCGACCTGGCCAGTTTTGTCGGGATGTGGGCCAAGAATATCAACCCCCGTACAGTCGCGGGGGTCAAGGCTCAGGGCTGGCTCAAAAACGGCATAGAGGTCAAGCGCGCCGGCGACCTGGCGGCGACAATTGCGCAGGACAGTCCAACATTACTCAATGGTCACCCGCGCGCGCCGTTGCCCGATGGCTTGCGCGAGCAGGTGCAAGCCGTTCACACTCTTCCCGAATCAGACCAGGCAGCCAAAGACGATGCGCCTTTTACAAAGTGCGTCGTCCTCGCGCCGGTCGTGGCGCGTTTGAGCGAGCTTGCGACCGTGGGCCATGTCCTGGATTTGATTAACCAGTTGCCCGATGCCGTGCAAGTGGTGCGCACAGAAGGCAAGGGCCGGCAGCGCGGCAAACAATACGTCAGGTTTGAGATCGCAGCGCCGGTCATTGGCCTGGATGGAAAACACTGCGAGCCTGGCGCCAAGAGTAGCGTCGCCTTCGATGATCCCGCTTCGCCGCTCAGTTGGACCGCGCACTGGTCAAATGAGCAACACATCCTCGATCTTTACGAAGAACATGCTGTAGCCCGGCAGAAATATGCCGAGGTCGCGCGGAGAGCTGACGCCTTGTTTGCTCGCCTGATGCAAGACAACCCGGCTATTCAGAATGATGCTGCGGCGCCACCTCGTGAAGAACGCATCTGGCTGACCATGTTCAGATCTATCCAGGGGGAGAATAGCCAACCTCTCATCTATTCCGACCCAGTCTCTGCGGCTTTGCACAAGTCGTTTGGCTGCGGCTGGGAGGGGTTGAGCAAGATAAGCCAGGAGGGATGCAAAGTGAGCACAGTCGAGGTTGTCAATTTATCCACTGGTGAGACCAGCACCTACACGTGCTCTCCACGCCAGGCCGTCATTGCTGCGTATGCACAAGACAAAAAGGATTGGTCTACCTGGATGTACCAAGAACGCTATGGTCACCTGGTTGTGGAATCGGAAACCTGTGTTTCGTGTGGCGACTGGAGCGCGCTCAAAACGCCCGGCGGTGATGGCGCTGTGCCGCCGCCAACTGTCCCAGAACTCATTGCCGTTCACTACAAGTGGTTCGACAAGATTCGTCAATCCTGTTCAGCGCAGCCCATCGTAGAAAAGGGAGCAGTCAAGGCCGTCTGGTACATCGGCCAGCGGTACTGGGTATGCACCGCCGTCATTGTCGGCTCACCCAGCGAGCTCACGCTTTGCCAGGTCGCGCCACGGGCTGAATGGCAGGGCGAGGTAGCCCGCACCTTTAACGAGCAGGTCAGGCGCCTGGCCACGTATGAGGGAATCCTGGTCAAGTGCGGACGGAATGAGTGGGTGTTCACTGGACAGCGCTGCACGGCTGTGGTAGGCGAAGCGCCGGCAGTGGTTGATGTGGAGCCCGCTCCCAAGAATGTCGCCCTCGCTCCCAGGACGGAGAAGGCAGATGCACCGGCAAAAGTGCCTGTGTCTAGCAATCTAGATGCTCCCGTAGAAGCACCTGCTAAAAAGGACAAGGCGAGCAAACTGCCCGATGGCATTCCCCAGTTCATCGAAATGGATATGGGACGTGCGGCGGGATGGGTCAGGGCAATGGCCATCAAAGTTGACACCCGTTTCCTGTACTACTGCATTGGTGACAAAACCGGCAAAGTACCGCTGGCCGGGCGCGGCGTGACGTGGCGGGCATCGGCGGCTTGATATTCAACCAGTGAGCGGGTGGGTGACGAGGCATCACTCGCCCGCCAATTTTTCAAGGAGACGAGTGACATGACGCAATCACACGTTTGTACCCCCGGCCCCTGGCAAATACACCAGGGTCAACTGTGGGGCGGTTGCACGAGCGATCCCAGCGGCAGGCACTTTGTGCTGGCAATCCTGACCTATCCGCCAACGAACGGAAATGGACAGAGCACGTTGATGCGGTGGCGTGAATATGACGTGCAGTTGATTGTCAAGGCTGCCAACGCGGCCATGGAGGCCAACCCGCAGAATCCCCTCGCGGCGGCTGAGCGCTTGCCGGATATGGTGGACGTTCTGGGACAGATCGTCGCCGCGTATGACGAATATGTTGAGGTCAGCAAGGCGCCCAAATCATTGCGCTTGGCGGTTACCAAGGCGCGCGCCGTTCTTCAGCAAGCAAAGCGAGGGAGAAATTGATGTAACTTTTAACTTTACAATGCAGTGAATGAGACTTTGCGATGCAGTAGGGCTGACTTTCCGATGCAGAATTGAGGTTTTTCGTTGCAGTGATTGGCTTTCCGATGCAGTGAACTGCCCGGCGCTTCTTGAAAGGCTCACTTGCAAAATATCGCCACAATGCTCTCACAATTCAAGCGGATACTGCAAAATACCGCCACTACCGCATCGGAAAGTTGCAGGTTACAGGATGGGTACTACTGGTACGCCTGAGCATTACTGTTGCACAGTAACACGCTGAGCGGGCAAGTGAACAATCACTTGCCCGCTCGACTTTTGAATGGAGAAATGAGATGAAAGAACTGTGGGAAATGCGACGAGACGAATTTGACCCTTCGGCTCAAGCTTCAGGGCAGGGGTTGGCCGCATTGCCTGATAAACAACTCGGCAAGCTCTATCACGGCTGGAAGGTGATGTATGGCGCGGGCGTGCATGCCAATGACGAAGAGCTGGCTGCGTATGCGTTCCTGGCGCGTAGAGTGCTGCAGAGGCCAGGCTCGGAAGAAGCGGGCGAGTTTGCGCGTTTTGCGCGGATACGCCTGGCCAGCACGGCGTTGGGCTATGGGCTGGCTTCGGCCGAAAGCGCCTACAAGACCGGCAAAGACTATCTCGACTTTCACTACCTGGTGGTTCAACGCGCACTGTCAAATGGTTATCCAGTCCCACCGGATGTCTTGGCCGATTACGCCGACCTGGCGCCGGCTGACCAACCTGCCGCGCCACCTTCCGGCCCACTGCTCTCCAATGGCAAGCCGCACGCGCCGCTGCCGGAGGCGCTCGTGGCCAAGCTCAAGCCGCGCCACGTGCTGATCTATCAAGCGCCGCCCGATAGCTCACGACCTTTTTACAGCGACGGTATTTTCATCATCTACGGCAGTTGGCCCGACTATTGGGTGGCTCACTGGCTGTCACGCCCGCCGGACACGATGCCCTCAATTCACCTGTGGGAAGGCAAACTGAACCTGGATCTTGTTCGAGCCAGCACACCGCAAGCGTGCGCGGACGCGCTCCGCGGACCTCTGGCCGCCTGGGGACACCCTGTTGAGATTACGCTGGCCGATGGCCCCGTGCTGCCGGACAGTCATCCACGCGCCCCGCTGCCCCTCACACTGTATCAACATCTGCGCGCGTCCCACACCCTTGTGTATCACCCCGACGATGAACATCCTTGCTATCGCGACGACGTGCTGACGGTGGTGAACACTGGCGATTTGTTCGACGAGTGGGATTGGGTGATGTACTACCTGGGTGCAAAATCAGGCCCCCTGCCGCTCGACCTCTGGCGCGGCGAGAGCGGCTTTTATCTCATCGGCGCTTCGACGGCTGAGGGCTGCCTGGCCGAGTTTCAAGCGCAGCTGGCGGCGTGGGGCCGGCAAGTCGAGATAGCGTTGCACACACCCGCTGCGAAAGCGCCAGCGGCGCGCGCTGCGCAGGCCACGCCGGCTCGATTGCCCCACAACAAGCAGAGACGCAAGGCAAAACAACCCCAATTGCCACTGATGTGAGGGGATAAGACGCCGCTGGCGGGTTTGGGCATCGGGCAACAAGATGCGCCTGGAGCATTGGCCTTGCCCTGACCAGAACCACCACGCAGTGTGGCGGCCAACCGGGGAATCGCGGTCCGAGTCCGCGTGCGCGCACTTGTGCTGACAGGCGTTTGCCTGCCTCACTTACGTTGAGCGCATCTTGTTGCGCTACGCTGACCGACCTGGCGCAGGCCGCGCCGGGCGATCTCCAGCGCGTCAAGGGGATGGGCAAGAAAAATGCGGCTCGCCTCAAAGCGGCCATCGCGCTGGGGCGGCGCTCGATGACGGTCACGTCTGACGAGCGCCCGCACATCACAACCCTCTCGGATGCGGCGTCGGTGTTGATGGGGGTGATGGGACTGTGGGATCAAATTGTCGCACACAACCACCCCAGCACCGACCCTTCACCATCGCCAGAAGATGTGGCCCTGACGCAGCAAATTGCGTCTGCCGGCAAGTTGATGGACATTGAGGTGCTGGATCATCTGGTCATCGCGCAATCCCGCTACGTGAGCCTCAAGGAACGCGGGTTGGGATTCGGCGGATAGGGATAGAGACGCTCTCTATCTGAAATCTCTATCGCTATCTTTGAAAGGAGAGAGATATGCTTGCAACACGCATTCGGAACAAGTCCGTGTCGGTGATTGTGAGCGGATACGGCGTGGCGTCTATGACGAGCGCCGATAAGGACGGCGAGAAACAAGAACGGCTGATGATTATGATGATTATGATGATTATGATGATTATGATGATTATGTGGTTAGAACTGGCGCCCGGCCATCCCAAGCTGGTCGGCGCGATCTGGGCCAGCATGGTCTTGGGCGAGCCGTTGACGCTGGTGCGGCCCGATGATAGCAACCTGGTGGTGTACGGCCTGCACCGCAAGTACAAGCGGCTCACCATCGAAGCGCCCGAACTGAACGTCGGGCGGGTCAAGGCCAGGCTGCTCCGGCTCATTGCGCCGGTGGTAGAGCCTGGCGAGTGGCTGCCCAAAGAACAATGGCTGGCGCAAAAATGCCTGGATGAGCGGCGCGACGGACGCAAGGTGTTGGTGTACGTTCGCCAGACCGGTGAGCGCGATACGCTTTGCGAACCTCGCCTCGTCGAAGCGCTGCAAGCGGCCGGCCTGCGCGCTGGCGTCCTCAAGCCATCGCTCGCGCCGGTCAAGCGCGCGCCGTGGCTCAAGGCCAACGCGCTCAAGTACGACGTGCTGCCCTGCCTAGTCCGGCAGGACAGGCTGACTAACGCTCGGCTGGTCGAGGTCGGGCTGAATCTCACGATGTTTCAAACTGCGGTCTTTTTTGAAATCGAGTGGAGCCTGGCGATTGTGTGGCAGGCGATGCGGAGACTGTATCGCCCCGGCGCGTCCAAGAAGGTCAAGGTGTTCTTTCCAGTGTATGAGGGAACGCAGGAAGCCAACGCGCTCGACCTGCTTGGCCACAAGATGATGGCGGCTCAAGTGCTCTATGGGGATACGGTGAGCGGCGCGCTTGTGGATGAGATCGGCACTGACCTGCTGCACGACCTCGTTAACAAGGCGATGAACAAGGTTGACATTGGCCGCGCCGAAGGCGTGTTTTCGATTGGCAATGCGCCGGCGATGACAATGTCACCCATCGGCTGCCCGACGATGCCCAGCCCGGCGCTAGAGATTGCCTCTGCTACACTCTGGGCCGAGTTGGTGGCGCGGCGGCAAGAGTTGGTCGAGGCCAGGCGGGGGAGGAAAGTAAAGGCAACGCCGGCTTCGCAACAAGCTTTGTTCTAACAGGCGCTAGATTGGCGATATGGAAAAGCCCTGACGATCCGTCAGGGCTTTTTTGTTTTCTATTTCTGATTGAACTGGATAATAGAGTGGTACAATTAAGCAAGAGACCCGATACCATCAAGGTACGCCGCCGCCAGGCAAGCAAGGGGAGAGTGTAAACGATGGTTCAACCGGCTATTGACACCAGTTTTGAAACGACAATCCAAGATTACATCTCGTGGGCGTCAGAGTGGGATGGAGACCTGCCGGCGGACGTTTTCTTTGGCGTGTGGGCCGATCTGCAACGTGAGAAAAGCCTGCCTGCGCCCACCCATACTCCCAGCACACCAGGCGCAAGTCATTGACTGTCAAACCAGGTGCGGCCGGTCGTGATTGTGGTTCGACATCCTCTTGCGCATCAGGCCAATCATCAAGAATGACCGCCAGCAGTTGCGCTGCATCGGGATTAGCCTGAAAAGCTGTATGGGCCGATTTCAACTGCTTGGTTTCGACGCGCCTCATTGACTGCTCCAGTCTCCGCAATAGTGATTGGCGGCAACACGCCTCACACGATTGGATTCACCGGCACGCTCTTGGGCGGTCAAAGCACCTCGATCTTTTGGCTAATGTACTTTTGTTTCAAGCCGGCGGCGGAGGAGGTGAAAGTGCAAGCAGAATGATAGACGGCTGTAAGCAAAGAGCCTCAAGCCTGTTTTGCTATTAGCAGGCGCGAGGCTCTTTTTGCTTGGGTAGTTTGTGTTGTGACGGGCAAGCCATTATAATATCATTCAGTGATCGGGCAAAACATCCACGCCAAGACCTGGGAGGTTGACGTGAACCAACAAATCAAAACACCGCTAGAAGAACTGGCGCAACTGCGCCAACTGCTTGTTGACCACTTTAACGAGGGCGAGTTGCGCACGCTATGCTTTGACCTGGGTGTAGATTACGATGGCCTGCCGGCCGAGGGCAAAGCCAACAAGGCGCGTGAACTGGTGGCGCATCTCGAGCGCCGTAACCAAATCCCTGCATTGCTAGAGATTGGCCGACGTCTGCGCCCGGACGTGGATTGGTCACAGACCTACCTGGATGACCGCATGGCCGACTATCGCGCCCGGCGCGACCAGGCTGACCAGCTTCGCCGCGAGCGGCGCGAGCGGCAGCGTGTGGTTAACCTGCGCCCGCTGGACGTGACACACACCTTCAAAGACCGCGTGCGCGAGATGCAAGAGCTATGCACGCACCTGGCGCAAGGCAATGTGCGACTGGTGAGCATTGTTGGGCGCGGCGGGATGGGCAAGACGGCCCTGGCCAGCCGCGTGCTGGCTGATTTGGAAGACACCTGGCTGTTGGAGAAAAACCAGGTGTCCGGTATCCTCTACCTCAGCGCACGCAGCACGGGTCTCAGCCTGGAGCGCATCTATACCGACGTTGGGCGTATGCTTGGCGAGCCAGCCGCAAGCAGGCTGACGGCGCGCTGGGCTAGCGGCGAAATTCCCCTGGTTGCCAAAGTTGAATATCTATTGGAAACGATGCAGGATGGGCTGTATCTCATCCTCCTGGATAATCTCGAAGATCACCTGTCCCCGGATGGCACGATTGCGGATGAGGGGCTGCGTTTGTTTGTTGAATGTTGCCTGACCCAACCCGGCGGCGCGCGGTTGATTGCCACTTCACGCGAACAGGTGCAGGTGGCCTCTGCCGCATTGCGCAATGCGCGCCACATTCCTCTGCGTGAGGGGTTGCCTGAAGATGAAGCAATAGCCCTGTTGCGCGAACTTGACCCATCAGGCGAGCTTGGCTTGCGCGACGCGACCGAAAGCGATTTGCGCCGCGCTGTGCAGCTTACTGGCGGCATCCCGCGCGCGCTTGAAATTATCGCCGGCATTTTGCAGGCCGATCCCACCGCCAACCTGCCGCGCTTGTTGGCCGACGCGAGTTTGTTTGGCGAGCAAGTTGTCGAGAGCCTGGTGGCTGCCAGCTATCATCGCCTGGGAGAGAATGAACGGCGCGTGATGGAAGCCCTGGCAGTATTTGATTGCCCGATAGAAGAAACCGCGATTGCTTACCTGCTGTATCCCTGGTGCCCGAATTTGGATGTGCGGGGATGCTTGCGACGGTTGGCCAACAGCTACTTTGTGAGCGCCAATCGCACCACTGGTGCGTACAGTCTGCATCCGATTGACCGCGAGTATGCGTATCAGCACTTGTCTGACGATGAAGAACCGGACAAATACAATCGGCGCAACTTGGAGCTGCGCGCGGCTGATTTCTACGCCAGCATTCGCAAGCCGGAAAGCGAGTGGAAAACCATAGAGGATTTGGCTCCACAGTTAGCAGAGTTCCGGCACCATGTTCGCGCTGGAGATTATGATAATGCTTGCCAACTATTGAATCCTCTGGATTTTGACTACCTGTTTATGTGGGGCCATTGTAACTTACTAGCCGAACTCCGGGAAAAGCTTCGAGGGTGCCTGGTAAAAATGGACTTACAAGCAGCAAACTTGGGAAGCTTAGGGCTGGCTTATCATGCCTTGGGAGAGGTCAGACGAGCCCTAGACCTCTACCAGCAGGCTGTTTTTATCGCACGTGAGATAGGTGAACGCCAAGGCGAGGGTGTTTGGCTCGGAAACCTTGGCAGCGCCTATCGTGACTTGGGGCAGCCCGAACAAGCAATCGGGATTTATACGCAGGCGCTAGATATTGCCCGCGAAACGGGTGATCGTCGAAGGGAAGGCGTTTGGCTTGGCGATTTGGGCAGCGCCTGTCACGATCTTGGGCACTTTGAGCAGGCTACAGAATTGTATGAGCAGGCACTAGCTATTTATCGTGAAATTGGTGATCGTCGGCGGGAAGGATCTGAGCTTGGGAACCTGGGTAACACATGTCGTGCCCTAGGGTTGATCAATCAAGCTATTACATTCTATGAAACTGCCCTGCTCATCTCGCGTGAGGTTGGGGACCGTTGGGCTGAGGGGGTTCACCTGGGGCGATTGGGTGTTGCCTGCCGACATTTAGGGCAATTTAGACAGGCACTCGAATTCCACGAAGAAGCATTATTCATTGCTCGCAGTATTGGTCATCGCCGAGTAGAAGGTCGTCAATTGGGTTATTTGGGTACAGCCTACTCAGCTTTGGGGCAGGTTGGACAAACCATTGAGTTATGCAAAGAAGCTCTATCTATTGCTCAACAGACCGGAGACCGCCGATTTGAAGGTGTTTGGCTGCATCGCTTGGGTATTGCCTATTGCAACTTGGGGAAATTTGAAAAGGCCATCGAGCTTCATAGGCAAGCCCTAGCCATTACTCATGAAGTTAGAGATTCCAGAGGAAAGAGTCACAGGTTATATGGCCTGGGCAAAGTGCTCTTGGTTGCGGGAAATCTTTTCGATGCTGCCAGATATTTGCGGGAAGCGCTTGCATCCAACGTGATGGAGACCAATTATCACGCTGCACTGGCATTGGGCATTATTCTGTTGTGCCAACATGATACAGCGGCTGGGCAAGCATTCGCGGACTTGATTGCTCATTGCCAGACCTTGCTGACCAAGGCCAATTGTTGGTACGAAGCGCAATATACCCTTGCAACAGCCCTGGTTGGTCAAGCCGTCTGCGATCTACGCTGGGCCGATGCCAGCCAATGCGCCGAGTTGCTTGCCCCCGCGCTGGCCGAATACCGCCGCGCGCTGGAAATTACCTCTGCGGCTGGCGTCGTGGGGGATGCCATCAGCGATCTGGAGTTGATTCGCAAAGCAGGCATCGAGGGTCTGGAACCGGTGTTTGAACTGCTCGAAAGCGCGCGAGGGCAAAATGCTTAATGGTTTTAGACTGATAGAATCAGGAGCGAGCGTTTAATTATGCCAACAAAATCCATTTATCATACTCCCGAGGGAGAGGCCGAGATTCATGCCATCTACGACCGGCAATTGGCGCGGCTGAAATTACCCTACGAAAGCCGCATGGTGAATACGCGCTTCGGGCCTACTCACGTGCTGGCGCTGGGACCGCAGGCCGCGCCGCCGCTTGTCGTGTTACAAGGCGGCAATACCACCAGCCCGATAACGCTCGGTTGGCTGCGAGGGCTGATTGAAAGCTATCGCGTGTTCGCGCCGGATACCATCGGCCACCCGGGCAAGAGCGCGCCAGTCCGACTCTCGCCGCACGATGATAGCTATGGGCAGTGGTTGGTAGACGTGTTGGATGCGCTTGGCCTGCAACAGCCGCCGTGTCTGGGAGGGTCCTACGGAGCCGGCATCCTCCTGCGGGCGGCCGTCTATGCGCCGGAACGTATCGGCAAAGCGGTGTTGTTCATTCCCTCTGGCCTGGTGTCTATCCCGTTTGGCACCATGGCATACATGCTTGTGTGGTTGGGACTTTACCATCTTGCGCCAACGCCTGGGCGATTGAAGCGCATCTTGTGGCCGATGTTCAAGGAGGAGCCAATTGACGATCAAGTGCTTGAAATAACGCAAGCCGTTTTTCGCCGCGTGCGCATCGAGACAGACATGCCGCGCAACGTGAGACACGAAGAACTGGCTCGTTTCCAAGCGCCCACTTGTGTCATTGCAGCGGAAAAGGATGGTCTATTCCCGGCCGAGCAAGTGGTCAGACGCGCCCGTGAGGTGTTTCCCAATTTGGCGGCAGCCGAGATAATTCCCGGCGCCACGCACTACCTGCCGGCGCGCTATCACGCATACTTGAACGAGCGCTGCGAGCGTTTTCTAAAAGAGACAATGTGATTTTCAAAGAGGAGGTCCCCATGTCAGACTCTATTCTTGTCGCTTATGCCACCCGTTATGGCTCAACGCAGGAGGTTGCCGAACGAATTGCGGCGACGCTGCGCGAGTGTGGATTGAAGGTAGAGGTCAAGCTTGCGCGGCAAGTGCGCGACCTGGCAAGCTACCGCGCCGTGGTGTTAGGTGCGCCGCTTTACATCGGCAGTTGGCTCAAGGACGCGCAGCGTTTTCTGAAGCAGCACCAGGCAGCGTTGGCAGAGCGACCCGTAGCCATTTTCGCGCTCGGCCCGACGCGCACGGAGGAACTGAAAAGCCCACAAGTGCGCGCCCAACTTGACCAGGAGCTGGGCAAGTACCCCTGGCTCAAACCGGTCGCTGCCGAGGTGTTTGGCGGCAAGTATGACCCGGCCAGACTGCGTTTCCCTGATAGTTTGCTAAAAGTGCTGCCCGCCAGCCCCTTGCACGACGCGCCCGCCAGTGACGTTCGTGACTGGGAAGCCATTCGCGCCTGGGCGAGCAATCTGGCGACAAAACTTGGCCGATAGAGTCGAAATTGGTAGAGTTGTTTGAGGAATTACGCATGGCGAGTAGCTTGCTAACATTACAATCAGGAGTAACCCAATGGCAGAAGAACAACAAGACCTTATGGAAGAAGAACCAGTCCAATGCGAGCATTATAACCCCGTGACTATTCATCAGCAAGACACCATCGGCGCGATCATGTTGGGCATTGTGGCCATTGCCTTGCTGGTGGCGCTGTTGCGCGTTCTGGCTCACAACCGGGAATTGCTGCGGCAGTTGCAGTCTTGAGCCTATCGTCTCGTCTCGAGTCGGTTGACCACTTGCGTGGGCTGGCGATTCTGCTGATGGTGCTGGCCAACTATCTCGCCGACGTCAGGCTTGTTCCCGCCTGGTTGAAGCACGCCCCTGACACTGGCCTGACTGTGGTTGATTTGGTCGCGCCTTTGTTCATCTTTGCCATAGGGTTGACGTATGGCCTCTCGGCGCGGCGCAGAATCAGCCGCGATGGATGGGGTAGAACCGTGGAGCATTTTGTCCGGCGTTTTCTGACGCTGGTCGGCATTGGCGCGTTGATTGGCGCAGGCGAAATCCTGCTCGGGTTCAACCCTGGCGGCTTTAACTGGGGTGTGTTGCAGGCGATTGGCGTGGCGGGTTTGCTGACGTTGCCTGTTATTCGTCTGCCAGTCTTGCCCAGAGCGGGCATTGGGTTGGCGCTGTTAGGGGGCTACCAGGCGCTATTGGATCGCTATTGGCTGCAGGCGGTGTTGCACTCGCCCCACGGCGGCTTGCCTGGTTCTTTGAGCTGGGCTGCCATGCTGATCCTGGCAACTGTGTTGGCTGACCTGTTTCTCGATTCGCCCGAGCCGCGATGGGCCTGGCTAGTGACAGTTCTGACGTTGGCGGTGGGGATTGGATTGTCCATGTGGGTGCCTATCAGCAAGAACCGCGTCTCGGCCAGTTATGTGCTGATTAGCCTGGGGGTCAGCGGCACATTGTTTTCACTCGTTCGCCTGTTTGCCAATCACTTGCACTTTCGCCTGCCGCTGCTGTCGGCCTGGGGCAAGAATCCGCTGTTGCTGTACCTGTTACACCTTTTACTCTTGGGCATTGTCGCCCTGCCGGCTATCCCGCAGTGGTACAGCGATGCGCCATGGTGGCTGGTCTTGCCCCAACTAGCGGCGCTGCTGGGAGGGTTGAGTTGGGTCGCGTGGTACATGGATAGTAGGGAAATCATAGTCTCATTGTAGAGGACAAAAAGGCAAATGAAACTCGCCTAATTCATTCCAGACTTGCAATTTGAACTATTCAATCGCACGAGGGCAAAATGCCTGATACACAACCTGTAACTTTTCCCGCCGCCAATGGCGGCCCACGCTTGCAAGGCGTCTTGCACTTGCCGGATGCTTCTGCCCCGCGTGGTTATGCTGTGGTGTGCCATCCCCATCCGCAAATGGGCGGGACGATGGACAATAATGTTGTAGTGGCTGTATGTCGGGTGCTGGTCAAGCAACAGTGGGCGGCGCTGCGCTTTAACTTTCGCGGCGCATTTGATAAGGGACGCGGCGAAATGGACGACGTGGCCGGCGCATTGGATTTCTTGCTGGAGGGCAAAGAGGCAGAACCCAACCACGTCGCCGTGATTGGCTATTCGTTTGGCGCACAGGTCGGGCTGCACCACGCCGCGCGCGATATACGAGTGAGACGATTGGTTGGCATTGCGCTGGTGCAAGACCACTATACTGATCCCTTCTTGGATGATGACACACGCCCCAAGCTGTTTATTGCAGGTGAGCGCGACGCCTGGGCACCGCCATGTGCAATGGACAAATATGTGGCGCGGCTCAAACCGCCCAAGACCTTGCACGTCATTCAAGGCACAGATCACTTTTTCGCTGGATATGAGAGCCGGGTCGGAACACAAGTCGCCGATTGGCTGGGAGAAGCGCTATGATAGAGGAAATTATGCCAGCCCACAATATCCTTGCGAATGCTGGCATTCCTTTTGTGGCGAACAAGTCAATAGTGAGTGTTCTGCTCATTATCCCCATCATTCTCATAGAAGGCGGCCTAATCGCCCGTTGCCTCAAGCAATCGTTTGCCAAAGCACTGGCAGTGGCCACTGCTGCCAATGCCGTCTCGACCTTGGCCGGCCTGGGCATGGCCGTAGTGGAACTGGTTCTGTTGTCGTCGAGTTTTGACTTTTCGCTCACGGTCTGGGCGCTCGAATTGCTGAGCGGGTTTCTAGTCACTGTACTCCTCGAGTTCCTCGTTCTCAAAAAGGCCTTGAAGGATTGTGCACCACCGAGCCTTTGGCGCGTTGTCTTGTTGAGCAATGCTATAACGTATGGCCTGCTGGTCATCGCCAGCCTGGTATACGCCGACATCACGACCCGTGGCGCTTTCGACCCAGTCATCGATGCTCTCAGTCAGTGGATCACCATCGGGGTCTGAGGTGGTTTAAAAGTAACCATGGCTGTGCCCATCATCCCACTTCACCTTCACTCCCATTGGAGCCTGCTTGATGGCGTCCCCTCCATCCAGCAGCTTGTGGATTGGGTTTGCGCTCACGACCTCCCCGCCATCGCGCTGACCGACACTAACGCACTGTACGGCGCAATCGAGTTTATAGCCTGTTGCCGCGCGGCCAATCTCCAGCCCATCATCGGCGTCGAGTTGACCCTCGCCGACGGACATTCCATTGTTCTCTTGGCCCAGAACCTTGCCGGCTATGCTACCCTGTGCCGATTGGTCACGCGCCTGCAAGCTGCGCCCGACCGCGAAGCAGCGCTGGCACGCGGTTTGAATATTGATGACATGACCGATCATGCTGATGGACTGGTCGCTTTGTTTGGTGGACACACAGGTTCGCTCGACGCGGCCTTGCGCGCTGGCGATACATCACTTGCAGAATCCGTCGTTCGCAAGTTAGCCAATCTGTTTGACTGTTTCTTCATCGAGCTTCAAATCATCAAAGAAGATGATGCCACCAGGTGTGCCGCTTTGCAATCACTGGCCAGCCGCCTCGGCCTGCAAACCGTGGCCACACACGACATCCATTATCTCTCACCTGATGATGCACCGCGCTACCGTGTGCTGCGAGCAGTGCGCGAGAGCAAACGACTGGCCGATTTGCCCGCGCTGCCCGATTTGTCTTTTCCCTCATCCGATGAGATGCAGCGCAAATTCGCGGCGTTCCCGGCAGCATTGGACAACACCGCCGTCATTGCCGACCTGTGCCGCTTTGATTTTCCGCTGGGGCAATTGCGCTTCCCCACCCTTGACTTGCCTTCAGGCCGTGCGCCGCGAGAAGAACTTGAGGCGCTTGCAAGTGCCGGTGCGGCTCAACGCTATGGCAAAATCACGCCGGACATTCAAGCCCGCCTGGATAAAGAAGTGCACGTGATTGACACGTTGGGCTACACGCCCTACTTTTTGGTCGTGGCCGATATTGTGCGTTATGCCCGCGAAAAGGGCGTGCCTGTCTCGCCGCGCGGCTCGGCCTCGTCGTCGGTGGCGGCCTATTGCATTGGCATCCACGACGTTGACCCCATCGCGCACAATCTGTACTTTGAGCGATTCCTGTCGCTTGAGCGGCGCGACCCGCCCGACATTGATCTCGATTTGTGTTCGCACCGGCGTGATGAAGTGATTGATTACGTTTACCGGAAGTATGGGGCCAACCACGTTGCAATGGTATGCACCTACTCTACTTTGCGCGCCCGCTATGCATTGCGCGAGGTGGGCAAAGCGTATGGGTTGCCAGAGGTGCGCCTCAACGAACTGTCAAAAGAGCTGCCCGGCTTTTGGCACCCTGGCGCGTGGAAACAAGTCAAAGAAACGCAAGCCAGGCTCTTGGAGCAGGCGCGCGATCCCATCGAGCGCGAGATGCTGGAGACGAGTTGGGCGCTGGATGGCACACCTCATCATCTGTCAGTTCACCCCGGCGGCATTGTCATCTCGCCGGGGCCAATCACCGACTTGGTTCCCTTGCAATACGCGACCAAAGGTTTGCTCATCACCCAGTTCGATTTGTCCGGCATTGAAAAGCTAGGCCTGGTCAAAATTGACCTCTTGGGTGTCAGCGCGTTGACGGTGATAGCCGATTGCGTCGAGATGATTCAGCAGCGCCAGCCGGGCTTTTCACTCGATTCGATTCCGCCGGATGACGCGGCTACTGTGCAGACGACCTCGACCGCGCGCACGATTGGCTGTTTTCAGACCGAAAGCCCTGGAATGCGAATGACACTGCGTGAGCTGGCGGCGCACAATGTCAACGACCTCATTGTGGCATTGGCGCTCTACCGGCCTGGCCCTCTCAAGGGTGGATTGAAGGACGCTTTTGTCAAGAGGCACTTGGGGCAAGAAGCCGCATCTTATCTGCACCCGGCGCTTGAGCCGATCTTGCAAGAAACCTATGGGGTGATCTTGTACCAGGAGCAGGTCTTGCGCATCGCGCACGAGGTAGCTGGCTTTACGTTGGGAGAGGCGGACCTGCTGCGCCGCGCGATGAGCAAACGATCGGACAAAGAGATGGCGCGCCTGCACGAGCAATTCATGGCCGGCGCGCAGGCGACGAGTAGCATTGACATGCAAACAGCAGAGCAACTGTGGGAGCTTATGGCAGCCTTTGCCGGCTATGGCTTTCCCAAAGCGCACGCGGCAGGTTACGCGGCGCTGGCGTATCGAATGGCGTTTCTCAAGACGCACTATCCCGCCGAGTTCATGGCGGCGCGGCTGGCGGTGTGGGGCGGCTATTACTCGCCGCGCGTCTATATGAGCGAGGCGCGGCGCTTGGAGTTGATTATCCGCCCGCCGCATATCAACCACAGCAATGAGGCGTTCACACTTGAACAGCCCAACTCGCTTTGGATGGGCTTGGGTCAGGTACGTGATTTGACGCACACAACCATCAAGGTCATTATTGCCCAACGCCCGTTTGCATCGCTGGAGGATTTCCTGGCGCGAGCGCAACCGCAGTATGTGGAAGCGGTGAACCTGGTCAAGGCCGGCGCGCTGGATGGGATAGGCAATCCTCATGTAATGTTGGCTCAACTTGAACGAGAACGCTGGCATGGCCGGCACACCGGGCAGATGAGCCTGGCTTTTGATGCACCCGCATCGCTGCCTGAGCCAACTGTGTTTGAGCGCGCCGCGTGGGAGCGCGAGGTGTTGGGCCTGCTTGTGAGTGTGCATCCGTTGCAGTTGGTCGCTGATGAACTGGCGCGGCGCAACATCACCAGCAGCGACCGGCTGCCTCAATGCAGCGGCCAAGAAGTGACGCTGGCCGGGGTGCGGCTGGCCGCGCATCGTTTCAGCACTCAAGAGCAAGGGGCCATGCTGCTGGCAGATATGGAAGACGAGACCGGCGTGTACCAGGTCTTGTGGAGCGGCGCGGTGTTGAAGCGCTACAAAGAGCTATTATCTCGGCGCGAGCCGGGGCTGATACGCGGGCGAGTCAAGTCAGACCGGCAGGGGCAAATAGTGGTTGCAGGATACGAAATAACTCTAGTTCCCGGTCAACCGTTGGACGCACATCCAAGATGGAGAGCATAAGCACAAGGAGAAAAAGGGTGATTCGAGCCGCTTTTCCACAAGTGGACATAAACAAGCTGGCCGATTATGCTTTGCGAATGGAATCACACGCCCTGGCGCAGCGCTTGGGATACCTGCTGGAGACGCAGGGCATGACCTGGCCTTCTGAGATTGAAACCAGGCTTTTGTCCAGAGTAGAGCAGGCCAAGACATATCTGGGACCAACGAGTCAATGGGGAAAAGGCGGTGAGTACAATGCTCGCTGGCAGATTATTGCCAACGTGCCGCGCCAACAATTGATGGGCGAGATCAGGATCGCGTAATGCTTCAACAAAAGCTTGTGGATTGGTTTGCCGCGGCGGGGATTGTACGAGCGGATTGTGCTGGGGTTGAGATGACCATCGCTTTACCAAGATAACCCCCTGAACCACCACCAAACATAGCAATTGCAGTAAGTTTCGGCATGTAGCCGGGCCTATTGGAAGATGGCATTGGCAAAAGCCTCTTTGAGAGGGCTGTCGCGCCTGGATTGTCGCATCGTGTAAGCGGTGGAGCCGGAGGATATTCATTTTCAGATTCGCAGGGTTAACTTTTGTATTGTACAATTAGTCCAGTCGGCGTAATATACAATACGAATGGTAATTTTTGTGACCGATACGCCGTTACAAAAACAAGAGGATTGGAACCTAAAGCATGGCTCGAAAGAAACAGACCGATAAGGCAAAAAAAGCCAACGGCGCAAATCTGGGCTTTGAAGAAAAGCTGTGGGCCGCCGCCGACAAGCTGCGCGGCCACATGGATGCTGCCGAATACAAGCACGTCGTCTTGGGCTTGATTTTTCTCAAATACATCTCGGATGCGTTTGAGGAGCATTACCAGTGGCTGCTTAAAGAAGCCGCCAGCCCTCGCAGTGAATACTATGTGCGGGACGAACAGGCGCGTTACGAGGTGGCCGAAGACCGCGACGAGTACACTGCCGAAAATATCTTTTGGGTGCCCAAAGAAGCGCGCTGGTCGTACCTGCAAGCCAACACAAAGCAGCCCACCATTGGCAAGCTGATTGACGAAGCGATGGTCGCCATTGAAAAAGAGAACCCGCGCCTCAAGGGCGTGCTATCCAAGGACTATGCTCGCCCAACGCTAGATAAGCAACGCCTGGGTGAACTGATTGACCTGATCGGCACGATTGGCCTGGGCGATGCCCAGAGCCGCTCTCAAGACATCCTGGGGCGAGTGTACGAATATTTCTTGGGCCGCTTTGCCAGCGCCGAAGGCAAAGGCGGCGGCGAGTTTTACACGCCTCAATCGGTGGTGCGGATATTGGTGGAGATGATCGAGCCGTACCGGGGCCGTGTGTACGATCCCTGTGGCGGGTCGGGCGGGATGTTTGTGCAATCTGAAAAGTTTGTCCAGGCTCATGGCGGGCGCGTGAACGACATTGCCCTCTATGGGCAGGAATCCAACCCGACGACGTGGCGGCTGTGCAAGATGAACCTTGCCATTCGGGGCATCGAGGGCAACATTGGGGCTGAGCCAGCCGATACGTTCCACAATGATATGCACAAAGACCTGCGCGCCGATTTCATCCTGGCCAACCCCCCGTTCAACGTGAGCGATTGGGGCGGCGAGCGCGTGCGTGACGATGTACGCTGGAAATACGGCGCGCCGCCAGTGGGCAATGCCAACTTTGCATGGGTGCAGCACATGGTCCACCACCTGGCGCCGAATGGCATTGCTGGCTTTGTATTGGCGAATGGCTCAATGAGTTCCAACACCAGCGGCGAAGGCGACATCCGCAAGGCCATTATTGAGGCTGACTTGGTGGATTGCATGATCGCGCTGCCGGGGCAGTTGTTTTACACTACACCGATTCCAGCTTGCCTATGGTTTCTCACACGTAACAAGCGTAGAACTCCCCTCTCCCGTCCGAACGGGAGAGGGGCTGGGGGTGAGGGTCGCGACCGGCGGGGGCAGACGCTATTCATTGACGCGCGCAAGTTGGGCCACTTGATAGACCGGACGCACCGAGAGCTATCGGATGAAGAGATCACCCGTATCGCTGGTGCTTACCATGCCTGGCGAGGTGCGCTGCGCGAGGGCGCAGGCGAATATCAAGACGTACCAGGCTTTTGCAAGAGCGCCACGCTTGAGGAAATCGCTGCGCACGGTTATGTTCTCACGCCAGGGCGCTATGTGGGTGCGGAGGAAGCGGAAGATGACGACGAGCCATTTGATGATAAAATGAAGAGGCTGACAGCCAAATTGGAGGAACAATTCAAGGAATCGGCAAGATTGGAGCGAGCGATTCAAGAGAATTTCAGGAGGTTGGGCTATGGGCATTGACGAGTTACTGAAAGAAAAGCGCCAAGACATCTTGCGCATTGCCGCCCGGCATGGGGCGCGCAACGTGCGCATTTTTGGCTCTGTGGCGCGAGGAGAAGCCGGGCCGGAAAGCGACGTGGATTTTCTGGTGGAAGTTGAGCCGGTCCATTCCGCTTGGTTCCCGGCCGGTTTGGTGATAGACCTTGAAGACTTGCTTGGATGCGAGGTGGATGTAGTGACCAAAGAAGCTCTTCACTGGTACATTCGTGATCGTGTCTTAGAGGAGGCAAAACCGCTATGAAAGACGACCGGCTGTACCTGATTTATATCAACGAGTGCATCGAACACATTCTGCAATACACAGCCGAAGGACGCGCTGCATTTTTCGCTGACCGCAAAACCCAGGACGCCGTTCTGCGCAATTTGCACACATTGTCAGAATCTGCCCAGCGGCTTGCCGACGATCTGAAGATTAGGCATCCCGAGGTGGATTGGCACAGCATTGCGGCTTTTAGAAATGTGATCGTCCATGATTACCTGGGAATTGACCTGAATCAGATTTGGGACATTGTCGAGCGCGACTTGCCCGATCTCAAGCGCGAAGTCGAAGCGATCTTGCAAGGTATAGATAAGGCTGATTGATGCCACTCTTACAAGAGACGACCCACCCTTGCGGGTGGGCGTCGGGCTAGAGATGCTATCTCCGGCGGGGTAACAACATTTTATCATAACCTGGTTACAAAGCAAGGCTTTGCAAAAACCGACAAACCCATTATGCGACAAGTTCGGCTCGGTGACGTCTGTGAAAAAATTGGTAGTGGCGCAACGCCACGCGGCGGCAGCGAAGTGTATCTGCCCGGTGGCATTGCTCTCATCAGGAGCCAAAATATCTACAACGATGGATTCAAAAGAGATGGGTTAGCGTTCATCTCTGAGAGACACGCCAAAGAACTGGAAAATGTCACCATCCAAACGGGCGATGTTTTGCTAAATATCACAGGCGATTCTGTGGCGCGGGTGTGCCAGGTTCCAAGCAATATCCTTCCGGCCCGCGTCAATCAGCATGTTGCTAT
The DNA here is from genome assembly GCA_964651475.1 of uncultured Anaerolineae bacterium. Lineage (GTDB taxonomy): Bacteria > Chloroflexota > Anaerolineae > Fen-1058 > Fen-1058 > JBGSMF01. The sequence goes on along the minus strand of CAZYXV010000015.1, from coordinate 38,650 downwards.
TATCAGGCCGCGTCAAGATATTCTTGATGCTCGTTACCTGCGCTATTTTCTAACCAGCCCTACGACGCAGCAATACATGCTGGGACTGGCGGCAGCAGGCGCAACAAGAAACGCCCTGACTAAAGGGATGATTGAGGACTTTGAGATTCCTGCTCCTCCCCTCTCCGAACAATGCGCCATCGCCCGCATCCTGGGCATACTCGATGACAAGATCGAGCTCAACCGGCGCATGAACGAAACGCTGGAGGCCACCGCACGCGCCATTTTCAAATCGTGGTTCGTGGATTTTGATCCCGTGCGTGCCAGGCTGGAAGGCCGCCAACCTGACGGTATGGACGCTGAAACTGCCGCGCTATTTCCCGCTGCATTTGAGGATTCGCCGCTGGGCAAGATTCCGAAAGGATGGAGAGTTGCCCCACTTCCTGATGTGGTTGAAATCAATCCATCTCGCACTCTCCCCAAAAGCCAAGTTGCCCCCTATCTTGATATGCAGAATATGCCAACTCGTGGTCATTACCCTGTTAGTTGGAGTGACCGAGATGTTGGCTCAGGTATGAAGTTTACAAACGGCGATACGCTTCTTGCACGCATCACGCCTTGCTTGGAGAATGGCAAAACGGCTTTCGTGGATTTTTTGGAGGAGGGGCAAGTAGGATGGGGATCAACTGAGTACATTGTACTCCACCCCAAACTACCACTGCCGCCAGAGTATGGATATTATCTAGCACGCGGCGACGACCTGCGGGCCCATGCCATACAGAATATGACTGGCACAAGTGGTCGCCAGCGTGTGCCAGCATCGTGCTTCAACCAATACTTTGTGGTGGTACCATCTGGACCAATCGCCCAATACTTTGGAGATGTTGCCAAATCAACGATGGCAAAGATACGCAGCAATAATGAACAATCCCGCACTCTCGCCGCCGCCCGCGATGCGCTGCTGCCCAAGCTGCTATCGGGCGAGGTGCGGGTAAGGGACGCGGAAAAATTTGTGGAGGCGCAAGGATAAAATGAGCGAATACAACTATCCACCGCCAGTAGATAAATTGCTTACCTATAGCGACTGCCGCAAGTTGCCCAAGTGGCCCGACTATTTGGCGCTGGGGCTTGGGCCAGAACACATTCCTGATCTGACTCGCATGGCGACCGACGATGCATTGCATTATGCAGATTCAGATAGCCGGCTAATCTGGGCTCCCGTTCACGCCTGGCGCGCGTTGGGCCAATTGCATGCCACAGAAGCCATCGAACCGCTGTTGGGCCTCCTTCACAAGATTGATGACGATGATGACGATATGATTAATGAGGAATTGCCCCAGGTTTATGGCATGATTGGCCCAGCGGCAATCCCTGCGCTAAAAGCCTACCTGGCGAGCAGTTCTTATCCATTGTTTGCGCGTATCGCCGCCGCTGAAGGTCTGAAACAGATTGCTAGCGAGCACCCTGATGCTCGTGATCAATGTGTGGCTGTTCTCACCAACCAACTAGAGTTATTCGCGGAGAATGACCTAACGTTGAACGCCTTTTTGGTTTCTCCGCTGCTTGACCTCAAAGCGGTAGAATCCCTGCCGGTTATGGAGCGCGCTTTTGCAGCGAATCGGGTTGACACGTCTATAGTGGGCGATTGGGAAGACGTGCAAATCGAGTTTGATCTCAAGGCCACACGCGACAAACCTCGCCAAATTCCGCCCGAAATTGAGCAACCCCGCCAAATGCTTGAGGCGTTTATGGCGCGCTCTCGATCTTCCGAAAAGTTCGCCTCGCCACTATCCCGCAAAACCAAAGCCAAAAAGCGGGATAAAAAACAGCCCGGCCAGCGTTTGCGCGGCAAAAAACGGAAATCGTAGAGACGAGCCGCCGGCTCGCCTGTATTGTTGAGAGGTTATCATGCCCGCCTTTACTGAATCCGTCGTCGAAGAAGCTACGCTCGATTGGTTCCGCCAGTTAGGCTATGCTGTCCTTTTTGGCCCTGACGTCGCGTCAGGCGAACCCACCGCCGAGCGCGCCAGTTATGCCGACGTAGTATTGTTGGATCGTCTGCGCTCTGCCGTTGAGCGGATCAATCCCAACATCCCGCGTGATGCACTCGAAGAATCGCTTCGCAAAATCACCCATCCTGAAACACCTATCCTATTTGAGAATAACCGTCGCTTTCACAAGCTGCTGACCGACGGCGTGGATGTGGAATATCGCCGCCCCGATGGCACGATTGCCGGCGACAAGGTATGGCTGATAGATTTCGATGAACCCGGCAACAACGACTGGCTGGCGGTCAATCAATTCACCGTAATTGAGGGGCAACACAATCGCCGCCCCGATGTGGTCATCTTTATCAACGGCTTGCCCCTCGGTGTGATTGAACTCAAAAACCCCGCCGACGAAAACGCTACCCTCAAGGCCGCCTTTAACCAACTGCAAACCTACAAGCACGACATTTCTAGCCTGTTCCCTTACAACGAAATTCTGGTCATCTCGGATGGGCTGCAAGCGCGCGCCGGCACACTCATCTCAAGCTGGGAGTGGTTTCTGCCCTGGCGCACGATTGAAGGTGATGTAGTCGCGCCCAAAGGCACGCCTGAGCTTGAGGTCTTGGTCAAGGGCGTTTTTGAGCATGGACGCTTGCTCGACCTGATCCGGAATTTCATCGTCTTTAACGTGGATGGCTCAACCATCGTCAAAAAGATGGCGGGCTATCACCAGTTCCACGCGGTGAACAAAGCTGTGCAATGTACAGTGCAGGCTTCAGCAGTTGATGGCGACCGGCGCGCCGGCGTAATATGGCACACTCAGGGCAGCGGCAAGAGCCTGACGATGGCCTTTTATGCCGGCAAAGTCATTCGCCACAAGGCGATGGAAAACCCCACCCTCGTCATCCTCACCGACCGCAACGACCTGGACGATCAACTCTTTGGCACCTTTGCCGCCTGCCAGGATTTGCTCCGGCAGACGCCCGTTCAAGCTGAAAGCCGCGAGCAATTGCGCGAGCTGCTACACGTGGCTTCGGGCGGGGTGATTTTCACAACTGTTCAGAAATTCCTACCCGAAGGCAGGCAAGATACATTCCCGTTACTATCAGAGCGCCGCAATATTATCTTTATGGCCGACGAGGCGCACCGCAGCCACTATGGTTTCAAAGCGCACGTGGTCAAATCCAAATCTGAAGATGCGGCTTATCTGGCTTATGGCTTTGCCAAGTACCTGCGTGATGGCCTGCCCAACGCTACTTACATCGGTTACACTGGCACGCCGGTTGAGGCTACCGATAGAAATACACTAGCGGTCTTTGGTGATTATATTGACATTTATGACATCCAGCGCGCCGTAGAAGATGGAGCGACTGTTCGCATTTACTATGAAGGTCGCTTGGCTAAACTGGAATTGAAACCCGAAGAGCGCCCCAAGATTGACCCTGATTTTGAAGAGGTCACTGAAGGCGAAGAGCTAACTGTCAAAGAGCAACTCAAGAGCAAGTGGGCACGGCTAGAGGCAATGGTTGGCGCTGAAAGGCGCATTGCGTTGGTTGCCCAAGATATTGTAGAGCATTTCGAGCGGCGGCTATCGGCAATGGATGGCAAAGGGATGATTGTCTGCATGAGCCGCCGCATCTGCGTGGCGCTGTATGACGAGATTATCAAGCTGCGCCCCGAGTGGCATCACGACGATGACGGTGAGGGTTTCCTCAAAGTTGTGATGACAGGCTCGGCTTCTGATCCGCTCGATTGGCAGCCGCACGTGCGCAACAAGCCCAGGCGCGAAGCCATTGCCCGGCGCTTCAAAGATGCCGCTGATCCAATGAAGCTCGTCATCGTGCGCGATATGTGGTTGACGGGCTTTGATGTACCTTGCCTGCACACAATGTACCTCGACAAACCTATGCGCGGCCACAATCTGATGCAGGCCATCGCCCGCGTCAATCGTGTATTCCGTGACAAGCCCGGTGGGTTAGTGGTAGACTATCTCGGCCTGGCCGATCAACTCAAACAGGCATTGGCCGACTACACCGAAGGCGACCGCGGCGAAACCGGCATCCCGCAAGAAGAAGCTGTAGCGGTCTTGATGGAAAAGTACGAAGTCGCCGCTGCCATGTATCACGGGTTCGACTATACCAAATTCATCAGTGGCACGCCACAAGAACGCCTGGCCGTGATTGCGGCCGGCATGGAGCACATTCTGGCCTTGCCCGACGGCAAAACACGCTACGTGCAAGCCGTGGCCGAGGTCTCGCAAGCGTTCGCGCTGGCTGTGCCGCATGAGCGCGCGTTGGCAATTCGGGACGAGGTTGGCTTTTTCCAGGCCGTGCGGGCAGGCTTTGCCAAAGCCACCACCGAGGATGGCAGGACCGCAGAAGACCTGGACACGGCTATCCAACAAATCGTCTCGCGCGCGGTTGCTTCTGACCAGGTGATAGATATCTTTGCCGCGGCAGGACTGAAAACGCCGGATATTTCCATTTTCTCGGATGAATTCCTGGCCGAGATTGGCCGTCTGCCGCATCGCAACCTGGCGCTGGAACTGCTGCGCAAGCTTATCAATGACGAGATCAAAACGCAATCAAGAAAGAACCTGGTGCAAGCGCGCTCGTTTGCTGAAATGCTCGAACGCACTATCCGGCAATATCAGAACCGCTCCATCGAAGCCGCCCAAGTTATCACCGAGTTGATCGAGCTGGCCAAAGCCATGCGCGCTGCCCATCGGCGCGGCGAAGATCTAAACCTGAGCGATGAAGAACTAGCCTTCTACGATGCGCTGGAAGTGAACGACAGCGCCGTGCAAGTGCTGGGCGACGAGACGCTGCGGACGATTGCCCGTGAGTTGGTTGAGATGGTACGCCGCAACGTGAGCATTGATTGGACAGTGAAGGAAAGCGTCCGCGCCAAGTTGCGCACCCTGGTCAAGCGTGTACTGCGCAAGTATGGCTATCCACCCGACAAGCAGGAAAAGGCCACACTCACCGTGCTGGCACAGGCAGAGCTATTGTGCGCGGATTGGGCAGGGTAAACAGGTCGTTTCGGCGCTGGTCAGCGAGCGTTCGCAGAACGCGAAGCACTCTCCTGCTCGCGAGAAAGAGACTGCTTCGTCGGTCCGCTTCGCGGGCCTCCTTGCAATGACCCTACGACACACCTGCTTCTTGCAAAGCGCGTTCCAGTAAATCAGCCACATTCAATTGGGCCGCCCACCGGCGCAGATAAGCCAGGTCCAAGCAGCCCGCTTGCACCTTGAGCACACCTTGAACGTCGCGCCATTGCCGCTCTGAAACCAGGCCACCCCGGCGATACCATTCCAATTTTGCCAGGATGGTATCTTCGGCACTGGCAATGTAAGCCGTGCGCTCCGGCTCGGTAGACAGCACATGGAGCACACGCCGCTCAAATTGCACCTGGTCAAAAGGCCGCTTTTTGCTGCCGCGCACAAACACATCTACCTTGAACATGGTTTCCAGGTGAATGACGTTGAAACTGCCGTGCTGGCGAATTGCGTTGCGGATCGCTTCAACATCCGCATAAAACGCGTTGCCCAATGCGCACGCCAATAGCTCGGCATCCTCCGGGCGCAGCTCGGCCACAATGTCGGTATCCATTGTGGTCCGCAGCACGCCATGCACGGCGCTCGCCAGTGAGCCGCCAATCAGGTAAGGCACACCTAAAGAATCCAACGCATCCACCACCAGCAAGGTCACTGCAATGGGTTCGTCAGGCATGGGTGCTCTCCTTTCCAAGCGGGCGCACGTCGTCGTAAGGTGGTGGACCATAGACACACGCGGCCAGTTCCGGTCCCAGCCACAAATCGGCCAGGCGGCGGCGCAACTCTTCCGGCGCGGCCTGTGGGTAACGCTCGCGCAGGCCGCTGAGGGCCAGCGTTCGCAGGGCGCTGTTCATTTGCGCCAACAAGTGCAGCTTGCGCCAGGTGGGCGCCTGGCGCAAGAGTTCAATCTGCACGCGCTCGGCTTCGGGACTGGTATCGGGTGATAGGGTGGTCATTCTGGTCTCTCCGCTTTGTTCAGTTGATATTGTACCCGTTCAAGCGGTAAATCACAAATGGGGGCCGAGCAGCTAGTGTCCTACAGCCGCCAGTTATCCACCGGGCTGGCCTGCTGATGCGCATTGGCGCAATCAATCTGGGCAACTCGGGCGTACCGTTTGACCATTTCCAAGTCTGAATGTCCGAGCAGTTCCTGCAAAGTAAAGACATCACCCCCATTGCGGAGATAATTGATCGCAAAGGTATGACGAAATTTGTGGGGATGCACGTTGCTCACACCAGCCCGTTCGCCAATCCGCATCAGCAGCGTGCGCAGCACATGGCGAGTCATCGGGCGCATTTCACCACATTTGCCTACCACAAACACTAGATCGGTCGGGCGCGCCTTTTCAAGCCGGGGCGCAAGATATTTCCACAACACCTGGGCCGTTCGCCGCCCTACACGTACAATGCGTTCCTTTCCGCCTTTCCCTTTGACTTTGATACTCCCCGTTGCCAGGTTGATATTGCCAATTTTCATATCGCACAATTCAGAAGCGCGGATGCCGGCATCCAGCAGCGTCAAGATAATGGCATGGTCGCGGTCAGCCGTGCGGCGATGGCAATTCGCATTATCTCTGTCGCACGCTTTGAGCATTGCCTTGACTTCATCTTGAGTAAAGGTTTCAATTACAGGCGCTACCACCCGCGGCGGCGCAATCGTGCGAACCAAGTTTTTCTCAAGGTATCCTTCGTTTACTCCCCAAGTCCATAATGCCGATAGGGCTGTGTGGATGTTTTTGATTGTCTTGGGTGACAGACGCAACGGCTTACGCGAAGCTATGCCACTGGTTGTACTGATGTAATCATCTTGAAGCCAGGCAAAGAAAGCCACAAGTTGTTCGCGGGTGATGGAGGCGAACGGGGGATTATGGTCAAAGTAGTGCAAGAGCTTGTTGAGCGACACACGATAATCGGCAATAGTATGTGGACTTTTGCCGGTGGCGGTCTTGTAGAACAAGAGACCTTCAATTGCTTGAGATAAAGTAAGATTGCTAGCCATGCGCTCTCCCCTCTGAAATCTAGTTCCGAGTAAACGCCGGTTAGTTCCGAGTAATCACCCAACAGGCGTTTTTTTATTCTCAGAGCGGAGAAGCCGTGCGCTCTTACAGAGTCTGAGGATAGACCCAAAGCCGCTGAGTAAGCGCGCACGGCTGCCATTTTGGGTTAGCCGTGCGCTCTAAGGCGGCTTTTTAATGGGCGCGATAGGACTTGAACCTACGACCCCACGGATGTGAACCGTGTGCTCTGACCAGCTGAGCTACGCGCCCGACGCGCCACATTATACCATCCAACATATGACTTGGCAAGTTTGACAAAACATTTCCTCTATGGTATGATGCCGCCCGCACAATTAAATATAGTTTGATCTGTTCTTTGCCCGCGTTCCCTAGGGGAATGTGACGCAAAGTACAGAGCGCGACACTCTTATCCAGAGAGGCGGAGGGACCGGCCCGACGAAGCCTCGGCAACCAGTGAAAAACATGGTGCCAATTCCGGCAGAAGAATTCTGGAAGATGAGAGGCAGTCGGCAGGATGATTATCTGCAATGCCCCTCGTTCCAGAGGGGCATTTTTTTGCCTGTTGTCTGTTTAATCGTGCGACGACGAGCGATGTGCGGCTCGCAAAAAATTAAAGCAAGGAGAATAATCAATGAATCGGAATATCGTTGTTTCAGAAGCAACGGGCTTGTTTATCGAAGACATCCCGGTTGAGATTGTCGAGCGCAAGGGCATGGGGCACCCCGATAGTTTATGCGACGGCATCGCCGAACGCATCAGCCGCGAGTATACGCGCTGGTGCGAAGAGAACCTGGGCGGCGCGCTGCATCACAATTTTGACAAGGTGCAATTGGTGGCGGGCGAGGTGAGCGTCCGCTTTGGCGGCGGCGAGATGATCAAGCCTATCCGCATCCAGATTGCCGGGCGCGGCACGCCGGCGTATGACGGCCGGTTGGTGCCGATGGACACGATTGCCATTGAGGCCGCCAAAGCCCACATCCGCGAAACAATGAAATACCTCGATCCCAACACGCATTGTGTGATTGACAGCTATGCCGGTCGGGGCGCCAGCGAGTTGATTGACATGGTCACACAGGTCACAGCCAACGATACCAGTTTTGGCGTGTCGCACTGGCCGTTCAGCACTCTGGAAAACGCGGTCTACGAAACGGCCCAGTTCATCAACTATCAGCTCATTAACCAATTGCCGGTGGGCGAAGACATCAAGGTGATGGGCTGCCGGCGCGGCGACCAGATTACGTTGACGGTGGCATTGCCCTTTATAGCCGCTGGCGTGAAAGACGCTGCCGAGTATGAGGAAGCAAAGGCCGCAGCGCAAGCGGCCATTCAAAAATTTGCCGACGAGATCACTCCGCGCCACGGCATGCATGTAGACGTGAACACAGCTGACCAGGCCAAGCGGGGCGATTATTACCTGACGTTGACCGGCTCCTCGGCAGAGATGGGCGACGACGGCGAGGTGGGACGCGGCAATCGCGTCAATGGATTGATCACACCGTTCCGCTCGGCCAGCTTTGAAGCGGCGGCTGGGAAGAACCCCGTCAGCCACGTGGGCAAGGTGTACAACTTGATGGCACTGCTGGCGGCCCAAGATATCATCGCCAATGTTCATGCGGTGAAAGAAGCGCACGTTTACATCTTGTCGCAAATTGGCCACCCGCTCGATCAGCCACTGGTGGCAACCGCTTTGGTTCGCCCGGCCCACGGCGACCTCACGCCCGTCATTCAGGCCCAGGTGGCCGAGGTGTTGGAAGCGCAGTTGCAGAACAACGAAGGAATTCGCGCCAGGCTGCGCACAGGCAAGTTGAAGGTATGCTAGACGGGTAGGGGCAGGTTTCCAAACCTGCCCCTTACATTTTTTGCACGACGAGGAAATGCGAAAGCCCCAAGACCTGGAGAGGCGTGTTTTCTAAGGCATACGTGACGCCGCGCACCAAACGGCCTAATGCGGGATGGCGCGCGGCGACGTTATCAAAGCCGGGAAAGATGCGCAAGTGCACGACCACTTGCACAGGCAGACTGGCAAAAAGCGACCGCAAGCGGCGCCCCGTATAAACCCGCACATGCGGGGCCAACCTGTTCCGCCACACGTCGGGCAAATAGTTAATCAACGGCGTATTGCCAAAGTGATAGCGCCCGCGCCAATAGTGGCCGTGCGTCTCGAACGGCCACCAGCGATTGGGGCAGAACACCACGATCCGCCCGCCAGGGCGTGCCACGCGCACCATCTCCCGCGCGGCCAGCACGTCGTCGGCGACGTGTTCAATCACTTCGTGGCTAAAGACCACGTTGAACGTATCGTCTGCAAAGGGCAAACGTTCGCCTGGAGAAACAGCCACGCCGGCGGCGCGGCTGCAGGCTTGCGCGGCCCGCTCAAATTCAATCTCCACGCCGAACACGGCCGGCGTGAAACGGCGAAACGCCGCGGTATACATCCCCAGCCCGCACCCCACGTCTAGCACGCTGCGTCCCGCCAGCGGCGCGTAGCGATTGACGAGTTGCAGGCGGCGTTCTTGCCCGGCGCGCCAGACGTAAGAGGGTTCCCCCCGGCTAGAGGCTTTATCTGAAGGTGCCACGCTCGACCCTGGTGTGAATTGCATCGAATGTATAATACCACATAAAAGCCACCGGGCAATCCGGTGGCTTTTATCGGGAAACTGCCAATCTTTCGGTTATGCGCACGCTAACGCAAGGGTCTCCCTGCAGAGCTTGTGTGCCTCCAAGGACTAGCAGCCTGTCGGAGAGCAGACTGGCATTCCTATGCCAGCCCCGCCAACGCATAGGGATGCGTCGGCCACTCCGACAACTTGCTAGTTGTTTTTCATGACGATAGGCAGATAGATTTTATACATTCCCTCCACCCAGGTGGATACACTATCAGACTTGTCTCTTGTCGTGAGTTGGGTATCGGGTGTAAAGACCTCGACGTGGTTGGTCAGCGTGACGCCATACACTGTGACGGGAAACGCTACGTTCAACGTGTCGCTGTAGGCCACAGGTACCACCGCCATGGAAAATACAACCTGGGTGATCTCTTGAGTGCCGGCCATCAGCGTATCAGTGATCAACACGCTGTGAGCCGGCATATTACCCACGTTCTGGAGCGCGATAGTGTAGGTGATTATGTCGCCCAGTTTGGCCGCCGCCGGGCCGCTCTTGTCCACGCGCAGGTCCGGCCCAACCTCGATGTCGGTGTAATAGTGCCACGGGCCAACCTGGGTCATGTCATAGCTGGCGTCAACTTGCGTGTCAAGCGTCGCCGGCGTCTCCGCCGTCCCGGTGGCGATGACGGTTAGTGTGACCATATCGCCGGGATGCAATTCGTCAATGTGCCAGGCAGGCACGTCATAATCAATCGTCCCCACTGGAAGAATGAGCGAGCCGGCTTTGCTCTCTTGAGTCATTGTGATAAAGGTCAACTCTGCGTCGAGCGTGTAGGTCACGCCGACGTTGGGGGCAAGACTGCTGCCCTCGTTTTCAACGACTGTGGTATAGGTCACCACGTACGTGCCGGGCGCGCTCACCGTATCTGGCGTGTATGTCGTATCAAAGGTCACGGCCTGGTTGTACAGGCGCAACCTGCCCCAGGTGTTGCCGGGATCCTGCGCGATCAACTCGATGTTGATGCCGAATTGCACATTATCGTCGCCGGGGTTGCCGCTGCCAAGCCACGATGGCCCCCAGGGGATCCCGTACAGCCATTCGTCATCCGGCCCCAGCCGGTTGCCGAAAAAGTCGGTCAGGCGCACGCTGTAGAGATCGCGGGCCGGAATGACGGCGCTGCCGTCGGCGTCGTGCTCGCAGATATAGCCCGGGTCACACGGCTCGCCCCAGTAGTAGCCGGCATAGTAGCCCTTGGCGTCGTTAAAGGTGGTCACCGCAGGTTTGGAAGGATAGTTCAGTGTAAAGGTGACAAAGTCGGTGATGGAGAACGCCTCGGTGGGCTGCAAGGTCAGCGCCGCGTCGTAGCTGCTGGCGTGCGCGTCAAAGTGGCCCTGATTAGTCGCCAGTGTATCGCCGACGAGCAGCGGCATGGGGTTCATGTCCACCACCAGGATCTGGTACTTGGGGCCATAGCTGGGCGGGTCGTTGTCGTTTGCTTTTTGGGCATAGTTGGCGCCATACTTGGTATCTCGGTAATACAGCAGCGCGCCGGGGATGTTGTACGGCACGCGCTCGACGACCCACTCAACTTGACCTTGGGGTGTGAGGCTAAAGTTGGTGGTGACGTAGCAGGTCTTGACCATCTTGTCGTACTTGGTGTCCGCGCGCCACTCAGCCAGGTAATAGCGTTGGTAGGTGCCGCTCTGTGGAACGACGAGCCAGCCAGGATCAGAGTTGGTCCACTCGGCCGGGAACGTATCCGGCGCGGCGGCAGCTTCAAAGTCCTCGATGACCGTTCTATCCAGGATGATATTGTCTATCCACCAGCCTGTGTAGGTTGCCGCTGTATCCGTCTTGTAGCGCAAGGTCAGCGTGATGGTCTGCCCGGCGTAGGCCGAAAGGTCAAAGCGCAGTGTTCCTTCGTCGGTGCCGGTCAGGCCCCAACCCAGGTTATTGCCGTTGGGATTGGAGTCGGTAAAGACACCGTCCATATCCTGGATCAACTCGCCGTTGACCATCACGTAGCCATAGTCCCAATCGTCTTCAATGTTCCAGTAAGCATCCATCGTCAGCGTGCCGGTGGCGGTCGCGCCGACGGCGATTTGGCGGCTCAACAAGAGGTCCACCTGATCGCGCCCCTTGCCCGAGTAGGCGGCCTTGCCGTCTCCGGCCGGGTTTTCAATAACCTCGGTATAGTCGGGCAAATTAATGCGCACGCCTTTGTCCAGGCCGGCTGGCGTCTTTTCCAGTTGGCCGATGGTGACCTCGCCGCTCGGCGCGTCATAATCGCGCTCGACCATAGGCTCTTGCCAGTTGCAGGCGATAGGGTTGCCGCCGGCGTCTGTGCCGCAAGCAGCGATCATGCGGAACCACAGCGGCATGCCCACCGGGGTCGAGCCGCCCAGGTAGCCGGCCCACACGCCGTCAGACATGATGTTCCAGAAGGCGATCGAGTTAGAGTTGACGTCAAAGACGTACATATCGGGAAAGCCGAAAAAGTTGTGTCCGAACTCTTCGGCCAAAACTCCCAGGTCGAGGTTCTCCGGCTGCATCGTATAGGGACCGACGTAAATGTCGTCGGCAGTGGTCAGAGCGTCGCCCTCGTAAACCTTGAAGCCTTGCTCCCAGCCGGCAGTGTTACGCATATCGCCGCTGTGCGAAGAAATATCATTGGGATCGCCTGTAGTCTGCGAATCCATCCCGGCGTGGATAATCCAAAACGTGTCCACGATGCCATCAGAGTTGGCGTCGTATCGGGGCCAAAAGGCATCAGGTCCAGTGTCGTTATAATAAGCGGGGTTCGTGGCGCTAAACACATCGAGCGCGTCAACGACCAAATTCGTTACCGGCGCCACGCCGCCATCGAATGAACCCGGACCAGCGCCACACGGCGGAATGCCGTAATAGCCTTCGCTGTGCGGCACAGTCACCCAGCCCTGGACGGTGCCGGTGACGATCACGTTGCCGTCGCCGGCCACGTGGTCGTAATAGTCTTGCACCGTGTAACCGCTCAGGTTGATGCCAGGCAGCCCGTCACGCGGGTCGGTCAGATCCGTGCGCACGCGCCCCACACCTTCGTAGCCAAAGATCAGCTTTTCGTAAAACGAAGCCAGAGCCGTCTGGGTGGGTGAGTACCACAGCGTTTGGTTGTCGAGCGGGCCGGGGTGAAGCATCTCACCTTGCATCGGGCCAGTGATGGTCACTGTTTGAGTGACGCACCCACCATTGCCGTCGTCCATCGGAAGCGTGAATGTTTCGGTGGCGCCAAATTCGACCGCCATAGCCAGCACGGTGATCGTTACTGGTTGAATAGCCAGCGCGGCGGCCGGCGCCTGGCTTTTGTGAAGCTGATTCACCTGGGCTTCACGCTCGAGCGCCCATGCTTGGATTTGGGGAGAAATCCACGTGCTCGATATCTTGTCAAAGCGACCATAGTAATCGGCCACAGCCGCTTTGACTTGCTCTGTCGTTGCGTTCAGGGGAATAGCGCCTTGCCCGCGCAACTGGTACTCGACGATTTCCGAACGCGGCCGCACGTGGTGTACGCCGGCCGGCCGGATGGCGCCGATGGCAATGGGCGCTTTCCGGGCCACGCCCGCCGCGTCCGGCGCCGATTCTGCCGAGGCGGCATCGCCGGGCAGCGGCGCGGCTGCGGCCGGCACCGTGGCCATCAGTCCGCTCAGCAGAGCAACGATCATCAGTATATTGAATAGTTTGCGTTTCATTCCTTTTACTCCTAGATGTAAGTTGGTGCAGTTTAGTGCATAGTAAACAGCAATTCAGACTTGTGTGCGCTTGGTTTTCTTGCCAGAGACACTCCTTTCTATTGGCCGGCAAGCGGGCTGAGGCGACAAGCCGCCCCAGCCCGCAGGTCGCCTATTATGAGCTATTCTTTGCCAGTATAGGTAAGTAAATCTTGTAGAGCAGCGGCGCGGGTTTCTCGTTCACCACTACCTGCACTGTGTCAGTCACTGGCGCAGTCATCGAGCAGTTCCACACCTCGATCTTGACGGTGTAGGTGTCAACAGCTGTGAAGGTATGGCTCAGCGCCAATGGATCGGCGCTGCTGGTGGCCGTGGCCGTGATGCCGTCGCCATAGTCAACCGTGTAGGTATATGGCTTGGAGGCGTTGTTGGGCATGATGTCTATGCTGAACATGACCAGCGTGTCGGTGTAGGCAAGCGTGCCGCCCGTCACACTCAGGTTCACGTCTGCTACCTCCACGCACGCCAGCGCAAAGGTGGCCGTGACCGCCAGGTCGCTGTCCACTGTGACGGAGACGGGATTGGTCGCGCCGCTCACATCGCCGCTCCAGCCGACGAACAGCCAGCCGGGATCAGGTGTGGCCGTCAGCGTGACGATTGTGCCTTCGTCGTAGACGCCGCCGGGTGGGTCGAGCGTGACTGTGCCGCTGCCCACGATGTTATCAACGGTGAGTGTAAAAGTCGGCGGAACAACAACGTTCAACTCTACGGGCACAATCACCCACGGTTCAAGCGGGGCATTGCCGTGGATAGCCAGTTCGCCAGTGTAGGTGCCCAATGCCAGGCCGGTAGAGTCAAAGGTCACATTGATTGGACTGCTCACACCAGACGCTGTTGTCCCACTGATGGGGGCAAGCGTGATCCAGGGGATGTCATTGCCCTCGTTGATGGTGAAGGGGAATCCTTGTTGGCCAACATCCACTGCGGCGGACCAGCCAGAGCCGTCGAATTGCAGAGCGTTCCCGGTTGTGGTCAGGCCGTTGATTGTAATGGGCGGCGCCCACGGCCCAGAAGCCAGAGTACCATCCGACTGCCAATCCAGCCAATATGTGCCAGGCGATAGGATAATACCCACATTCACCGTGCTGGCCATGATAGGGCGATTGGTCGCGCCGCTGGTAGTTTCGCCCACACGGTAAATCCCGGACCACCTCGTACTCACCATGCGGTTTGTGGTCGTATCGCCAAAGATGACGGCGCTGGCGGGATCATTTGGTGGGCCATCCCAGATGCGGAGGTTTACGTGGTTGATGGTTGAGGTTATGGCAGAGCCTGACTGGTAAGCGTAAAACGTAATCGTATTGATTGGCCAGTCTCCGCCGGATACCATCAAGTCATCCGCAATACGATAGCCGGATGAAAGTGCGTGCCCAAAGCCATTTACACTCATTCCCAGGCTGACAGTTTGAACCATGCTTTCGTCCGCTCCACCGGCGCCGGTGCCTGGGCTGTTGACCAGCGGGCCGTTATCGTACTCGAGCCCTGCGCTGACCGTCCACTCCAGAGCGGCTGTGCCCTCATTTGCAATGGTGAGTTGCCTGGTCCTTTGGACATCAGTCCCTTGCGCGCTGCTGAGTGTGGCTGGCGCCACGTTCATCATTGGCGCGCTCAGATCAAAGTCTTGCCGAATCGTGCCGCCTGCCTCCACATTGGGCGTCTCGATTGCATTACTGTAACCGGCCAGCGCGGCAGTGAAAGTGTGAGAGCCAGCCGGCGAGTACAAGGTATAGAACCCCTCGTCCGCCGCCGGGTCAGACACCGGACCGGTAGTATTGGATTGGCCGCTGTCGTTGCTCACGGTCACGTCATTCAGTTCATCGCCGGTATTGGCATCATACACATTGCCAATTACCAGGCCGCCGTTGGGAACGATGCAAGGCAGGCTGGTAATCAGGGCCACGTCATCAACGAAAAAGTTGATGCCCGTGGTGCCTGTCTCGTACCCCGTGATCTGGAGATCGTAGGTGCCACCGTCGGCATAGCTGCTCACGTCCACATCCACCTGGGTGTAGGAGACAAAAGTAGGACCATCCGCCTCTGTGAAGCTGAGGAGTGTCGTTCCATCCAGTTTTACTTCGAGCAGGCCATCATCAGTTCCGGGGGTGGCTTGCATCTCCAACCAAAAGCTCAGAGTGGCTGCCCCAGTGTTTGGGATAGTGACGGTCTGGCTGACTGCGGCGACGTTTGTTTGGCTCCAACCGCCATACCAGGCATACCACGTGCCGGTGTGGGCCTTCTCAACACCATTGCAAGTATTGGGATCACACAATGGAGAAGCGAGTGATCCGGACTCTGTCCAGTACGAGTTGGGTGATCCATCCTCGAAACTGCCGTCTTGCACCGCATTTGCGTCCCCGCCTCCATACCCTGGCGCGTTGCAGGCCACCAGGTCCGCATCTAATGCAAAGTCTTCAACCTGGTTACCGGTCAGGTTAACATCGCGGATGGCCGTCAGGTAGCCATCTACCCAGGCCTCTACGGTCAGCGTGTATGTGATGCCGGTGGGGATTGAGACGCTATAGCCGCCGGTCTCCGGGTCGGTCCACACGCCGCCGCCCGGATAACCAGGAATGCCGACGAAAGCATACAACGCCCAACCGGTGTTGGCGTCCGTCACCGTGCCGCTGAGAATGGCGGCCGGCATAGCGGTGAGTGTAAAGTCTTGGGCGGTTGCGCTGCCAGAGATAATGTTCACCGGGTACACGGTTTCAGGCGTGTAACCAAAAGCCGAAGCCGTCACCGTGTAGACGCCGGTCAGCAGGGGCATCGAGTACGCGCCGCCCGCGCCGCTGCTCGTGCTGAATAAGGTCTGAGTTGGTTCGAGCGTGGCCTCGATTTGCGCGCCGACGATGGGGCCCGCCGAGTCGTCAGAAATGACGCCGTGCAGCGTGCCGTGTGCTCCAAGCACACAGTGATACAACTCTACGTCATCCACGTACCAGCCGATGACGCCGCCGCAGCCATCCATCCCCATCTCAAAGCGCAGCTTGATTTCGTCGCCCTGTGAGGCCAGGCCAGACAGATCAACTTGAGATTGTCCCCAACTGCCTCCAACTGTACCTTCGTCGCTGCCGGTAAAGGCCGGCTCGCCGGCCAGCGGGCTGGTGCCGCCCGTCGAAAGCACGGCAGGATAGGGGTTGAAAGTGAAAGCGCTGGGCGGGACAAGCGTCCATGGTCCGCCGTTAACGCTGATCTTGACATTGCCGCCGTCGTAGCCCAATTCAGTTGCCACCCAGTTATCAAACACCAAGCGTGGTGTGGCGGCTTCCGCCGGGATTGTGATTGTAACGCTTTCCAGGTAACGGACGCCGCTTTGGTCATCGGGGCCTCCGCAGGAACCGAGGCTGGGATCCACGGCCAAGACGGCCGAACCAGCGCGCCCGCTGGGCAGAGTGCTCGTCACGAACCAATCGGCGATGATATAGGTCGCCGGGCTGTACACGTCGCGCGCGCCGACGGTCCAACTGCCCAGGTTGCCGGATTCCCAATCTTCAGAGTAGATCGAAACCGGTGCCTCGAGCGCTGAACACAGCGACGGCGCGTCCGGGTCGAGCATTGGCTCAAAGCCGCACTGGTCAGTGGGGTCGAAGCGGAACTCGACCGCGGAAATCACGTTGCCAACTTCAATACAGTCTGTAGTGGTGAACACTGCAGTGGAATACGCCGTCATAGAAACGGCCGCGCTCAACTCGTAGAGGGGTTGGTCAATCAGGTCCTGGCAAGATTGTTCGAGCGCGTCGGCGTGATCGGCAAAGTCGGTCGTTGGCACCTGGTAGACAGACTGCGTGCGCCAATACAGGTGAGCCGTCTTGGTGACGCCAATGCCGTTGATGGTGTAACCGTTAAAGGTACCGCCATCTGTCAACAAGGCAAAGGCGTGGTTGGACACACCGCAGTTGGTGTGAACGCCGCCGCCATCACCCGAGCCACAGAAATACTGCGCATCAGTTACATTGTTCGGGTCGCCATAGCAGTTGGGCCACCACATGTCGCGGATGGCGCCGCCCGTGTCGTCTTCGCCCGAAAGCCAGCGATAGCTGTCATCCACGCTCGGCGTGCCAGCGCCGTACACCGAACAGTGTCCATCCATGCGGAGACCGCCGGGGCTGTCGCTGCCCCTGCCGTTGAGAAAGTCCACAACTTCGCCCCACATATCAGAGTACGTCTCGTCCAACGCGCCGGATTGCCACTGATAGATCAAGTTGTGAGTTCCTTGAGTGTAGGCGTGTCCCCACTCGTGGCCCACGGTGTCGTCGCCGCTGACGCCGGTGCAAAATCCCGAGTAAGCGCCGGTCCAATGGGCGTTAGGGCAAGAGCCGCCCATGGTATCGTTAAAGACGCTGTCCATCACGGCATCGGCGCCGTCCCACGATAGGAACGCGCCGCCGGTCAGGCTGGCGATGACGTTATAGATTTCCCGGGCACCGTTGAGCACCTTGTCGGCTTCTACGTTGCCAGTGGGGAATGGATCGCCTTCTACCCAGAAAGTAGTATAAGGATAGTTGGCATCGCCGTTAAAGGCCCGGCGGTACAGGTTATCGCGGATGCCCGTAATCTGGTCCACGATTTCACCTGATTGAGCATCCACGTAAACAAACTCGCGCACGTTGCTGCCGTTGCCCACCTCGACTTCGTAGACCAGGTGATTGGCGCCCGGCACGCCGCGCGCCAGGTTAGCGCGAAAGACATAGAGCGTGGTGCTGCGCGCGGTGAGATCGCCCTGAACCGTTGCGTGGGTCATTTGACGCTCTGGCCCCTGCATAACAAACTCGGCGCTCTGATTGGGTGAGAAGGGCGTCTTTTTAGCCTGGGGGCCGGCAACGTGGCCCACTGCAATTGCCGCGGCGTCCTCGGCATTCAATGCAGGGGTTGCATTGAGCTTGATGTCTGGGACAAAGGTGCCGTTGATGGCCGTCAGTTGGCCGGACTTGTCAAAGTGCACCCGCAGCACTCCCGCAAAGATGGGAACGCCTTTGTAGACCTGGGCATACTCGACGTGCCTGGCGCCGAATTGATCGGTGCTCACATCTTTAAATTCAAGCTCGCGCTGGGGGTCGCGGATACCAAAGGCGCCGCCGTACGCGCGGAAGAAAGCCATCGCTTGCTCAGTGGCCGCTTGTTCGGTGGCGCGGTTGAGCTTGAACGCGGGCAGCGAGGTTGGTTCCAGGCGTACAAAGCGCGCTACGCCGGTAGCCTTGCTGGTACTGACATTGGCCGTGCCGCCCGTAGCATCCACCAGGCGTTGGATAGGATCGCCAACGTCTGCCGGTTGCGAGGCGGCCGGCTCGGCCGGTTGTGGCGCGGCCTGCACAGGCGCCAGGCTCATCAACAAAGCCACAACCACGAACAAGTTGAAAAGGGTCACGTGCTTGGTCATTTTTAGCTCCTCATTTTGTAGCTTGGAATAAAGTAACCGTCAAGTTAATGGTGATAACAAGATATTATGGATTGGCACCCACCTCCTCTCGAGGGGCGCATTTCAGTTGAGGATAGGCGCAAAAAATTCCCTACCAGTTTTTTCCGGGTGTAGTCGTAACAAATAGGAACCTTAAAGTTGAGGATTCAACCTTTGGGTTCAGTGTGGCACACTGGCCCGGCGTTAAACACGCTTCCTCCAATTATGTGCGCTGGCGTGGCTTACCCTGGTTGCACGTTTTAGGGCTAAGGATTAAATAACTTGCCCATGCGCCGATTAGTTTACGCACCTTCTGGCGTCAAGGTGGCCAGTTATTTAATTCTCAATCCTTAGCAGCGCAATGACGAGGACACGAAAAGGCTTTTGCGTCCTGACACTAACAATTAAGTGTAAAATAAAATCGCGCCATCGGCATTGGACAAGTGTCCAATTTTTATACTGGCCACTTGTCCAATTTGTGCATAATACCGGTTATGAGTTGTCGACCCCCTACCACTTGCGCGTAAGGCAGTCTGTGGTATCATAGTGCACGTTGCATACGGAGAGGTCGCATAGTTCGGTCTAGTGCGCGCGACTCGAAATCGCGTGAGCAGCAATGCTCCGTGGGTTCAAATCCCACCCTCTCCGCCTGTGGGTCCAGTTCCTCGCTCTGAGGGACTGGATTTTTATGTTAAACAAACCTCCCGCAGGCGAGGCTACCTGCGGGAGGTTTGTACTTGCTTATACTGGCTGCGGTTACGAATTCTTCATCACAAGGGGCAAATAGATTTTGCCAATGCCCTTTTTGACGCTTAGCGCGTCTTTGGCGCTGGCCGCGCCGAGAAGCGCGCCTGTGGCATTGACCTGAACCTCTACCGTTTCACTGAGAGCAGCGGCGGGCACGTGCACTTGCACCGTCACCAGCATTGAGCCGGTATAGGCCGCCAGGCTGCCGGTTTGCGTTGGCGTCACGGTCACGAGGTAACCCGCTGGAGGAACGAGGGTTATATTTGCCGTCTGCGCAATGTTGGCCGTATTGGTGATGCGGTGTGTAAAAGTTACTATCTGACCGGCAACAGCCTCTTGGGTCTGGCCGGCGCTCAATGCCACGCCGCCCACCAATACCTTGGTCGTATCGCTGGCGGTGGCATAGACGCCGGGGGTGGTTTGCGAAGTGGCCGTAATGGCAGTGGTGTCAACCACGTCGCCGGCGTTGGAAGGCACAGTCACTGTGACAATCACCACGGTTGCCTGGCCGATGTTCAATGAAACGGCGTGAGGCGTGTAAGCGGCCCAGCCTTGCGATGAAACAGCGGCTACCGCAAAACTATCGGCGGTGTTGCCGTCATTGGTGAGGGTGTGCGTATAGATGACCCTCTGACCCGGCAATACATTCTGGATGTGGCCGCCCGAAAGTGTGACGCCAGGCGCGCGGGCCGTGACGATATTGGAAACGCTGGCCCAGACACCGGAATCAGTGCGAGAGGTGGCCGTGACCACAACCGCATTCGTCTGGCCGCCGCTGCCAGTGGGTATGCTGACGGTGAACGTCAGCAGTTGCGTTTGATCCGGCCCCATCTGGACCGGCGTGGTCAGATGGAATACGGCGGGCCAGGCGGCGGATCGGTAGGTGATATCAAACTCGTCGGTATAGTTGCCCGTATTCCGCAGTTCGGGCGCAATGGTGACTTGAGCGCCGGGCATGTCAACGGCGTGACTGGCTTGCAGAGCAAGTTGAGTCACACGCTGCGCCACAAGCGTGGCCGTGGCGGTGGCGTAGACAGAGGCATCCAGGCCTGACGTGACAGTTAGTGTGGCCGTAGAGAGCGTGCCGCTGATTTGACCCGCCGGAACGCGCATGGTGATATAGCCGGTTGCGCTGGCGCCCGGATTTAATTCGGCGGTGGCGGGCCGGTATCCCACCAACCATCCCGGATCTGTGGCGAGAACTGTCAGGTGAATCGCATCCGGGTCGTCGCCCGCATTGTGTATGGTGTACGTAAACACGTGCAACTCGCCGGGCGGCGCCGCGGCCCATCGCTGGTCGGGAGACAGGGTAACACTGATAAACGGTCCCGCCGTCGTCGTATTTACGTTAGTTGCGTGGAACACTGGCGACAACACCGAGGTGGCCGTCAGGACCGAGACGTAAACTGTGCCGGTGATGGCATTAGAGGGCACCGTCACCGTCAGGTAGACGGGCTTTTGGCTGTTGGGCGGCACAATGATAGAGGGCGGGCCGTAGCTCCAGGTGGGGATGGTAGATATGGCCGAGATCGAGTACGTATCTGTGTAATTGCCCGTATTGGTCAGCGAATGAATATAGGTATAGGTACGGCCTTGCTTTACCCGATTGCTGTGATCGCCGTCGAGTTGGATGCCAGGCTGGTGCAGCACAGTGGTGGTAACCGTGGCGTTGGTCACCACCTGCTGGCCGGGAGTCGAAGCAAAATCCAGAACGCGGCTGTTTACGGTCCCGCTGAGCGTGCCTTCTGGGATAAGGAGACTCGCTGTGATATGCGCGTGTTGGCCGATGGCGATTGCACTGGAATCAAAGGTAGCTGTGACGGGCCAGCCGGCGGAAGCGGCCAGATAGTAACTTTCGACGTAATTGCTTTGATTGGTGATGATAAAGGTATAGGTGACGTGCTGGCCTGGCTTGTTCTGACCAGCCAGGCTGCCCATGGGGGCCAGTGCGGCTTGCGGCGCGGCGCCGACGACGAGTGTATCGGCTACGCTGCCAGAGGCGTCTCCCAACAAGTTGACCCCCTGGATTGAAAGACTGTTTTGCGTGCCGCTCAGGATGCCGGCCGGCACGCTTACCGTGACCAAGACGGTGGCGGCCTCGCCCGACTCGAGTTGGACCGCCTGGGTAGGATAAAAGCCCGTCACCCAGGCCGGATAGGAGGCCGTATAGGTGAGCACAAACACGTCCGTATCGTCGCCGGTGTTAGTGAGGGTATGGTTTAACACGCGCGTCTCTAGCGGCACGAGCGAGACGTTGTATGGCGGCATTAACACGAGGCCGTGAGCGCGCGCCGATTGAAGCAGCCACGGATCGTAGGTCACGTAATTGTTAACCCGCTGCCCGGATGGATTGTCATTGGTGGTGTTGCAACTGCCCCCCGATGCAGGATCGTATGGCCCGTTGGGGTGCCCCCACCAGTTATTCGTAGCCGCCACGCACATGGACGAATTGGTGTTGGTGATGCCGGCCGTGTTGTTGACAAAATCGGTGCGATTGACAGTGGCCGCGCCGATGCCGCTCATGTGTATGCCGGCGCCGCCGTTACCTCGAATGTCCGAACGTTCGACCCACACCTGCCCCGCAGCCGCCGGCAGGTAAATGCCGCCCCGGTTGTTGTTGCATATCTTGACGCGGTTGGCGTTCAGCGTGAGCGTGTTTTCGCCATAGATGCCGTATTGGGTGTTGGTGCAAATGGTGGTGGGGGTGGGAAAGTCAACCGGCATCGAACTGTACAAGTTAACGCTGGCGCCGCTGGCCATGTGCAGCCCATACGTGTTTCGAGACAGCAGCGTGTCGGTCAGAGCGGCGCTGCTTCCGTCGGTGACATAGACGCCAGCGTAGGAACCGTGCTCAATCTCGCTCGACTGCGCCTCGAGCCGCCCGCTCGACTTGATAGCAATCATGCCGGGCGCCGCGTTGGGCGTGCTGCCGATCAGGTAGCGATAGCGCGAGCCATAGCGGACGATGGCCGACTTTAAAGACATGTAACCCCGCGTGCCTCCCGGCGCGACGCTGGCGACGAGCGCCCCCCACCTGTCAAAGACGCCGCCATTGCTATTGGTTTGCCCGACGGAATCGTCGTCAATAGAAGTCACGTATACCGGGTGCTCTAAAGTGCCGTCAAATATCAGCCGCCCGTCGGTGTCAATCAGAACATTGGTGCCGGTGATGAGCTTGAGCACCGTGTCGGGCTGCACGACGACCCTGACGTTGGGCGCGATGGTCAAATCGCCATAGACGACGAGATCGCCGAGCGGGTCGGGCTGCAAATTGATGGGGTTGGCGCTTTTGAGCGTTCCGCGGAGGGCGATGCCGTGGTCAACGGCGTTGCCTGAGAAAACGTTGCTGCCGGCGACCAGCGGCCAGCCCGATCCCTCGGAATATTCGATCAGGATAGCCGGGCCGGTGTTTGAGATGTACTGGTTGCTGGAGAGTGTGCCCGTGACATACGTTTTATCGGAGGCTGGGTTGATGGTGACGCCCGCGCCGCCGTTCCATTGCATAGTGCTGTTGGTCAGCGTCAAGACGCCAAAGGTACCCAAAGAGGGATCAGGGCGGAGCCTGGCGTAAACGCCGCTTTTGAGATTGCCGCTGATGGTGCTGGAGGCGACGTTCAAAATGAACTTGTCAAACGTTCCAGGGTCAGTGTGGAGGCCATAGTCTGCGTTGCTCACAAGCTGGACACTGCTGAGGACAACTCGCCCGCCTTTCACTTGCACGCCATCGGTATTGTGATCCAAGAGGCTGTTCGTCAAGGTCAGATAAGAACCCGTCTCGGGCCTTACCCCGCCCGTGGCGTACCGCACGATGATGTCAGACAGTGTTGCCTGTCCACCGTTAGCCACCGTGACGCCGGTCCAGTTGCCGGCGGCTGGATTGCCCGTGCCCAGTGGCCGCCCTACTGAATTGTCATTAAACGACGTGAATAGCACGGGTTGGGTCGCCGGCGACTCGACCCTGGCTCTGCCGGCTATCTTGAATCCCGTTCCAGACCTACCTTTCAAGACAAGGTCGGATAGCAACGTCAGGGTAAAGCCAGGGTTGACTTGCAAATCGCCTGACCACAGCACGTAATCAAAGTTTGGATCTTGTCCAAGCGACCAGGCGGCCAGGTTGCTGCCGCCCATATTGCCGGACAGGCCGATAGCATTATCCAGCCCGTTGTGCGTGATGACAGTGGTGCCGGTGATAATCGGGACGCCGCCCCCGCCGGAATAATTGACCCAGATGCCGGCGCCCGCGTTGCCAGCGACGTAGGTGTTGCGAATGGTAGGGCGGAATATCCCACTGGCGGGCGCTACCCGCACGCCCGCGCCGTAGGGGTTATAGTTACTGATCACCTGGCAGCCGGTGATGCGCACGCTCGCCAAAGGTCCGCCGGATAGCAGCACACCACCGCCATTGATAGAGCTGCCGTTGTGGTAAAACAACGTGTCGGTCACAAAAACGCGGGTGCCGGCAATGTCATTCTGGCGCATAGACAGGCCGTGCGTCGAGTTGGAATAGACCTGGCTATCCGATAGATACACTTGCCCGCCATTGGCATAAATAGCGCCGTTATCGGTGCTCCCGCCGTAGCGAACAACCAGGTGGGTCAGATTGCCTCGCCCGGCCACTGTAAGGTTGCCCCACCGCCCAGTTTGCGTATTGCCGCTGCCGACAGGGCGCCCCACCGAGTTGTCGTCGGACGAGGTGAACGTGATGGGCAGGGTGGGCGTCCCGAGCGCATTCAAAATCCCGCTGCCCTGGATATTTAATTTGCTCGCGCCAGGCCGGAACTTGACCACCTCTCCCGATGGCACGGTCAGCACCACACTGCCGGGGATGATCAGCTCGCCCCAAACCACGCGCTCAAAATTCGGGTCGCTGTTGCTCCACGTGAACGATTGGCCGGCTGGCCCCCACGTGCCTTTGAGGCCAAAGCCCATATTCAAACCATTGCCGCGAATGGCTTGCGTCAACGGCAAGGCGCTGGCGAGCGTGGGCCAGCCATAGCCGCGATCATAGTCCATGACGATGGCCGCGCCGGTATTGGAGATGTACAGGTTGTTGGTCAGCGTGGGACTGTAGCCAATGTCGCGCGGGCTGATCGTCAGGCCGTCGCCGTTGTTTTTGCTCAGCGTGCTGCCCGAAAGGGCAAAGTTGGGCGAGGCGCTTTTGACGTATACACCGCTGGTCGTGTTGTTGCGAATAGTGGACGAAACGATGCGCAGGGTCAAGTTAGTAGAAGGCGTTCCATAGTTATTCCCATAGACGCCGTAACTTGTATTGCCAGCGACCTCGGTGGCCGAGACAACCACCTGCCCGCCCAGCATGTTCAGTCCAGTAGTGTTTGTGGTTGCGCGGCAGTTCGAGATGCGAATGGTCCCGGCCCCGTTGTCGCTGCTGAGACCATTGATCGCATAGCGTTCCGTAATAAAAGACAGGGTCGCCTGCCCGCCCGTTTCCACTTTCACCCCATCCCAATTTCTAGGCTCGGGCGCCTTGTTTCCGGTGCGCGGCCCCACCTTGTTATCGTGGACGGAGGTGAGGGTGATGGGCAGAGTGGGCAGCCCATTGGCGAGCAATTTGCCCTTGATTGAAAAGAGCGCAAATGAGGTGGGGTATTGGGATTTACTTTTCAAGATAAAGCCAGGCTTGAGCGTCAGGGTGACATTAGAGTTGACAGTGAGGCTTTGATCGGCCAGCCCGTACACGTAATTCGCCTGAGGGCCGAGCGACCAATTCAACTTGCCGGAAGGCGCGCCGATGGCGCCGGCCAAATTCACAGTGTCGGTGAACAGGCTACCGGTGGTCAGGCCGCATTTGTTGTTGGCAATCACATTGGTCCCCCCAACGCTCGGCACGCCCCAGCCGGTGCTGTATTGCACCAATATACCCACGCCGTTGTTATAGGTGAACTGCGAGCTGGTGATGGTGGGCGTCAGCGGGCCGTTTTGCGGCGTCACTTTCAGGCCGGCCGCGGCGCTCCAGGAAACGACGCTGTTCGCCATAGACAGAGACGTGGCCGGCCCGGCGCCGGTCACGCTCAAAGCGCCCACGCTGCTGCCGGCGCCGCCATACAAAATCTGGGTATAAGCAAGTGCGGCTTTGCCGCCGGCGCTCACCCCCACATAGCCCCAATCGCCGGGGGCCGGGCTGGCATTGTACGACGTAAAGATGACGGGTTGCGCAGCGGTTCCCAGCGAACGCAATTCGCCTTTCACCTCAAGTTGGCGAGCAGCGGCGTTCGCCCCGCCCGTAAACTTGACCACCGCGCCGGGCGCCACCGTCAAGATAGCGGTGGGCGAGATGACGAGTTTCCCGGAAACAATGTGAGTGGTGGCCGTCCACGTTGTGTTCGTGTTGATATAGCCCGTGTGCGTGACATTGTCCGACGGCGCCAGGAGCACGTCAGCGGGCGGCGAGGCCAGAGCCGGCCCAAGAGACCCTGAATAGACAAACGTAAAAAAAATAAAAAATACAGCCGCTACCCCCAGGGTCGAGGAAGCGGCCAAACGCAATAAGCGAACTTTAGGCATGGCGCAATCTCCTTTCTACTCTATCGAAAAAAGACCCTTTCGTCGCAATGAGTAAAAGATAACAAGCGTGGGTCATCCTATGGGCCACGCGGCGGTAGTGCACCGCAGAGACGCGGAGAACGCAGGGGAAAATCAATTGAAAACTCGGCGGCCTCTGCGCCTCTGCGGTGAAAATGGCCGAAACAATGATCAAGGCCAGATAACACGAATCCCAAAAGTCAAAACGCCAGATTTTAGTAACTGCTCACCCTTATATGTCACCCTGAGCAAAGCGAAGAGTCTCAGTGCCGAACGAACCAGATTCTTCGCTTCGCTCAGAATGACGGCTGAGTAAAGATTTTATTCGAAGCGGGAGCTAAAGTTTCTCAGTATCGCTATTTGCCGGCGGAAAAATCCAGCAATAGTTTCCTGGCGTTGGCGCAACCCGGCCCTTAACACCCAGGCCCGTACAGATTCCCAAGCCAGCCGGCTGTCTGCTCCGGCGCTGGTCGCGCGACCATACTGCTCGCGCACATAGTTATCCACGATAGTCGTGATAGGCTGATTGCCTTCGGGCACGGTTGCAATGAACAACCGTCCCCGCTCGTGAGGGGTGTGGTGCGCGCTCAACGTCACTTTAAGCCAATCGGCCAGCCGCATGAGCCGGCTATAAGCTCGCTGAGCCGTGCTAGGGTTGTGCAGGGTAGAATGGTCTTGCGTTTTGGAAATAGACGCAAGCAGCAATATTACTTCGACAGGGTTGAGGCTCCAACTGTCAAACCCGGCCCACGCCAGGGCAAGAGCAACTGCCAGAAACACTATGCCGATAGCAAATACGCCGCCTACCAGCCAGGGTGAAATCTTGGTTGGGCGGTACCCTCCCCCGCCACCCAAACCGAGTGGGTCGGGGTCTTCCATATCACGATCGGGGCGCGCCGGGCGTGTTCCGCTGGGCGTGACGGGCGTGCCATCCGCAGGGCGGGCGGGGGTGGGAGTTGGCGCGGGTGTTGGGCGCTCAATCGCGGCTTGCGATGCGGTTGGCTCAAACTCGACCCAGCCGTACTTGGGAAAATAAATTTCTACCCAGCTATGGCTATCTTTGTCTTGAATGTGATATATGCCGTTGTCGAATTTGCCCTGAGCGTAGCCGGCCACCGTGCGGGCCGGGATGCCGACGGCGCGCGCCATGACCGTCATAGCAGAGGCGTAATAGTCGCAATAGCCGCGCCGGCTATCGAACAAGAGATAGTCAACCACGTCGCGCTCTTGGGGCGGTCCCTTGATTTGGTCGTCGTAAGTAATGTTCTCTCGCATCCAGCGTTCCAGCGCGTCGGCTTTATCATAAGGGATATCAAACGGCGCGGCGATCTCTTGCGCCAGGTCGCGCACGCGCTGCGGCAGCGTGGCCGGCAATTCCAGGTAATGTTCTCGCACCCAGGCTGGATAGTCTTGCCCGGCGTTACGCAAGGAAGCCACGTCGGCGTGGCTGACGGACGAGATGACGATATAGCTGCTCCCTTGCGCAAACGTTCGCTTGGCCCACACCATGGCCGGGTCCAGGATGTAATCTGAAGGCGACCAGCCTTCGACGCGGACGGGGATGCTGGCCCGTTGCGGCTGGGGAGCGGCAAAGACCAGGCTGATGGATGGGCGGAGGATGGTGACGGTTTGCGTGACGGGGTGGCGCAGTTCGACGTCGTCACGATAAATTCGTTCTTGATTGTCCATGGTGATCGCGCGCACGTCTGTAGCAATCCACCCGCTGCCCGTGTAATGATTAAAAGCCGTGGCCCGCCAGTAACTTGCCTCGCTGGATCTTATATCCAAAATGGGCGTTTCGGTCACAAAGCGCGCTCCCTGTAAAGTCAAAAAGCGCCCGAATGGATCAGCATAGATGGGGCGGCGCGAGCGAAGCGACGAAAAGAGGCGGTTCCATGTGTCTTCGACCGTGCGCCACGGCCCCTCGACGCGCTCCCAGATTTGCGCCGCCTGTTCGCTGCTGGCCGCGGCCGGAATGCCCCAGCCTAGCAAAATGGCTACAATGGCCAGCGTAAACCCAGCCTGCAACAGGTCAAACCTGAAATCCGTTGTATAACCAACCAGATTTTGACGCCAGTGTTGTTCCTGGTTTGTGGTATACGAACGTGTTACGACCAGCAGCGCCGCCAACAAATACAATCCAAAGTAGAGGTTCAACGCTGTCCCTGCGTAATACACGTTGGCAAACAGCAGCAGCCCGCTGGGCAATACCACGCGCCACACGCGATTGAATCGTTGAGAGTACCACACCGCAAAGTAACCAATCCACCACACCAGCAGCGCGAGCAGCAAGATAAATACAAGACTATCGCGGCTCACTTCATTGTGAGTCACCTGCCATAGCCACACGCCCAAACGGCGGTCAATTTCCAACAAGCGTTCGCGAAACGTGTCGGCCGTCTCGATTTGACGGCTCAGCCAGTAAGCGCCCCAGCCCAGGCAGTATACGGCCGAAAAGCAGTGCGCTATCCAAGGACGGAAACTGCTTTTGGCCAGTGCCAGACCAGCCCCCACGCCGCCCAGGGAAATGATCCATAGAACCGTCAATCCCTCGGTCCAATCCGCGGCGACGATGGCCCACACGGCAACGGTCACGAGAGTTGCAACTAGCAAGAGGCTAAACCAATCTACCTCGGTCCGTGTTTGTTTCATAGCTCATTCCTCGTTGCCCATCCCAGGCGAACAAACAACCAGGGCCAAATCCACGTAACCCATAGAATAGACGCGGCGAATCGCACCAAGCGCAAAGACAAGCCCAACGCATCGGGTTCTGAGGGGAAGACCGCCTTGAGGCCGCCCCACAACCCAAAGACTCCGACGATGCCGATTACGTAGCGAAGACCGCGTTTCCACAGCGGGCCATCTGCCGTGAAGCGCACAAAGTGCGTTTCCAATGCGAGTCCCACGCCGCCTCCCAGCAACATGCCGGCTGAACTGAAAGCGCTCTTGCTCGCCTCGGCGATGGCCGTATCTGATAGGGTTTGAGCAAAAGTGGGCGCGCCGGGCGCAAAGAACGCCTGGCCTAAGGCGTACAGTCCCAACGTAGCGGCTGATACCAGGACGGCGGCGGTGCATTGGGTGATCAGTCCTTTCGCCGCGAGCCACGCACTCGCACGCGGTTGGAGAGTTGTGTAACCCACCAGCAGAGCGACGCCGATGAGCCAGCCGGCAGCGAGGTCAGTGGGGAAATGGACGCCCAGGTACAACCGTGAAAGCGAAATCAGCGCCATCAGCGCCACGGCGATAACCCATCCCCACGTCTGCTTCAGGCGAAACGCGGCGTATCCCCACACCGTGACGGCGTTTTGAGCGTGCCCGCTGGGCAAGCCAAAGCTTGGCTCGATAGCTTTTTGCAGGCTCGCGTCCAGCCAGTAAGGGCGCGGCAGGCAAAACAGTCCTTTGAACAGACCGTTAAAATAGGTGGATAGAATAAGCAAGTAGGCCAGGTTGGCACCAGTTCCTTTGTCTACGCACCAGAACAGCAGTGGCATGAACAACAGAAAAAACTCTTCTTGCCCCAAAAAGGCAAACAACTGCATGGGCGCTTTAAATGCCGGGCCAAGCGCCTGCACCAGGCGCACAATTTCCAGTCCCCATTGAGTGATTCCATCCATAGTGCTCACCTTTCAAGTGTATTTTTCAAGGCAAGAGCTTGTATATCTTACCAGATGTCGGGGTTTTGCGCCATAGGGGCGCCGGTCTGAGGTGAGTTTGAAGCGACGGATGCGTTCCCCATCATTCGTCTTCCGGCAAACTGGCATCCAGCTTATCTTGACGCCGCTTGTAACGTTCCAACAACATGACGCCAAAGGCGTAAATGGCGGCGGATACCGGGATAGCAAAAATGAACCCCCACACGCCTAACATACGCACGCCCACCAGCACCGACAGCAACACCAGCAGCGAGGGCATGCCAATGGATTCGCTCATCAGCCTGGGCACCACAAAGTGGAGCAAAACTTGCTGAAAGATGGTCAGAAAGATGAGCAGCGCAATGGCCGGGCCAGTATTGCCTCCCAGCCAGGCAATGACCGACGGCAAAAACATGGCAATCGGCGCGCCGATGATGGGGATAAACATCACCAGTCCGCAAAAGGCGCCGATGACGGCGCCGTAAGGCAGACCGGCCAGCCCAGAGGCGATGGTGGTGACGACGCCGGCAATCAGGGCCATCAACATCTGGCCGCGCAGGAATCCACCAAAAGTCTTGTCTAACGTGGTTGTGGCGAACTCGACTTCGTCCTGGTAGCGCTTGGGCACCAACCGATAGAATTGGTCGGACACACGCCGGCCGTCGAGCATGATGTAATACGAAAGCGCCAGCACCAACAGCAATTCGCTCAGCCCCGAGGCCACTTTGCCAATAATGTTGGCTGTATTCGTCACCAACTTGGGGCCGATGGACGTAATTTGCTCGGCAATCTTTTCGGATTCGTACAACTTGGAGAGCAATTGCGGATCGGTGTTGAAACGCTGCGCCAGTGTATCTTGCAGCGAGGTCAACCACATGGGCGCTTGTTGAAGATATTCGCCCAGGCTGGAGCCAAGCTGAATGGATTGTTTGATGACGATGGGGATGATGGCGACTGCGGCGACCACCAGGGCGCCCAGCAAGGCGATGTAAATAACGGTCGCCGAAACGGCGTAGGGCAAATGCGCCTTGGCCAGGCGCTGCGCCGTTCGATCCCCCCAACGCAGCCGCGCCCACTCTACCAGGCTGCGCGGCGCCGGCCCGGCGTTGAGCCACTCGACGGCCGGCTTGAAGATAAAGGCGATCAGCCAGGCCAGCGCAAACACCATGATCAAATCACCCATGGATGCGCCGAATTGCCATAGCTTTTCCAGCAGATAGAGTGCAACGGCAAGCGTTACCAGAAAGACAAGGGTGTTGCGTTCAGATTTCATAGCCACCTCACTTTAGCTATTCTACCCGATATAGCACAACAAGGCAATCTTGGCGATTTTCAACCTGTGGCAGCAGGTGGGTAACCTGCCCTACAATATGGTGGCTTGGATCGGAGTGGACGCGGTTGACATTTGGAGCGGGGTACTGTATCATTGCGCCACTGTAAATTCTGCTCCATATACTCTTACTCAGGAGGCAACGACATGTTTGGCAAAAAAGAGCAACCGCAAGAACAGATTGCGCCGGTTGCGGCAGGAGTGTCGCCCAAGATTGAGACGGTGATTGGCCCCAATGCCAGCTTTAAGGGTGATGTGCAAAGCGACGGCAGCATGCGCATTGATGGCTTGTACGAGGGCAAAATTGATCTGGCCGGCAACCTGCTCATTGGCGAAAGCGGCAAGGTAATCGCAGATATCAAAGCTCAGAACGTGTCTGTATCGGGCGCGATCAAGGGCACCATCAATGCCATTGGCCGGCTGGAAATCCTAAGCTCTGGCAAAGTGTGGGGTGATATTTCTGTTGCCTCGTTGTTGATTGACGAGGGGGGGTTCTTTCGCGGGCAAAGCATCATGGCGGGCGAACAGAATTTCCCATTGCTAGAGGCGCCTGGCCGCAAAACCAACGGGCCGGTGGTAGATGCCCACCCTAAAGAGGAAAAGTAGGGGCTTTTCGCAAGCGCTTCTAACCTATCTCAATTTATATTCAGCATCCTGCTGTCTGCCCTCTTGGCAACCAGCAGGATGTTTTTGTCTGAGCTAGAGCAGCGCGCTCATTTCAATGTGTCTAACGAAGCGCGCAACAAGGCCAACACTCGACGGGGAACGTGCCACAAGCTGCCGGCCGCCACGTACATAAATCCCACCACGTACAAGAGCAAGTAGGGGAGTGCGCTGTAGCCCAGGCGCGCGCGCGCTTTATTGAGTAGAAAGGTCGTAAAAGCAGCCAGCATAATCTCGCCCAAGACTGTGGCGTCCATAGGTGTGCGGTACGTGATGATGTCCGTCCGGCTGGCAGGGCCAGTCAGGCGCAACTTGGGCGTGCGGACAAATTCGCTCTGTGCGCCGACCAAACCTTGCACCACAGCCCAGGCATTGTTGAGCGCCATGCCGCAGCCCAGGCACAAGAGGAGCGGCAGGTAGAGCGAGCGGCGCAGCCAGTCGCGATATAACTCAATTTGCGACACAATGCACACCAGCGGCAGTCCTACGGTAGAGACGCTGAGAAAAGCCAGCGGCAGTCTGTGCAACGTGTTGGTATATAAAATCATTGGCAGCCAGGTGGCCAGCAAGACCAGCATGAGCACGTGTGTAAAATACATCGTCAGGTGCAGCAAGGCCCCTAGTTTTTGAATCCACGTGAGCTGCGAACGTATCAGCGGCGCAAACAACTTGCGCAGCGTCTGCGCCCCACCTTTGGCCCAGCGGAACTGCTGCTGCTTGCACGTGCCAATTTGCGTCGGCAACTCGGCCGGCACCACCACGTCTGGCAGCACGACCCCGCGCCAGCCGGCAAGCTGCACCCGGTAGCTGAGATCCAGGTCCTCGGTCAAGGTGTCGTCTTGCCAGCCCCCCCCGCTTTCGATACACGCACGCCGCCATATCCCGGCCGAGCCGTTGAAATTGATCAATAGCCCGCTCCGGTTGCGTCCTACCTGCTCTACGATAAAGTGCGCGTCGGACGCCAGGGCCAGGGCGCGCGTTAAAAGTGAATGGTCGGCGTTGAGATGCGTCCAGCGCGCCTGCACAAAGCCCACGTCAGGCTGCCCGGCAAAGGCCGGCATCATGCGCTTGAGAAAATCCGGCGCGGGACAAAAGTCGGCGTCAAAGATAGCCACGTACTCGCCGCGCGCGTGTTCCATCCCGCCGCGCAGCGCGCCGGCCTTGTACCCCTGGCGGTTTTCGCGGTGGATGAGCGCGATATCTATGCCGCGCGAGCGGTGATAATCTACCCGCGCGTGGGCCAGGGCCGTCGTGTCGTCAGTCGAATCATCCAAAACTTGAATTTGCAATCGGTCGGCCGGATACTCCAGGGCGGCTACAGCGTCAATGACGCGCTCTACCACGTACCTCTCGTTGTAAATCGGCACCTGAACCGTCACCACTGGGCACTCGTCAAACGAGTTCCCGGTTATCGCATCGCGCCGGTGGCGCAAATATAAAATGACCAGCCAGATGGCCTGAAATCCATATAACGACAGCCACAACACGACAAGCAGGTAGAGAGCAGTGACTAGTTGCACGAGTATCTCCTCACGGTTTGAGTAATAGAATTAGGATTGGGGTTAGGGGGCAATCCACAGACAATAAGGCCGCGTTGCATTATTGGCCGCGCAATCCGACCAGTTCGTATACGGCTTCGACGGCGACGCGGTGCTTGACCTGGATGGGATCGTGCGCCTTGACGACGACCACGTCCTTGACGCGCTCGTAAGCGGCCTGGCTCAACATGATCTGGCCGCCGCGCGCATTTTCTTGCAAGCGCTTGCCGTAATTGACCACGTCGCCCACCGCGGTATAATCCAGCTTTAGCTCCGTTCCAATCCTGCCCACAACGGCCATGCCTGCGTTGATGCCGACGCCGAACCATAGCTGTTCCTCTTCGGGCTGATCGCGGTTGAACTCGGCAATGGCTTTTTGCATGGTCAAGGCGGCTCGCACTGCCCTCAGGGCGTGATCGGGTTGAGGCAGCGGCGCGTTGAAAAAGGCCATCACCATGTCGCCCATGAACTTGTCCAGCGTGCCGTCTTCTTCAAGCACGGCGTCCGCGCCAATGGCCAGGTACTTGTTGAGCGCCGTGATGAGTTGTTCGGGCGGCAGTTTTTCCGCATAGCTGGTAAAGTTGCGGATGTCGGCAAACAGCACTGTGATCTCGCGCCGCTCGCCGCCCAACTTCCACTTGTGGGGGTTTTCGGCCAGGTCCTTAAAGACGGTGGGCGAAACGATGCGGCGAAAGATCTCACGCTCCGCTTCGAGGCGTTTCCTTTCGGTTTGATCTTCCACCACGATGGCCACGCCGAGCGTGGTAGCCTGCGGGTCTTTGAGCGGCGAGGCGCTCAGGCTCAGGTTCACCTGCCCGCGGCTCGGCAGCCAGGGCGTCAATTCGTGGCCCACCATGGGTTGATCGTATCGTTTCACGTCTTCGACCAGCTGCGCAAAATGCTCGTCCACTGGCAGCACTTCCTGGTACAAACGGCCAGCGGCGTCGCAGTTAGGCACGCACAAGATAGATTCGGCAGCGCGGTTGAACAGGGTGATTTTGTCTGACACGTCGGTGGTGATGACGCCGCTGGTGATGGAGGCGAACACATTGTCCATCAGGTTTTTCATATTCCGCACGCGCTCGTACAACTGGGCGTTGGCGATGGCGGTGGCCGCCTGGTTAGCAAAGGCCGCCAACAAGTCGCGGTCTCGCTCGGTGAACAGGCCGGTGCGAATGCGATTATCGGCATAGATCACGCCAGTGACTTGATCGCGCACGCGCAGGGGCACGCACAGGATGCTGCGCAGGCTATAGGCCACAACGCTTTCTTGCGTGGCAAAGCGCGGGTCGGCCTGGGCATTGGTGGTGACGATGGGCTGGCCGTCGCGGGCCACCTCGTTGACGACCGTCAGGCTGATCTCGAAAGACGAGCCGGACAGTGTCTCTCGATCCATGTTGCGCGCCACTTTAAATTCCATCTCGCCGGTCTCGTTCTTTAGCATTAAAAAGCCCCGTTCGGCGCCGGTGAGTTGAATAATGTGGTCCATCACCTGGTTCAGCACGGTCTCCAGGTCAAGCGTGGAATTGACGACCTGGCCCACTTTGTACAACGCGCGCACTTCTTCTCGCTCGCGTTGTTGGGCGGTCCACTCGACCTTCAGGTGTTCAACAGCCTCGCGCCAGCGCGGCAAGAGCATCTCAATGTCGTTCATTGACGAGATGAGCTGAGACATTGGCGCTTGCGGCATGGCCGGGCCAACCTGGTTGAGTGTGCTGCGCTGGCGGCGCACACTGTCTTCAAGGTTTACGATCACGTTTTGCAGTATATCAATATCGGGGTGCACCCCTTGAGCTTTGGAAAATTCTCTGCCCACAGCTTGTCTCCTCAATATATTGCAGCGCTTCAAGCCGTTCGATATGGCTCAAATGCGCAATCAGGTCTCTTGAGCTAGCAGCCTGTCGGAGAGCAGGCTGGCATCCCTATGCCAGCCCCGCCAACGCATAGGGCGTTGGCCACTCCGACAGCCGGCTAATCGCCGTTTTTCACTTGATTGGTTAGAGATCAGCTTGAGGACCTTGAGATAGATAAACCGTTTTGGGTTATACGAACGTACCGGACCTCAGGTAAAAGATATTATACCACTTTTATACACTACGGAAAGCACCCTTGAGGAAAGCGTGATTGGGTTTTCTCCAAATGGAAACACAACCTTAACTCTGGGGCATTGACTTGTACAATTGATTGAGATATACTGAAATCAAGTACAAGCTTGGCCACGGCACAATATCAAGCAGGAAAAGCTTATGCAATCATCCGAGCGTCTTGAAAAGCGCAATATCTTTCAGCGGATCTTGTCCCTCAACATCCGGAACAAGATTATTCTGCCCTACCTGCTCCTCACGCTCACCGTCGCCGTTGTTGGCATTTACGTGGTTACCCGCCTGGTAGCCAGTTCTCTCGACGAGCGTTTGACGAACCAGTTGCTTGAGGCCGGGCGCGTTGTTTCGGACAGCCTGGTGCGCCGCGAAGTCAGCCACCTGGAATCGGCGCGCATCGTGGCCTTTACGCGGGGGCTGAACGAAGCTATGGCCGCTCACGATCAGCCCCGTGTGGCGGCGCTGGCGGCCCCGGTTGCCAGCGGCCTGGGCATCGAGAACCTCGTGGTGGTGGACGCGCAAGGCCGCGAGATGCTGCACTTGTTGGAACGAGAAGACGGCTCGCTCAAGCCGATGGAAGGACAGTGGGAGAGCCTGACGCTTTGGGTGGGGCAGACTCTTATCAAAACAGGCAATCCTACCAGTTTGCCCAAGCGCATCTTGGGAGTGCATCCGGCCAATCTGCGTTACTATTACCTGACGGCCATCCCGGTGGGGGTGGGCGAGCAAATGGTTGGCGCCGTCATCGTCGGGAGTTCACTGGACAAACTGTTAACTTACTTCAAAGCGACCTCGCTGGCCGACGTGATTGTTTATCTGGATGGTCGCGTGGTTGCCACGACCTTTGCGCTCCAGGAATTTCCCTCTGGGGCAGGCGCGCTTTTGGATGAGCTGGCCATCTTGCCTGAATTGTACGAGAATGCCCTCAACAACACAGCCACCACGTCGGGCGAAAACACCCGCATTTATGGCCGCTGGTATCGCCTGGCGCGCGGCCCGCTGCAAGTGGGCAATGACAAGCTAGGCGTGTTTGCCGTAGCGCTGCCCTCCAATTTTATCATTCAGGCCGGCGCTACGAGCCGCACGAATTACACGCTGCTGTTCTTGGGAGCAATGGTGTGTGTGGTACTCGTCGGCTATATCATCTCGCAGCGCATCACCTTCCCGCTCAGTTCACTGGTGCGCACGTCGCACGCGGTGGCCGAAGGGGATCTCAGGCAGCGAACCGGCATCAGCCGCACGGACGAAATCGGCGTGCTGGCGACGACGTTCGACAGGATGACAGAGCGCCTGGCCGAGCGGACCGATGCGCTCGAAAAGCTGCTGAAAACTCAGGAAGAAACCAGTACCAACCTGCGCGCCATCCTGGCCAGCATCCGCGATGGCGTGTTATTGGGAGACGTAAGCGGAAATTTCACCCCCTTGAATGATACGGCTCGCCAATTGCTGGACGAGATGGCTGCCAACTTTTTGTTTGCGCCGCTGCAAGAGCTATCTGCCAGCGAGTCTGGCCAGGATGCAGACACTCCCTCCACCGCGTGGACGTTGGAGCACCGGCGCTTTCAGGTGGGCAAGAACGTGATTAGCATGCAATCGGCCAATGTTCAAACCGACGCCGGCCAACATCTGGGCAAGGTCATCGTGCTGCGAGATGTGACGGCCGAAGTCGAAGCGGAACAACTCAAAGATGCTTTTGTGGCGCACGTTTCTCACGAGCTGCGCACGCCGTTGACGGCGATCAAGGGCTATAGCCAGTTGTTGCTCACCACTTCGGGCGGCACGTTGGACGATCACCAGCGCAACTTTTTGCAAACCATCAGCCACAATACTGACGAATTGATCGAAATGATTAATGGCTTGCTGGATTTCTCAGAGATGGAAGCCAAAGGTCGCCTGGGATTGCAGCGGCAGACTGTGTCGTTCTCCGCCCTGATCGAAAGAGTGGCCGCCGAGTGGCAGCCTCATATGCAAGAAAAAGAGTTGACGTTTGAAGTGACCATGGCAGACAATTTGCCCAGAGTGGAGGCGGACGCGAGAAGGCTGCGCTGGGCCATTGTTAACCTGGTGCGCAACGCCTGGCAGTACACACCCGAAGGGGGAAAAGTGACGCTGCGCTCGTACGCGGAAGCCGGCTGGCTGGTGCTCGACGTCATAGATACCGGCGTGGGGATTTCGCCCGAAGATCAACAGCAACTCTTTTCTCGCTTTCACCGGGCCAAAAATCTTCAAGAAGACGAAATGCGTGGGTTGGGACTGGGATTGTACGTGACCAAGACCATCATCGAAGCGCACGGAGGAGAAATCCGTGTTGCCAGCAAAGAAGGCGTGGGCAGCACATTCAGTATGAGAATCCCGACCCTGTAAAGGTAAAGGCGCGTGGCTACAAAAAATGTTCGGAACGGTCGTAATATGGGCCGAGATGCGCGTGAAGCAGCGCAGTTCTTGCTGATCGTGTTGGTGGGGTTCGTTTGCCTGCAGGTAGCCGCCGGAAAGGCGATTACGCAGCCGGCCGTGTGGCATGTCCACTCCAATATGCTTTCTCAATTGGATCCAAATGAAGAGTACAATCCAAAGTGGATGGTAGTGGTCGAGCCGGTCCGGCCTGACGTGATGACGAGGGCATGGGACATGGAGCGCCTCTTGACGCCGGAGGGCAAATTCACGCGTGTCCCGCCGCTCGCCGTTCACACACCGACCGGCACGCGCCCATCCGTAGCCACAGCGACGGGACCAACTCCTCTTCCGCCGACGGAGGCATCGTCTCCAGTCCCACCGATCGCCACGCCGACGGCTGTCCCAACGCTGCCGCCCACACCTGCGCCGACTTTTACACCCGCGCCAACGTTTACGTCCGTGCCGACCATTACACCATCGCCCAGGCCAACGCGGACGCCGCTGCCGCCCACGCCGGTGCCATCGCCGACCGAACGGCCGACGGATCCGCCTACCAAGCCGCCCAAGCCGCCAACAGAGCCGCCACCGCCGCCGACGACGGATCCATTGCCGCCGCGGCCTCCCACTCAAGCGGCGCCCAGCGCGGCGATGCCGTGAACAAAAGAGCCGGGGTTCTTGACCCCGGCTTTTGCCGCCAGCGCCCCATTCCATAAATTTTTAGGATAGTCACAGCCTGGCACGCAGCGCGCTGAATACCCCACAAGCTTTTGGCCAGTATGTCGAGTTTTGTGTAAATTTGTTCAGCCCGCAGTTGAACTGCGGGCGAACCGGCAAATTACACAAGATTTGCTGCTGACCGACAGCACATAGCTGACCAACGAATGTCAAAAAGAACCGACAGCAC
>CAZYXV010000014.1:0-116524 GCA_964651475.1 uncultured Anaerolineae bacterium | reverse complement strand
CGCACCCTCGCAATGACAACAAAATTGCAGATTGTGCCCGCGCCCAGTATAGATAACGGATTATGGGCCAGCGAGGGGCAAGCCGTCGCTGGCCTTTTTTTGTTTGCGCCCGCGCAGGGCCAGCCCGGCGATGGCCAGCAGAATCGCGATACCCCCCACGACTGATGCAAGGATAATTCCTGTCGAGTCTGGCTTGCCCGCGAGTTGCACCATTTCGCCCGCTCGGGCCGGGATGATGGGCAGGGTGACATACGAAGCGTGGCTGGCGTCGCGGTAAACGCTGATCGTGGGCGGCGGCGATACCAGGGGCGTTTGCGTGTTGCCCTTGTCTATGCCGGTGAGAGTCACCCGGATGCGGTGCCCCGCGTCAAAGAGATTAGAGATGGGCAGCAAGTCAAAGACTAGTTCCACCGGCTCGCCTGTGGGAAGGCCGGCCATGTCTTGAGCAAAGCTGCGGTGATAGGGTAGCCCCAGCGCGTCAAAGGGCGCCTGGGCCAGCGCGCGATGAGACGCTCTCAACACGCCATCGGTAAGATGGACGCTGGTTCCGCCCGGTGTAACCTCTTCTAACGCCACAAAGAAATCGCCGTCTTGAGCTGTAGAGGCAATCCACAGGTGAACGACGGGATGGCCGCTTACCTGGACGCTTTGGGGCAAAGGTGGGCTGGTGTACGTCAATCCTTTCTGGTCGTTCCATTCAGTTCCCTCGGTGGTGGTGGCGGAATAGTCCACCGTGTAATCGTCCTGGCCGGCAGAGCCGGCGGGCGGGTAGGTGTACAGCAAGCCGTCGTTGACAGAACGCGCGCTTTTAGATGGGCCTGCGTGAAAATACAGGTTTGTAGATTGCTCCTCCGGCAAGGGCCAGGCTTGCGCAAAGCGCCACGCTTGTTTCTCGGGCAATCCTGTGATGGAATAGTAGATGGGCGGCTCATCCATAATCCCATTGTCAATTCCCTTGAGCCAGTAATCGTACCACCGCAGATGCTCGGCGCCCAGGTCAAAATATTCGCCGTAGCGATTATGGGTCCACGGGCCAACGAGGACTTTTTGGGGATTGCGCAGGTTATTAAAGGCAAGCAGGGCGCCGCGCCGGTAATAATCGTACCAGCCGGCCATGTGATAGATGGCCACGCCCGATTGGCTGATGGCCGGCAAGTGATTGACGGCGCCCCCCGTCAGCCACGGCGCCAGGCTGGTTTTGCCGTCTGGCGCGGGAATGGCGCTATCTCGATAGGGCAGCGATGCTACCAATTGATAAAAGTCCGCATTGGTCCGGTGTTGGCGCATTGCTTCTGCAAGCATAGCGCCATCGCGATCCTCGTCAACCGGCGCGGCGGGTGTGAGGGTGTCGAATTGTTTTACGGTCTGGCTCCACGTTGCCGCTGCCTGGTCCGCAAACACGCCGCCGGGGTAATACTCGGCGTAGCGGTCAAAGGGGGCTACCTGGGGGACAATTGCTTTCAGGTGGGGCGGCGCCAGGCTGGCCGTCATCAATTGCACCGCGCCCATAAAAGACGCGCCAAACATGCCCACGTTGCCGTCGCACCATGGCTGCGCGGCAAACCATTCGGTCAGGTCAAAAGCGTCCAGTGCA
This sequence comes from uncultured Anaerolineae bacterium, assembly GCA_964651475.1. GTDB lineage: Bacteria > Chloroflexota > Anaerolineae > Fen-1058 > Fen-1058 > JBGSMF01. The sequence continues at coordinate 114,930 of CAZYXV010000014.1, read as the reverse complement.
TCTTGCATCGAGTACAGTTCTGTCCGCTTTCCATACGACGCGCCGCTTCCGCGCACGTCCGCAACGCCGACCACGTACCCGTGCGCCAGCAAAGTTTTGAGCCAGGGGGCGCTATCCAGAATTGTCCTCAACTGGCCGTTTGTATCATCTGCGCGGTGATAACGGTTGTGTGACCAAATCACGGGCAGCGGCTCGTTGACGAGTTCCCCATTCGTGGCCGGGCGAAAGATATCCACGGCTAACATGGCGCCATCTCGCACGGCGACGTATTGAGATGTGCGTACCCATTCGTCATACTTGGGCTGCGAATAGCCGCTGTATTGGCCTGGCCTGGATATCTTGTCCTCTTGCGCTCTGGCCCAAGGCGCCAACCCCAGCAGCAGCGCCAGCGCTAACACGGCTCGACAGATCAAATCAGGTACCCGTTTCACTGAGCGGTTTGAGAGTGAATTTTTTGCCATAGCGGTTTATTGTATCACATTTCGCTCAAGGCAAAGATAGCGGCTATCAAAGATAGCCCCCTCATTGACAAGCCTTGCTGCTGGTAGTAGAATTTTAGTACTGCTTTTACCAGCCCTGATTCCCCCACCTCCTTGTTCGTTCCAGATGTTGATTGTTGTGGCGGCCGGCGACCACAGCGTTGAGAGTTTGCCGCACGCGAGAGTTCATTCCTCTCGGAAAGGGGGCAAGAGTGAATGCATTAAAAACGACAGGCATCATGATGGCGACAATGATGTTGATTTTTGCGTGTAATGCTCCTTTACGAGCAACGCCGACGAGTGAGGCGCTCGCGCCTGTTTCTACCCCGCTGCCAACTGTTTTGATTCAACCTTCGCCGCCTGCTCCATTTCAGTCAACGCAGGGCGCGACCTACTACGTGCGCCCCGATGGCGGCTCCGCCGCCCAATGTAGCGGTCGAACAGACGCGCCATACACTGGCGGCCAGGATTGCGCGTGGCAGCATCCCTTTTACGCGCTCCCGCCTAGCGGTGCGCCGCACATCAACGGCGGCGATACCCTCATCATCGCAGTGGGGAGTTACCAGATGGGGTACGGCGCGCCTGGCGCGGATAGCTGCGACCAGGACGGGGCATGGGATTGTGTCATGCCGCCGCTCCCCAGCGGGCCAGACGCGGCGCACCCAACGCGCATCCTGGGGGCGGGATGGGATTCCGGCTGTGCCAACCCGCCCGAATTGTGGGGCGCGGAAAGGGCGAATTATATCCTCAACCTAACCGATACCAGCTATGCTGAAATCGCTTGCCTGGAGATTACGGACCACTCGGGCTGTGTCGAATTTCATAGCGGCAGCCTGACCTGCGAGCGCGACAACCCGCCCTATGGCCTGTGGGCGGCCACTGGCCTGTATGCCGAGGATTCGACCAACGTCCATTTGAAAAATCTCGATATCCACGGTCTGGCGCACGGCGGCGTGTGGGCCGGCCGGCTGACTGACTGGACGGTGGAAAATGTCCGCATCGCTGGCAATGGCGCGGTCGGTTGGGATGGCGATATTGACGGCGATGACTCGAACGCGGGCACATTAACCTTCCGCCACTGGACGGTGGAGTGGAACGGCTGCGGCGAAACGTTTCCGGACCAGCAGCCCGTTGGCTGTTGGGGCCAGGAGGCCGGCGGTTATGGCGATGGCATTGGCACCGGCACAACGGGGGGACGTTGGATCATCGAGGACTCGGCCATCCGCCACAATACCCAAGACGGGCTTGACCTTCTTTATGCCCGATTGATCACATCCTCCGTCGAGATTCGCCGCACGATTGCGGAAGGCAACGCCGGCAACCAGATCAAGGTCACCGGTCCCACCCTCATCGAAAATTCAATCGTCGTCGGCAATTGCGGCTTTTTCGAGAACTGGCCCGAGTGGAATAATGACGACAACTGCCGCGCGGGCGGCGACGCTTTGTTGATTGACTTGCGGCCAGGCGACGTTGCCTCTGTGACGAACTCGACGCTTGGCGGCGAAGGAACCTGCCTCGTCATCGCCGCGTGCGCGTTGGATCAGACCTGCGCCGGCTCGGAGCAGGTTCGCCTGCGCAATAATATATTCGTCGGACAACCGCGCTTTTTTTCGCCCACCGAAAACGCTTGCTTTGCCTGGTACGACGACGAGCCGCCGGACGATCTCTTGCCACAAAACCCCTTCACAGCGAGCTATTCCATTATTACGGGAACGCAATTCGGCAACGTTACTCCTTGCGCGGGGGATCACGTTTCCTGCGATGTCTCACCGGGCCTGGTCAACTCTTCGGTGGATGCATTTGACGCGCATCTTGTCCAGGGTAGCCAGGCGATCAATGCGGGCACTGCCGTTGGCGCGCCGACCGATGATTTCGACGGCCGCCCACGCGACACTCAACCGGACATTGGCGCCTACGAGTAGCGGGCGATGACCGCCTGGGTTTATCTTCCTGTGGTGGTCAGTACTTGTGCAGATTTTAAAATTCACCGCTGAGGCACTGAGAACGCAGAGGAATCTTTAACAAAACTCGGCGATCTCTGTGCCTCTGCGGTGAGTTGAGACCCACGAATGTAAAAAGTACAAAATCATTGGTGGTAAAAAAACAGGCAATGCGCGTTGATGATCAACCCCGGCCACGAGCCGGGTTGAAACGTGGAGATGATATGAACCTTCAAGATATTTACCTGGCGCGCGGACGCATTGCCGGCCTGGCGCGTCACACGCCGCTAGAGCCGTCGCCCTGGCTGGGGAACGGCGCGTATCTCAAGTTGGAAAACTGGCAGCACACCGGCTCGTTTAAATTGCGAGGCGCGCTCAATCGCCTCCTGGCGATGGACGATGGCGAAAAATCGCGCGGCGTGGTGACGGCCTCGGCGGGCAATCACGCGCAAGGGGTGGCGTTTGGCTGCGCGCGGTTGGGGCTCTCGCCCCTCATCGTCATGCCCGAACACACGCCGCGCACCAAGGTTGAGGCCACGCGGCGTTATGGCGTGGAGGTGCGCTTGATGGGTCAGTCGTATGACGAGGCCGAAGCCGCCGCCCGACAAATCGAGCGCGAGACGGGGCGCGTGTTTGTCTCGGCCTACAACGACGAGCGGATCATTGCCGGGCAGGGGACGATTGCGCTGGAAGTGTTGGACGATTTGCCTGGCCTGGCGCGCGTGATCATGCCGGTCGGCGGTGGGGGATTGATCTGCGGCCTGGCTGTGGCGCTCAAGGCCGTCAATCCGGCGATCCAGGTCATTGGCGTTTCCAGCCGGGCCACGCCCGCGATGTACAATCATTTCAAGGGAACGCACCTGCCCCAGTTGCCCACGCTGGCCGAGGGGCTGTCTGGCGAGATCGAGCGGGACGCTATCACGCTCGACATGGCGCGCCTGGCCGACGATATTGTGCTGGTCGAAGAGTCCGATATCGTTCGGGCTATTGCGTGGATGGTAGAGACGCATCACATGATTGTGGAAGGATCGGGCGCGGTGGGAGTAGCCGCGCTGCTTTCGGGCGTGCTGGCCGCGGACGCCGGGCCAACTGCCGTCGTCATCACCGGCGGCAACCTGGACATTGGCGATTTACGGCGCATCCTCTCGAGTCATTAGCGGTCAGCTATCAGCAGTTAGCTATCTGCGGTCAACCCCTTATGTGTTGGGCGGTCTGGGAAAGCTGATGATGAGTGTAAGAGTTTCAGTCTTTTGCACAAGTGTTTTGCTCATTGTAGCCCTGTTAATCAGTTGCCAGTCCTTAGCAGAACATGCCGTAGACAACGATGCTGTTATCGTGGAGGGGTACGGGATGGCTTCCAGTGGCTGGCCAGGCCAGTGGGACCTGATTAGACTGGAGATTCCGACACTTGTGGTCTACGAGAATGGTCTAGTCATCACTCGATGCAACGACGAACTGTGGCCTACTTTGTGTCAAACCAGAGTATCGCCCAGAGATGTTGACCGGTTAGTTGCTGAGGTGGCTACTGCGGAAGGATTCAGCCGAGATTGCAAGGCGCGCAGTTATCCACGCATGGGAATGGGGCCGACGACACACTTTGTCATGTTGCTACGTACCGAGGAGTACTGTGGAGGCTTGCGCTGGTTTTTGGATCAGCCACATATGAGCTCAGAGTCGTCAATTGCAGAGTTCATTTCGACGATCGCAGATAGCTATGAGCCATATCATCCAGAACAAGTCTCGCTTGTTCTCTCACGTGTGGCGTGTGACTCTGACGATACGCTCGACCACTCGCTATGCCAGGATGTACAGGACAAGCCGATTTGGCCCTTTGATTTCTCGCCAACATTAGCGATTGGCGAGTGTGACTACCTGGAGCGACCAATGGCTACTGCGAAAGCCACTGAAGCTGCGGGTAACAACACTATTTCCGTATTTCGGACCAAGGAGGGGGATTTATTCTCGGTGATACTACGCCCCTATTTGCCAGGAGAGAGTGTGCGAGAGACTTGCAGTATGTGGCAAGATAATATGACCTTTTGGCCGGACTACGACACACTGCCATTTCGCCCGTCAGATAATGGCGAGCCTCTCTGGCAGTTCCCGTAGTAGCATCATCAGATGCTTGTGCATCTGGTCTAGTAGGAGAAAGAGGGTGCTCAACGTTGGGCAATCCCGCAAAGGGTAAAAATGACGATTCAAGGCCAGATGCCAACTACTTTCATGGCCCGTTCATTTGCAAGAAAGATGAGGTAGGTTGCTATTGTCAGCGGTGTCTTGGTAACCATTGTGGCGTTTGGATTAGAGCAACTCGCTTCCATTTTAGAATCATCAATGTTGCGAATTTGCGCTTATAGCTTGATGATTCTTTTGTGGTTTTACCTTTCTTTGGTTCTCTTGCAATTCTACCGACGCAGGAAGATAAGGGTTTGCAAAAGTCACCATCACCACTGAACCATTGTCCATCCTGTAAACATAGGCATAGATACCACTACCTACGTCTTCATCAGGTTTACCAACAATCTGGCAGATTTCCCATAAATACATTTCCCTTTCGAGTTGTCTAAAAACTTTGTCCCGCGCGATTTCTTTAGCACATCCGTTGAAGGGGTCTTTCACAAATGGCATTTGTGAATCAGGAATACGCAAAGGTGTAGATTGTAAAGAATCGGTGAAGGGCAGATTCGACTGCACGGTAGAAGTAATGATAGGAATGGATTGTGATATGACTCGATTAACCCGCGAATTCTGGCACGCGACTAGCAGGCATAACAAAAGGATGATTGGTATGAAGTTCATTGGTTTCATGGAATTATTTGTCTGAATTGTTATGACTGGAGTCGCTTATTTTGTTATTGGAAGCTGATCGCTGATGGCTTGCGCCTCAATCACTTGCCAATTTGGACCGTCAGGTCTATTTGCGCCTGGACGATGATTTGCCCCAGGCTAAACTCGCCGTCTTCAAGTTCTGGCGCTTCGGGAGATGACGGGGCTTGCATCACGTTCTGCTGAACGTTGGCCCATTGGTTGGCCCACTGACCCCGGCTGTTCCACATCCCATAATAATACGACCACGAGTTTTCCTGGATGTCTTTAACGTCGCCCACTTTCAAGTTCACCGCCGCCGTCAGCCCTTGCGCTTTTTCCAGGGCGGCCTTGATGGCCATCGTCCGCGCCTGGTCGCGCAGCTCGCGCATGCGCGTGGTTGAAAAGCTCACGTCGTCTATCGTCGTCGCGCCTGCTTCCAGCGCGGTAGCCAGCACCTCGCTCAACTTGCTCACGTCGCGCAGTGTGACCAACACTGTGTTGTCCGTCCAGTAGCCCACAATCTTTTGCTCGCCGTAATTAGAGTCGTACTCGGGGCGGAGCACAAAATAGTCCGTGGCGATGTCTTTGGCCGCTACTCCTTCGGCGCGGATCGCCTTGAGCAAGTTTTCGACGATGCGCGTATTTTTAGCCTGAGAGTCGCGCGGCGTAAGCCCGAATGTCTGCACGCCCAACCGCACGGCGGCTTTATCCGGCTGGACGCGGATGACGGCGCTGCCAGTGGTGTGGATGGTTCCGGTGGTTTCGATGGCGGAATCTGCCAGCGCGCTGGCCGTTTGCGGCAACTGCATTGGATGCGATGACCAAAGCGAAAGCGCCGCGATCACGCTGATTACGACGGTTAGGATAGAATTGATGTTTTTCATTTGATTGACCTCCTGGTTTAGTTATCAGTACTTGTGCAGATTTTAGATTTCACCGCAGAGACGCTGAGGGCGCAGAGGAATTTTTTACAAAACTCGGCGATCTCTGCGCCTCTGTGGTGAATTGAGACCCACGCATGTAAAAAATACAAAACTACTGGTTATCTTGAAAATCAGTTTACAGGAGGCGCGTGTCAGGCGTGGGGCAGTGTGAGGACAGATCTTGGACAATTACGTTTCACGCGTCACGTGTGCGCGGCAGCGTGAACTGGACGGTTGTGCCGCATTTTTCGCGGCTTTCCAGCGTGATGCGCCCGCCGTGCGCTTGGACCAGCGCCTGGGCGATGGAGAGACCCAGCCCGGCGCCGCCGTCTGCCGCGTGCGCGCGCGATTTGTCGGCGCGATAAAAGCGCTCGAATACGCGCGCCTGTTCGGCAGCGGGGATGCCTGGGCCGTGATCTTGCACCGATACACAAGCGTGTTCTGGCGTTGGGGTGATGCTCAGGGTGATGGCCTGTCCCGGCGGAGAAAAGCGAATGGCATTATCGAGCAAGTTGATTATCACCTGGCGGATTCGGTCGGGGTCGGCGTGGACCTGGATGGGCGGCCCATTCACGACGATGGATACGTTTTGAGCGGCGGCGCGCGCGGCGAGCTTGTCGGCGCACGAGCGCGCCAGGCTGCTAAGGTCAAATCGCTCGCGGCGCAGGCCAAGCGCCTGCGCATCCACGCGCGAGAGCGTGAGCAAGTCATTGACCAATCGAATCAGCCGGTCGGTCTCGTCTTCGATAGAGGCCAGGAATTTTTCGCGCACGTCCAAGTCGTCCACCGCTCCGTCGCGCAGCGTTTCGACCAGTCCCTTGACGGCGGTGAGCGGCGTGCGCAGCTCGTGGCTGACGTTGGTCACCAGGTCGGTGCGCGCCTGGAGCATTTGCTTCATGTCGCTGCTCATCGAGCGAAAGGCGCGCGCCAGTTCTCCCAGTTCGTCGTTCGAGCGTACGTTGAGCGGAAAGTCAAAATTGCCTCCCGCCAATTGATTAGCGGCGCGGGTCAGCTCGCGGACGGGGCGCGCGATGGCGCGCGCCAGCACTAGCCCCACCAGCGCCGAAAGCGCCAGCGATATAGCGGCGGAGATGAGCAGCCGGAGGCGCAAGTCGGCCAGCACGGCGCTGACGTCGCGCATGGGTTGGCCCAGGTACACCACGCCGGCAATGCCATCGCCCTGGCGCAATGGTGTGGCAACGTACATCAGGCTGCCTTGTATTTGGGCTTGCTCTTGCCCGCGCAGCGCCGCGGCGATGGCGGGGAGGCTGCTCAAATCGCGCCCGCGTTCAAGCCCGGCGCTATCGGCCTGCACAATGCCCTGCGCGTCTAGCACGCGGATGTGCGTGTTCAACTCTGAGCTTAGCCGGATAGCGGCGTCACCCAACGTGGATAAATCCGAGCTGGTGTTTTGCACATACACCGAAAGCTGGCCGGTTTGTTGCTGCTGGAGCGCGTTCGAGGCGGAGGGCAAGATGGCCTGCGAGACATTTGTCAGAGTGACGCCGGGTGAAGCCATCAGCGTTTGCGCGGTGAGCCGCGCCTGGATGGCCAGGCTTTGCTGCATGGCCTGCACAAAGTAACCCTCCACGAGTGACAGCATCACAAAGCCGAGCAGCGTCATGGCCACGCCAATGACGAGCAGGTGGCTTAGAACCAGGCGAGTGGTCAGCCGCTCAGGCATCGTCGCTCAACTTGTAACCTACGTCGCGCACGGTGATGATCAAGTCGCGCTGGGGGGCCGCCTCGCGCAGCCGCGCCCGCAGGCGCTTGATGGCGGAATCTACCGTGCGCGTGTCGCCATAGTAATCGTATCCCCACACTTGGTTGAGCAATTCGTCGCGCGAAAACACCTGGCCGGGATGGGCCATCAGCACGCGCAGCAGCTCGAACTGGATCGCCGTCAACTCGAACGGCGTGGATTGCCACGAGGCCTGGCGGCGAGCCAGGTCCAATTGCAAGTCTCCCGCGTGCAAGGCCGGGGCAGAGTCGGCGGCGTGCGGCGGCGCGCCAGCGCGGCGCAGCACCGACTTGACGCGCGCCATCAACTCGCGGACACTGAACGGCTTGACGACGTAATCGTCCGCTCCCAATTCCAGCCCCACCACGCGGTCTATTTCCTCATCTTTGGCCGTGAGAATGATGATGGGCAGATCGTTGTCTTTACGGATTTCGCGGCAGACGTCCAGCCCGTCCAGCGCGGGGAGCATCAGGTCGAGGATCATCAGGTCGGGACGTTCGGCCCGCGCCAGGCGCAGCGCCTGTTCGCCGTCTCGGGCGATGAGAGCTTGATGGCCGGCCTTGGCGAGATTATAGGCCAGCACGTCAACAATAGATTGTTCGTCGTCTACAACCAGGATTTTGCTCATGGCCTGATTATAGCACACCTGTGTGGCAGACGTGTGGCAAGGTGATGAAAATCTGGCGGCGCGCAGCCTGTCAGCCCATGCCTGGGTTAGGGGGCCGCGCTAAAGAAATTGTAGGCGGCGTGCGAAATGTTTTTGAAAACCGGGTTGACCTGCTGCCAATCGCCGCCGTTGGGGACGTACAGAAAGACGACGATGGTATAGTTTTGCTTGGGCGCGAAAACAATGCCCGCATTGGCGCGCACTTTGTCGGACCAACTATATTTGTGCGCCAGGCGCGTGCCAGCCGGCAAGCCGCCCGCCAGGTACACTGGCGCGCCGGATTGATCTACCAGGATACTGCGGCTCATGACGTCGAGCATCAGGGCACATTCTTCCGACGTAAAGCTGTTTGGAAAGGCCACTCGCAACGCGCCGCCTCCCGCGCTGCAATCGTGGATCATTTCCAGCAGCAGCGCCACGTCGCGCGGCGTGGTCTGCATGCGGGGGTCGGGGATGGTGCTGATGTCCAGGCGCGAGTTGGCCGGTGTGACGACGGCGATGTATGCCTCGGGCTGATCGTAAGGCGTGGCCATAAAAGTGTTTACCAAGCCCAGGTATTTGAGGACGGCTGTCAACCGCGTCACGCCCAGGTCGGCATCGCCGTCGCCAATCTTTTGCAAAAGTGTGTTGGCCGCGCCATTGCCCTGCTCGTCGGTCATCATCTTTTCAATCAGCTTGAGTTCGTCATCGGGCACGGTGATGTGCCGGTGGTATACCTCGATCATGATAGCGATCTTGAGAATGCCCATGCCAGAAAACGCCACGTCTCCGTTTTGGCTGTATTCTTCGCCCGAAGAGAGATTCTTGACATAGACGCCGGCGATGCCACTAAAATCACGCAGGCTGGCTTGAAGCAGCGCCTCCAACGAAGCCAGCTTGGGCGGCGGCGGCAGCACTTCTTTGATGGTCAATACTACCTGGCGCTGGTTGGCCGATGTGAGCGCGGCGGCAACGTCTGGCACTGAGGTTGAAATGTCCAGCTCGTAACCAGCCCGACCGTCCGCCATACGCAGGCCGTCGAGGATCGGGGTAGGTTCTTGTGGGTGGAGGTCGTATTGATCGGCGACGTGGGCCAGGTAGGCGCGCAGTTTTTCGTCTGACCAGGCAATTACGAAGGGGATGTCTTGCGGCGGCGGCGCACGTCGAATGATGTAGGTGAGAAAGCCTTGCGCGTCGCCGCTGGCGCTTCGAGCGCTCGTGATCGCTTCCAGCGTCGCCGTTGGATTGACCGTCACGCCGACCTCGGCCGGCTGCATGAGAATGGTTTGATCGCGGTAGACGAGCTGCACCGGCTGCTGCGTAAGCACATCTTGAACATATTTGACGGCGTCTTCGTAGGCCATGCCGGTCACAGACGCGCCAGATATTGTCCAACCGCTCGGCAGTTTGTTCAGTGCAAACTGGAAGGCGACAAATTGCCAGACCAGGAAAAGCACCAGGAGTGTTGCGATCAGGGTAAACCAGACCCAGGGAGATGTGTGCTTGCGGAATTCTATCAAAGGACTTCTCCAACAGTCGTTAGCGGCAGGGTTACTCTTCCCGCCTGGAAAGAGGTGTGTTGGCAAGGTTGTGACGATATTATAACCAAGATTTGAAATGCGTACAACTGGCGTTTGACTTATCGGGCGAACGGCATATACTTGAACTAGCTCATTTCAGGAGAAACCACATGGCCGAATTGCCTGTAACCATCCAACAAGTTATGGAAGCAATGCCCACAATGTTCCGCCCCGATAAAGCGATCGGCGTCAACGCGCGCATTTTGTTCGAGTTGAGCGGCGACGACGGTGGGACGTGGACGGTCTCTATTGCCGAAGGCAAATGCACCGTTCAGCAAGCCGCCGTAGAGTCGCCCAGCGCAACCATCAAAGCCAGTGCGGGAGATTATCTGGCAATTGCGCGAGGTGAGCTGGACCCGATGAAGGCTTTTATGACGGGCAAGCTCAAAGCCCAGGGTGACATGGGCGTGATCATGCGTTTTATGCAGTTTTTCGGCATGTCCTAAACCATTGGCGTCAACTTGCATCCTTCGACAGGCTCAGGATACCTCGCAAGCACGGTGAGCCTATCGAACCGTGCTCGAGTTGACACTAATAGTCCTAGGCGCACTATTTGATCCGTTCCAGGTCCGGGTTATCGCACGGGCGGCGCCCAAGCTTGGGCATGTCTATCCATTCGCCGTTGATCTTGATGCGCACCACGTCGGCGGTAAAATCCGTGTTGGTGCCGGCGGCGGCGTCGTTGGACATGAGCGACGAGCCGACACCATAGATGTCAACCGGCACGCCCAACTTTTCAAAGCGGCGGATTTTGTCCAGGCTAAAACCCCCGGATACAACAATCTTGACGTTCTGGCAATATGCCTGGGCGCGCGCTTGCCACTGCGGCGCAAGCTCCCAACTTTCCCACGCTGTGTTGAGCGCCTGGCGCACTGTAAAGACCAGGCGCGGTGTCACGCCCAAATCCAGCGCCGGGTCGCCGAGCGGCGGCACGTTTACGTCGCGCATCGAATTGCTGGTATCCAGCCGCACGCCGTATAGAATATACTGTTGGGCCTCGCTTTCTTGCCCTCTCTCCATCAACTCGCGATATCGTTCGAACATGGCCCGGAGCGAGCGCAGGCTGTCCGTCACCGAATCGTTGTTGAAATCCACCAGTGCGATGCGCGGGACGTGGGGGGGAACGGTTGAGGCGAACGCCAGCATCGCGGCGGCCGTATCTCCCAGGAAGCAAGCGATGACGGCGTGCGGCACCGTGCCGCCGCCCGCGCCGCCCCACCAATCGCCTTGCGCATCGGTAGACACAAACGCGCGCAGCCGGTCTCCGTAATCCAGGTTAAAGCGCTGCACGGCGATATTGTAGGCGTAACCGTCGGCGGCTTGCACTTCGTGCGCGTCAAAGCGAGCCGGGAAAAAGAGCACGGGCTTGCCGCGCGCGGCGATCAGCGTTTTGTAGACGTTGGTGGCAATGCGGCTGGCGCGGCTGAGAATACCCAGCGTGGGTGTTTCCAGCAGCGCCAGGTCGCGGTAACGTCCGCGCACGCGCATCACGGGTTGAACGTGGCGCGGGTCGCCCTCGCCCGCCGGCGAGTTGCCGCGCGGCGGGTAGTGCGCCAGGCAGCCGTCCTGAACGGCCCACACCTCTTCCAATTCGTCCCAGGTGTTGACAAACCGCCCCGCTTCGCCAGCCTGCGCCGGCGGATCGAAATAGCCCGTGCATTCGCGCAGCATGACCAGGGCTTTATCTACGCCGACTACCACGGTGGCGCCTGGCCTGCGCGTGAACCATTGCATTTCCACGCTCAAGTCGCCGATGTCGAGTTGTGACGTGTCGGGCAGGCCGGGGCGCGGAAAGCGCCCATCGTAGCGGTAGCCGGCGCGCGTCAGTGTGGTGAGCATGGTATAGACGTTCTCGAAATACTTGTCGCTGTACCAACCGCGCGCCATGCGGTCTATATCGAGTTTAAAGGTTTGATTGGTCTGACGTTTGTTGTCAAAGATGCTCATGCTTCTCTCGTTTAAAAAGCGTTTTTGGGTTACGCCGAGTATTGTACCATGCATTTTTATCCAGGTTTTGAGGTATACTAGTGAAAGTAACCATTCAGGCCGGCATGTTGTTAACCGCAAAGTACACCGAGAACACAAAAAGCCTTCGCGCCCTTGGTGTACTTGAGTTGTGGCTGAATAGCCTGACAACGTCACATCTCCAGTTCCCAAGCCGCAGTGAGCACCCTTCGACAAGCTCAGGGTGCTCGCGAAGGCATCCTGAGCCTGTCGAAGGAGTCTTTGCTCGCTTAATGTGACATGGTCAAGATAGTTACATTTGAAAAACATAGGAGACGGCAGATGAGCGGAGAATGTATCCTGGTTGTGGAGGACGAGCGCTCGGTGGCGCGGGGATTGGAATATGGCTTGACCAAAGAGGGCTTTGCGGTGGTGGTGGCCGAGACGGGCCGGCAGGCGCTCGAACTGGCGCGCAGCTGCGATCCCCAGTTGATTTTGCTCGACATTCGCTTGCCGGATATGAGTGGGTTCGACGTGTGCCGGCATCTGCGCGCCGAGGGCAAGCGCCAGCCCATATTGATGCTCACAGCCCGCGACGAGGAGATGGACAAGGTGTTGGGGCTAGAACTGGGCGCCGACGATTACGTGGTCAAGCCCTATAGCCTGCGCGAGTTGATTTCGCGCATCCGCGCCTTGCTGCGCCGGGCCTTTGGCGAACTGGCGGCGACTTTTCAGGGCGGGCGCCTGATATTTGGCGACGTGGAGTTGGATTTGGAGCAGTTGCAAGTATATCGCCAGGGACGCCCGGTCTATCTCACTCCAACCGAGTTCCGCCTGCTGCGCCACTTGGCCAGCCACCCCGAGCGCCCCTTTAGCCGGGACGAATTGATCGAAACGATTTGGGGATACGATAGCGACATTGGCAATGACCGGACCATAGATGTTCACATCCGGCACTTGCGGGAAAAGTTGGAAGACGATCCGGCTAACCCGCGCTGGCTGGCGACGGTGCGCGGCGTTGGCTACAAGTTCCAACGCTGATCTCGGACCCCGGTTCAAGAGAAACCGGGGTTTTGATTTATTGTGAAACCTTAATGTGCTCATAATGAAGGCGCAATCATTCAGTGTTAGTATAGCAGAGTAAAGGTGAGATGATGTTACGTTCGATTCGGTGGCGATTGGTGGGCAGCTATGTGCTGCTGACGGTGATCACGGTCAGCGTGACCGGCGGGCTGGCGCTGTCTTTGGTCATGCGATATACCGGACAGCAAGAGGTAGAGTACCTGACCGCCAACGCCGAAGCAGTGGCGCGCCAGGCGTTGCCTTTTATGGGGCCGGTGTTGCAGCGTTTTGAGCTTCAGGAATTGGCTCAGACGGCCTCTTTCTTGGGGAACGCGCGGGTCAGAATTTTAAATGCTCGCCGCGAAATGCTGGCAGATTCTGGCCCGCGCGCCGAAGCCCAAGAGTTTGTATGGGTCGTCCCATCGGCAGACGTTGGCGCTCAAACGCTCGACACGTCGGTGGTGATGATGCTGCCTCCCGGCGAGGCAGTGCTGATGCCCCTTCAGCGCGACGGGCGGTCTGGCGCCGAGCAGTTGCCCTCTAATGTCCGCTACGTCATCGTGCGCCGGGTTGAAACGGCCTCGGGCGGGCGGCTTGTTTTTGGAGTGATGGAAGGCCAGGTCATCGCATCGTCTGTCAACGAAACGGCGGCGCCGCCCCGCTCGCAGCGCGTCATCAGTGTGCCGATTGGCACCGCCGAAAGACCGACGGGATACGTAGAATTGAGCGGCGCGCCTGACATGGGCGCGCAAGCCATCGCTACTACTCGCCAGGCTTTTCTGCTGGCCGGGGGCGGGGCCGCGCTGCTGGCCCTCGTCGTAGGGTTGCTGGTCAGCCAGGGGCTGGCCGCCCCGCTGCGCCGCCTGACCACCGCCGCCGGGCAAATGAGCGGCGGGGACCTGTCGGCGCGCGTGCCCCAGCGCGGGGATGATGAGATTGGGCAATTGGCCGGCCAATTCAATCTGATGGCCGAGCGGCTGGAAGCCAGCTTTGCGGCGCTATCGGCCGAGCGCGATGCGCTGCGCCGTTTCATCGCAGACGCTTCACACGAGCTGCGCACGCCTATCACGGCGCTCAAGACGTTCAATGAGCTGCTGCAACACGCTGCCGCTCAAGACCCGGCGGCGCGCGCCGAGTTCCTGGCCGAAAGCCAGGTTCAGCTCGAGCGGCTAGAGTGGATCACGCACAACCTGCTCGATTTGTCTCGGCTCGACGCCGGCCTGGTTGATTTGGACGTAGCCGAGCGCGATCTGCGTGAAGTGGTTGAGGCGGCGGCGGCGACATTCAAGCCGCTGGCCTCCGAGAAAGGAGTGGCGTTATTGGTTGAATTGCCGGATGATGTGCTTCCGCTCCGCTGCGACCGCGCGCGGATAGAGATTGCGTTGTCTAATCTTTTAGATAACGCGCTCAAGTTCACACCATCCGGCGGCGAGGTTAAACTTGGCACCGGGTATACAGGCGACAAGGTACAGATATGGGTGCAAGATAACGGCCCCGGGATTGACCCGGTGGATTTGCCCCACATTTTCGAGCGTTTTTATCGGGGCGCGTCGAGCCGCGCCAAAGGAAGCGGCCTGGGGCTGGCGATTGTCCAAAGCATCGTCCAGGCCCACGGCGGGCAGGTGTGGGCCGAAAGCGAGCCAGGCCGCGGCAGCCGATTGGTTATCGAGTTGTAATGGATAAAAATAGAGGAGGATATATGGTCAAGCGTTATGTGATGATGACGACGGTGATGACGATGACGCTAGTCCTGGTGTTCGCGATAGTGTTGACGGCTTGTGGGGCGCCTACTCTGGCCCAGCAAGCGGCGGATGTGTTGGACGCGCCGGCGGCGACGGCAACGCCCCAAATACCCATTTCAGGGAGTGGGGTAGCTGCGTTGGAAGGCACGCTGGAAGGTATCTATGAGCGGGTCAATCCATCGGTAGTCAACATTCAAGTGGTCCAAAAGAGTAAGCAGTCGTTTACTATGCCCGAGATGCCGGGCTTGCCCAATATGCCGGACTTTGGCTTTGAGATACCCGATCAGGGTGAGGTTTACCAACGCGGAGAAGGGTCTGGTTTTGTGTGGGATAAAGAGGGTCACATTGTCACCAATAATCACGTTGTAGATGGAGCGGATAAAATCTCGGTCACTTTTTACGATGGCGAAACAGTGGTGGGCCAGGTGGTGGGCGCTGACGCCGATAGCGACCTGGCGGTGGTAAAGGTGGATGTGCCGGCCGAGCGGCTGCAGCCGGTGCAGATGGCCGATTCGAGCCAGGTGAAGGTGGGAGAGCTGGTTGTGGCGATTGGCAATCCCTATGGCTTGCAAGGCACCATGACGGTTGGGTTCGTGAGCGCGTTGGGACGATCTTTGCCGGTCGAGTCGGGCCAGGCGGCCGGAACGAGCTATACCATCCCGGATGTCATTCAGACCGATGCGCCCATCAATCCGGGCAACTCGGGCGGCGTGCTGATAGACGATCAGGGTAAAGTGATCGGCGTGACGTCCGCTATCGAATCGCCTGTGCGCGCTTCGGTTGGCATTGGCTATGCCATCCCTTCCGCTATCGTGCTCAAGATCGTCCCGCAGTTGATAAGCCAGGGCAGCTATGCGCATCCGCACATCGGCATCAGCGGCGTCACGCTCACGCCAGATATGGCCCAGGCGATGAATCTTGGATCGGAGCAGCGAGGCGCGCTGGTGGTGGATATAGTGCCGGGCAGCGCGGCGGATAGCGCCGGCCTGCGCGGCAGCGACCGCCAAATCACCATTGACGGCGAGCAAGTGCGCGTGGGCGGCGATGTGATTACGGCCATTGACGGGCAGCCGGTGAAAAAGTTTGATGATGTGGTGGCGTATCTGTCTCGCTCCACCGAGGTTGGGCAGGCCATTACTCTGACGGTGTTGCGCGAGGGAAAAGAAGAAACCGTCAAATTGACGCTGGAAGCGCGCCCTCAGTCTGAAAAGCCGGCCAGTCAAGCAGAGAGCAACGCGACCCGCGGCGCTTGGTTGGGGATCCGCGGTCTGACGCTCAACTCTCAAGTGGCGGAAGCGATGAACCTGCCCTCTGCGCAAAAGGGCGTGCTGGTGCAGCAGGTGGAACAAGGTAGCCCGGCGGACGAGGCCGGCCTGAAAGGGAGCTATAAACCTCTCGCGCTTGATGGGCAGCACGTGCTGATAGGCGGCGACGTCATCACTGCTTTTGATGGTCAATCTGTTGACCGGATAGAAGCGCTGCAGATGATGGTGCAAAAAGCCCAAGCAGGCCAACAAGTGACCTTGACGCTTTTGCGCGATGGCAAGCCACTAGAGCTCAAGGTCACGCTGGCGGAGCGCCCGGCCCAATAGCCCTGGCTCCCGGAAAAGTGAATAACCCTGGCCGGTGATCGGACACCGTGGTGAGCAGGCCCTTCCGAGATGTTGGGGGCCTGCTCGCGTGCTTTTATGGATTGCCCCACGTTACACGCAATGTGGGGCGCCCCGCTTCATTCCAATCCTCTGTATCTGAAGAAACAAAGTGCTTGCCGCTGTGATAATCGCTGTCAGCTTCGTACAAAATCAGGCGCAAGGGTTGCCCGGCCGAATACGCCTGCGCCGCCGCGTAGCTCACGTCCCACTCCCGGGCAACACCCGGCCAGCCGGGAAAGCTTATGGGGTCCACCCAGGCCTGGCCGACGTTTTCCAGAGCCAGCGGCGCATTGTTCCACGTGATGGTTGTGTCATCCCAGGCTTGAGCTGCCCTGAGCACCTGGATGAGGGAAGGTTGGGCCTGGCTTGGATCCGAGCCGCCAAATTGGTGCAGCGTCAGCGTGGCCGAAATGATCACTTTGCCTGAGGGGATTGAATTCAGCGGAAACGTGATGTAATACTTGGCAAAGCATGGCCAGTCGTCTATGTTGGATTGATTTTGAATGTTAAAACCTGTCGCGCTGCCAAAGTTGGCGTTTCCCCACTCGTTCCAGATAAAATACGAATCGCCCGGGCAGAGGTTGCCGATGGTGCCGCCCACGGCGGCATCGGGCACGCTCGCGCCGTCCAGGTTGTGGCGAATGGCGACGGTGCCGCCGGCCGTTGCGGAAGGCGGCGTGTAGGCGAGCAAGCCAAAGGCCAGCTGCCCCCAGCCAGATGGGGTGTTGGCGCTGATGGTTCCCGGCCACGTTTTATCCGCCAGCGGCGGGCCGGCGGCGGCGTCGCGATCGTGCAAGGCGACGGCCATTCCCCACACGGCGCGTTGAGGCGGCCGGCTGGTCAATCCCAGGCTGGCAAATGGGATGCGAAAGGTGATAGCCCAGCCTCGATCGTCCGTATCGTTGTTGGGAGCGTCACCCCGCCACCCGCTCGTGGTGGAAAAGGGAAGCGTGGCGGCTACCCAGCCGGCTCCATCGCCCTGATAGGCGGCCTGATAGTTGGCGCGCGATTCCCACCAGTTAAATTGGGCCACAAAGCGATAGGTGTGCGCGTCTGGCGCGCTGCCGGCGCTGCCCAGGTTGATGAAAAGCGTGGCGGCATCCCACTCGGTCAACTCGTTAGCTGTGGAGGTGGTATCGTACCACAGACGGCGATCAAAGGCGGCCAGGCGCACGTACAACTCGTCGTCGTTATAACCCACTCGCACGTCCGCATAGTTTTCGTCCGGCGTCACGCGCCCAAACCAAAAGATGGCCGTTTGGGCAAAGGGGATCGCGCCGTCGAAATACGGCGCGTTGACCCGGTAGGCTGTGCGCTGATTGAGTACGAGGGGAAGATACACGTAGGTGTTTGCCGTTTGCTGTGCGGGCGCATCTGCCGGATCGTCGCCGGCGGCCGGTGCAGCGGTAGCAGTGGAACTTGCCCACAGGCATAGCAAAAGCAGAGACAATATGGCAACACTCTGCCAGAATAATTTAGTCATGTTTTTACTCCCATTTCAGCAACTGCAAGCATAGATTTCGCAGTTCGCGCATCCCTATGCGCGAACGTCCCCAGCCATCGGCTTGCATGGAGGCGCAAGCCTACGAGGTGCGGAAAACAAGGAGTGTGTTGGATTTGCCGACGGTCACAGTTCTAGCTGCTGCTAATTCTATCGTTAACTTTGGCAAAGGTCAAAAGGCGCGGCGCAAGCGGCAACGCATGGTAAAATCTATAGAACACCAACTTTGAACCTTTTGGGGGAGTTATGGTACATACAGGCGACAACAAACCCAACCTAAAGCTCGGCCGAGCTTTAGGCCGGATGAGACAAGATGCTGGCAGGCGCGATTACCCGAAAATCTATCCGACAGCAAGACAACCAGGTCGTGAGCTGTCCTATGACTGATGTGGAGCGTGACGTCGAGCTGGTGCGACGCATAGCGGCTGGTGAAGACGCAGCCTTGCGTGAGCTGTACGCGGCTTTTGGCCAGCGCATGTACACCTACGCTCTGCGCCTGGCTGAAAACCCGGCCCTGGCCGAGGACGTGGTGCAGGATACGCTGGTGACTGTCTGGCGCACAGCAGGCCGTTTCCGCGGCGAGGGACGCTTGGTGGCCTGGCTGCTGGGGATTGTTCATCACACTGCCCTGAAGGCTATCCGGCGCACTCCCCAACCGATTTCGGAGGCGATGGAAGAAACGCTGGCGACGCTTGAGCCTTTGCCCGAAGATCGAATCCAGGTCCACGAACAGGCTCAGTGGGTGCGGCAAGGATTGCAGAGCCTGTCTTCTGAGCACCGGGCCGTATTAGAATTGGTCTTTTATCAAGGGCTGAGCTTGAGCGAGGTAGCCCAGGTCTGCGGCTGCCCGCTCGGAACGGTCAAGAGCCGCCTTGCTTATGCCCGCCAGCATTTGCGCGGCGCGTTGAGCCGCAGCCCGCACGCGGAGGATTGGCGATGAACGAGCACGATAGACTCAGAGAGCTTGTGCCGCTGTACGCCGCAGGACAGTTGGACGAGCCAGAATGCGAAGAAATCAAGATCCACCTTGCCGGCTGCGCCGAATGTCAGGCTGATTATGCAATGTGGCTAGAGGTCTCGGCTGCCATTTCAACCGCCAATCGAGCTATAGCCGCCCCATCTGACCTGGCCGAGCGCGCCCTCAAACAGATTCACGCCAGGCCGCCGCTCCAAATCGCTTTCCTGCGCGCCTGGCAACTGCTCAAAGCGCAAACGTTGCTGGTGCAGCGCGAGTTGTGGCCGGCCTGCGCGGCCGTGATGGCGATTGGCGTGATGGTCGCGCTCCTGGCGGAAAAAGAAAGCGTGATCCGTTTCGTCGCGCCAATGATTGCTGCGGCCAGCCTGGCAGCCATCTATGGTCCCGACCATGATCGGGCCGCCGAACTGGCGCTGGCCACTCCCACTTCTCCGTGGAAAATCTTGTTGGCGCGGCTGACGCTCGTTTCGGGCTACAACCTGCTGCTGGCGCTGCTTGCCAGCGTGGCGCTGCTCGCCATTATCCCGCCGGATTTATTCGGCGCGCTGATTCTGAGCTGGTTGGCGCCGCTGACTTTTCTTTCGGCGCTGGCGCTCTTGCTCTCGTTGTGGATCGGCACCGGCAACGCCGTGACGCTCGTGTATGGCCTGTGGCTGGCGCAATACATCCAGCCATCACAGGCCATCGGCGTTTGGAAATTGTCGCCCGTGTGGGATGCCTTGTGGGCCTACCAGCGCTTTTGGCAAAACCCAATGTTGTTATTGACCCTTTCACTCTTGCTGCTGGGAATGGCTTTGATGTCGGCCAATCGCTCGGAGCAAATATTATCTCAAGGCATGGCCTGATTATTCTCAACCCCTTTTAATCGAGGAAAGTTATGTCTCAATTCTTTGGCGTGCTTGGCCACGAGTTCAACATGTCCATCCACCGCGCAGGTTTGTGGATCGCCTATGTGCTGGTATGTTTGTTCTTCGGCATAGCCATGTTCACAGCCGCCGCTGATGGCCCGGCGAGCATCTTTACTCAAAATTCACCCTGGCAAGAGGCCGGCGAAATTGTCTACATGTTCAACATGCTGATGCCGCTGGTGGCGGGCATCCTGGCTGCCGACCGCATGCAGCGCGATGTCCGCCTGGGCCTGCGCGAGTTACAGATCAGTACCCCCGTCGGGCGCACTAGTTTTATCTTGGGGAAATACGTTGGCGTATTGCTATCTACGCTGATCCCGATGTTGCTCTGGGTTGTGGCGCTCGGCCTTTTCGCCGTTGTCAGCGGCCAGCACGCGCCGATTATCATTGGCGATATTCTGATCGCTTTTGTCTCGATTGCCGTCCCCTCCTTTGCCTTTGTGGTGGCCTTTTCGCTGGCCTGCCCACTGATTTTGCCGCTGCGCGTGTACCAAATCTTGTTCACCGGCTACTGGTTCTGGGGTAATTTCCTGAACGACAAGGTTTTCCCCACCGTGAGCGGCACTCTGCTGAACGCCAGCGGTATCTATGCCCTGCAAGGTTTCTTCCACGGCACCATCAGCCGGACCAAAGAAGCGCCCCACACTTCACTGGAAGCCTGGCTCAACATTCTGGTGCTGAGCTTGTGCGCCGCCATTGCGCTATTCGTACTCAACCAATACCTTGCCTGGCAAGCGCGGCGAGCGTAATGATCATCCTTGGAGTAACAATGATGCAACTTGTCGACCTTGTTGGCCAGGAATTCAAAATGTCCACTCACCGCGCCGGCCTGTGGATCGCCTATATCTTGATTGCTCTATTCTTTGTACTCGGACTAAACACGACCAACGGCGAAGGTCTGACTGACCTGCTGGCCGGACGCGCCCCCCTGCAAGAGGCCGCCGAGATGGTCTATGTGCTCAACATGCCTTTGCCCCTGGTGGCCGGCATCTTGGCCGCCGACCGCTTGTAGCGTGATGTCCGCCTGAACCTGCGGGAGCTGCAACTCAGTTCCCCGCTCAAACGCTGGAAATACATTCTGGGCAAGTATTTGGGCGTGCTGCTCTCGACGCTGCTGGCGGCTGGTGTGTGTGTCTTGTTGCATGGCCTGATCACTATTATTGTCATGCAAGCCTCGCCGGTCTTTTTGTTGGCGGAACTGGTTACCTTTCTGATCATTGTGGCGCCATCTTTTGCCTTTGTGGTCGCTTTTTCGCTGGCATGTCCGCTGATCATGCCGCTCCGCGTCTACCAGATTCTGTTTACGGGTTACTGGTTCTGGGGCAACTTTCTCAATGACAAAATCGTCCCGACCATCAGCGACACTCTATTGAATGCCAGCGGCGTTTACGCCCTGCAAGGCTTTTTCCAGGGCCAGGCATTCAACCCAAGCGGGCAAATGCCCTACACGCCGCTAGACGCCTGGCTCAATATCCTGGTTCTGGGCCTGTGTGCGGCCAGCGCCCTGTTCACGCTCGACCGCTACCTGGCCTGGCAATCCAAACAAGCCTGAGGAAACACTATGAAACAGTTTTCGCTGCGTTACACCTTTTCAACCTATCGGCTCGATCAGCTCTGGCTGCCGGCTGCTTTCTGGGCCTTGTTCGCCATCATTTGCCTGTTCCGAATGGAACCGGATCACCTGCTTGATATGGCCCGCGCTTATCTTGGGACAGTTGTCCCGCTGATTGGCGGCATCATGGCGGCATACGCGCTTTTGGATGACCCGGCCCTCGAGTTGCGCTTTGCCACGCCGACTCGCGCCGAGCGTTTTTTGCTCGAACGCCTGGGCTTGATCCTGGCTATCCAGGCCGTGTGCGCCCTGGCCTTTCAAGTCTTTGTTTTGGCTCTGGGTGCCGACCTCTCTCTCCTGGGCAATGCCTTGGGCGTACAACTGGCCTGGCTGATCCCCACGCTATCTTTGATGGCGCTCGGCTGCGCCGGGTCGCTGCTGGCTGCTCAGACCATGACGGGCGCATTCCTGACCGGCATCGTCTGGCTGCTGGAACTGTTGGCGCGCGGTTGGCTCGCGCGCAATAATGGCAAATACGTGTTGGTATTCATGGGCGCACTCATGCCCGACCATCCAGCTTTGATTGCCAATCAGATTACATTGTTTGTTTTGACTGTGGCGTTTGTGTTTGGCGCATGGGTACTCTTGCGCCGCCAAGAACGCTATATCTAGCAACCTGTCGGAGAACCCCGCTCAAGCCGCCGTCCTCGGCGGCTTGAGCGCGCCGGGGACGGCGCGTGGAGCACCTCTCCGACAAGCTGCCTGACATTTTGAAAGGGGCTTATGATTGAAATTTCATCTCTCATCAAAGTCTATCGCGCCAACGGGCGCGCAGTGAACGCCCTCAACGGCATAGACTTGGAAATTGGCGCGGGCATGTTTGGCCTGCTTGGGCCTAATGGCGCCGGCAAAACAACGCTGATGCGCATGCTGGCCGGGATTGTCAATCCCACCAGCGGCAGCTTGCGCGTAAATGGGCACAACCTGGCCACCGAGGCGGGCAAGCAAGCCGTCAAATCTATGCTTGGTTACCTCCCGCAAGAGTTAGGCATGTACCCGGATCTGACCGCTGCTCAATTTGTGGACTATATGGCGATTCTGAAAGGCATGGATGATTCGCGTGCGCGTCAGCAAAGCGTTGAGCGCGTGATTGAGCTGGTTGGTCTGAGCCAGGAAGCCGGGCGCAAAATCAAGGGCTTTTCGGGCGGTATGAAGCGGCGCGTCGGTATTGCCCAGGCGCTGGTCAACGACCCCAAGCTGCTGATCGTGGACGAGCCAACCGCCGGACTGGATCCAGAAGAGCGCATCCGCTTCCGCAATCTGCTGGTCAGGCTGGCTGCGGAACGAACTGTTATCTTGTCCACTCACATTGTTGAGGACATTGGTCAGACCTGCCGAGACATGGCCGTGCTGGCGCATGGCCGGGTCATTTTCCGCGGCAGCCCCGCCGAACTGATTCAATCCGCTGCCGGCCACGTTTGGATGTTGACCAGTTCCAGTTCTGAAAAACCCAACCATGACCTGATCGTCGTCTCAATGCTGCATCTGGCTGAGGGGATTCAGTATCGCCTGGTTGGCCGCAGCGCCGAGGAATACCCATCTGCAGAAATTGTGCGGCCGGGTCTTGAGGATGGCTATGTCTGGTTGATGAAAAGCGGTGGTTACGTCATAGATACATTATAATCATGGCTCTTTGGGACTTGGCGTGGAAAGCATGCTGGATTCCCGAACTTGTTCAGGTAAAGCGCCATCTTGCCCCAACAAGTTGGGAACCCCGGCGCTCCGACCCCGGGAACTCCCAAAGAACCATAATACGTTTGATGTGAAATGAGTTTCTACCTTGTCATTGCGAGGCGCGAAGCGCCGAAGCAATCTCCTTAACCGTAGCAATGGGATTGCTTCGCCGCCCTCCAGGCGGCTCGCAATGACAAATCAGGGCAAGTAGCTCCATTTCACATCAAACGCATAATCATAAAAAAGTGAAAATGGCAAAGCCATAATGTCCGCGGTCATACATTGAACTGTACGGCTGACAGTCATTACCAGTACAAGTACGCGGGATTCCGCGCGGAATCCCAAAGTGGAGGCGATTTCGCATTGACTAAAATTAGGTGTATAATAACCTGTACGTTTTAGCATTTGTTTTACGAGGCACGCGGACAATGCCAAATTGGCTTGGAATCTGGCGTCAACCTTACCTGGAATTTCCTGCCCGCCAGGTTGAAGGGGGGATTGTTTTGGCATTGTATGGCGCGGCGCTGTTGGCGCTCCTCGTCAGCCAGCGGCGCGCCTTTGCCCTCCCAAACTGGCGGCGCGCCTTGTTTTTCGCGCTCCTCGTGCTGCTGGCCGTGTGGCTAAATAATTTCCTGCTGTGGCCCTATTCGGCCACCAGCGCCCCGCCTGTACCCGGCCGTCCCCAGGCAACCCTGCCGCTCTTTACCCCGTTGTTGGGCCTGGCGCCCGTTTTGGCGGCGGGCGCGTGGTTGGGCGTTGGGCCGGCGTTGGTGGTGGGCGCGGCGGCCGGCCTGACGCGCGTCTTGTTCGGGACGGGGTTGCTGGCCCAGTTTGTCGAGGCGGCCGTGTTTGGCGTGGTGAGCGGCTTTTTAGTGCGACAAAATTATCGCGATCGCGTGTCGGCGCTGATGCGCCAGCCGCTTGCGGCGGGTGTGATAGGCGCGGGTGTGAGCTGGCTGTTCGTGTTGCCGTCGCTTTACCTTCACACGCCGGGACCGGCGCTGTATGCGCTGGATTATAGCTGGTCGTTGCTGCGGACCGCACTCGGGCCGACTTTGCTGACGGGTGTGTTGGCCGGTTCGATTGTCCAGGGAATCTACATTGCGCTGTCCTCCTTGCGGCCTGACCTCGGTTCGCCTCTTCCGCCGCCCTACGCGCGCAGCCTGAGTTTTCGCCTGCTCTCTATTTTCACGCCCGTTATCCTGATGGCGATTGGCGTGTTGTTGTACGCCGTGACGGCCACGGCGCTCGAGGCGGCCAAGCGCCAGGCGGTGGCTCAGATGTCGCGCGACGTGATCAGCGCCACCGGCAACGTGTCTTATTTTTTCCAGACCGGCCAAAGCCTGATAGACTCGTCCGCCGCCGACGAGCGCCTGCGCAACGCAGACGAAACTGCGCGCCAGCAATGCCTGGCGGAAAGCGTGCGGGCTGGCGCGTTCTTTGACCAGTTGCTCTTGTTCGATCGAGACAGCCAGGTGTTGAGCCGCTATCCGCCGGACGTGGCGACCGATTTGACCGACGAAGAACGAGTATTATTGGAGCGCGTGCTGGCTTCCGGCGCGCCGCAGTTCAGCCAGGTTCATATGGGCGCTGAAAATATCCCCATCATCTCGTTTGTCGTCCAGGTGGCGGATTCCGCCTCGGCCGATGGGGAGCGTTTTGGCGCTTTGTTGGGGCGGGCGCAGCTAGATGTCAACCCGATCATGAGCAGCGTGAGCGCTGGATTGCAGCGGACACTCGGGGCGGGCGTCGGTTTTTTGATAGATGAACAGGGACGCATTGTCGTCCATCCTAACCAGGATCTCGTGTTGTCTACATGGACGCTCAACCCGAACCTGCCGCTCTTGGCAGAGGAGGGGAGCGGCCGGACCTACGTGCATTACGCTCAAGACGGCACGCGGCGTTTGCTGTTTGTGCGTCCGGTGGACGGGCAGCCGTGGACGGCCGTCATCGAGTTGCCTTACGCGGCGGTGCTTGAGGTGGCGGCCCAAATTTCAATGCCGTTGTTGATTTTGTTGGCGGCGCTGGCAATCTTGGCGGGTGTATTTATGGCCTTTGTGGCTCGCTGGCTGACCCGTCCATTGGGCACGCTCGCGCACGCGGCCCAGCAGATCAGTGATGGCAAGCTCACTGTCCCCATCCAGATTAACGGTGAAGACGAGGTGGGACAGTTGGGACAATCCTTCGAGCAGATGCGCATGCGAGTGCGGGGACAATTGGAAGATTTGTCTTTGCTGCTGCGCGTCAGCCAGGAAGTGACGACCGCCAGCCTCGACTTGCAGCGCGGCGCGCCGCCTATTTTGAATGGCATGCTCCAGGCCAGCCCGGCGCAGTGCTGCCGCCTGATGATCTTTTCCGAAGACGGGTCGCCCGACCAGGTCATCAGTGCGGGCGAGGTGGCGGAGGCCGGCCTCACGCCGTTGGATCGCGCCCTGGCCGAGCAATCCAGCAAACTCGACGCGCCCTTGTTTTTGGAAAGCACGACGCGGACGCGGGGCATGCTCAACCCTGCCGTGATATGGCCCGGCGTGCGTTCCATTGCGGCCTTTCCGGTGAGGCGGCAAACCCAGACGTTGGGCGTGTTGTGGCTGGCGTACAAAGAGCAGCGCCGCTTTTCCGCTTCGGAGATCAGCGTGTTGACCACGCTGGCTGGCCAGGCGGCCGTGGTGGCAGAAAATGCCCGCTTGTTCCTGGCTGCCCAAGATGGACGCCAGGCAGCCGAAGATGGCCGGCGGCGCCTGGAGGCCATCTTGAACAGCACCGGCGACGCGGTGATCGTGACCGATTCCCAAAACCACGTGTTATTCTTGAACCCGGCGGCCGAGGCTTCCTTTGGCGTGCAATCGGCGCGGGTGGGCGGCAAGCCGTTGACCGAGGCGATTCACGACCCGACGGTGGTCCAGTTGTTGACGGCTGTTCAATCCGCCGAGATTGTCCAGACGGGCGAAGTGCCGCTGCCGGATGGTCGGACGTTGTATGGCAGCGCCTCGGCAATCGTTGTCAACGATCCGCGCGGCAGAGGGGGCAAGCACGTGGTGGGGCGGGTAGCCGTTCTGCGAGATGTGACGCATTTCAAGGAACTGGACTCGATGAAATCGCAGTTTGTGGCCACGGTCAGCCACGACCTGCGCAGCCCGCTCACGTACATGCGCGGCTATACCACCATGTTGCCCATGGTCGGCGCCCTGAACGACAAGCAAATCGAATACGTCGAAAAGATTTCGGCCGGCATCCAACAGATGACGAACCTGATTGACGACTTGTTGGATCTGGGCCGCATTGAGGCCGGCGTGGGCCTGCAGCGCCAGGTGTGCGTGTTCGGCGACGTCGTGCTCGAAGTGGTGAACGAGGTGCGCAGCCAGGCGGCCACGCGTGAGCTGGATTTGAGGGCCGAAATTAATTCGCGTTGCCCGTCGCTGGCCGACCCCGCTTTGCTCAAGCGCGCCGTCACTAACTTGCTGGATAACGCCTTCAAGTATACCCCGGCGGGCGGCCTGGTGACGGTGAACCTGAGCGAAATGTCAGAGTCGTTGATTTTGTACGTCAAAGATAGCGGCATTGGGATCGCGCCTTCGGACCAGGCGCGGCTGTTTGAGCGCTTTTACCGGGTCAAGCGGCGCGATACCCTGGACATTAAAGGCTCTGGTTTGGGGCTGGCGATTGTCAAATCTATTGCCGAGTGGCACGGCGGGCGAGTGTGGGTGGAAAGCCAGCTGGGAGCCGGCTCGACGTTTTACATGGCCATTCCAATCGTCACGTCAGAAGCCCCGGCTGACTTGTAAAAAAAGCTGGCCTGTGGTAAACTAGCGCCCGTTAAGACAGCGGCAGCGTCCCTTGTCCGCTGCCGCGCTTGATAGCTTTCAAGCACGTCTCGCGTCTTTCCGCTCCCGGCGTGGACCGGGGGTAATCCCGTGGAAAGGAGGTGTTAACGCGAGTATGCGCAATTATGAGTTGACATTTATTGTCCGTCCAGAGTTAGACGAAGCGGCTCTCACTACTCTCGTAGATAAAGTTAAAAACTTGATCGGCGTGAGCGGTGGGCAAATCACTCAAACTGAACAGTGGGGACGGCGGCAACTGGCGTATCCGATCAAAAAAGTCGGCGAAGGCCAGTATGTCTTTATGCGTGTCCAATTGCCAGCGCAGGCTCCGCGTGAACTGGAACGTCAGCTCCAGTTGACCGAGGATGTCCTGCGTTATTTGTTGGTCCGCGAAGAGGAGTGATACTGACTGGCGTGTGGGTTCAGGTCTGGTTGGGTTGAGGAGTAAAGAGGATGAGAGGCCTTAACAAAGTCATGATTATCGGCCAGTTGGGGCGTGACCCGGAGATGCGTTACACGCCCAGCGGCCGCCCGGTGACGTCGTTTAGCGTGGCTACCACGCGCTCGTGGACCTCGGGCGACGGCGACCGCCGCGAAGAGACCGAATGGTTCAACGTGGTGGCCTGGGGCAACCTGGCAGAAATATGCAAGCAACACTTGCGCAAAGGTCAGTCGGTTTATATTGAAGGGCGCTTGCAGACACGCGGCTGGGATGACCAGGATGGCAAAAAGCACTTTCGCACCGAGTTGGTGGCGAATGAAATGATTATCCTGAGCGACCGGCGCGGCGAACCATCTGACGAGGGGATGGTGGCGGAAGCGTCCGTAGATGAAGATGAATTTCCATTCTAAAGTGCGATGGGGGCTGGTGCGATCCCATCAGGAGGGTTATTATGGCAGATTACGAAGACGAAAATGAAGAGTATGCAGGCGACGCAGGCGAATCGTCTGGAGGCCCGATGCGACGCGGGCGCGGACGGTTTGGCCCGCGCCGCTTTGTGCCCAAGGTGCGCGTGTGCGCGTTTTGCGTAGACAAGAATGCGCACGTAGATTACAAACAGCCCGAGACGCTGCGGCGCTATCTGAGCGACCGCGGCAAGATTCGCCCTCGCCGGCAGACGGGCACGTGCGCCAAACATCAACGGCGGCTGGCGCAAACGATCAAGCGGGCGCGCCACCTGGCGTTGATCCCCTTTGTGGGGCGCGCGGCGCGTTAGTTGAATTTCAATCTCGATTTGTATTTGTGCCCTCCCGCAGGTTCGCGTGTGGCAACTTGCGGGAGGGTTTCAGTCTATAGGACGGCATAGGATGACAAAAGCGAAAAGCAAACTCCCCAAAGAACTCACGCGCAAGCAACAATCGCGCGCCGAGCGCGAGGCGCAGCAGCAGCGCTACCTGTTGATTGGCGTGGCCGTTGTGTCGGTAATCACGGTGGGGTTGCTGCTCCTGGGTATATATAATGTGCGTGTTTTGCAGCCGCGCCAACCGGTGGCCAAAGTGGGCAATGTAGATATTACGACCGAGGCGTTTCAGAAGCGGGTGCGTTACCAGTACTATAACCTGATGAGCCGGCGCGCTCAATTGCAGCAACAGCGTGTCCAGTTTGGCGAAGACCCCAGCCTGGAATTCCTGGTGACGCAGATTGACCAGCA
Organism: uncultured Anaerolineae bacterium; assembly: GCA_964651475.1. Taxonomy (GTDB): domain Bacteria; phylum Chloroflexota; class Anaerolineae; order Fen-1058; family Fen-1058; genus JBGSMF01. The sequence continues at coordinate 86,269 of CAZYXV010000014.1, read as the reverse complement.
AATTGCCCAGGTAGAAAGCCAGCTAAGCAATTCTTCCTTGGTGGGCCAGCAGGTGTTGGATGCGATGGTGGGCGAGGAGTTGATTCGCCAGGAGGCGCTGCGGCGGAATATCGCAGTCTCCCCGGCAGAAGTGACCCAGTTCATCGAACAAAATATGTTCGACTATTATCGCATCCCGCCCACGCCGGCCCCCACCAGCACGCCGCTGCCCACGCCAAGCGTGCCGCTCACGGTGACGCCTGAACCGACATTCACCCCCGCCCCGTCGCCGACCCCGGTCAGTGAAGCGGCTTTTAACACGGCTTTTAACAATTACAAAAGCACGCTATCTCAACAGGCTGGCATGACAGAAAGCGACTTTCGCAGTTTGGTAGAGGCCGAGCTGTTGCGGGGCAAGGTTCAAGAGGCGTTCGGCGCCGAGACGCCTACAGAGGCGGACCAAATCAAGCTGCGTTATGTGCGGCTCGAATCCGAGCCGGCCGTCCAGGTGGCCTCGAGCTTTTTGCCGAATGGATTTAACAGGTTCTACGCCGAGGTGGAAAGCGGCAAGGTCGTTAGCGCAACGCAGGGCGAGACGGACTGGTCGCCTGTGCAAGAGGTGAGCCAGCAGTTTGATCCGCTCGTGTGGGAGCAATTGGCAAGCCTGGCCGTCAGCCAGACGACCAAGATCATCACGAACGTGTTTGGCAGTTCGTACGTGTTCCAGGTGACGGGCCGCCAGGTTTACCCGCTGACCGAACCGCAGCGCCAAACGATGCAGGAAACCCAGTTTGACGATTGGTTGACGGCGCAGCGCAACACAGCCGGCCTGGTGACCTATCTCGATTACGCGAGCGTCATACCGCCTTTTACGCAATAAAAGATTACCGGCTCTCAATCGAGAGCCGGTTTTTTGTAGAGTTGACAGGCTTTTGCCAGGATGATATATACTGGGCGCGGGCACAATCTGCAATTTTGTTGTCATTGCGAGGGTGCGAAGCGCCCGAAGCAATCTCTGATCTGCAAGCGTACAGATTGCTTCGCCGCTCGCCGCAGGTGGAGCGGCTCGCAATGACAGGATTGTGAAAAATTGCAATTTATGACCGCGTGCAGTATAATACTGCCTGCTTAAGGAGCTTTTAATGATTCGCAATCTGTAAATATCTAGATTTCAGGTAGTACGTCCCAACAGGGTGGCCTGGCATTGCGCCAGGGAAATCTTTTAACCGGGGGCCGCTGCCTTCGGCTTTTTATTTACAGGTTGTGTCATGCTTACAGTTCACCATATCTCCAAATCTTTTGGCGTCGAGACAGTTCTCGATGCCGTCTCGTTTAACCTCAACGCCGGCGAGCGGATAGGCTTGGTTGGCCCCAATGGATGCGGCAAGACGACGCTGCTGCGCATCCTGGCCGGGATAGATCGGCCCGATTCCGGCGCGGTGCAGTGGGCTCCGCCTGACCTGCGCGTGGGGTATTTGCCGCAAGGGTTGTCGTTCCGCTCCGACGAAACACTGGACGAGTATCTCCATCGCTGGCGTGATGATGTGCCCGCGCTCAGTGTTCGGGTGGAGCATTTGGCCGAGGCGCTGGCCCGCGCGCCTGCGCAAGAATCTCTCCAGCAAGAGTACGACGCGGCGCTGGCGCATCTTTCGGCGGCGTGTTCCGAAGCGGGGCGCGCCCCAAGCGTTCTGGCGGCGCTGGGGCTGGCGGACGTTCCTTCCGATACGCGCGTCGCTTTGCTCAGCGGCGGGCAAAAGACCCGGCTGGCGTTGGCGGGCGTGCTGCTTTCCAATCCCCGCGTGCTGCTGCTCGACGAGCCGACCAATCATCTAGACGTGGCGATGCTCGAATGGCTGGAGCAGTGGCTGCGTGATTTCCGGGGCGCGGCGCTCGTTGTTTCGCACGACCGCACATTTCTGGACCGGGCGGTGACGCGCATTTTGGATCTCGACCCCTTTACGCACACTGTTCGCGAGTACGCCGGCAACTATACGGGTTACGTGGAGCAAAAGCTGGCCGAGCGCGAGCGGCAGTGGAGCCAGTGGCGTGATCAAGAATATGAGACCCGCCGGATGAAGCAAGATATTGCCCAAACAAAACAACACTCTCTGCGAGTTGAGTTGAGCACTACTGCCAGGGAGCCGGGTGTGCGCCGCATTGCCAAAAAAGTCGCCAAAAAGGCCAAGTCGCGGGAAAAGAAACTGGAGCATTATCTTGAATCTGACGAGCGAGTGGAAAAACCCAAGCTCAGTTGGCAGATGAAACTCGATTTTGGCGCCGCGCCATCCAGCGGGCGCGACGTGGTCGTATTGGACCAGGCGGCGGTGGGATACGGGAATCACATGTTGCTGCGCGATCTCAACCTGTACGTGCGGCAGGGCGCGCGCGTGGCGCTGGTGGGACCGAACGGCGCCGGCAAGACGACGCTGTTGCGGGCAATTGCCGGGGCGCTGCCGCCGCTGTCGGGCCGGCTGGCGCTGGGCGCCAACGTGCGCATTGGCTACATGGCCCAGGAGCAGGAAACTCTCGATCCATCGCTCAACGTGTTGGATACGCTGCGCGCCATCGCGCCCATGACCGAGACGGCCCTGCGCGCCTTTTTGCACCTCTTTTTGTTTAGCGGCGACGCTGTTTTTACGCCGGCCGGCTTACTTTCGTTTGGCGAGCGGGCGCGGCTGTTGTTGGCGTGCCTGGTGGCGCGCGGCTGCAATTTGTTGTTGCTGGACGAGCCGATCAATCACCTGGACATTCCCTCGCGCACTTGCTTTGAGCAGGCACTGGCGACGTTCGAGGGTACGGTGATCGCGGCGGTCCACGACCGCTACTTTATCCAACAGTTTGCCACCGAGTTGTGGCGCATTGAACGCGGCACCATCGTCAAACAAGTGTGGTAGAATTGAGCCGGAAATTATTGACCATCATTCGGGGTAGGGGCAGGTCTTGCACCTGCCCACAAGTGAGAGGTAACATACAGACGACGTGAAAACGAAAATTTACAATACCCCAGAAGGATTCGATAGTTTGAGCGCAGAGTGGAACGACCTGTTGGCGCGCAGTTGGACGGACGTTCCCTTTTTGCGCCTGGAGTGGCAGCAAACGTGGTGGCAACACCTGGGGGAGGGGGACCTGTTACTGGTGGCGGTGCACGCCGACGATGGGCAACTGGTGGGTTTGGCGCCGCTTTTTCGGCTGGACGAGATCACCCACTTTAGTTTGAACACGGTGGGCTGCGTTGACGTTTCGGATTACCTGGATGTGCTCGTCGCGCGCGGCTGCGAGATGCCAGTGTACGAGACGCTGCTCGATGCGTTGGCCGGGCCGGATGTTCCCCATTGGGACACGTGGGGCTTGTGCAACATTCCGCAAGCTTCGCCAAGCCTTACGATGTTGCCCCAACTGGCGCGGACACGCGGTTATGTCGTATCCCAATCCGTGCAAGAGGTTTGCCCAATCGTTCGACTGCCCTCGACGTGGGACGAGTACCTGGACAGCCTGGATAAAAAGGATCGCCACGAACTGCGCCGCAAAATGCGCCGCGCTCAAGAATCCGGCGCCGCGTATTACATCACGCGCGGTGAGGACTCGCTGGATGCCGATGTGGATACTTTTATCGAGCTGTTGGTCAAAAGCCGCCCGGACAAGGCCGAGTTTATGGACAGTTCCATGCGAGCCTTTTTCCACGCGGCGGCACACGCCGCTCAACGCGCGGGATGGCTGCTTTTGGCGTTCGCCGAGGTGGAGGGCGTGCAGGCGGCGGCCTATATGAATTTTGACTATCATAACCAGGTGATGCTGTACAACTCGGGGTTCGACATGGAAAAATTCGGTCATCTTTCGTTGGGCAACGCGCTGGCCGGTTGGACGATTCAGCACGCCATCGAACAGGGACGGAGCGCGTTTGATTTTTTGAGGGGCAACGAAGGATACAAGTATCGCCTGGGCGGCGTGGATACACACATTTATCGCCTGAGCATCCAGCGCGAAAAGCGGTGATACGTGATTAGGCCATCTTTTACACAGGTTATTTGCGACGATCGCTTTGCGCCTTCTGGCCCGGTGCAGCGCGTGGCCATGATTTCGGTCCACACCTGCCCGCTGGCGATGTTGGGCGGCAAAGAAACCGGCGGCATGAACGTGTACGTCCGAGACCTGGGCCGCGAACTCGACCGGCGCAGCATCCAGGTGGACGTGTTCACGCGCTCGCAGAACCCGCACTTGCCGCACGTGATGCACCGGCTGGGTTTGCGCGGCCGGGTAGTCCACGTGCCGGCTGGCCCCGAAGAGCCTTACGACAAGCGGCTGGTTTACAATCATTTGCCCGAGTTTACCGAGGGCGTGCTGCAATTCGCCCGGCGCGAAGGCGCGACGTACGACGCGATTCACAGCCATTATTGGCTATCGGGGTTGGTGGCCGAGCAGTTGCGCGTTGCGTGGGACGCGCCAGTGGTGCAGATGTTTCACACGCTGGGCCACATGAAGAATCTCATCGCGCAAAGCGATGCCGAACGCGAGCCTCCATTGCGCCTTGAAATGGAGGCGCACGTCGTGGCGCAGGCCGACCGCGTTATCGCTGCCACGCCGGTAGAACAGGCTCAGTTGATCGAGTTTTATGCAGCCGACCCGGCGCGCATCAGCGTCGTTTCGCCGGGCGTGGACGTGCATCGCTTTCATCCCATCCCGTTTAAATTGGCCCGGCAGGCGATTGGAGCGCCGCCGTGCACCGGCTTGATTCTGTACGTGGGGCGCATCGAGCCGCTCAAGGGCATTGACACGCTGCTGCGCGCGATTGCGCTGTGCGTCCAGCAGGATCAGATATGCGCGGATCAGTTAAGTGTGGCGATTATTGGCGGCAATCCCTGCTCAAACGACAACGCCGAGATGGCGCGGCTCAAAGTGCTGCGCGAACAATTGGGATTGAGGGGGCTGGTCACATTCTTGGGCGCGCGCGAGCAAGACACGCTCAATTACTATTATTCGGCGGCCGATGTGGTGGTGATGCCTTCGCACTATGAGTCGTTTGGGATGGTGGCCCTGGAGGCGATGGCGTGCGGCACGCCGGTGGTGGCGTCGGACGTGGGGGGGCTTTCGTACCTGGTGCGGGATGGCGTCACGGGCTTTCGCGTGCCTAACGGGGATCCGCTGGCGCTTTCTCAGGCGCTGAAAAAAGTGATGCGAGATTGCGCGTTGCGTGCGCAGCTTTCGGACCAGGCCGTGGCGTACGCGCAACAATACAGTTGGGGGCGGATCGCCGAGCGAATACTGGAGGTGTATTCGCTTGTAACGAGCGGCGTTTTGCACGCGCTGCCCCAATCCTAGCAGCCTGTCGGAGAGAAACTCGTTTGTAGTGCGCGCTTCAGCTTCCCCGACAGGCTGCTAGAGCAAAATGATTTTTTGCGCTCGCCGGACCCGCTCGGGGCGGCTACCTTGCCGTGGATTTCATTCAACGAGTTGGGGCGAAAGGTGGAGGCGATGAAGAGGCGATTCGATTCTTTAAAGGGCGATCCACTTCCCTGGCTTCTGGAGCCAGAAAATCCCCCAGTGCGCTACCGGGCATTGATTGATATCCTCAATCGTCCCCGCGACGATGCGCAAGTGCGCGCTGCACAGGCGGCGATTCCCGCTTTCCCACCCGTAGCTGAACTGCTGGCGGCCCAGAAGCGTGAAGGGTACTGGGGCAAGCAGAATTATTACCTGCCCAGGACTGGCCGCGGCACCTTTTGGGTGTTGAGCGTGTTGGGCGATTTGGGTCTCACGGCCAGGAACGAACACGTACAGCGGGCGTGCGACTATATGTTTACGCACCAGCGCGAGAACGGCGCGTTCTGTCGCTGTCAGCAAGTTCCAGGCCAGGGGATAGTGTGGCAGGAACACACGGAGGTTTGTACTCACGCGCGCATTGTGCGCTTTCTGATCCAGTTTGGCTACGCCGACGACCTACGCGTGCGGAAGGCCATAGACTGGCTCGTGCCGATTCAGAGAGACGATGGGATGTGGTTCTGTCGTGAGGGTGGACGTCGTGGCTGCCTGCGGGCTACGCTGGACGTTCTCCGCGTTGCGGCTCTAGACTCCTGGCTGGCGGCCCGGCCGGGAATTCCCCAGGCTGCGGCGGCGGTCTGCGATTTGTTGATGGAGCCGCGTATGAGTCGCTATCACGTCGGCGACGCGTGGGGCACGTGGGAGAGTCTCAAGTACCCCTACTTTGGTTTCGGCGTCATCAGCGCGCTGGATGCCCTGGCGCGACTTGGTTACACATTCCAGGTGCCCAAGATTGCAGCCGCCGTGGAGTATCTGCTGGGCAGGCAGATGCCCGATGGGACCTGGTCAGCGGATGAGAGTTGGCCAGACCCGCCCATTGACTTTGGCCGGTCAGGCGAACCGAACAAGTGGCTGACACTGGATGCCTTGCGTGTAATCAAGCTGCTGGAACGTATGCAGTGACCCAAGTGGTGCACATATCACGCGACACCAGGTCTTTTGAGGTGAAAACACATGGTGCCTGAACACGTCAAAGCAATGTTTGGCCTGCAAGGCCCCGCCGTGGAGTTGTATGGCGGTGCTCAACCGGCCTACCGGTTTGGGCAGGTGGTGGTCAAGCAGTTACACGCCAGGTCGCTAGAGACAGAACATTCACTCGGGTTGGCCCCCTGGCTGGCAGGTGAATTGGCCCCCCTAGAGGAAAAGGGCTTTAGGCTTTCGCACCCCATCATGGCGCAAAATGCCAACTGGATGCTTGAAGATGGTTGGGCGGCCTGGACCTTTGTAGAGGGCCGCCCGGCGTGTGGCAAGGATACGCCCGAGGTGATTGAGGCCATACGGGCATTGCACCGGGCGATTGAGCATATCTCTCACCATCCCCTGCTGGATCAAAATACAATTGCGTGGGGAGTGGCACATCGGCACTGTTGGAATGGTCGGCCAGAGCGAGTTCACCCCGTGCTGGCCGGCCTGGTGGATGAGCTTTATGCCAGGTACAAGCCGCTGCCGCCGTTTCCGCACCAGTTGATTCACGGCGATCTCAATGCCGACAACATCCGCGTGCTGGCCGGGCACCCGCCGGGGTTTATTGACTTTACTCCCTTTTGGGCGCCGGTGGATTTTGCCGTTGCTATGTTTGCCAACTGGATCGGTCCCCGCCAGGGAGACATTTCAGTTCTTGAACATTTCAAGCCTATACCGCATTTCTACCAGTTGCTCATTCGCGCTGCCGTGCGAATGCTTCTGATCGTTTCAGAGTTGGAAGGAGTGGATGGCTGGGAAAGCGCGTCTGAAAAAAAGGCGGCTGAACTTGTGCTGGGCTTGCCAAAGGCGTTTTTTTAGGGACGTGGAAAGAATAAACTGTCCCAACATTCCCGTAGGAGCGCCCTCCCCGGCCTGTCGGCCAGGACAGGCTGGGCGCGATAGCCGCGCCTGCCAGCCTAGCGGCTAGACAGGAAAGGCGCTCCTACGCGGCGACATTGGGATAGTTATTTTCTTCCGCATCCCTTACTCGGCCAAGATCAGGTCTTTGGCCGTGAACCACTCGCTTGCCAGCGCAAACAAGAATACTGCGTACAGCGCCAGCACAACCGGGGCCAGCCATTGGGGCGGGCCAAAAAAACCTGCCCGGATAGCGTCAAGGATGGTCTGGAATGGCCAGAAGGGGGCGCCAAGCACTTGCTTGATGGGCAAGGTTTGAAAGGGCTGGGGATAATTTATCTTTTGCCCAATCGCCAGGGCCAGCAGAATACCATAAACATATATCCGCGACCACCCAGCAACGACCAGGTCGGAGGCGTGTAGCGCTAACACAGCCGACAGGCTGTTGACGGGCAACCAGACGATGGGGATGATCAAAATATGCCAGAGCGTAAAGGTTGGGCCGTGATAGATGGCTAGAATCGCCACCAAAAGCTGCAGCGCCGTGCCAAAGACCAGCGCGCTGATCAGCACTGCCCCCAGGTACTCGATACGGCTGGGCAAGCGCACCAGCAGGGGATAATGCATGGCATGGTTGGCGCGGCCGGCAATGGTAAAAGTGACCAGGAAAGCGAATGCGCCGCCCAGACCTGCCAGCAGTAAGATATAGTAATCGGCGTGTGGCGTCAGTTGAGTGGGTGGAAAAAAGACCCACCAGCTTGCCAGCGCCAGCAGGATGTACAGGCAACCGGCCAGTGAAAATAGTAGGCTGCGCGCAAGATAAGCGGCCAGGGCAAGCATGCGTTGAATCATTGGACGACCTCTGCATAGATTTCTTCCAGCGTCGCTCTTTGCTGCTCAAGATGGCAAATATCCAGGCCGGCTTCCACAATTAAGCGCAAGACCTCCCGGCGCGCGTTAACCGCCTCATCCTCCAACCTGACTAGCGCCCCGTCAACGTGCACGCCAGGATGCAGCGACTCTAAACGGACCCGCAAGCCACCCAAATCTTCTGTGGCCTGGATTGTGATGTGCGGGCGGAGCGCCAGGGCCTTTTCCATGCTGTTTTCATAGTGGATCTTGCCGTGGTTCAATATAATCAGGTGAGTGCATACCCGCTTGACCTCAGCAAGTTGATGCGAGCTTAGGACAATCGTGTAGCCATCGGCGTCTAGTTCCTGGAGGAGACGGCAGATGTCGGCCTGGCCGGCCGGGTCCAGGCCATTCGAAGGCTCGTCAATCAGCAAGAGAGGCGGGTGGCCAATCAATACCTGGGCCAGGCCCAGCCGCTGGCGCATGCCTTTGGAACACTCCTTGATGCGCTTGTCGGCAGCCGCTGTCAGCCTGACCCTCTCCAGCGCCTCGGTTACCTCACGTGGAATGTGGTGCCGTTCGATATTGCTCAACTGCGCCACCAGCTCGAGATATTGCCTGACGCGCATGTTGCCTGGATACAAGAGATGGTCGGGCTTGAAGCCGATGCGGGGCCGGGTTGGCCCGGTGGGCTGGATGTTGCCCGCGTCTGGATAGAGAAAGCCGGCGATAAGTTTGAACAGCGTGGTCTTGCCCGCGCCATTCGGTCCCAACACTCCCAATGCCTCACCCTGCGAGATTTGGAAAGAGACTTGCTCAACAGCGATACATGTATCAAATTGCTTGGTGACGTGATTGACGTTGATCATAGGGTCACTTTTCTCTTTGAGCCAGCACAAGCTCAAGTGTTGCCAGGAACCCCTCGATATCCTCACAATCAATCGTCAGGCTGGGGTCGAGCCGCAGCACGCTGGTGCCCGGCCGCCGCGCCACGATAAAGCCGCGCCGCACAAGCTCCTGATGCACCCAGATCGTGAATGAGGTTTCCGCATCGTCTTTTAATTCAATCGCCACCATCAATCCCCGCCCACGCACTTGCTTGATCTGGCCCGTGCGCGCCTGGATTTCCTCCAGTCCGGCCCGGAGCGTGGCTGCAATGCTCCTGCCTCGCTCGATCAACCCTTCCTCCTGGATGATTCGGATGACCTCCCGCGCTACGACGGCCCCCAGCGGGTCGTTTTGGTGAGATTGGGCATACTTGATAGGCTGGCCGCCGAGGCGGTCTGCAACACCAGGCGCGCAGGCGGTTATGCTGACCGGATAGCCGTTGCCGATGCCTTTGCCCATGGCGACAATGTCCGGCGAGAGGCCATAGTGCTGGTAGCCAAACCACTGTCCAGTCCGCCCAATGCCCGTAGTAACCTCGTTCACGAGAACGAGGCCGCCGTCTCGCTTGATTGCGCCGACAATGCTGCGGATCAGCTTGTCAGGCGGAAACCGGACCATGCCTGAAGAACTGCCCGGCTCAAGCAAAAAGCCTCCAATTTGATCGTAGGGGATGGCTGCCCATCGCTCGCAGCGCTCATCACACGCGCTGGAATTCGCACATCTCGCGCAGGTTGTCCAGTCGAAACAATACCATTCGTCCGCCTGTTTCCTGTGCGCCGATCCGTAGGCGCCAAAGTATGAATCGGTCATGGTCATCAGCAAGGGTCGTTTGGCCAGCCACTGAGCGATCCGGACGCCATATTCGACGGCCTCGCTGCCAGAACAAAGAAACACGCACTTGCCCCCCTCAAAGCCCGGCAAAGACAGGACCTCTTGTGCCGCCTCCTCGACGATTTCGTTCGAGTAATTGTAACCCGTGTGAGCAATTTGGGACATCTGCCCGGCAATCGCGCTGAGTATCCTGGGATTACAGTGTCCTATCGAAGTGCACCACACACCAGATTCAAGATCAACATATCTCTTTCCTTGCGAGTCATAGAGAGAGCAGTTTTCTGCACGAACAATGTCTTTCAAGAGCAGGTCGTGACCAGGGTACCAAAGTAAACAAGTCATATGTTCCTCCAGTGTACGGTGAGATAACGCCAACTTATATTATCGCCAAAAATGGCAATCGGAAAAGTTGGTCACCAATCCAGCCGCTTGCGCAGCACGCGCGCCTGCGCCCGGCTCAATTCGACTTCCGCGCCGGTGGTCAGGCGCAGTTTGTGGCTGCCCTTGAACCAGGGAATGATTTCGCTTACTCGATCGAGGTTGACGAGTGCAGAGCGGTGAGCGCGGAAGAAATGGGCCGGGTCGAGCCGCGCCTCCAGCTCGGCCAGCGTTCGCGGAACGGGATAGACTACATTTCCGGCGTGGACGTAGACTTGCTCATCCTCGACGTTGATCCAGTCTATCTCGTCCGCACCCAACACGCGAATGTGGTCGCGCTCGCGCACGGCCAGCCGGGTCAGGTAACGCCCTTGGGCAGTCAAACCATCCAGCAGTGGAGCAAAGCGAGCAGACAGGTCGCGCTCCTCGGCCAGTTCTTGCTGGGCGCGGTGGATAGCCTTCTCCAGCCGCTCCCGGCTAAAGGGCTTGAGCAAATAATCCAATGCGTTGACCTCAAAAGCGCGGATGGCATGCTCGTCGTAGGCGGTGACAAAAATGATTGGCGGCGGCTCCTTCAGGGCTTGAATGACGCCAAAGCCATCCAGCCCCGGCATCTGGATGTCAAGCAGCACCAGGTCGGGCTGCTCTTGCTCGATCAATTCTACCGCCCGAACGCCGTCGTCGGCTTGCCCAATAATTTCCACGCCTTTGATGTCTGCCAGCAGCCGCTTGAGGCGCTCTCTGGCCAGAGCCTCGTCGTCAACGATCAGGATGCGCATCGTTCCTCCTGGAGAGTCTCACTGTCACCAATGTTCCTCTCGGCTCGTTCTTCTCAACCTCCAGACCACACCCGTAGGTCTTGCGCAACCGCTCGTCCACATTGCGCAGGCCGTGGCCAGGCCAACTGCCTATTTTGTAACCTGGCGGCATGCCAGGCCCACGGTCTGCGATGGCAATCTGTATCTCGTTTCCTTGGAGCAAGGCGCGGATGGTCAGGTCTATGCTGCCGTTAGCTCCCTGACCGTGTCGGACGGCATTTTCCACCAGCGGCTGGAGGATCAGGCTGGGTAGGGCCGCTTGCAGCGTTTCTGGCGCGATTTCGCGCGTGACGCGCAGCCGGTGGCCAAAGCGGGCTTGCTCTATCTCCAGGTAACTGTCAACGAAAGCCAGTTCCTCCGCCAACGGCGCCATCCCCCTCTCGGTGCTGGCCAGCACATAGCGCAGCATCTCTGCCAATCGTTCGACCGTCGCCTCGGCCAGCGCCGGGTTGGTGTGGATGAGCGCGGCGATTGTGTTGAGTGTGTTGAACAAAAAGTGAGGGTTGATTTGAGCCTTGAGCGCCTTGATCTCCGCTTGGGTGGCCAGCATCCGCAACTCTTGCTCCACGCGCTCCTTTTCCCGCAGTTGGCGGTAGTAGCCCACGGCCATCTCTGCGCCATGGAGGATGGGAAAGATCATCATGATGCCGACCAGGAGCAGCCACGAGGTTGTGGGCGCGACCTCAAAGCCAAAGACATAGCCGCAGGCGACCAGCGCCAGCAGCGCGCCCAGGAGGTGTTCGGCAACGGAGACAAACATCTCTGTCTCCATTCGCAGCCAATCCTGCGGTATGCGCTTGATATGCGGGTAGATAAAAGTGCGATCCAGCTTCCAGAAAAGCGCCAACATGCCCGTTATCACAAGCCCTGTGCCGAGCGCTCTCCAATCCAAACGCCCGATTGCATAGGCGACGGCGATGGTAGAGCCAAAAAGAGGCGTGACAATGTCGTGCACGAGCAGCCTGAGTTTGTTGTTGTCAACTGGGCGATTTTTCTCTGCCATCGCAGCTTTTCCTACCCTCCCGCAGGTTTGAATGCTTGTGGATGAACAAGCGCCACTCTACCCAGGTAGCCAAACTTGTAACCTGCGGGAGGGTTGCTGAGCAATTACCTTTTAGCTATGCAAACATCAATAATCATACGCGAACTGGATGCGATGTCAAATCACGCGCCGCGAGCCTAGGCCCATAAAGGCGACAAAGCCCAGTTGGAGGATCACAATCACGATGTAGGTGGCAACGACTATCCAGCTAAAGGTTGTTCCGGTCTGCGCCGTCCCCACCGCAGAGGCCAGTGTCCATCCCAGGGGCCACAGTACCAGCAGGCTGCGTGTTAGGCGAAAGAGCGCGGCGCAGGCGACGCCCGATATGAAAAGCTCGAACAAGAATTGGTTGGGCGTGCTGCCGGCGTGGAAAATCGCAAGCCCCAGTCCGGCCATCACGATGCCTGGCAGGACGCCCAAGGCGCGCTCGAAGCGCAGTTGCAGCCAGCCGTGGATAAAGAAAGGCTCCCACAGGCAGAGCGCGCAGTACAGCATCCGGGGTAGCCAATCTTCTTTCTCCAAGACAGGTTGCAGTTGCAGCGCATAGAACCCCGCTATCAGCAAGCTGATGAGCAGGCTGGGCAGCCAGTGGCGCGTGGTGACGCCCAGCTCGCTCAACGGCTGCTTGCGGTAGCCGACGACCCACCAGGTTGGGAAGGCGACGTTGACGATCAGGTTCGTGAAGAGCGAGAATCCGCACACGATGAACGGCAGTGAATCGCTATGGTGCATCGCATAGTAGGCAAACGTCATCCAGGCCAGGCTGAGCAGCGCAACTGGGATGTCGCTATTGGGCGCCCATTTTATCCACTCGATTTGCCTCAATCCATCTTTGATCTTGAGCATTGAACTATTCCTTGTTCTTGGGTGATTTGCGGGCGACAGCCATACAGTAGCTCATCAGCCCAGCCATAATCATAAATTCGCCCCGACCGCACTCGCAATGTTCCAGGCTCAGGCCATTTTGGGCCAGACATTCCCGCAAGGCTGTCTCCTCTAGCTGATCGAATCGGGGCAGCAGCCGCCTCATCAAGCGAGCTGCGCGCGGAGCCACGATTATGTCGGTAAAGACGAACCACCCGCCCGGTTTCCCTTGGACAGGCTCAGGGCTACACAGCACGCGGGCTATCTCTGCCACCGCCTCTCGCCATCCATGCAAGATGTGGTGCAGCACTCCGAAGGAAAAGACGGCGTCAAACTCTGCGTCGTCGAATGGAATCATGCGGGCGTCCGCGACGCGGAACTCGACTTGTTCGCCCAGATCAGCCAGCCGCTCCTGGGCCAGCGCTACTTGCGCCGGGTCATAGTCACTGGCGACCATCTGTGCGCCGTACCGTTCCACCAACAATCGCGCCAGCGTTCCCTGTCCGCAACCAATCTCCAGGCAGCGCGGCTGGGATGGCAGGCTGACACGCCTGAGCAAGGCCAGCGCTGTTCGCTCCGTATGCCGGGCGTGGTGCGGGCTGTTGATGAGCCACTTTTCGAAACAGGTCAGCTTCATTATCCGCCTGATGAACCAATTGTCTGAGCGAGCTACTGTTATCATTGGATTAACCTCCAATTCCTGATGAGCACGATCAGCCCGTAGACGCCACTGGCAAACAAGATGCAGTCCTCGTAGCAGTCGAGCGCGCCAAAGCACTTGGGCAATCCCATCAGCGCCCACGGCAGCAAGGCGATAAACACTTTCTTGTCAGACTTGGGCGCGGCGGCGACCAGGGCGATGGCGAACACGGTGAGCGGGCAGGGGAACAGGGGCAACAAAACCCTCGGCCACGTGTGCCCCAGGGGCCAGCCGAGCAGGGGATACACAGCCGCCAGCGCGATCCAGGCGATGGTGATCCCTCTCATCCACCTGCCCTCAGGTAGCTCGAAGTGCGTTCTCTTGGCGAAAATGTCCACCACGAACAGGACGGATACAATGACGAACAGCGGCGCGCCGGTGAACATCGAGATTGGATTCCTGACAAAGACCAGGAAAAACACGCTGCCGTTCCACGTGAAGGCAAAGGCGAGGAATGCCTTTATCCACGCGTCTGTCTTTGCGCCTGGCCTGGCGAACACGCGATACGTCAGGTATGCGGCTGCGACGATTGTCAAAGCCTGTGCCGGCCACGTTGCCTCGTTATATGCGGCGACGCGATTCCAGAAAGCTAGCGTATCCATTGGATGCGCCCCTCTTATGCAGTGGCTCGCCGCGCAATCAGCCGGATAATGCCGGCCACGAAATTCACGCGCGGCACGCGTTCCATGTATCGCCGGTAGGCGTCACCGAACTTGTCAATGCCTTCCTGGTCGGCCTTTAGCACATCCAGGTAGGCCAGCGCCATCGCCGGGACGCCCAACGCAATGCTGAGCCAGTGCTGGGTGATGAGCATCAACCCCGCGCACATTAATAGCCAGGCGGTACCCATCTGCGGGTGGCGAACGATGGCATAGACGCCGCTATCCACCAGCCTGGTGGTGTGGACGTAACTTTTGCCTTTGGGCACGCCGCCCCTTCTGCGCAGGGTAAAAATCGGCAGCCAGCCAAAGATGGCCGAAGTCCACCACAGAATCCAGCCCATCCACTGTAGCGTTTCGTTGCGTGGTTGATGGATGACAAAAGCGAGGATGATTTGGACAACCGTCAGCGGCCCCGAGATGCAGCACAGCGCGTACGGATGCAGCTTGTAGATAAACTCTAAGCGTTTCATTTTGCGCCTCCCTGTTGGTATTTTTGATTCTATGGTACCAAAGGACAGGGGCTGGCGCAACGCTTGCGCGGCAAACGGTCAGATTTGGGGGGTGAACGGTCGGCGGATCTTGTTTTTGGCGCGGTCAAATGAGCGCTGTGAATAACGCTCACACCTCAACCACCGCCATCGCGCCGTGGTTGTACAGCGCCCGGGCAAAGCATTCGACGGTGATATCTGCCCCGGCGGCCGTGTGAGTGAGAATGCTCCGGCTGCCTGCTGCCGCGCTTTTGCCGCGCCAGCGCCGCCCCAGGGTATCGGGGGGCAGCTCAGACAAGATGCCTGAAAACGGATAGGGCTTGTTCTCGTCGTCGTCGGGGAGATAATCATAGCCGGGCGGATAGGGACGCTCGACAAAATGCTTGCCGGCGGTGATGGCCAGGTATTGCCCTTCACCGATAGAGTAGCAATACCAATGGCAGGCATTTGAGATGGGGCAAAAGGGCAGCGGGAAAGATTCGCACCCTACGCCCTCAACCAGGATCAACGCCACTTTATCGCGCTCCAGGGCGCGCAGCGCCAGTCCGGCCAGGTCGGTGAGCGCGCTGGCCTCGCCGAGCGTGGTGTGCAGCGGAATAGTCTGGGCAAAGCCAGGCACGGCATAGGTAGGGCGCGCGCTGCTGCCCACGCCGCGAAACAAATAGCCTTCCCTGGCCGCCAGCACGTAATCGGGAAATCGCTGGTAAAACTGTTCTACCCCGCCGAACTGGGCGCAAAAATCGTCCCGGGCAATCACGCGCTCGACGCCAGGGTGAGACGCCAGCCAAGCCAGGTCGCGCGGCGAGGGCCGGTTCAAGCCGGCATAGCGAGCCGTCATCCCGCCGGCGATGGCGCGCCCGTCGAGATCGGCGGTGTACACATAGCCGGCCAGGGGAACCAGTCCACCCAACCCCACAATGATCGGCGAGAACCCACTTGCGTTCACAAAACGCTGAATCTCGTCAAAAACCTCCCAGATGCGCGCCGCGCGGGCTGCGGCGCTCAAAGGCTTGAACGAGGCAGCCAGGTAAGCGTTGGCATAGACAAGCAGCATCAGCTCGGGGCCGTAACGCTCGTTCAAGTCGAGCGCCACATCCGTCACCCAGCGGCTAGCGCCAGGGGCCAGGTCGCCCGGATAAGGATGCCGCCTGACAAGCTCAGACGCCAGGCTTACCAGTGGATGCTCAACGCTCGCCGGCAGACCATTGGCCAGGTCTACGGTTGTTTGCCAGTCAACAACGTCTATCACTCCCAGTGTCATTGGCCCAGTTCCTCGGAATTCCATGCCACAGGCGCTCCCGCGATTGGCAAGCGATAATGGCACGCCATGCAGCAATTATCCTGCAAATAGTACGCCCTCGATTTGGCCCCGCACCCGCCCAGGTTAATCCGTTCAATCACCACCGCGCCGCACTGTGGGCAATGCGTGTTCACCCACTGTGAGCCGACAAAGTTGCCAAAGTAGATGTAGGGCAAAGTCTGCCGGGCGGTTTGCAAAGCTGCGTTCACGCGCTCGATAGAGGGGCGCTCGCAGTCCGCCATCTTGTATTCGGGCAGCAGGCGAAAGACGTGCCAGGCCATGTTGGGGTCAACCGAAGCGATGAACGCCGCGATATCGGGAATGTCCTCGTCGTTCAACCCTTGCACGATGGGTGTGCTGATTTCCACGTGAGTCTTGCGGCGCACAATCTCAATCGTGCGCAGAACGGGGCCAGCCGATGGAACGCCGACATAACGCTGGTAGAACGCATCGCGGAACGCCTTGAGGCTCACGTTGACAAAAGCGAATGCCTCGCCCAGGCTTTCGGCGGCGGCGGGCTGCAAATAACCATTGGTCAATGCCCCAACCGGGATGTTTTCTGCCCGCGCCGCCTCTGCCAGCTCAAGCAGCGATGGGAGCGCCACGCCCGGCTCGTTGACGGCAAAGGCAATGTTGTGGCAGCCATTCTGCCGGGCCAGGGCAATGACCCGCTGGGGAGAAAGGTGATAGACCAACAACGGCTCCGGCTCAGAGCGGGCGACGTAAGCGTTCGAACAGTAGTGACAATCAAAATCGCACCCTGCGCCGCCCAGGACAAAGGTCCGGCTGCCCGGTTGAAAATGATAGAAAGGCACGGCCTCGATGTGGTTGATGAACATGCCGCTATAACGATGGGCAAATCGCTCGACAACCCGGCCGTCTGGCGCGTGATACATTTGGCAGAATCCGCCCCCGGCCTCCGTCAAGGAACAGCGGCGCTCACAAAAGGGGCACTCAATCTGGTTCATTCTCTCTCCCAAGTTTTCAACTCATTCAACATAGGGACGACGGCGCTTCGCTGGCCGGCGCGGCTATCTACGCCAATGACCCTGACGCTGACGCCGTACAGCCGATGGAGGTTTTCCTCGGTGATAACCTGCTGCGGCAAGCCGGCGACCATAAAGCCGCCCGCTTTCATCAAAACAACCTGGTTGGAAGCTAAAAGAGCGTGATCTGGAAAGTGCGTGGCCATCATGATCGCCATGCCCTCGTCGCGGGCCAGGCGGTTGATCGTTTCCAAGATCAAGAGCTGGTTTCCAAAATCCAGGTGAGCGGTTGGCTCGTCCAGCAGCAAGACCTCCGGTTCCTGCGCCAGCGCCCTGGCAATCAGCGCCAGTTGGCGTTCTCCGCCGCTGATTTCGGTGTAACGCTGGTACTGCAGGTGAGCAATGCCCACCATTTCGAGCGCCTGCAGCGCAATGCGCCGGTCTTTGGGGGAAGGCGACGCAAAAAAATCCAGGTGGGGCGCTCGTCCCATCTGCGCGATATCCAGCACAGAATAGGGAAAGTGAACCGTATGCTCTTGAAAGACAAAGCCAACCAGCCTGGCCCGGTCCGTCTCGCTCAGAGAGGCCGCCTCTCGCCCATTGAACAGCAAGCGGCCCTCCCTTAGCTTGAGCATGCCGCCCAGGCAGCGCAGCAAGGTGGTTTTGCCGCAGCCGTTGGGGCCGAGCAGGCAAAGACGCTCGCCAGCGGCCAGGGCCAGGTTCAGCCCGCCAAAGATCTCCCGGCGGCCATAGCTAAAGGCGCCGTTTTGCAGGCAGATGCGGGCGCTCATTTAGCGCAAGCCTCCCTGGGTTCGCCGCAGCAGGAAGGCAAAAAAGGGCGCGCCGACGATGGCGGTGAGAATACCCAACGGAATTTCGGCCGACATCAAGCTCCGCGCCAGGTTATCAATCACAATCAGATAGGCCGCGCCAATCGCCAGTGAAGCCGGCAGCAAGACTTTGTGGTCCGGCCCAACCAGCATACGGCCAATGTGCGGTACGATCAGCCCCACCCAACCGATGATGCCGCACACGCTCACCGCCGAGGCGGTGATGGCCGTGCAACACAAGATAATGACGCCCTTCAATCGCTCGGTCTTGACGCCCAGCGCGCGCGCCTCCTCGTCTCCCATCGAGAGCAGATTGATGCGCCAGCGCACGAGCAGCAAACCAGCTGTGCCGGCCAGCATGGGCGGCGCGGCCGTGATTACATCCTGCGCCGAGATAGCCGCCAGGCTGCCCATCAGCCAAAATACAATCGCCGGCAGCTTTTGGTGCGGGTCGGCCACGTACTTGACCAGCGACAGCAGCGCCGAAAAGATGGCCCCTATCACAATCCCGGCCAGCACCAGCATCAAGGTGGGAGTCGTTTTGTATACCCGGCTAATCAGATAGCTCAGAATCACTGCCAGGACGCCAAAGGACAGGGCGAACAGTTGCACCGTGGCGGCATTGCCCGATAGCAGAATGCCCAACGCCGCTCCAAACCCAGCCCCGGCTGTCACGCCCAGGATATCGGGGCTGACCAGCGGGTTCTGAAACATGCCCTGAAACGCCGCCCCGCTGATGGCCAATCCCCCACCGATACACAGCGCCATGAGGATGCGCGGCAGGCGGATATTGAAAATCACGGTCTCGACCGTGTCGGGCCAGTCGGGCTGGATGGGCAAGACGCGCGACGCCAGCACCCGCGCCAAGGTCGCCGGAGATATGGGATAGCGGCCCAAAAAGAAGGACAGGCAGGCCAGCCCGATAGGCAAGACGAATAAAAAAATCAAAAGGGTCTTGCGCCTGGATGCCATTTGAAAAATTGCCCAGAGAGATAGGCAGACGCCAGCCCGCCCATCCACACAGATCAGGCTAATGGGCGCCTGCCAGAGAAGGCCCCTCGTAATCCACGCCAAAGACGTTTTGGTAGAACTCGTCCGCTTCGGCCTCGATATCAACATCGGCAAAGCGCTCGGGGTACAGCTTGGCCGCCAGCCATTCGATGCAGAACAATGCGCGCGGCGAGGAAAAGTCCCACCCGGCTTCGGGCAAAGCGTACACACGCTTGGTCTTGACCGCTGACACGCTGGCCACCTTGGGATCGCTCAGAACAGCCGCCACATCCGCGCCATTGAGCATGATGATGACCTCTGGATCCCAAATGAGCAGTTGCTCCGGCGAAACCTCGGGCAGCCAGCCGCTAAGCTCCTGGGCCACATTGACGCCGCCGGCCAGCTCGATTTGGGCGTGCTCAAACGTGTCTGGCGTGTAGCAATGATCAATTTCGTGCCCGCTGTAAAAGACGCGCGTCTTTTTGTCGGCGGGGATATCTTGGGTTTTGGATTGGATAAAATCGAGTTTGCCTTGCAAGTAAGCAATCAGCTTGTCCGCGCGCTCTTCGGCGTTGACGCACTGGCCCACAATGCGAATGTCGTCCATGTAGGCATCAATCGTTTCAAAGTGGGCAATCACCACCGGCAAATCGGGCGCCTGCTTTTTGAGCGCATCGGCCTGCTTGATTCGTCCGTAGCCGCCGTGCAGCACCAGGTCGGGGGCGAGCCGCAGCATCTCTTCCGCGCTAATGTCGCGACCAGCCAGGGGCGCAGACACATTCTTGAGGTCTGGATGCACACGCGTGATAAATTCGCCATAGCTGTTGCCAGCCTTGACCATCTCTTCCACGGCCACGATCTTGTCCTTTTGCCCCAAAGCGCAAATGATCTCGGTGATGCCAGAACGCATCGAAGCCACACGGGTCACCATCTTGGGAATGCGAACCTCGTTGCCCAACGAATCCACCACGACGAGACTATCGCCTGGCGCGAGCGGCTTGCCGGTTGGCAACGGCCCGGCCGAAGCCTGCTTGGCGGCCAGATCGATCTTGACCACGTATTTGACCCAGGCGCCTTTGCTTTCTTCCGGCAGAACCGTATTGACCCCACCCTCATCGTTGTAGGCCAGCAGGCTCTGATCGGTGAGTGAAGCAATGGCGATCTCGCCTTCGTAGCCATCGCTGGCAATCAGCTTGAGAATGCCATCGCCGCTCACACCGGCCGCTTTCAAGACATCGCGGATGCGCACGCCAGTATAGGATTTGCCTTCAACATCAATTTTGACTTGCTCAAGCGCCTTGAGGTCGTCCAGCGTCAATGGCTTGCCATCAACCGTCAAGATGGCGGCTTGGGCCGGGGCCGCTGTTGGCTCAGTCTTGGCCGGCTGGGCAGACGCCATCTCAATCTTGACCGTCCCTCTGACCCAGCTCCCCTTGCTTTGCCCGGGAATCACGGCGTCAAGCGTCTCGCCCTCTCCAAAAGCCAGGATGGCCTGGTCGCTCAAATCGGACATGGCCACCTCGGCCTTGTAGCCATCGCCGGCAATCAGCGCCACGGCCGGCGCGCCAGAGGCGTTGGCCTTGGCCAGCAAGTCGAGAATGCGCACACCTGTGTAGGTCTTGCCTTCAGCCTCGACGCTGACTTGCCAAGCTTTCAGATCGGCCAGCGTGAAAGTCACGCCATTGACCTCGATCACGGGTTGCGCGCTGGCAAGAGTTGGCGCGGGCTGAGGCGGCGCGGTTGGAGATGGGGTGACGGCCGCCGAGCAGCCAGCCACAAGCGCCATCAAAAGCACAATAGCCACTAATAACAAACGCGATTTTGACATGACCTTTGCCTCCAAGTGATCACGGTTTCGCTATGTCTACTGGGTATAACGACGGCTTATTTTAGCATGATCAGAAAAATGAGGCAAGCTCTGCTAGATGGCTTCCGCCGATGCCGGCCCGCGCAGGCTGGCATTGCTCACCAGCAACAGGTGATCCATGTCGCGGGTAGTGTGGCGGATGAGGTGCTCCACGCCGGCCTCGTTGTCCATCACCACATAGTCATGAGATTTGCAGATGCCATGCGGATGTCGCCCACACTTTGGGTGAGTGGCAGACCAAGCACCAGATGCAAGTTGCAGCTGGGGTCAGCGTCAATCGCCAGGACGCTCACCAATCGCGCTGAATAAGGTAGCGGACCAGCAAACCTGCCAAAGATGGCGCTTTACCATAAGCTGTTTGGAGCGTCAATGCAGGCGGCGCGTGGACGGCGGCGACTGTGATGGCCGGGGTGTGTGGTTCGATCACTATCTTATGCTGGTCGTTGCAGCCAGGGCTTGAGCGCCAGGCTCAATACGTACGCCGCGCCCGCTACCAGGATAATAGTCGCGCCAGAGGTCAGATTGAGAAAATACGATAGCCACAAGCCAGTGGTAGTGAACAACGCCCCCAGCAAGCAGGCCAGCGCCATCATCTTTTTCATGTCCCGAACGAATTGCCCGCTGATGGCGGCCGGCATGGTGAGCAGGGCGATGACCATAATCAATCCCACCACCCGCATCATCATCACCACCGTCAGCGCAATGGCGCACACCAGGATCATGTAGACGGCGCCCACCGGCACATTTTCCACGCTGGCAAATGTCTCGTCGAACGAAACCGCCAACAGCTCTTTGTAAAAAAGCGCCGCCGATGCGACGATGATCAAATCGAGGCCCAGCATGATGACCAAATCGCTGGAGGGAACGGTCAGGATGCTGCCAAACAAATAACTCATCAGGTCAGCTTTGTAGCCGGGCGACAGGTCTATCAGGATGACCCCAATGGCCATGCCCACGGCCCACATCACGCCGATAATCGTGTCGGCGCGTTGGCGCGTCCTGCGGTGCACCGCGCCCATCCCGAGCGCCGCCGCCAGGCTAAAGACTACCGCGCCCAGCACCGGGTTGAACTTGAAATAATAGCCCAGGCCCACACCACCGTAGGCCGCGTGGGCAATGCCGCCGCTGACAAAGACGATGCGATTGACGACGACAAACGCGCCAATGACGCCGCAGGCGATGCTGACCAGCACGCCAGCCATCAACGCGTTGCGCATGAACGTAAATTGCAGCGCCTCCGCTATGCTTTCGATCATTGCTCTTTTCCTCATGCCAGGACGCGCCACCCACTTAGTGCGTGGCGCGTGACTATACCCCATCGTCGCCGCAGGCCGGGGCGTGAACGTGCTCGGCAAAGACGCGGTGCGGAACGCCGTGCGCGATCAGGTCCACCGGGCACTGATAAGCCGCCTCGATCATTTCGGGCGTCACCTGTTTTTCTCCGTGATAGAACAGGCGGCGGTTCAAACATCCGACCGTTTTCACAAAAGACGAAATGGTGTTCATGTCGTGCGAAACCAGCAAAATGGTCACGCGCTCGTTCAGGCGGCGGATAATCTCGTAAATGTTGGCGCTAACCTGTGGGTCCACGCTGGCCGTCGGCTCATCGAGCAGCAAGATTTTTGGCTCGGTCGCCAGCGCGCGAGCGATATAGACGCGCTGGCGCTGCCCGCCAGACAGGTCGCCAATCGGGCGCTGCCGCAAGTGCAGCATATCCACCTGGCACAGCGCCTTTTCCACCGCCTCGTCGTCGCGGGCCGTAAAGCGTCGCAACAGCCCGCGCCGCCCCAGGCGTCCCATGCGGGCCACGTCCCACACGTTGATGGGAAACTCGCGGTCAAACTCAACCGCCTGCGGCACATAGCCGATGTAACGGCGCCCTTGTTTGACCTCCTGTCCCAAGATGCGTACCTCGCCTTGTTGGGGAGGCAGCAAGCCCAGCAGCACCTTGAGCAGCGTCGTCTTGCCGCCGCCGTTGGGGCCGATCAAGCCGATGAAATCTTTTTCATAGACCGAAAGATTAATGCCTTGCAGCGCCGGCTCTTGATTATAACCGGCCCACAAATTGCGGATCGAAATCACCTCTTGCTGGCGCGTTTCTGTTCGAGCCTCTGCCAATGCTGCCGTTTGCCTCTCCAATGCCGCCCCCTCTACTTTCTACTCTCTCTCCATCACTTCTGAAAACGTCTTGGCCACCCGGCGCATATTGTCCAGCCAATCGGGCGCCAGCGGGCTGATGAGCAGCACCTGGCCGCCGATTTCGCTGGCAATCGTTTCGGCCGAGCGGGTGCTAAACTCGGGCTGTGCAAAGATGACCCGGATGCCTTCCGCTTTGGCCCGCGTGATGAGCGCCGCCAACTCTGCCGCGCTGGGTTCCTGCCCGCCGACTTGAACCGGAATCTGCTCCAGCCCAAAATCGCGGGCAAAATAGCCCCAGGCCGGATGAAAAACCATAAACTTGCGATTTTGCGCCCCTTCCAATGTTTTGCGGATATCTGCTTCCAGCGTGTCAATGTCGGCGTGAAAGGCTTTGAGATTGGCTTCGTAGACCGTCTTGTGCGCCGGGTCGAGTTTGCTCAACGCCGCTGCAATCGTTTGCGCCTGTGTCTTGACCAGCCTGGGCGAAGTCCAAATGTGTTCGTCAAGCTCCTCGTCGTCGTGATGCTCCTCGCTCTCCTCGTGGTGATGCGCACCGGGCATCCGCTCGATGCCTTGCGCGGTGTCCACGAGGATCATTTTGGGATTGGCCGACGCGATTTTATCCAGCCAGGCATCTTCAAAATTCACCCCGATGCTGAAATAGGCCGCCGAGCGGCTGAGCGCCTTGAGTTGTTCGGGTTTCGGCTCGTAGGTGTGCGGATCGCTGCCGGGTTGAACCATCACGTTCACCTCGACGTGCTCGCCGCCGACGCGCTCGACGAAATACTGTTGCGGCACAATGCTCACCGTTACCTGCAACTTGCCCGATGGCGCGGCCGCCGGCGCGCAGCCGGCCAGGCCGATCAGCACAACCGCCAAGATAAATAGACCCCATTGTCTTGATGAGCGAAACATTAGCTTGTTCTCCTTTGGAAATTTTGATTTTTGCTTGCGCCCATCTTGTGTTACAATGGTCTGCGCAAGGGCGCAAGCATCTGAGCCGATGTTGCCGTTCTTGCTTTGACGGGCGCAAGATAGCCGCTTGCGCCCGTCATTTTTTCGAGATGTTCATTTTATCATTCCCTCCCGTGAATGTAAATCGAATGCGCGTCGTATTGAAAATGTCTTTCAATACAACGCACGCCTGAATCGCTGGACAGTTTCGCGGCTTGCGCTCATTGGTTTTGGCAGGCAGGGCACAGGCCGATCAGTTCCAGCAGGTGCGCGTCAATCTGATAGCCGGTTTTGCGCTGGACGGCGGCGATGAGGTGATCCAGCCCGTCGCACGGAAACTCGGTAACACATTCGCAGCGGCGGCAGACCAGATAATGCTGCTCGTCCTCGGCGCGGGCGTAGCCGTGACAGCGTCCCTGCGTGTGGATGCGCCGCGCCACGCCCAACTGGTCCAGAATTTCCAGTGTGCGATAGACCGTCACCAGCCCCAGCCTCGCATAGATTTTTTTGCCCAAACGGTGAATATCGTGCGGGCTGAGCCGCTCGTCGTTTTCTTCCAACACGCTCAACACAGCCAGGCGTGGTTGGGTCAGTTTGTAGCCGGCTTGCCGCAAAGCCAGGGCGGCCGGGTTATGGTCTGGGTCGAACGGTATTTTTCTCATTGAAAAAAAATTTCATTTAGCAGTGGACTTATTTTACCGCACCTAGCAGGACGTGTCAAGCCCAGCTTTTGAGAGGCCGCGCCGTTTCTGCTGGTTGGTTCTCTCGTCTCTGGCTCAAATCTTGCTTGGCAACCAAGTATTGAGCCGCTGCGTCCCGCGCCAGCCAGTGTGGGCGGCAATGGTCGGGGCGCTGTGGGGATTGGCTTTTCCGGTGTGCGAGTGCGGCGTCGTGCCGGTAATGCGGCGGCTGCATCAAAAGAGTCTGCCGCTTTCGGCGGGGGTAGCGTGCGTTTTTGTTCGCCGTGCCCATCGTCAACCCGGTCGTCGCCTGTATCTTGCTCTCCAAGCAAGCACAGCGCCAACACTGGACATCAACACCAACGCTCCCACTGCCCAGGGAAAACTCTGACTTGCCCGTTCGAGTTCGCCCAAATTGACCATGAAATCAATCATCACCCCGACGCCATGAAAGAAAGGCCAAATTATGAGCACATTGCGCGTCAAGCTAAAAACCGATTGGTACATCACACCTACAGCAAAGAGCTTGAGAAGTGCGGCTGTGACATCAGCCTCCAAGGGCAATTGTGTCCCAATG
Organism: uncultured Anaerolineae bacterium; assembly: GCA_964651475.1. Classification (GTDB taxonomy): domain Bacteria; phylum Chloroflexota; class Anaerolineae; order Fen-1058; family Fen-1058; genus JBGSMF01. Next base: position 61,088 of record CAZYXV010000014.1, on the reverse strand, counting down.
TGCCAGAGCACATACAGGGCGGCTGTGAACAGGATCGCCGGAATGATGCCGAACGCTTTTTCCATTCGTAGGTGAACAAAGCCGTAATACAAAAATAGCTCGAACAGCCCACCTGCTCCTACCAAGCTAACGGCGGCCTGGCCGAGTTGCCCCCAACGAACGGCAGACAGATCGGCTTCAAAAACGATTACCAGGCTGAGCAAAGCTGCCAGGGCAAAGCCAACCACCAAGCTGACCAACCATTTTTCACGCCGCAACCCCAGTTCAGCCGGCCCGGCATGCTCTACAAGCAAGGTGTACCCCCAGGGGAGGGCCACGCCGCACACAACGTAAATCAAGCCATAGTGGATGAGATGCGGCGCCACTGAGCCTGGTTCAAAGAGCAGCATGGCGGCGCTGAAAACAGAGGCCAGCCCGGCTGTTCCTATGGCAACCCAGGTGGAAGAGGTCGGCTGCCAGGTGAACCTGAAAGCGGCCCGGCGGCGACTAAATAGCGCGATTATAAAAAAGATAACTGCCATAACAACCTGTTCCATCTTAACCTCCAAGAGCCTGGCCCCCTGAGCGGGTTTGTCCCTACATTTTACCAAGGCACAAGTAGGCTGGCGCGCTTTGCGTCATGTCAGTCTATGCCAGGCGACATGGCGCAGAGCGTGCTGCTTTTAGGCGGTTCCCAACAAGAATGAGGTTAGGCCTCGAGTGACTCGATCGAGAGATCCATAAAATCCGTTTTGACAACCCAAGCGTCTAGTGAAAGCGAGCGGAGCATAGACTCTAATTCAGATGGGGTATAGCTGGCCGCTATGGAGGATTGCCAATACTTGGCCATATCCCCTGCCAGCAATGGCCCCATAACACGAACAATCAATCTTGCCCCCCAGCCCTGGTCTCGCCGGCTGTCCTGGATATAAACCTTGCCGCGGGGCTTTAAAACCCGGGCTATTTCTTGGAACGCTCTGAACGGGTCTTGCCAATGGTGAAGCGAATCGCGCGAGATCACCAAATCGTGGCCGCCGCTTGGAATCTCTGCCATATCTTCTACAACCCCATCAAGATACCTGACCCGGTCCGCAACGCCTTCACGGACGGCATTCGCCCTGGCCACGCGAATCATATCAGGCGAGGCTTCTACCGCCTCCAAGACCAAGTCGCGCCGCTGCTGCGCCAGCCATATCCCCACCCAGCCTGGGCCTGGACCGATTTCAAGCACCCTGGCGCCCTCCGGCGGCTTGATCGCCTGAACCACGTGCTTGACAAAGCGGCGATACTCTCTACCCAGCCTTTTCTGCATGAGTTCGCTATACTGTTCCATTGCTAGGTCGGGCGCATCTTTGATAGCGCCGCCTTCGGGAATGCGCGGTTTTGCTTTGTTCATACAACACCTCCATTCAAAGAATTGTTTTTGCCAGCGACTGTGGCCCTGTCATTTTATACAAGATAATATATACAAGCTTGTATTATGGCATAAAAAAAACGACACAAAAAATTATGGATATTTGCCCCGTTTCACCTTGTTCAACACATCTTTGGTCCAGGTCAGTTCGGCTTGAAAGTGAGCCAGGCTGTGATCAAAGACAGCCGCCGCCATGCGGGGCACCTCTAGCTGCGCCAATTGTTCGTTTCGATGCTCTGAAATGTGCTGGATAATTTCTTCCAGGGCCGTAATGCGGCCTTGCAAGTAGCCCTTGACCTCCTCCTGCGGCAGCGCTTTCATAAATGCCAAACCAACGTCAATTGCATAATAGTGGCGCTCTGACTCGCGCAACGTTTCGCGCAGCAGGCGCATAAACTCTTGCCGGCCTGCTTGAGTAATCTGATAAATCATCCGTGAGGGGCGACGACCTTCTTGGGAAATGCCCACCTGCTCCACGTGGCCTTCCTCGGCCAACTTGGCCAACGCAAAGTAAATCGAGCCAAAGGCAATGTTGGTCCAATCGCCCATGTGTTCCTCGATGATTTGTTTGATCTCGTACCCATGGAGCGGCCGCTCGCGCAAGAGACCTAAAATGACCAGACGGGTTGACATTCTGCCAGCGCCTCCAGACACACGATATGCAAGCTTGTATATTCTACCATGCAAGCTTTATTTTGTCAACCTGAATCCGCCCGGGTAATTGACTTGTAGGGTATTTAGTTGTATAATAAAACCATTATATTATCAAACTATTTACCGGGGACATAGGAGGACGGATGCCACTATCAGACAAAGCGTATCTCCAGATCAACCAGGCGATATTCAGCCTGGCGCACGCGTACGAGTCTCGCATGGCTGAAGAAACGCGCAACACTTTGGGGCTGAGGCTGTCGGATTGCTCGGTGTTGATGGTGTTGGGCCAGTTTGCGCCGCTCAATTCGCGCCGCTTGTCCGAGCTTATGGCCGTTAATCCTGGCACCATCTCTGTGTACGTGCAGCGTTTGGTTGACATGGGGTTGGTGCAAAAGGAACAAGACGCAGAGGATCGGCGCAACTGGCGGTTGATGTTGACAGAGTTGGGCCAGGCCGCCGCGCAGGGCGTCATTGGCGGGGCGGTAGAGTACACGCGCGGTTTCCTTTCGGCCTTGGACGAGGGCGAGCAAAAGATGCTGCACAGGCTGCTGCTCAAGGCCTCGCACAGCCTCGGCTTTGACTGGCAGTAGGAGGAGTAATGAAACGCAAATTGGTCCTGATCAATCCGGTCAACCCGGCGCGGACGGGGCTGACGGTCAACAAGAGCTCGCGCTTTCCGCCGCTTGGGCTGGGCATCGTCGCTGCGTTGACGCCCGCTCATTGGGACGTGACGCTGCTGGACGAGAACTGGGAGCCTTTTGTCTATCAAGATGCTGACTTGGTGGGGGTCACAGCGTTCACCGCCTCGGCCAAGCGGGCTTACGAGATCGCTGCCATCTATCGGGGGCGGGGGGTACCGGTGGTGATGGGCGGCATCCATGCCTCGATGTGTATTGAGGAGGCGCTGCAGTATGTGGATGCGGTTGTCGTGGGCGAGGCAGAGACAGCCTGGCCACAGGTGTTGGCAGATGTGGAGGGTGGTCATCTTGCACAGGCTTACCGGGGCGAGTGGACGGATTTGGCTGGGCGGCCGCGCCCGCGCCGTGACTTGTTCCATCCTGGCTACATGTTCGCTTCTGTGCAGACCTCGCGCGGCTGCCCCATGGACTGCGAGTTTTGCTCGGTGACGGCCTTTAACGGGCGGCGCTACCGCCGCCGCCCACCGGAGGAGGTGCTGGACGAGTTGGAGACGATTTCACACAAGATGCTCTTTTTCGTGGACGATAACCTCATCGGCTACGGGAAAGAATCACGCGAGCAGGCGCTGGCGATCTTTTGCGGCATGGTCGAGCGCAAGTTGGACAAGTGGTGGTTCTGCCAGGCGTCGCTCAACTTTGCCGACGACGACGAGGTGCTGCGCTGGGCGGGGCGGGCGGGGTGCAAGATGGTCTTTTTGGGATTGGAAGCAGAAGAGGTAGATGCGCTGGTGGAAGTCAACAAGCGGCTCAACCTTCAGCGCGGCGTGGAGAATTATGAGCAAGCATTTCGCCGTATCAACCGGGCAGGGATAGCGGTCCTGGGCGCTTTTATCTTTGGCATGGATGACGACACGCCGGACAAGCTGCGTCGCCGCGCCAAGTACATGGTGCACAGCGGGGTGGACGTAATGCAAAGGACCTTTCTGACGCCATTGCCAGGAACGCGGCTGTTCGAGCGACTGCGAGGCGAGGGGCGGCTGCTCTATACCAACTTTCCCCGCGACTGGGAGCACTATGACATGGGCGAGGCCGTCCATCAACCGCGGGGCATGACGCCAGCGGCGCTCACGCAGGCGATGGAGAAATCCGGCCGGCGGATGTATGCCTGGCCGGTGTTGATGTGGAAGGCGGCGCGCACGCTGTGGGAGACGCGCAACCCGATGGCCGCCATGTTCGCCTGGCAGTCCAATATCAACTATCGCAATGTCTCCGGCGTCGGATAACGATGCAGGCAGCTCGACTCATTTTGTCCCATAGATGACGCTGATGTTGCCGAGCATAAACGGCAGCTTGAGCGCGGCGGGAATAAAGTCAGAGGTGCTGGTATCCAAGAACGCCAGCTCGGCGATCCCCCAATTCTTGATCGTCTCCAGCAGGTCATCCAGCTCGCCGTACATCGTCTTGACCGCGAAATAGTCTTGAAAGACAAAGCTTCCACCTTTCTTGACCACCCGCAGAGCTTCTCGAACGAGCGCGCGCTTATCTCTCGCGCTGCTGACAGAGTCGTTCACATCATGAAACACAAAGTTGCTGATCGCCGCATCAAAGGTCCCAGCCTCGAAGGGCAGGTCGGAGGCGCTGGCCTTTTGAAAGCCCGTCCGCTCGGCGACGCCGGCGGCCTCTGCGTTGCGCTCGCAGACCGCCTTTGAATAGTCCCACGCTTTGCCCCAGGTGTCAATGCCGATTACGCGCCCATCGGGGTGGCGCTGCGCCAGGGCGACGGTTAGCGGGCCGTTGCCGCACCCGATGTCGAGCGCCTGGCCTTTGCCATCCCAATTGAGATGATCCAGCACTACTTCCCAGAGCTTGGCCTGGATATTCCTTCCGCGCGGGGAGAAGGCATGGTGGGCATACACAAAGTAAACCCCGGCCAAGAGGCACGGCGCAGCCAAGATGGCGAATCCCGGCCAGACGAGTGTCAATCCAAGAAAGAGTGCGCCCATAGACAATGGTATGATTATGAATTTGGTGGACACCCAGTTGCTGTACTCTATATCTTTTAATTCCCTAGTCATGCGTATCTCCTTGGCGCTTTTTTCTTCGACTCGAGCAGCGCCTGAAACATTCGACGTCTTTGTTCATGAGAGACCCTCCCTAGACTTCTGCGGTCACGATACAGTGGGTCTCGTTGATGCGTCGCAAGCTTGTCCCATCGGCAGCCGTTAGATAGGTGGCTTCCAGATCAGATGGCATATAGTGCGACAGCAGCTTGAACCCGCGCTCGGCTAGAAATCTCCCAATTGCGCCGTCCTCGATTCCGAACATCCATCTCTCGCCTGCTTGCGCCACCCTGTCATAGCCCCCTTTCTCGCCGTAGAGCGTGTTCTCGCGCCGCAGCACCGAGGCGCGGACATAGTCAAAGGCCACGATGCTCCCCTTCGCCGCGCTGCCGCGGATAAAGGCCAGCGTCTCATCCACAGCTTTTGCTTCCAGGTACATTGTCACGCCTTCCCACAGAAAAAGCGTTTGTTGTCCCTTTTTATACCCCGCCTGCGTCAACACATTGGCGAGATGCTCCTTGTTGAAATCAATGGGCGCAAAGACAAGTGTCTTGGGCAAGGCAATCTTTTTGCGCTCAAGTAGCTCGCGCTTGTAACGCTGGGTGGCGTGGATGTCCAGATCGAATATCGTCGTGCCCTTGTTCCTGTCTTGGAAGCGGAAGGCTCTGGTGTCCATCCCGGCGCCAAGCAGCACGATCTGAGGAAAGCCGCGCTCCAACGCGTTTGCCACGACCTCGTCGAATAGCCTGGTTCTTGCCAGGACATATTCGTGTATGCCGCTCGGAAACATCTTGCGCATGCACAATGCTCGCAAAAAAGGGATGTTGAGCAGGACCCAGGCGAAGGGCGGCATAAAGATCTCGGCCAAATAGTCAGGGCCGCGGAAGCGTTCATCCTTTTCTCTGGTAGCGCACGCCCGCGAAAAGCAGGTGTAGCCGGCCGTGCTCGATCCTTCGCGTTCAAGTTTTTCTGCCATTTCTGATTTTCCTCTATTTCCGTGCCATGGCCGCGATCCAGTTCAGATTGGGGATTGTGTCAATCTCCACTTGGGCGTACCCTGCCTCAACCAGGCATTGGCGAGTCTCCTCTGGTGTTTGAAGCTGAAAATTGGCCAAGCGCGACCATTTGGCGTTTCGTTCCTCGAACCTGGCGTCTGTGTACGCCTCGTTTGCAATCAGTAGGGCGCCGCCTGGCTTCAGCACGCGCTGCACTTGCCGCAGATCGTTCACAAGGCTGGGCCAGAACATTGTCGTCTCAAAGGCTGTTGCCAGGTTGAACATTTCATTGGGGAACGGCAGATTAGAAACACTCCCATGCTCGATCTCGACGCGGCCCTGCTTGATCAACGCTCGATTGACCCGGCGGGCTGTGGAAAGCACATCCTCGGAATAATCCACGCCGTAGACCTTGCCGCAGGGTGCGGCCTGGGCCAGGATTCTGACCGCGCCACCTCCGCCGCATCCTACATCAAGGATGGTGGCGTCGGGCTGAATGGCTATGTGCTCCAGCCCCCAGCGCCAGACCTTTTCGTGTTCCCTGTTCATACCCAGCGCGGTGAGGCCAGCCAGCCATCCCGTTGGCTTGCGAAACTGTTTGAAAAATGTTTGTGTTATTGCCATGTCTACTATCTCCCATTGATGCGCCGCACCTCGACCAACCCTAACCCCAGGTCGCGGATTTTCTCCAGAGCGCCGTGCAGCGCGGCCTGGTCGAGTAAGCCAGACAGCTTGGTGTAACCGCCAGGTTCCTGGCAGATGTCTAGCCCATCGAACCAGTCTGACCAGTCGGTTGCCAGGTGGCCCTCTACCCGGATCTCGTAGCAATGTTGTTTCATTCACATATCTCCTGCGATGGGCGCGCAAAATCTTGCCTTTGATGGCTTTAGTATAGCTGATGGAGGCGAAATTGTCGCCACGCAAAAGCGCCAATTTGGGATGGGGGAGTTGATGACTCGAAAGTGTTATGATTGGGTGTTATGACTGGGTGTTATGACTGAGTGTTGTGGCTGTGAAAGATGGTATTCTTACCACATCTGCCACACTTTTTCATAATTCCTTCACAGGTTTGTGGCATAGTTAAGCCAGGTCAGGTGGATTGGCCTGCAACTAGCCTGGCCGCCAGAATGCTGGCGAAAGAGGTATGGAATGAACAAGCAACAAACCTTTGGGGAAAGTACTATGGATGAGAATTGGCTGCAATGCTTTGAGGAGCACAATGTGCAATTTGTCGTGCTGAGCCAAATCCAAGACAAAGAGTTGGTCCAAGTCCTTCGCCATCGGCCCGAGTGGCTAATTGACTTTGAGGGCGGCGGAACGGTGATATTCGCTCGCTCTGTGGCGGCAGGTTTGGGCCGGGCCAATTGAACGCCAAGTCAAGAGTGTATTCTCATTTATGCAGTCGGTTCTGATCGAAAAGTGAGTGAGATCAACCCCAAGTCACGCGCACACGCTATGGCCTGTGTGCGACTCTTGACGCCCAGCTTGCTATAGATGCTGCTGGTATGCCGCTTGACCGTGTTGAGCGCGATGGCAAGCTTTTCGGCAATGTCCTCGTTGGAAAGGCCGTCGCTGATGAGGTAAAGAACATCGAGTTCGCGGGGGGTGAGGGGGTCTATGAGCGTGGGTGTGCGGGAGGGTAAAGGCATGGAGAAACTTGCTTCACGCCCATGCTCGGATACTCTGAAAGCAGCAAGCAACTTGTTCGCGTATTCTGCGCAGGCAAGCTGCGCCGCCGCCGCGCGTAGCAGTTCCGCCATTGGCGGGCCTTCATTGAGGTACATCCGCGCATAGCCCTCTGGCTCGGCCAGTGTTAGCGAGCGCTCGAGCGAGGCCAGCGCAGCGGGCGTGTCGCCCATGGCGTGCAGGGCCAGCGCCTTGAGCGCGCAGATTTCTATGACGTGTAGAAAGGCGCCGGCTGCCTCGGCTGGCGCCAGGAGCGGCTCTAGCGCGGCCAATGCCATCTCTGCCTTATCTTGGGCCATGTATGCTCGCGCCAGCGTCGTTTGCAGAGTCTCGACAAAGGCGATAGGTAGCCGCTGGTCGCGTTCGCCAGATGCAAAGGCGGCCTTGGTTTCCTCTACCCAGCGCATGGCCTTGTCTGGTTCGCCTGCCTGCAAGTTGAGGCGCGCCTGCTGCGCCGCCAACCTAAAGTTGACCAAGGAAGAGTCGCCTTCCATAGAACCGAACTCGCGCGCTTTTTCCAGCATATCCCATGCGCCCTCAAGGTCTCCTCTGAGTTGCAAAAGATGAGACTGGGCGGTGTAGGCCTCGTTCAGCGTCTGGACGATGCCCCACTCATGACACAGCGCCAGCGCCTCGTCTAGCAGGGTGGCGGCCTTTTCAAGGTCGTTCCACTCAATATGGATACCGGCCAATTCAACATAGCCCGCTGCGGCCAAGGGGGCCTGTGCCGCGTTCTGCATCGCCAGGTCAATTACCTGCTGGCAGGACTGGGCAGATGCCCGCAGACGGCCCTGGTGGTACAGCGCCAGGGCCAGCCCTTCGGTAGCCTGCGCGGCCAGAAAAATGTGCCCGTCCTCCATCGCCATATCGCGCGCCTGGCCGCACACCCGGATCGCCTCTTCGATTTTGTCGTCCATGCTGTGCATAAAGCCCTGCGCGATCATGTCAATGGTATCCAGCAGGCGGGTTAATGCATGGCACAGGGCGTCGTTTTCCGGCGATGACGGCAGGGTTTCTAATGCCAGGCGGCAATCTTTCAGGGCTTGTTGGGCGGCCTCGAGATGGCCGTTCATAAACAATGCCCAGGCGCGATAGACCTGCAGGCGGGGATGGGCGCGCAATAGGTCTTGGGGCAGCATATCCACCCAACGCAACAGCGCCGTCAGCCGGGCATCGAGCCGGCCAGCCCTGGCGGCCTGCTCGGCAATCTCGGCGACTCGTTCAAAATCGCCTGCCGCCCGCGCATGCTTGACCGCTTGTTCCGGCAAGCCATTTTCCTCGTGCCATTGGCTGGCGCGGCGGTGCAGTTCTTCTAGTGACCCCCTTTTCGTTCCCCCCACAAACAGCGGGGATTGTCCCAGGCGCTTGCGCAGCAAATCGCTGAACAAATGGTGATAGCGATACCAGCGCCGCTCGTCGTCCAGGGGAACGATAAAAAGGTTGTCACGCTGCAATCGCTCTAGCGTCTCTGCGCCATCTTGTTCTTTGGTAAGGGCATCACACAGCGGCGCGCACAGCCGGTCGAGGATAGACGTCTGGAGCAAGAAACGCTGCACCGCCTGCGATTGGCGGCTCAAAACCTCTTCAATCAGATAGTCGAGGATATAGTGATGACTGCCGGTGAACGCTGTGATGAAGGTGTGCGCGTCTTTGCGGCCCTGCATAGACAAGGCCGCCAGGTTTAGACCCACGGGCCAGCCTTCGGTGCGGGCTTGAAGCGCGGCAATGTCTGCTGGCTGCAGGTTCAACCCCATCACACCGTTCAGGAAGGCGGCCGCCTCGTCGGTTGTGAAGCACAGGTCATCGGCGCGCAACTCGGTGAGCTGCCCTCGCGCCCGCAGCCGGGCGAGGGGAAGCGGCGGGTCGGCGCGGGTGGCAACGACCAGGCGCATCTGCTGCGGCAGGTGGTCGAGCAGGAACGCGACGCCGTCGTGGATGCTCCCTTCGGTGACGAGATGATAATCATCCAGGACGAGGAGGGTGGGTTTAGGAAGCGAGGCCATCTCGTTGAGGAGGGGAGTGAGGATGGAGCGGATAGGAGGTTGTTCTAGTCCTTGGAGCATTGGCAGTGCCGATTGCCCCAATTGTGGGTGAATCGTTTGGAGCGCGGCGATGACATAAGCCCAGAAACGGGGCGGATCGTTGTCGTCCTCGTCGAGGGAGAGCCAACCGAACCGCAGGTTGCAAGTGGCTGCCCACTCGCCGAGCAGCGTTGTCTTGCCGGCGCCGGCGGAAGCGGAGACGAGGGTCAGCTTGTGCCCCAGGCGCAATCCCTCATCCAGCCGCTCGATCAGGCGGGGACGCGGCACCAGGCTTGCTCCAGGCGCAGCCGAAGGATTGGGACGCGGCAGCGGGATATAGAGTTTTGTAGTCAGGAGGGGTGTGTTCATCGCACTCTAATCTTATCACGTTTTCCCTCAACTTTCAAAGACGCTGTTGTTCGTTTCTTCCAACCGCCTGACAGATATCAATACAGCTCCCACATCATAGAGCCAGATCAGCAAGCCGTAGAGTGCTGCTTGATCAGGCATCGGCCCCACGAGGCGCATTTCGCCGTTAGGGCTATAGGTCACGACCAAATCTTCAAACTGCCAGAACCGGCGTGGAGCAAGATGGCCTTGGATGGTAATCTCGTAAAAGGTCATAGTTCATAGTACACAACAGACGCCGGTTTTCTGTACACCCGCTTATGGTAGGTGTGCTTGCGATAGCCGAGCATGGTGGCTCCATAAATGGTGTGGGCCTTGGGGACTGTTAGATGTTTCGCCAACACCTTGGGGGCAGATTGCGCGTATCCGTTGATGCATGTCCCCAGTCCCAACGTCTCGGCGTACAGCATCAAATAATGCTGCGCGCCCAGGGCGTGATCTCGGCCAGACGGATCCATTGTGATGCCGGCGAAGAAAATCAAGCAGGGAGCGTTGTGAAAGATGTAATCGTCGCCATTGTCCAGGTGATGCAGCGCGACCTCGAAGTCGGCCTGGAGGTGGCGCATGTGCTGCCGCGTTTCAGGGGAGAGAAACAAGGACATGGGCTTGCTGGCGGCGAGGGTTATCAGCCTCAACATGGATCGAGTATGCCTGGTCAGAGCCACGCGTAACTCTGCAATTTTGCGCCGGTCGGTGACGACGATAAAGGCGCGCTCCTGACAGTTGATGGATGTGGGCGCCATCCGGGCGACGGCGATCAAATCCTCGATCACGGGCCTCTCGACCGGTCGGTCTTTGAATTCACGGCAGCTTCTCTTTGTCAGTAGGAATGCTTCCATATCGAGCGATGAGATGGTGGATGCGCCCGTGGGCGCGAATTCATCGCCGGTTATCCCCCGGACAGAGAGTGCGCCTTGCGGGCAGATTGCCACGCAGTGCCCGCAGGCATGGCAGTACGCCGCCCGGTTGATGGTGGGATAGCTGTTCCCATTGCGGACGATGACGTCCAGTCCACACACTTGGGCGCACAGGCCGCAGGCGGTGCATTTCTGGGTGTCTAAAACAGGTTGAGTCATGGTTTGCTTCTCCTCAAAGAACGAGCGTTTTCAACGTTACATTTTTTTCGCGCAGAGATACTAGGCAGGTCGCGCCGCGACCCGAAACTGCACCCGGTGAGCAGCCCCAACGGTAAAAGTCAACTTGTTTGCACAGGTTTTGACCCATATAGACATCTGGGTTGCGAGCGGGCAAATATCACCACCTCTTGACCCTCATAGTTCACCAGCCACTCTGGCTGGCGGCGGAGGGTTTCGATCAGATTTTTATCCTGGCTTGGATCCAACACAACGAATCGAACGCCGTGTTCTTTAAAACATTCCAGCCAGTTTTCATTGACGTTACTCTTTTCCACGTTCGCTAACCTCGTGATTATCGAAACATCCTTTGCCACGATGGCATGCCTTTGCTCCAATTCTTGGGCGATGTCTTTCAGCTTTTGCAGGCGCCTTGCGACCAGAACCAGGTGATAGCCCTGCGACGCCAGCTTTACGGCAAAAGCTTTGCCAATTCCGCTCGATGCGCCGGTGATCAGCGCCGTTCCCATCCGATGGGTTTTCATGCTTGGGTCTCCTTGTGAAACACCTGGCAGCGGACGAGCGAGTTCAGATACAAGTCTCGACCCAGGTACAGCCCGCACTCTCGGCACAGCGCCGGGTAAACATTGTTCCAATTCTCTTTATCCAGCTCGAACCAGAGACTGGGGAGCCAGAACATGGCCACCAGCCCCAGGCGCGGCTTGCTCAAATCCACCAGCGCGAACAGGCCGTGTGGTTTGAGGACGCGCGCGGTTTCCCGCAGGGCATCCCGGCGCACCTGAGGCGAGACGGCGTGAAAGGCCAGGCTGGATACGACGGCGTCGAACGTCGCATCCTCGAAGGGGAGCTTGCCCATCGAGCCTTGGTGGAACTCGAAGGGGGTTTGCAAACCGCTCACCTTGCGCCGGGCATGGGCCAACTGTCGCTCCGATAGGTCCAGGCCATGGATCTGTCCCGCTGCGCCGACCCGCTCTGCCATCGCCGCTCCCAAGGCCGCAGTCCCGCAGCCCAGGTCAAGCACGCGCATACTCTGGCGCAGGGGGATTTCGGCGACAGCCCGCCGGTAGAGCCGGGGTCCAAAGCCCGTCAGCGCGGCCAGCCGGTCGTAGAGCGCGCCGCTCAATTTGCCTTCAAAGTGGCTGCTCTGAGCGAGGGATGTTTGTAGATTTTCACCGATTTCTGTTGTGTGCATTTGCCTTTCTCTTTCTGCTCCACTGTTGGCGTCTCTGGATAACTCGCGCGCCTGGCGCGCTGACGGACTGGAACAGTACGCGAAAGCGCGGCTACATTACGGTCAAGTATAACGGGCGAATGGAGGATATGTCATCCCCAAGTTGGGGAATAGAGGAGGGGATTCAGGCAGGAAAACTAGAGGATTCCCAACGCTCTGGCCCGCTCGACAGCCTCGTAGCGGCTGTGGGCGTCGAGCTTGCCATAGATGTGCTTGATGTGCGAGCGGATAGTGCTCACCTCGACGACGAGTTGCTCGGCGATTTCGGGGGCGGTCAGGTCTGTGGCCAGCAGATGCAGGACTTGGGCTTCGCGTTCGCTGAGGGATTCTGCGAGTATGGGGGTATAGGGGGATGGAGGCGCGGGAGGGTGGGGGTATGGAAGTGACGCCGCAAACGCCGTGAGCAGTTCATCCACGAACACCGGCGCGACATGCCTCAGCTTGACCAACATTTCGGCTATAGCAGGTTCCTCGTCGAGGAAAGCGCGGATGTAATCCTCTGGCGCGGCCAGGCGCAGGGCTTGCTCCAAATAATCCAGGGCGTTTTTCTCGTGGTCGAACTGCCGCTCTGCCAGAGATTGGAGAATGTGAAGGGTGATCAAGTCGCGCTGCCGGTTGTCGTGTTTGGCGGAACGCTCCAGGTTGGCGAGAATGGCTTGGGCCTCTTGAGGATGGTTTTGCGCCAGGAGGAGACGCGCAGAGGCGACGTATTTGTAGCGGTGTAGCGAGTCTGCCGATTCGGCAACCGACAGGCTTGCACTCGCCGTCCAGCGTTCGGCAGCGAGCAAATTGCCCCGCCGAGATTCAAGCGTGGCCTCAAGGGCCAGCGTTTCATCGTACCATACATACTTGACTGCCTGAGAAGCCAGGCGCTTGGCTTCCTGGATGGTGGTCAAAGCTGTTTCGCTTTCTCCCATTGCAAATTCGAGCTGCGCCAATCCTTCCATTGCATAGAGGATGACCGGCACTGTGGCAGATTGCTGGCCCAATTCTAGCCCTTGCTGCAAATAAAGACGGGCCCGAGGCAGATGATTGGCTTCGTATTCCAGAATGCCGCATTGAGCATGGACCAGTCCGGCCTGGGGAAGCGGCCTGCCATGCGCGTCCACGTACTGTTCGACCGCGCGTTGGCAGATCATGAGCGCCTGACGGCGCTTGCCCTGTGAATTGAGCGATATAGCCAGGTGTCCCGCGGCGACGGCGGTGGACAGATGCTCGCCGTATTGCTGGCCCACGTCAAGCACTTGCTGAAAAGTCTCAATCGCCCCGGCTACGTCGCCAACCTTGTCTTGCGCGTCGCCGAGCATAAACAGGGTGATGCCGCGAGAAAAGGGATCGGCGTCGCCGATCAGATCGAGCGCTTCTCTGGCCAGTCGAACGACTTGGGCCGGTTCGGCGGTATTGCATTTGAGGCTCAACAATCTGCCCCGGTCAAGCGGGTTGGAATCCTCGCGCAGGCTGGCTTCCACAGACCGGATATATGAGCGCGCTTCTTTTATACGCCCGGTCACGAACAAGGCCCACGCTTTGTGAGAGGCAAGCTCGCCGTTGGCGCGCACGATCTCGTCTGGCAGCATGTCTAACCAGCCAAGCACCGTGACGATCATGCATTGGGCCAATGCCCAGTTGCCTACCTGGGCGATAAGGCGCGCGGATTCGCTTGTATCTCCTGAAGCCAGCGCGTGATCCACGGCTTGGGGCAGCAGGTGGTTTGCCTCATACCAACGCGCGGCTTTCAGGTGCAAGGTTGCCTTGTGCTGAGGCTCTAGCTCGGTGCGCAAAAAATCTGCCAAGAGGCGGTGATAACAGTACCACTCACCTCGCTGATCCAGCGGCGAGAGGAATAGATTGGCTTGTTCCAACTGCCTGAGAAGGGCCAGGCTATTCTCTTTGCCGGTGACGGCCTGGCAAAGTAAAGCCGTCAACTGATCCAGGATCGAGGTTTGACACATAAAGTCTCGGATTTCGTCAGACTGTTGGGCCAGGACCTCTGCGGCCAGATAGTCAATCACGTGGCGGTTGCTGCCGCTAAAAGCGTCAATGAAGCCGGCAATGTCTTTTTTGCCGCGCATCGAGAGGGCCGCGAGTTGCAGCCCGGCGATCCATCCCTCGGTGCGGGCCTCGAGCGCGGCGACCTTGTCCGCCTCGAGCGTCAATCCCAGCGCCCGGTTGAGAAACGCCGCCGATTCTTTTGCCGTAAAGCGCAAGTCGTCTGCGCGAATTTCGGTCATCTGGCCGCGCACACGCAGGCGGGGCAGGGAAAGCGGGGGATCGGCGCGCGTCGCCATGCACAGGTGCATCTGCGGGGGTTGGTAGTTGATCAAGAACTCGATTGCATTGTGGATGAGCGGGCTGTGGATCAAATGATAGTCATCCAGCACGAGCACAAAAGGGGGAATATCGGTGATGTCGCCGATGATTAATGTCATCAGCGATGCGACAGGCGGCAACTGCGGGGCGCCCAGCAGGCTTTGGGCCGCTTGACCCACTTCCCCGTCGATCTGCCGCAGCGCAGCAATGAGGTAGACAAAGAATCGCGCTGGGTCGTTGTCGGCCTCGTCCAGGGATAGCCAGGCGATAGAGTAAGATGGGATCTCACGGGCTTTGCTGTAGAGCCACTCGGCGACCAGCGTTGTCTTGCCAAAACCGGGCGGGGCGGCGATGAGGGTCAACTTGCGGTCTGCGCGCAGTCCTTCGTCCAGCAGCGCGACCAGGCGCGGGCGCTCCACCAGGTTGGGGCGCGGCGGCGGGATATAGAGTTTGGTGGTCAGCAATGGTGTTGTCATGGCGCCGCGACTCCCTCAGCCACCCCCACCACAGGGGCCGCGATCTTGGGCGAATCTAGCACTGTTCTGATCCTCGGTATCATCAGTTGCTGGAAAATTTCATCTATCTGTTTCGGCGCGCAAGGCATCGTGTTCTCAAGCCACCATCTGTTTAGTACGGGGCATTATAGCCCAAGTGTAGATTGACCACAAGTTGACCTCTGGCTAAAATGAAAACGCTATGCTATTCCCATGATCCAAATCCAAAAATTTGGGGCATACGAGGATGGCATTATGGTAGCAACGGGAATCTATGGACGCTTAATATGGCGGGATTCTTTACCTCCACGACCTGCTGAGAGCGTGAGGGCTCTACTGGGGGCCGATCCGCAATGGTTTCTGGGATTCGATTAGAGCGGCGGATACAGCGCAGGAGATGCGTAAAATGCTTCGTGATTTGGGTATTGAGCGGCACGAAATCAAAAGCGTGTTCCCGTTTATGCAGTCGGTCCTGATCAAAAAGTTGGTGGAACCAGGCCTGATTTCTCGGCGACCTCTTTCAGAGCGGCGAACACGCTTTGGCTAGGCTGCGCTGATCCTGTTCGATCCATTGGCGAGCGGTGCGATGTTGGAGGCATTCGGAACACATCCCCCATAACTCTGCTGTCTCGGGCAGTAGCTCTTTAAGAAAGGCAGTTGGTTCAGGAGCGAAAAAGCGGCCGCACTCCGGGCAGGGGTGCAACTCGACCGTGGTGTTCCAATTGTGCAGGATGCGCTGATGGCCGCGATCCTCGATTCGGATGGCGCCGGTTGGACAGACTGCGGCGCAAGCCCCGCAGCCAATACAGGCATCAGACTGCATGTCAAAGGGGGCGCCCACCCTGCGCTCTGCCCCCCGCCCGATGAAGGAGATGGCGTTTGCTCCGATTGCTTCGTGGCAGACGCGGACACACAGCCCGCACAACATGCACAACTCATCCGCCTTTTCGGGCGATGGCGCGCCAAAGCGAGAGAATGTGACGCCCTCCCCGGCCGCCAGCTTTCGTATCGCGTCGGACTGTGGACAGCGGCTCAGCAGAAACTCTAGCGCCAGCCGGCGAGCGGCCGTCGCCTCTGGCGCGTCCGTTTCCACCGCCAATCCATCTTCCACTGGATGAACGCAAGAGGCGACCAATGCGCGGCGAGGCTCGGTGATCATTACCATGCACAATCGGCATGCGCCATAAGGCGCCAGCCCCTCGTGATAACAGAGCGTGGGTAGCTCTACCCCGGCGGTTCGCACTGCCTCCAACAAGAGCGTGCCCTCTGGCACAGTGACGGGATGTTTGTTTACAGTCAGCTCTACCATCGGTATCACCTCACGATTTCGATGGCCCCTTCGGGGCAAGCGTCGTAGCACAGGCGGCAGCGCGTGCACAGCTCTGGGTCAATCACGTGCGTTTTTTTCTTTTCTCCGCTGATGGCGCCAGCCGGGCACTCGCGCTTGCAGATGCCGCAGCCGGTGCACAGGGCGGGCTGGATAGCGAGCCGGATCAACGCGCGGCAGACGCCGGCCGGGCAGCGACGCTCGTTCACGTGCGCTTCGTATTCGTCGCGAAAGTAGCGCAGTGTGGACAGCACAGGGTTCGGGGCTGTTTGGCCCAATCCACACAACGCAGTTCCCTTGACCCACGTGGCAACCTGCTCCAAAAGCTCCAAATCCTCAGGCGTTCCCTTACCCTCGACGATGCGTGTGAGGATGCTGTGCATATACCGCGTGCCCTCGCGGCAGGGTGTGCATTTGCCGCACGACTCGTCCATAGTAAAGTTGAGAAAGTAACGGGCCACATCTACCATGCAGGTGTCTTGGTCCATCACCACCATGCCGCCAGAGCCCATGATGGCCCCAGCCTGGGTCAGTGATTCATAGTCAATGGGCAGGTGAAACAGGCTGGCGGGCAGGCACCCTCCAGATGGCCCGCCCGTCTGCACAGCTTTCACCGTCTTGCCGCTCGGTCCGCCGCCGCCAATCTTTTCAATCATCTCGCGCAGCGTGAGGCCCAGCGGCACCTCTACAAGACCGGTGTTTGCCACTTTGCCCACCAGGGAAAAGACGACCGTGCCCGTGTTCCCCTCCACACCAATGCCTGTGTACCAATCCGCGCCATGCGCCAGGATGGCAGACACAGAGGCCCAGGTTTTGACATTGTTGATGATGGTGGGGCGCCCCCACAGCCCGCTGGTGGCCGGGTAGGGCGGTTTGGGCCGTGGTTCGCCCATCCCGCCTTCGATGGAGGCAATGAGGGCGGTCTCTTCCCCGCACACAAAGGCGCCGGCCCCGCGCACGACCCAGATGGCAAAGTCAAACCCGGAGCCGAGGATGTCTTTTCCCAGCAGGCCGGCTTCCTCGGCCCGGGCAACGGCCTGGGTGACGCGCTCGACCGCCAGGGGATACTCGTCGCGCACGTAGATGTAACCCTCGTTCGCGCCGATTGCGTGCCCACCAATGATCATGCCTTCAATGACACTGTACGGGTCACTCTCTAACACGGTGCGGTCCATATACGCGCCAGGATCACCCTCGTCGCCATTGCAAATGATGTATTTGGGCGCTCTGGGCGCGTCGCGGCAAATTTGCCACTTGCGCCCGGTGGGAAAGCCGCCCCCGCCCCGCCCGCGCAGCCCAGAGCGAGTCACTTGATCTACCACCGCCTGGGGCGTCAGGTCCAAAGCGCGGGCCAGCCCGCGGTAACCTCCACGCGCAACATATTCCGCCAGGCAAGTCGGGGCGATCAATCCACTGTTGCGCAGGATTATCTTGCGCTGGTTGGCGTAGAAGGGCAACTCTTCCTGGCATGGCAAGCCTTTGGCCGGTTCAGAGCCGTCTTCGCGGATGGCGGCCAGCGCGCCTGCGGCTGGTAGTTCACCCTGCGCCAGGGCTGTGATCAATTCGCGGGCGCGTTCAGGCGTCACCTGAGCATAGAGAACGCGCCCTCGATCCGGCGTTCGCACATCCACAAGCGGTTCTTGTTGGCAATAACCGATGCAGCCGGTAGCGACGAGCGCGAGGTCGAGACTGCGTGAGGTCGCCTCGTCGCAAAGCGCGCGGTACACCGCCTCGGCTCCCGCTGCCAGCCCGCAGGTTGCCATCCCCACACTGATTTTCAGCCTGGGCGGGTAGAGGGTAGATATTCCCTCGGCGCTCAGTTTTTCCAAATCGGAGCGAGTGCGTACTCTCATCCCTCTTGCTCCTCTGCCGGCTGATACTTTTTGAGGATGCGGGGCAGGCGCTCGGCTTTGAGCCGGCCATAAGTATCGCCATCCACACGGATCACCGGCGACATGCTGCACGAACCGACGCAATAGACTGTCTCCAGCGTAAAGAGTCGGTCTTGGGTCGTTTCATTCGGCTTGATTCCCAGAACAGCCGTGAGTTTTTCCAGAAGCTTGTCGCCGCCCCGGATGTAGCAGGCTGTTCCCTGGCAAACGCAAATCTTGTGACGTCCGCGGGGTTCAAGGCTAAAGCTGGCGTAAAAACTGGCTGTGCTGTAAAGCTGACTCAACGGCACGCCCAGCTCGTCGGCCGCGCGGCGCAACTCTGGCTCGGGCAGATAGCCGTGCTCCGCGTTGATCGCGTGCAGCTTATCCAGCAACGCGCCTCCCGCGAGGGGCGGTGGTTGTGGTATGAGTGGCATAGTCACCTCCGTGAAACGTAAAACGTGAAACGTGACACGTGAACATCACGCATCACGTTTCACGCATCACGCTCTAAATCCCCAACGCCGCCCGCTTTTCCTCAATGTGCTTGACCATCAATTGCGCAGCTTTGAATGGATCAGGCTCGACAGCAAAGGCAGCGCCGACGACATCGTTGGCGCCTTTGGTGAGCACCTCGGTCACGAGTGGAGCGCCCAGCACCTGGGGAACGGTGCCCAACACTGTAAAGACGCCAGAAGAGACGACATAAGCGCCGATGCTGACAGCCTTTTCACTCATCCACTCCGGGGCCGCGCCGGCCGCGGGCAGATCGCTAATGTCTACCCCCAGCGCGTTGGCAATGGCCGCGCAGGCGACCAAGATGCGGCTAATATCTACGCAGGAGCCCATGTGCAGCACCGGCGGGACGCCCAACGCCTTGCAAACCCCTTTCAGCCCATCGCCGGCCTGCTCGGCTGCCTCTGGCAGCAGCAACCCGGCCTTGGCTGCGGCGATAGCATTGCAGCCAGTTGTCACCACCAGCACATTCTGCTTGATCAGCTCCTTGAGCAGGTTGATGTGGCCATAATCGTGTTGAACCTTGGGGTTGTTGCAGCCGACCACCGCGCCGATGCCCTTGATCGCGCCGCTCTTGATGGCGTTTAGCAACGGGTCAAGCGTGCCGCCCAACGCGCCGACAATCGCCTCGACGCTAAAGCCGACCATGCACTCGCTCTTCTCGGCGGGAATGTGCACCTGACCAGCCTTGCGGAAGCGATAGTTCTCCACGGCTGTGCGCACGATCTCCTTGGCGATGTCGTACGCGCGCTCCTCGTGGAATTCGATGTGGGTCGCGCCGGGGAATTTGGCCTTGGGCGAGGTGGAGATGAGCTTGGTGTGGAAGCAGCCAGCCAGCGCCCCCAGAGCGGGAAAGATACACTGCACGTCAACGATCATCGCCTCGACCGCGCCAGTGATGATGGCCAGCTCTTGCTGCATAAAGTTGCCGGCAATGGGGATCCCGTGGCGCATGAGCACCTCGTTGCCGGTGCAGCAGATCCCACTGATCTGGATGCCCGTGGCGCCATACTTTTTCGCCAGAGCGACCATCTCGGGATCCTGCGCGGCGGCGACGACCATCTCTGAAAGCGTCGGTTCGTGGCCATGCACGATAATGTTCACCGCGTCGGCTTTGAGCACGCCCAGGTTCGCCTCGGAGCGAACCGGGGTGGGCGTGCCGAACAGCACGTCAGAGAGTTCGGTGGCGACCATCGAGCCGCCCCAGCCGTCGGCGACAGATGCCCTGAGTCCTTGCAAGATCAGGTTGACCGGGTCGTTGTCCACGCCGATGTGAGTGCGGTGCATGATCTCTACAATCTCGCGGTCAATGCCGCGCGGGTCAATGCCCAGGCTTTGCCACAGCGCGACGCGCTTTTCTGGCGCGCGGCGTGTGAACCGAATTGGGCCTTCTTGCTTACCAAACTCGCCATAGGCGGCGCGCGCCAGATCCAGCGCGATCTCTTCCTTGCTCCGCCCATCGGTCCCGATGCCGTACTCTCCCGCCAACGTCTTGAGTTTGGCCTCGTCCTTGATCTCGTAGCCGCCGCCTTTTCCTTCGGCGGTCAAGAGCAGCGTGTGTGCGATGTCTCGCCCATGGTCAGAGTGGGCAGCGGCGCCGGCGGCAATCATGCGAATCAGGTTGCGGGCGACGATAATGTCGGCGGTGGCCCCACAGACGCCCGCTTTGGGTCCCGCTTCCTCGAAGGGGCTGATGCGGCAGGGCCCCATATTGCAGTTGCGGCAGCAGACCCCCAACTCGCCGAAACCACACTGCGGCAGCATGGCCTCATAGCGATCCCAGGCCGTCTTGAAACCCAACTTTTCCGCCTGGGCCAACATGTCGTGGGTGGCAGGATCAATGCTCCTGCTCAGCACCTTTGCACTATATGATTTCTCAGTCATAGGAATCACCTCCTCAAGCTATGGATTGCTCGCCAATCGTTGCTGGCTTTCTAATGCTTCCAGGAATTGATGCGCCGTGGCCTGCGTAGACTGCTGCACGACCTCGCCGGGATAGGGCAGGCTGAGCGCCTTGGTGGGGCAGGCTTCCACACACGCCGGGCCGCCTGGCCGATCCACGCACAGATCGCATTTAAAGGCCGCTCTCTTTTCGCGCCCGGCGACTGTTGTGGTCGCCACGTGGATCGCTCCAAAGGGGCAGACCATCATGCAGAGCCGGCACGCGATGCACAGCCGCTGATCCACCGCCGTGTAGGTCTGGGTGCGGTAGGTGGCGCCAGTGGGGCAAACCCGCACGCAAGGCGCGTCCTCACACTGGCGGCATTGAGTGGATAGCTTGACGATGCGACCATTGGGGCCAGCCTGCACCTGCACCACGTTGTTGCGAGGATGCAGCCGCTCACCGGCCAGGACCGCGCCGATGATGGAGCCTGCTTCCGTGTGCGCCGCGGCGCAGGCCATCTCGCAAGTGTGGCAACCCAGACAATGTTCGGGATTGACGAGGATGAATGGACCTTCTATAGGCATGTTTCTCACCTCCTTATGTGATATGAAATTGCCAGAACATTAAATGGATGGGGAATAGCCTGGCAACCAGGCTTATCAAAGGGGAACAACGCCAACGAATAAAACAGGGTGTAATCGTACACTTGTCCACGGCAAGGAGCGCCGGGGTGTGAACAACATGCGGAGAACGTTGATCAGAACGAAAGGCTTTCATCGTCTACCCAGGGAATCCAACCCTTGTTTGAGCTGGACCGATCAAAACGCTAGCTTGGATCACGGGATAACTTTTAGGAGGGTAGCATGGATTCCATGTTTAGTCAAATCGCGGAAGGGAGAATTCCCCGCACAGGGATTGCTCGTTCCGACTTGACCCGGCCTGCCATTCAATTATTCGTATCGCAATGCTTCCACCGGGCTGAGATTCGCCGCGCGCCAGGCCGGATAGAGGCCGCCCACCACGCCCGCGATCATTGCTACCACGACCGCTTGCACGAATAAGCGGGGCGTATACAGTGGGCCAATCGCTCCTCCCCATATCCCGGCCATGCTGATCAACCCGCCCATTCCCAACCCTAGAGGGATACCACATACGCCGCCCACCGTTCCTAAAACCAGCGACTCTTTTAAAATCATTCCCAGTACTCGCCGCCGCCGCCAGCCCAGGCTGCGCAGTACGCCGATCTCGCGCGTCCGCTCCAAAACACTCATCAACATTGTGTTCAACATTCCGACCGCGCCGATGAACACGGCCAGCAAGGATATCTGATCAGCCATCTCTTGCATCACGCGAAAATCGCTCGTGCTCTCGCCGAGTTCGGATGTGAGGGAAAAATCAATTCCGGGGAACTTGGCGGCCAGGTCAGCCCGCACCGCCTCCACCTGCCCTGGGTCGCGCAGGCTGATGAGGTAGAACTGCACCTGGTGCGGCTTGCCAGTGAGAATCTGCGCCTCCCGCAGGTCAATGACTACCCCGGCGTCCTCAAATGCCTGGCCCGTCTCGTAAATACCGGCCACGTGAAAGTTGCTGTCCCACATGCGGAACGTGTCGCCCACCTCCAGCCCTATCTGCTCTGCCGCCATCCGGCCGACGATGACCTGGCGGCGGCCTGTCAGCGGTTGTCCTTCGATGATGCGATAGCGGCGGATGGCGAGTTCGTGCGGGGAATAACCGTACACGATCAGCATGGGCATCTCGGCGGTGCTGGTGCCCGTCCAGAACATGCCGGACACAGCGTCTACGTCGGGCCGGGCGGCAAGGCGTTTTCCTACCTGTTCGTCAATGGCGCTAAAGTCCATGTCAATATCCGCCTCGGCAGCGAACAGATCAGTCTGGCTGTCTCTCATCATCACGTTAAACGCTCCCAGCATGCCCTGAGCGATTCCCCCCAAAGCAACAATGGCCGCGATGCTCACACCAAAGCTCAACAAAGTGAGTGCCGTGCGCGTACGCCGCCTCAACAGGTTGCGCACGGTTACCCCACCAGAAAGCCGGGGAACACGCGCCCCACTGCCTCCCTCATACTGCAGCGCTTCGACTGGCTGCAGGCGGCTGGCCCACCAGGCCGGGTACGCCCCGCCCATCAGCCCAAGCGCGATTACGGTGATCAGTGCGCGGGCGAAAACGTCGAGGGTTAGTTGACTCCCGAACACACCCAACAAGGCTCCGGACTTGCTGATCGCCACCAGGGCCAGCACCCCCAGCACGCTGCCCGCCGCTCCGCCCAACAGGGCCAGTAAGACAGCCTCTCCCAGGATCATCACCATCACCCGCCGCCGCCGCCAGCCCAGGCTGCGCAGGATGCCAATCTCGTGTGTGCGCTCAAAGACTGACATGAAGAGGGTGTTGGTCATGCTAATCCCGCCGATGACGACAGCCAGGCCCGCAACGGCCATCGCTATCCCATCCAACAACTCGAGCAACTGTTCTTGACCGGCAAAGCCTGCCGCAGTCGAAACACTCAGATCTGAAAAGCGCCGTTCTATCCGCGTTTGCAGTTGACCAACCCTACCGGGATCTTTTAGCTTGATGTAAAGCATCGAGACACGATGGGGTTGTAAAGCCAGCGTCTGCGCCTCTACAAGCGGCACGATGGCCGCCGCGTCTTCAAACCCGACCCCTGTTTCGTAAATACCGACGACGCGAAAGGCGCTGCCGGTGATGTGGATTGTATTGCCCACTTGCACATCCAGGCTCTGCGCTGCCCGCCGACCCAGGATGAGGGGCTTGCCGCGCACGCTGCGTGCGGCCGCCAGCGACTGCCCCTCGCTAATGCGAAAGTGATCAATGACAAATCCCTCAGGGTCGTAACCAAAGATGATGAGATAACTCTGCTCGCCGATGAGGGCATTGGAGTAAAGCATGCCCTCAACGCCAGCCACCTCGGGCATGACGCGTACCTCGTCTGCCACCGCCTCGTCGAGGCTGCTGATCAGGGCGCTCGCCCCGCTGGTTTGGGTGAGTATCAAGTCGGCCTGGCTGCCCTGGGTCATCGCAACAAAGCCGGCTTTTACCCCTTTGGCCACCGCGCCCAGCGCAACGATGGTTGCCACGCCGATGGCAATGCCCACCAGCGTCAGGATAGTGCGTCCTTTGCGGCGGAGCAGATTCTTGAAGATCATTTCATTGAAAATCTCCAGGTTTATGATCCAAACACTTTGAATCGTAGAAAGGTAAATGGGGTGTGCAGTTTGCCAGACGTACACGCTATTCAGTATAACACAATTTTGTCCCATCTGCTTATAAAAAAAGTAGGGGCGCCAAGCGCCCCTACTTTGTGTACAGAGAGTATCTTGCCTGCCAGCAGGATGACTAGGAATTCTTCATGATGATGGGCAGGTAAATCTTGTAGCCCGGCGGCGTTACCGCTTCCACCCACGTCTCGGTCGTGTCGGTGTTATTGTCATAGTCCAGCTCTGTGTCGCTCGTGACGATTTCGATATTGTTGGTCACGGTCATGCCAGAGACGGTGATGGTAATGGGCACGTACATAGTGAACGCGCTACCCGCCGCCAGCGTGCCCGAAATGGGCCACGCGCCTTGCCAGGCCAGCGTGCCGCTCACCATGACTGTGTCGGTAATCGCCACGTCGTGGGCCGGCATATTACCACTGTTGCCATAGTTGACGGTAAAGGTCACAACGTCGCCCAGGTTGGCTGTGGTGGGACCGGCCTTGGTCACCCACACATCAGGACCAACTTGAATATCGGTATGCAGGTACCACGGGCCGCGCGCGATCACGCCATCAAAGGCGTCAACCTGTGTGGTGATTATCTCGGGCGTATCGGCCACGCCGGTGGCGACGACGGTCAGCGTGACCACGTCGCCAAGATACAAATTGTCAGCCTGCCAGCTCGGCACGTCAGGATCAATCGCCCCGACAAGGACAAAAGTGCCGCCAGGCTCGACCTCTTGCGTCATTGTGACAAAGGTCAATGCTGCGTCGAGCGTGTAGGTTACACCGACATTGGGAGCAACGCTGCCACCTTCGTTCGCCACAATTGTCGTGTAGGTTACGGTATACACACCGTGAGCCGAAACCACATCCGGCTCGTACGTCGTGTCAAAGGTTACTGCCTGATTGTACACGCGTAGCGTGGCCGTCGAGTCGTCGGGCGCCTTGGAAAGCAGTTCAATGTTGACGCCATACTGTACATTGTCATCGCCAGGATTGCCGCTGCCGAACCAAGAATCTCCAAGCCCCCACCACGACAGCGGAAAGTCGTAATAGGGAAGATAGGGTGTTTCATCAAACGTTGTGATGCGGGTGCTGTATAGGTTACGCGCTGGAATCACTACACTGCCATCACGGTTGGTGTAGCATATACTGCCCGTGCAGGGGGTGCCAGTGTAAAAGCCGGGATAGTAACCCTTGGCATCGTTAAAGTTTGTCACCGCTGGTTGGGGTGGATAGTACCACGGGCCAACATACAGGCGACCGCCGGTTTGGAACGCGGTAATTGTAAAGCCCTCGGTGGATTGCAGCGTCAAGGCGGCGTCGTAACTGGCTTGCCGTGAGTTCATGATGCCCTGGTAGGTTTCTGGCGTTTCTCCCATGCGCAATGGCATAGAGTTCATATCCACCACCAGCAATTTGGTCTTGGGGCCATAGCTGGGTGGATCTGCGTAATTCTGGCGCTGGCTGAGCGAGTGGGGGTAGTACGCATTGCGATAGTACAGTAGCGCACCGGGGATGTTGTACGGTATGCGCTCGACGTGGAGCGGGTCCACAAAGGCATAGCCGCCCGGATCCTGGAATGTGCTGTCGTACTTGGTAGCCGTGCGCCATTCGACCAGGTAGTAGCTTTCGTGAGTGAGATCCACAGGCACAACTTGCCAACCAGGCTCCGAGTTGGTCCAGTTGGGGAAGGTGCCTGGCGCGGTGGCCGCTTCAAAGTTGTCAAGTAACACACCATCGAGCGTGACGTTATCTACCCACACGCCAGGTGAATTGGTGCCCGAGTCGCACACGTGGCGCAGGCTCAATTTAATCGTCGTTCCCGCGTAGGCCGACAAGTCAAAGCTGAGCGTCCCGGAGCCTTGGCCAGTCAGTCCCCAACCAAGGTTGCCGCCGTTGGGATTGGCGTCGGTCATGAAACCGGTGGTATCGTGGACCAGAACATCGTTGACCATCACGTAGCCATAGTCATAGTCTAGTTCGGCGTCCCAGTAGACAGTCATGGTCAAGATGCCATTGGCCGAAGCGCCGATAGGGATCTGGCGGTCGAGCGTCAGGTCAACATTGTTGGCGCTGCGAGCATAGGCGCCCTTACCCGTCCCGCCATGGTTGGGGATGTATTCGGGAACATCCGGCAGGTTGATGCGGATGCCCTTGTCCACACCGGCGGGTGTTTTTTCCAAATAGCTGATGGTGATGTCGGCTGCTGGATCCATATAGTCACGGGTGACCATGGGTTCTTGCCAGTTACAAAAGATTGGGTTGCCGCCCACATCTTGACCGCACTGGGCAATCATGCGGAACCACAGCGGCATGCCGGCCGGCTTGGCGCCGCCCAGCGGTCCGCCCCAGGCGCCGTTGGACATGATGTTCCAAAAGCCCACCGAGTTTTGGGCGCCGTCGGTGACGTACAGGTCAGGCAAACCAAAAAAGTTGTGCCCAAACTCTTCGGCCACCACGCCCAGGTCGAGGCTTTCTGGCTGCATGGTATAGGGGTCAACGTAGATGTCGTCAGTGGTGGTCAGCACGTCGCCTTCGTAGACTTTGTATCCATTTGGATACCAACCCTGGGAGCTTAGAGACCAGCTATGCGACCACAGGGCAAAGCCGCCCAGCGGTCCACCGCCGGATTCCTCGGCAATGCCGGAGTAGATAATCCACATTGTGTCTAGAGTGCCATCGTGGTTGGCGTCGTACTTGGGCCAGAACGCATCGGCGCTTGTGTCTGTATAGTAAGCGGGGTGAGTTTCGCTATAGACATTGATGGCGTCTACAACTGCCTGCCCCATTGGTACGCCAGGAACGCCGCCGCCAATGCTGTTGGGATTGCCGCACTGATTGGCGCCATAGTAGGCCTCGCTGTGGTCGAGAGTAATCCAGCCGTCAATGGTGCCTGTGATATAGACGTTGCCATCGCCGGCCACGTGGTCGTAATAGTCTTGCACCGTATAGCCGGCCAGGTTGATGCCGGGCAGGCCGTCGTGCGGGTCGGTCAGGTTATTGCGCACGCGCCCGATGCCCTCGTAGCCAAAGACAAGATTGTTATAGAATGTGACATCGGCCACCTGCGTGGGCGAGTACCAGATCGAAAAGTTGTCGTGCGGGTCGGGCTGCGGAATTTCACCTTTCAGTGGCCCGGTAAAGTACAGGGTTTGAGTGATGCAGACGGTGCCGCTCAATACAGGCAATGTAATAGCCTCGTTGACCGCACCAAAATCCACCGCCAATACAAAGACGGTGGCCGTGACCGGCTGCACTGCTAACGCGCCAGCCGGTGCATTTTCTGTATAGAGCTTGGCCAACTCGGCTTCGCGCTGGAGCGCCTGTTGCTCGACCCTGGGAGACACCCAGTCAATGGACATTTTGGCAAAGCGGTTCTCATAATAATCATCCACTGCTGCCTGGATTTGCTCGGTCGTTGCGTTCAGCGGGATGACGCCTTCCCCGCGCAGTTGCGCCTCGATCCTTTCAGCGCGCGGGCGCGCCAGGCGAATGCCGGCCGGCTTGATGGTGCTGATGGCTATCGGCGGTCGTTTGGCAATCGTGGGGACTGCCGTGTCTTCGGGTAGGGGGACCGATGCGCTGACGGGCAACACTGCCAGCACAGTGCTCATCAACACCACGATGAGCAATACATTAAGTAACTTGCGAGACATGATTTTTCCTCCTCTATGATTTTGTTTGTGATATACTTTTTACGAACGGTGGCTTTTTGTAGAACGCGCTATAGCTATCACCTCCTTTTTGGAAAGAGATTGTTCGCTCACGGCTTGAACACAAATGGTAAATAGAGTTGATAAGCCCAGAGCTTGATGCTCACTGTGCCGAGGTAATGCCCTACACTGGCAGAGATCACAGCTTGCCCGGGCAATGCGCCGGAGGCAAAGGTCGCTGTGGCTATTCCCCCATGCGTGGCCAATTCGGTCGGTGTTACCTGCCCACCTTTAGCGAAAAGGGCGACGGGCACGCCATCCGGCGCAGGCAATGTGACAGTGCCGCTAAAGGTGACGGTGGCGGTCAGTGCCACTTGCTCTCCACTTACCATGATTGAAGTGGAAGCGGCTGCCAGTTGTACCTGGGGGCAAACGGCGTCGAGCACAGCCAAATAAGCGTCTACTCTTCCCCAACCGCTCGATGTGTCCCAACCGAGTGGAAAAATATCGTGCGCGGTTTGGGTAATGACTTGCGCTACCTGGCTGGCCGAAAGTTCGGGGCGCGCTGCCCAGATCAACGCTGCCACACCGCTAATGTGGGCGGCCGCCACTGAAGTGCCGCTGCCTAGAAAATAAGAGCCATTTTTGCTTCCGCCTAAAACATCCACGCCGGGCGCGGCCACGTCAACTTGCCCGCGATTGCTAAAGGTGGCGATCGTGTCATCGGCGGTGGCGGCGGCGACGGCCATTACACCCGGCAATGCTGCTGGATATTCCACTGGTGTGGGTTGAATATCGTTGTTACCCGCTGCCGCCACCAATAAGCAGTTGCGGCTTTGTGCATACTGTACGGCGGCCTCGATGGTCTGCGATGATTGGTTGCTCCCAAAGCTCAGATTTACAATGTGAGCGCCATTGTCCGCGGCATAGACGATAGCCTCTGCCACGTCGGCCCAGTATCCGGTACCCTGGCCGCTCAGCGCCTTGAGCGGCATGAGGGCGGCATGCCACGATATGCCGGCGATGCCGATTTTGTTGTTTGTACTGGCGGCGGCGATGCTTGCCATGTGGCTGCCGTGTCCCTCGTCATCGTCTGGCTGATTGTTGTCGTGTACGAAATCCCATCCACTGACGTCGTCTATATAACCGTTGCCGTCGTCGTCTGCGCCGTTGCCGGCTATCTCTTGAGCGTTGATCCAGAGCTTGGCGACCAAATCAGGGTGGTCGAGGTCTATCCCTGTGTCAATGATGGCAATGGGATTGGCGTTGCCGCTAGTAAAGAGCCAGGCATGGGGTAGGCCGATTTTCCGCAGGTTCCACTGCCGGGCCTGGTAAAAGTTATCGTTTGGCACAATGTCAGCGGTGTGAACCATGCCGTTCTGCTCCACCCACAACACGTCTGGATTTTGATCTAGCGCCGAGAGCAAAGCCTCGGTGCGGGCCATCGGCTGGCCGTGAACTTGCCACACTCCAAGGTGGGGGATTTGCCGCTCGACGTGCAATTCCAGGGAGTCAAAGAGATTGCCGGCGTGTTCTGGTGATACGTCCTCGCGTAACTGTACCAGCAGACTGGTGGAAGGAGACGATGCAGCGGCAGGGTAGGGCGCGCTGCTGAGGATGAGGATGGTCAGGCTGAGGCATACTATGCCGATTATGTCCGGAGGTGCAATCGCTCCGCAGGAGAGAAAGGTATCTTTGCTTTTGGGCATGGTTTCTTGATGGCGAGTTTTATTCCAGTATCCTGCTGCAACAAAAGCCCCCGGCTATAGCCGGGGGCTTTATAACCCTATGGACTAGGGTGCGGCTTTAAAGATGATGGGCAAGTAGATGTACAGTGCGACGTGGATCTCGGTCAAAGCGCTGCTGTACGCTTCGCCGGCGTAATTGTCAGCCATCACAAGAGCCGGGTTGATCAACGCCAGGTTGTGTGTAGCGTGATCGTTGACGGTGGCCTGCAGGGTGATGGTGTAAGTGTCGCCTGCAGCCAGGTCGCCCATCCACGTCAAGGTGTGTGTGTCGTCGTCGTAAGCATCTGCGGGGAGGGCAACCGCGCCTGCGCCCTGGTCAATCCTCAAGCTGTTCGTTATCACGTCCAGGTACATTGGAATCTCGTCTTCCACAACTGCATCTTCCGCAGCCTCGTTCCCATCGTTGCTAAAGACGATAGTGTAGGCAAGCGCATCGCCCGTGGTCGCCCACAGGGTGTTCACGGTCTTTTTGATGGACAGGTCAGGTGATACACCATCATCAACATCGGTAAAGGCCCACAGGTTGGCGATGACCTGTCCCTCGAACTTGTCCGACAGCATCGCGTGGTTCGCGATCTCGACGCCATCGGCCAGCCCGGTGTTGGCTGTGACGCGGATATTAAAGTTGACCGAGTCGAGAGCCGTGCCCGGCAGCAGGCCACTCCAAACGACAGTGCGCTCGGCGGCGTTGTACGTTGCGCCGCCCGTGGCAGAAACAAACGTTACCTCCTCGGGCAGCGGGTCAGAGAAGTAGACCGATGTATCCTCCGCGCTGGGATTGGCCAGGTGAATCGTATAATCAAAGGCCTCGCCGGGTTCCACCACTGGCAGGCTGGATTGCTTGCTGGAGCCGGTTGTGTTGAACAACGTGTAATCCCAGAATACCCACACCTTTGGATCAGTCGGGCGCAAGCCCCCAATGTATTGATTCCCGAGGGTGCCTTCACGAACGCCCGTGCCGCCAAAGTAGCCGAGATCCCACCCTGCCCGGTTGACCTCGGTGGTATAGATTACCTCGATGGCCTCGCCAGGACCGAGCGAACCTTCCCAATAGATGCGCGTTCCAAACCCTGGCCACGGAACGGCAGTAGTGGTGCCTACTGATGGAGTATAGACGAACGAGCTAAAGCTCAAAGCATCCGCTCCGCCTCCGAAAGCATTATAGTCCGGCAGGAATGGACGCAGTGGGGCGGAGGTAAAGGCTGATGTGTTGGTGACGCGCATTGTCCAGGTCAAGACATCGCCTGGGGCGGCGATGAGTGTGCTGGAATCGCTTCCATCAGGCGTGTTGACCCAGTAAAAGTACGGCGGGTTGCCGCGCGGTGCTTGAACGTTCACCGAGTACTGTACCTCGTCCCATTGCCAGCCCTGTGGCGGCGCGTCAGCGCGGACGATGGTAACCAACTCGTCGAAAGCATTAGGCAAGACCGACGGGCCGACAAGCAGGCGGGCGCTCAGGTCTGGGTTGCCGGGCATCCAGCCAGGCTTGTCAAAGTGCAGCGTCACGCTGACCATTTCGCCTGCGCCGATGGCGCTCACGTGGACATCAGGATCCTGCGCAGAGAGCCACACGTTGAGTTGATCCCACCACACGTGCAAACTTACTGGCAGGGCGAGCGATCCGGCCGGCAAGTTGACGTCAAAGCCATGCACCCAGATGGTGTAGGCGGCGCTGCTCTCGAAGCGATAGCCTTCCTCTGGCGTGATGTCAACCTGATCGTCGGCGTTGCCTCTAGTTTGGGATTGAGCGACGATAGCGCCGCTGCTGTCCGTCACATACAAGTCAATGTCCGAGTCAGGCCAGATGTTGGACACCATGGCGTGCAAGGCGGCCCCGCGTTCACCGGCATGAACCGTCATGCTGTAACTGGCCGAGAACGGATTGAGCGGCTCATCTTGCCCTACATTCACTGTATTGTTAAACACGTCTACTTCGTCGGTCGGCAGCGGCCCGGGGGCGGTGATTTCGTGGTACCAGTTTATCCAGATACCGGGATCCGTGACGCTCCAGCCAAGAATACCGACGAGATAGGTGCCAGCGGCAGGATTTGTCAGAGAGACAAAGTCATCACTGCCGGCTCCCCTGGTAGACGAACCGGCCAGCGTATCAATTCCCTGATCCGGTAGGCCGTTGCCGTTTTGATCGCGGTACACAAAGAGGTCAACGTCTTCCCCAGCCGGCATAGGGATGTAAACCAGGAGACGGGTAGCGTCTGGCGCGTCAAGCGTGATTGCCGTCCACTGCGTATCCGCGCACCAGGCGCCATTGTTGCACTGGCCGCTGTTGGGCAGGTAGATGTTGTGATCAAAATGATTGGTGGCCAGGCCGCCAGACAGGGTGGCGTACAGGTCTGGGACGGCCAACGTGGGCGTGAATTCCAGGTCAATCGTGCCAGTTTCGGTAAACGCGACGGCGTCCACCGATCCGGCGATGACCGTTCCTTCGGCCGGATCCATCGTCGGCTCGAACTTGAGCGTGCCCACATCCACCTGGAATTGTTCGGCCAATTGCTCGCCGTCATAGAGCACGGTGTGCAGCGCGATCTCGTGCAGGCCGCTGCGTTGCAATGGGACTTTGAGCCAATCGTCTGGCCCACCTGTGGTGGTCAGGAATGGATAGGCCGAGTGATAGCGGAATACGTCGCTCGAACCGATGGGTTGTAGCGTATAGGGGCCAAACACGCTTGGGTCTGGCTGGCCCAGACGAGGTGCATACGCCGCGCATGGCGCGGCGCCGTTGGAGGCGCAGTCGTAGGTGGGGCCGAGTATCCAGGTGTTGATGTCTGTTGGATAGGTTCCGTCCCATGAGGTGTGGATCAACAGGTTATCGGCTGCCATGTCGGCGGTGTCAACATTGAAAAAGTAATGCCGCCAGTCGCCGATGCCGTGCTCCCAGCCACTGCCAGCCCAGCCAAAGTAGCCGAACGTGTAGCTGTTCTGATACATCGTATCGGCCATTGGCTCGCCGCCCAATGTGAACGAGCCGCCGTCGGGCAGGTCGGAAATCACATTGACGACGACGGGCAAAGCAGTTTCGTGCGCGGCGTGGTGGGCGTTGCCGGGATCATTCATAAAGACCACGCCCTCGTAAACGCCAGGTTCGGCGCCAGACGGAATCGCCAGCGTGGCGACAAACGTCGCTTCTCCTTCCGCCGGCACAGCCACCGAGTTCTGGCTCAGGCTGAGCCAGCTCCAATCAGCGCGCTTGTAAAACTCGACGCCGATCTTGAACGTGGTGGTGGGGACGGTGCCGTCATTGATGCGATGCTGCCAGCCTACAAAGTAGCCGTCCGCCATGCGCTCTAACGGATCGCGCACGATGAATTGCTCGGACGTCCCACCCATATTATAGTCCACGCGGATGTATTCGCCTTCCTGGATCTCGGTGTTGGCAAAGTCAATCACCTCAAACCCGTCGTTGTTAAACTGACCGGTGCCGGTGTGGTTGACTGTGCCGTTGTTGTTAGCGTCTTCCCATAACATGCCGTCGCCATTCTGGTCGGTCCAGTTGTACAACAAAAAGCGCCAACTACTGTTGGGGTTCTCTGTAAAATCATAGACCGGGTCAAATGTGTCGTATGGCTGAACAAAACGCACGATCATCACATCGGCGTCGGCCGGGATCAGGTCGGAATCCAATTCCATCAGGTAGTCCGGCGTGTTAAACATGAACGGGCTTTCCTCGCTCTGGTCCGAGGTGGTAAAAGTCAACTGCGTCTTGGTGATGAGCGTCATCACACCATCAGATAGTCCCGCGTTGATGTCGTAGCCGGATGGGTTATAAATCGTATAGGTCTTGGTAAAGGTGTCGCCGGGGTAAGCCACTTTGGCAAAGTTGAGATATTCTTCGCCTTCCCAGTCGCCCACCTGCCATTCGTCGGGCGTGGCGTACACGCCATAGATGCCGGCCGCCAGGTCCGTCGCCCGATCTGCATTGACCACGCCTGCGCCCTGGAAGAACGGGCTGCTGACCGAGTTGACGGCGCCGTTCTTGATCAGCGCTTTGGCGACGTCCCAGGTGGGCCACTCGCCGTAGCGATCGCGATAAGCCTGATAAATCAGCGCCATGGAACCGGCCGCAAAAGGCGCTGAGCGGCTGGTGCCGCCCCAGGTTTGCCAGGCTGTCCAACCGTCAAAAACAAAGTTGAGATTGTCGTCACCCGAGCCGCGCCCGCCGTTGGCCAGCACGTCCACGCCGGATGAGCCATCACGGTTGGGGCCGTGAGCGTAGAACGCATTGGGATCGCCGTACATGATCTGGTCGGCGCTAAAGATCGAGTCCCAGTCCGTCGAGCCATACTGGGTGGATGAGCCAACCATCAACGTGGTTGGACTGCCGTCGCCTTCCTGCGGGCCATAGCCTGGGCCAGCATTGCCAGTCGAGAATATCCACAGTGTAGTGGGAGCAACGGTTAGATTGATCGTTGTGATCAGGCGGCCGATGTACCCCCAGCTTCCCCACATTTGATAGTATTGACCGTAGCTATTGCTGAGGATTTGAGCTTCGTCGCCCGTGTTGGGGACGCCGTCGAAACCGTAAGCTGCCACCAGAAATTCATTTTCGTCAACGCCGCTGTAGTGATCGCCAAAATCCATCAGGCGGGCCTCGCGTGCTGCGCCCTGCACCACGCCGCCCTCCGTGAATGGCTGCGTGCTCAAGCCGCCAGCAATCACGCCCTGACCGACAATGTTAGAGGCGCACAGCGTGCCGTGTGAGTTTGAAGCACTATAATTAAACGGGCCGGCAAACTGCACCAGTTCGCCAGCGTCTGGGCAGCCTTGCATCGTGGCTGAGCCATTGGCGCACGTAATGCCCCAAAGCCAGTCTGCCGCCGGCGGTGTGTTGTTGCCATTGCTGACCCATACCAGCAGACCACCCGAGATGTCGGCATAGCCATCGCCATCCATGTCGCGATAGATTTCGGGGCTGTTTCGCGTGGCCGGCTTTTCGTCGGTAAAGTCATAGTCATTGTCCAGGTCAACATAGACCGTATCGTACACGCCAGCCACGTGCTCATCCACCACCAACACGGCCACACTCTCACCGTACAAAGTGGCTAACCATTGATCGGGGTGGCTGCCCAGTTTGTAAAAATTGCTCTGGCTGGTGGTTGGGATGGTGTATTCGTGAGCGATTCCGCTGCCCACTGGCTGGTACATAACTTTGGCTGTGCCGCCGCCAAACGGCCCGTGCGCCTCGACCGTAAACTGCGTATCGCTCCAGTGTGATCCTGCTGCACTGTTGGCGATATAATGCGTGCCAAGGTTCACGTCCTGGACGAAATACCACATTGACAGTTCTGAAAAGGCCATCGGCCAGCCATAATAGGGCGAATTTGCATCCGTCACGCGAGCAAAAGTGCCTTGCAGGTCGGGGTGGGCAAAGTCAACGCCGTCATCCAGTACTGCCACGACGACGCCTTCGCCAGTGAACCCTTTTTCCCAGGCCGCGGCGGCCTTGTGACCATCTTGAACGTCAAACCAGCCCCGGGTGCCTACCTGGCCAGCCTGGGCTTGAGCTTGGGCAAACGTCAGTTCGTTAGCGCGTAGCGTTTCCAGGCGTGCCTGGGCCGCCGCTGCGTTAGGTTGGCGCTCCTGCTCCTCTGGATCGTATGGCTTTTCGCGCGCATTGCCCACACTGACCAGCGCGATCACGCCGGGTTCCTGGGCAATGGCAAGCAGAGTGTCTGCGGTTGCCTGGCCGTAAATATTCTGCTTGCCCAAAATTATGGGTTGCACGATGACGCCCGACATGTACTTGCTTAAATCGGTGCCAGGCTTGGCCGCCACGTACAACTCGACCAAGTTTTTGCCGCCCTTTTCAGCCGCTTGGCGCAGCGCGGGATCAAGCTTGCTCATCGCCAGTTCAGGCGCGAGCTTGCCCGTTACTTGCGCTTGGGCTTGTACTGACTCTTCTCCACCAGGTGGAGGCGATGATTGCACTGCCTCGACTGGCGCGCTGGCCGATAAGGGCAATGCTCCCAATAAACTGCTTAACAAGACCACAACGGTGATTGCAGTCCATAACTTGCGTCGCATTCGTTTTCCTCCTAAAAATATTGGGGTTTATTCTATACGCATTTGGTTAGAGTATGTGAGAGGATTGGCTCATCAATCACCCCCTTTCCTCAGCGAATTTGCTATTCCTTCAACAGTATGCTACTATAAAGTAGGATCTGATCTGGATCAGGGTGAACGAGCGCGCAGACCCGCGCCTGCAAGAAGGGCAGGGTAGGGGCGTAGGCCCTTACGCCCCTACTCGCCTTCAGGAGGGTGCCTCATACGAATGCAACCAGGGAATGAGGCCAACGATAGGGGGAACTGCGCAAGTGAAAAAATCCTTTCTGAGGCGCCCTGTTGTTTGACAGAACCAGTCTCCTTATGAGGGTATGGCAAGCAAAACGGCACCCATTCTGAAGAAAAATGAGCACGTTGATAAAGTATAGAATGGAAATACGTTAGGCGCATTGGACAACTGTCCAATTTTTATATTGGACAACTGTCCAATTTTTATATTGGACAACTGTCCAATAGCGACGCAGGGGTGCAGTAGATCCGCGACGAGGGTGTGCGAGGCCCGACGATATGCTGGCTTTAAAGTGCGAACTGGCGTTCAAAATCCCGGCCACTCTTTACCGGCAAATCTTGACCTGGCAGCAAGCTATTGATTTAGAGATTATGTGCTACCAGATTGAGCGATTTGGACGGGCCATGGTCATAAAGCGTGGGGGAGAAGGGCGCGTGCAACAAGTCAGCCAGGTGCCAGCGCCCGGCGAAGCGCAGCCTTATTACGGAGAAATCGGCGGCGCGTATTGCTATCTTTTTCATCCTCAGTGTGATGGGTGTGTCTTGCGAGTGGAAAATATTGTCAGCGGCCGGGTATTATTTCATCCCGACCCCATCCCGCCGCTAGAATTGTTCGTGCCCGATCCGGTCGAGTTGCACACCTTTCCCAACGGCAACCAGTCTTTCCTAAAACCTGACGTTGGCTATATCTTTGTAGATAATACACAGTTGGAGGATGGTCAGGTTATCTTTACAATCACGCAAGACATCTACCCGCGGCTGGCGGCCTGGAAGCGGTATGGGGAGCCTCCGGCGGCCTATATTTTCAAGTTCAATCCAACTTTGATTGGGTGTTTTGTTCACGTCGAGCATATCCAGACCGGCGAGGTGCTGGATGTGACCAGGAACGTCAGATGGTAAAAAACAAGCGCGGCGCTGAATGCGCCGCGCTGTACGTATCAGGAAATCGCTTTTAATTCTCCGGCTAGTTTGTCTCGCTTCAATTTCAGGTCGGCCAGTTTATCTCGCTCTCGCTGCACCACAGCCTGGGGCGCTCGTTGGCTGAACTCGCTGTCCAGCAAGGTTTCGCTCTTGGCGATGAGGGGCTGAACTTCAGCCTGCTCCTTGTTCAACCGCGCGCGTTCGGCGTCCACGTCTACCATTTGAGCGAATGGCAGATAAATCGTCACAGCGCCCAGCACCAACGGCAGCGCTTTCTTGGGCGCCGTCTCTAACGTTTCCAGGATCACCAGGCCGTCGTTATCCAGGCGAGCTAACATGCACAATTCAGAGCGCAAGCTCTCAAAGAGTGCTGCGTGCTCGCCGGCCACGGCGATGGCGGCGGTGCGCTTTTCCGGTTTTACGTTATATTCGGCGCGGGCGTTGCGAATGGCGCGCACGGCGTCCATCAGCAGCGCCATGCGCGCTTCGATGTCTTGATCCACCGCGCTGGCTTCCGGCCACGGCGCTATGATGAGGGCTTCGGGCCAGGCGTTTTGTTGCAAGGGGGTGGGGCGGCTGCCCAGGATGGCCTCGCGTAAATGCTGGTACACCTCTTCGGTCACGAATGGCATATAGGGATGCAGTAGGCGCAGGCTTTGATCGAGCACGTGCACCAGGACGGGGCGCGCGCGCTCGATGCCGAGCTTGCTCATCTCGATATACCAGTCGCAGAAATCGCTCCAAAAGAACTCGTAAATGATGCGCCCGGCTTCGCCGAATTGAAATTCGTCTATCAGGCGGGTAGCGTCGGCGATGGTGCGATTCAGGCGAGACAGTATCCAGCGGTCGGCCAGGCCAAACGTCGAGGGCTGGAGGTCGAAAGCGCCTCTGGGGCCTTTTCCCTTGTCCACATTTGATATGATGTATCTTGCCGCGTTCCAGATTTTGTTGGCAAAGTTGCGGTTGGCCTCCACGCGCTGCATGTTCAAATTCGTGTCGTTGCCGGGGGTCGAACTGGTGAGCAGCGTAAAGCGCAGCGCGTCGGCGCCATACTCTTCAATCACATTGATGGGATCTATAGCATTGCCCAATGTTTTGGACATTTTGCGGCCTTGCTCGTCGCGGATCAGCCCGTGCAAATATACCGTCTCGAAGGGCGCCTTGCCTGTAAATTCCAGGCCGAACATCACCATGCGCGCCACCCAGAAGAACAAGATGTCATAGCCGGTTTCCATCACAGTGGTCGGATAAAACTCGCGCAGGTCGGGCGTATCGTTCGGCCACCCCAGCGTGCTAAAGGGCCACAGCGCCGAACTGAACCACGTATCCAACACATCCAGGTCTTGCTCGATGCTGTGACGGCCGCACTTTTCGCACGAGCCGGGGTCCTCGCGCGGCGACCATTCGTGGCCGCAATCGCGGCACGTCCATACCGGGATGCGATGTCCCCACCACAATTGCCGGCTGATGCACCAGTCGCGGATATTTTCGAGCCAGTTAAAGTATACTTTGGTGAACCGTTCCGGCACGATGCGGATGCGCCCATCGCGCACGGCGGCCGCGGCTGCCTCGGCCAGCGGGCCGATTTTTATGTACCATTGCGAACTGATCATCGGCTCGATGATTTCGCCGCCGCGCTGCGCGCGTGGAATGGTGGTCGTATACGGTTCGGTCTTGATGGTCAGTCCGGCGGCTTCCATATCCGCCCACAGTCGCTTGCGGCACTCAAAGCGATCCATCCCAAAGTATGGTCCGGCGGCTTCGCTCATGGTCGCGTCGGGACGGAGCACGTTGATGATCTGCAACCCGTGCCGCTGCCCAATGTCATAGTCGTTGGGGTCGTGCCCGGGCGTGATTTTGAGTGCGCCCGTGCCGAATTCCATGCTCACGTACGTATCGTGGATCACCGGGATGGTCCGGTTGAGAATTGGCACCAGGCACGTTTCGCCGATGAGGTGGCGATAGCGTTCGTCGTCGGGATGCACGGCCACGGCCGTGTCGCCCAGGATGGTTTCGGGGCGCACTGTTGCGACTGGAATGTATTGACCCGGCTTGCCGGCGATGGGATACTTGAAATAATACAACAGCGTTTCCTCGTCGTTGTATTCAATCTCCAAATCGTCCACGGCGGTTTTGAGGCCGGGCGACCAGTTGACCAGGTACATGCCTCTGTAGATCAGGCCCTTTTTGTACAAGCGCACAAAGGCTTCGCGCACGGCGCGATTGCAGCCTTCGTCCATTGTAAATCGCTCGCGTTCCCAATCGCAACTGGCGCCCAGGCTGCGGTGCTGCTGGGTGATGATGCCGCCGTATTTGTGTTTCCAATCCCACGCGCGGCGCAAGAACTCGTCGCGCCCCAGTGCTTCGCGCGATGTGCCCTCGTCGCGTAGCATCTGTTCGATCCGCAGCTGCGTGGCGATGCTGGCGTGGTCGCTGCCGGGAACCCACAGTGTCTTGTCGCCCTGCATGCGGTGATAGCGGATCATCATATCCTGGATCGAGGCGACGATGGCGTGACCCAGGTGCAATGGCGCCGTAATATTGGGCGGCGGCATTGAAATGACAAAGCGCGGGGTATGTTTGCCGCCTTTCGGTTTGAAATAACCGCGCTTTTCCCACCAGTCGTACAGGCGTTGCTCGGTGGATTTGAAATCGTACGTCTTGGGCATTTCTTTCACGAGTTTTGCTCCTTAACAAAAATCCCCTTTCGCCATCCAAGGACGAAAGGGGGAAATACCTTCCGTGGTACCACCTCGGTTCGCCGCCCTCACGCAGAGAGCGTCGCACTCGGCTGGCTGTAACGGGCCTCCCGGAACAGGTTACTTGATTCACCTGCCCAACTCCCAAGCGACCTTCGGCGGATTATACCTGCGCTGGCTCTCACCCGGTGACCGGCGTTCTCTAGTGGTGTAGGCCGCCTACTCCTCTTGTTCGTCGTCTTTGACGCGCCTAGAATAGCGTTATTGTAGCATGTCCCTCACCGGCTGTCAAATGACGTTTGTTCTCTTGTTCTCTGCAATGTCGCTGGCTGGATATTGCCCCTGCACCTCGTGGCAGTTCTTGCGCGAGCTGGCGGCGCGGCACTCGTGTCTTTGTGCTATAATTAGATTAATTGCCACAGCCAAAAACCACGGCCCAATTTTGCCACAAATGATGTAAAGAGCAAGTGTGTTTTTAAAGGAGGATAGTATGCCAGTAACGGTATTGATTGGCGCACAATGGGGCGACGAGGGCAAAGGTCACATCACCGACCGCCTGGCCGCCGAGGCGTCCATTGTCGCCCGTTACAACGGCGGCGATAATGCCGGACACACCATCACCGTTGGCGACAAGATGGTGCGCACCCACCTGGTTTCGGCGGGAGCGTTTCGGGCCGGCGCTGTGTGTGTGTTGGGAGCGGGGATGGTGATCAATCTGCGTTCGCTCGCGCGCGAGGTTGACGAGCTGGACGCGCTTGGGGCTGACTTGACCCCCAATCGGCTCAAGATTGATCCCGCCGCGCATTTGTTGTTCCCCGGCCACATTGCGCTGGATGGCGCAGGCGAAACGCGGCGCGGGGGAGATGCTATTGGCACGACGCGGCGCGGCATTGGCCCGGCTTATGCTGATAAGGCGGCGCGGGTTGGACTGCGGGCCGGACTGATGGCGGACGCTAAAGCATTGGCCGAGGCGGTGCTGTCTCATATCCGGCAGGCAAACCACGTGCTTCAACGCGATTTTGGACAGCCTCCGTTGGATGGAGAGGCAATCGTGGCGGAATATGGGGCATTGGCCGCGCGCTTTGCGCCCCACCTGGCGGATACCACAGCGCTTATTCACGCGGCGCTCGAACGCGGCGAAATGGTGTTGGCCGAAGGCGCACAGGGCACGCTGCTCGATCTGGATCGCGGCACGTATCCATTCGTCACCAGCTCGTCTCCAACAGTTGGCGGGGCGTTGATTGGATTGGGCATCGGCCCCAAGCACGTCACGCGCGTGATTGGCGTGGCCAAGGCGTTTTGCTCGCGGGTGGGCGGGGGGCCGTTCCCCACTGAATTGCAAGACGCCGCAGGGGACCGGCTGCGCGGCACGGGCGCCAATCCGTGGGACGAGTTTGGCTCGACCACCGGCCGCCCGCGCCGCACGGGCTGGCTCGATTTGGTGGCGCTGCGATACGCCGCCCGCATCAACGGCCTGACCGAAATCGTCTTGACCAAGCTCGACATCCTCACCGGCCTCGACCCGCTGCGCGTGTGCACGGCCTATTCGCGCCGGGGCCAATCCACGCTTGATTTCCCCGGCGACGCCGCTGTCCTGGGCGAATGTGCTCCCGTTTACGCCGACCTGCCCGGCTGGCAGCAGGATATTGGGGGGGCGCGCCGGCTGGGTGATTTGCCGCAGGCCGCGCGGGCGTACGTCGAGCGGATTGAATCCTTCACCGGCGCGCCGGTTTCGCACGTTTCGGTTGGGCCGGAACGCTCTCAGGTTTTTGGTCTCTAGCAGGCTGTCGGAGAACCCCGCTCAGGCCACTGTCCTTGGCAGCCCGCACGCGCCGGGGACGGCGCGTGGAGCGCCTCTCCGACAGACTCCTAGTCAATTCGCCGCACGGTCAACCCTATGAACAACTTGTCATTCGACACATTCCAATCTCCCTTTACCTGGCGCTATGGCTCAGACGCGATGCGCGAGATATGGAGCGAAGTGAGCAAGCGCCGCTTGTGGCGACGCATCTGGCTGGCGCTGGCCCAGGCTCAAGCGCGGTTTGGGTTGGTGACGCCCGAACAGGTCGCCGACCTGCGCGCTCACGTTGACGAGGTGGATATTGACCGCGCGCTCGAAATCGAGGCCGACATCAGGCACGACCTGATGGCCGAGGTGCGGGCGTTTGCCGAGCAGTGCCCGGTGGGCGGCGGCGTCATTCACCTTGGGGCGACCTCGATGGATATTGAAGACAACGCCGACGTGCTCCGTATCTGCCAGTCGCTCGATGTCATCTTGTCCGCGCTTCGCTCACTGCTGGAAGCCTGGGCGGCTCAAATCGAACGATGGGCCGATACACCGGCGATGGCCTTTACGCATCTCCAACCGGCAGAGCCAACCACCGTGGGCTACCGCCTGGCGCAGTATGCCCAAGACCTGAT
This sequence comes from uncultured Anaerolineae bacterium, assembly GCA_964651475.1. Classification (GTDB taxonomy): domain Bacteria; phylum Chloroflexota; class Anaerolineae; order Fen-1058; family Fen-1058; genus JBGSMF01. The sequence continues at coordinate 19,519 of CAZYXV010000014.1, read as the reverse complement.
GATAGATTACGGCGAGTTGGGGCGCGTTCGCCTCGGCATGAGGGGCAAAGGGTTCAAGGGTGCGGTGGGCACGTCGGCGTCGTATATCGAGTTATATCCTCACCCCCTGGGGAGTGAGGATTTTGAATCCCTCGTCATGCAGTTCCTCAACCTTGAGGCGTTTGACGTGACCACCCAGGTCTACCCGCGCAAGCAAGATTGGCTGGTGCTCAATGCGCTGGCCGGACTGGCCATGTCTGTGCACAAGTTTGCGTTTGACCTGCGCGTGCTGCAATCGCCGCCCATCGGCGAGTGGGCCGAACCGTTCGGCGCCCGGCAAGTTGGCTCGTCGGCCATGCCGTTCAAACGCAATCCGATCAGCGCCGAAAAGATTGATTCGCTGGCGCGCTACCTGGCCCAATTGCCGCGCGTGGCGTGGGATAACGCGGCCAACTCGTTGCTGGAGCGCACGCTGGACGATTCAGCCAACCGCCGCATCATTTTGCCCGAAGCGTTCCTGTGCGCCGACGAGTTGGTGATGACGGCGCGCAAGTTGATGGGGGGACTGGTCATTGACGAGACTGCCGCCGCCCGCAACCTGGCGATCTATGCTCCCTTTGCGGCCACCGAGCGACTGCTGATGGCGGCGGTCAAGGCTGGGGGTGACCGCCAGGCCTTGCACGAGGTCATACGCGAGCACGCGCTGCGCGCCTGGGCAGAAGTAGGGGCGGGCCGCCCTAACCCGTTGGTAGATAATCTGTGCGCCGATCCACGCATTGCAAACCATCTCGACTTTCAACAAGCCCGGCAGTTGCTCACCCGGCACGCGCGTGAGTACGTGGGCGATGCGCCCCAACGCGCCCGTAAGATTGCCGCGCGAGTTCGCCGCCTGTGTGCCGAGAGCGAAACGCGCGGGTGAATAATGCATGCTTTGTCTGAAATCAAGGAGGTGGATTTATGAAGAGCTATCGTGTTCCTGGCATCCTGGTTGCTTTTTTAATGGCCTTGGCCGGCGCGCCCGGCGCAGTCTCTCTGGCTTTGCCCGGCGAGCCAGTGGCCAGTACACCGGTTCCTCCCCAGCCGCGCCTTATACCGCCGGCCGTATTCGAATTTGGACTGGCCGAGCCGTCTTATACCGGCTGCGGCGGGGTGACGGCTCCCGTCGTCAACGCAGCGTATGAGCAAGAGGTGGTCGAATTGGTGAATGTTGAACGAGCCAACAACGGCAACCTGCCGCCGCTCAAACGTGTGACGCAGTTGGATGACGCCGGACGCTATCACGCGACCGATATGGGGCAAGATAATTACTTTGATCACAGCTCCTACGACCGGGTTGGCGGCAACCTGGTGCTGGCGTGCGGTACGTGGGCCAGAATTCAAACGTTTTATCCCAGCCCCACGGCTGAAAACATTGCTGCCGGTTACTCGACTCCTCAGAGTGTAATGACTGGCTGGATGAACAGTTCCGGTCACCGCGCCAATATCCTGAGCACGGGCAGTTGGGAAATCGGCGTGGGTTATTACGAAGGCGGTGGGGACTATTATCGTTACTGGGTCCAGGATTTTGGCAAGCGCAGCGGCGTCTATCCATTGGTCATCAATCGAGAAGCCGCCACAGCCAGCTCTGCCAACGTTTCGCTTTACCTTTACGGCACGTGGAGCGAGATGCGGCTGCGCAATGACGATGGCGCGTGGACAAACTGGCAACCCTTCCAAAACACGACGGATTGGACGCTGGCGCCTGTTGGAGGCGAGCGCACCGTTTGGGCCGAGATGCGCACCGGCAGCCAGACGGCCAGCAGCAGCGACTCAATTTACCTAGACGTGACCAATCCCCCCACCGGTGTATCTATCAGCGGACCGGCGTCCGGCGCGATGCAGCAGAGCTATACCTTTACAGCGACGGTCAGCCCGGATACAGCCGCCACGCCCATCACGTATACCTGGCAGGCCACGGGGCTGGCTAATGTGATCCACGTGGGCGGTTTGTCTGATGTGGCTGCTTTTACTTGGAGCACCTCTGGCGCCAAAACAATCACCGTCACTGCCCGGAACGCCGCCGGCGCCGTAAGCGGCGCGCACGTGATGACCATTCACGTCCCGCCGGAAAGCGTGATGGTGCTTGGCCCGGCAGCGGGTTGGATTCAGAGGAGCTATACGTTCACGGCCACCGTCAGCCCAGGCACTGCCGTGCAGCCCATCACGTATACCTGGCAGGCGAGTGAGCGCCCAGCCGCAATTCACACAGGCGGCACGCTTGATACGGTCACGTTCACCTGGGACATGCCCGGCTCCAAAGCGATCACAGTTACGGCGGTCAATAGGGCGGGCGAAGCCGCCGGTCATTACGCTGTGGTGATTAATGTTCCGCTCGACGGTGTGGCGATTGGCGGCCCGGCGGGCGGCTATATCAACACAGCTTATGCGTTCCACGCAACGGCCAGTCCGGCATCGGCCATGCCGCCTGTGACCTATACCTGGCAGGCGACGGGACACGCGCCGCTCACGCACGTGAGCGACCTGAGCGATACGGCGACCCTGTCTTGGAGCGCGCCCGGCGCGCAAACCATCACGGTGCTGGCCGATAATGGCAGCGGTGCGCCCGTCACAGGCACACACGTCATCACGATAGAAGAAGGCCCGTCTATCGTCGTCGGGCCGGCTGTGAGTACCACGTCGGTTCTTTCGTATACCGATGGGCAAGGCAATCCAACCATTGTGGCGATCCCGCCCCAGCCTGTCACACTGACGATAAGGTACATCCCCCTCCTGACTACTCAGCCGGCGCCTGGGGGGTGGGGATTTGCCGGGCACGCCTTTCGATTGGAAGTGTATGTGGGCGGCAGCCTCCAGCCAAATTTTGTTTTTGCCGTTCCCCTGACCATCACTGTCCATTACAGCGAGGCGGATGTGTATGGAATGGATGAGAGCAGCGTGGCGCTGTTTTATTGGAATGGCGCGTGGGTAGGAGCGAATACGACGTGTGGAGGTTCGGCGCTCCTGCCGCCCGGCGATCACTGGCAGGCCACTCCCGTCTGCCGGGCAGGCGAGTTTGGGCTATTTGGAAAGTTGAACCGGCTCTATTTACCGCTGATCACAAAGAACCGAATGGGATAGCGCCGTGTGTGGTTAACGCTTGTTCCGGCCTGGCTGACTCAAGGCAATCTCAACGTGTTGACGATCCAATCGTCAATCGTATCGGCCACTCGCTGCCAGGCCGGTTCTATCATCAGATTGTGCGCCTGCCCTTCGAAGACGATACAGTCGGCATTGTATCTTTTAGCCGTCGCCTTTTCTTCGGCGACGGTGAACAAGGCGTCTTGCTCGCCGGCCAACACCAACACGGGCGATTTTGCCTTGTTGAGCTTGGCAAAGGGCGCCATGATCTGAAGGCCCACGCTGAGAGACTCGCTTACCAGTCGTTTGTGCAACCCGGCTGCATCAATGCGAGTGTCTGGGCCAAGAAACAAATCTCGGACCAATTCAGGTGTTCCGACCCAATGATAGGCGTTGAGCGTCAGCAGCCCTTTGAGTGTGGAGGAGGGGTGCCGCCTGAGGAGACGGATAAGCATGGGCAACATGCCGCAGGCGGGCAGAGTGGCGAGCAAGACGGCCCCGGGCAGTTGATGATTTTCGAGATATTTTTGCAAAACAGCGCCGCCCATACTGTGGCCGATGACGACAGGTGTGGGAGAAATAGCGTTGACTTGGCTGGCCAGCGCCTCTACGTAATCTCCCAGCGTATAGAGATTCGTGTGCCGCTTGTTCGAGGAACTGTTGCCGTGGGCCGGCAGGCTGATGGCATGCACCTCGTAGCCCAGCGAGGCAAAGTAATCCAGCCATTGTTCCCAACACCACGCCCCGTGCCACGCTCCGTGTTGCAGCAGGAGCGGCGTTTTGTGAACGGGGTTGGCAGGCCGCCGAATGACGTGTTCTATAGTATCCATAACTTGCTCCTGTGGAACTTGAGACTCACTCTCATCGTCTAACATGCACACTGACGCTTGACCATCAACTGCTTTATGGAGGGGAAGATGATAAACCGCTTACGCCAATCGCGCTTATGTCAGGCGCGCTTATGCTTGTTTGTCGTTGTACTCCTGGCCCTGGGCCTGAGCGCGTGCGACCTGTTCAAACCCAGGCCCGGCCTAACGGTCACTCCCGCCGCGCCGCCGTCGCCAACCTTCACACCCACGCGCGAACCGACCCCTTTACCCTCGCGCCCCGCCATTGATTATACACCCGTACCGCCCGGTGCAGTATCGCCGGTGGTGATTGCGCGCTCACCCGAAGCCGGCCAGGAGCTTGCGCCGGAGGGCGACATTCAACTCGTCTTTGACCGCGCCATGGACAAGACCACCGTCGAAGCGGCGTTTGTCATTCAACCGGCCGTGGCGGGCAAGCTGGAATGGCGCGACTCGCGCACATTGCTCTTCAGGCCGGAAAAACCCCTGGCGCGCGGCGCGCTGTACGATGTGATGTTGAAGCAGGCCCAGGCCGCCGACGGCGCGCCGATGCGCAGCGCCTACCAATTCCGCTTTGCCACAGCGGGATTTTTGGAGGTGGGCCAGGTGATGCCCGCGCCCGACTCGGTTGACGTGGAAACGCGGCCGCGCATCACCGTCGTGTTTAACCGCCCGGTGGTGCCGCTGACCTCATTGAATCAACAAGCCGGTTTCCCTCAACCGCTCACGCTCGATCCGCCCGTATCCGGCAAGGGCGAATGGCTGAATACGTCCATCTATGTTTTTCAGCCCGATAAACCCCTGGCCGGCGGCGTGACGTACACAGCCAAAATCAGCGGTGTGCAAGATACCGATGGCAACCCGCTGGCGCAGGATTACGTCTGGCGCTTTACGACGCAACCGCCGCAGGTGGTATGGGTGTCGCCTGATAACAGCGCGCAACTGGTGCCCATAGAGACGGCCATTCGCGTCCAGTTTAACCAGCCTATTGACGCCGGCTCTGCCTCGCAAGCCTTTAGCCTGCGCGCCGGGGGGAAGACTGTGCTGGGTGCGTTTGAGGTTATGAGCGACACCTTGACCTTTACGCCCACCGAGCGCCTGCCGTTCGCTGCGCGCGTTGAGGCGAGCGTGGCGACCGGCGTCAAATCCGCCGCGGGCGGCGAGGGGATGCGCGAAGCATTTGCGTGGAATTTCGAGACGGTGCCTTTGCCGCGCATCGTCCGCACCGAGCCGGCCGACGGCGAGCGCAATGCCAGCCCCTATACCAATTTCGTGATTTACTTTAACACGCGCATTGATCCCAAGACGGTGATGCCCAATCTTGAAATGACTCCCCCACTTTCTCCGACGCAAGTGTACACCTACTATTGGGACAATGGCTTTTCTGTGTCGTTTGGCGCAAAACCTTCGACCGATTACGTCGTCGAGATTGGCCCCGACATTGCTGATCCTTACGGCAACACGATTGGCCGCCCTCTCACCGTGCGCTTTCGCACCGGCGACCTCGAGCCGTCGTTGAGCTTGCAATTGCCGGACATGGTGGGCACGTACAATGCTTATACCCCGATTCGGTTGTATGCGGCTTTTGTCAACGTCAGGCAGGTAGATCTCAAGTTGTATCGCCTGAGAGTAGACACTATCCTGCAATCGCGCAATTGGTACGACTATACGCCGCCCGAATCCGAGTTGGCGCGCCAGTGGTCGCTGCCGCTCGAGGCGCCGCTCAACGTGTTGAGCTACGCGCCGATTGACGTGGTAGAGGGCGGCGGGACGCTCGAGCCGGGCTTGTATTTGCTCGACGCCAGCGCGCCGGGGTTAAAAGATAGACGGTGGGACATGCGCCACGTGATGGTAGTGTCCAGGCTCAACCTCACGCTCAAGGTGTCTCAACGCGAGGCGCTGGTGTGGGCCACCGATATGCAGAGCGGCCAACCGGCGCCCAACGTGAGCGTGGTATTGTATGACCAGGATTTGCAAAGCGTCGGTTCGGCGCCCACCGGCTCGGATGGTGTGGCGCGGGTCTCGCTCGAATCCCCGAACGGGACGAAGGGCGTGACGCTGGCCTTTTCAGCCGAGCCGTTCGCGGCTGTGTTCAACGGCTGGAGCCGGGGGATCAGCCCGTGGGATTTTGGGCTATCGGGGGATTATGGGCTGCCTGAATATCGCGCTCACCTTTACACAGACCGTCCCATCTATCGCCCCGGCCAAAAGGTGTATTTGAAGGGCATTGTGCGCGCGGAAAACGACGTCAGGTACAGTTTGCCCAAGGGCGGCTCGCTTCACGTCACTATCCAAAGCCCTAATGGCGAGCAGGTGTTTGAAAAGGATCTGGCGCTCGACGACTATGGCGCGTTCGATGGCGAGCTTGAACTGGCTGAGAGCGCGGCATTGGGGCAGTATTCTATCTATGCCCAAATGACATCGCCGGCGGTGAGCGGGGGGCCTATGCAAGTATGGTCATTCTATGCGGCGTTCCAGGTTGCTGCGTACCGCCCGCCCGAGTTCGAGGTTATCGTCACGCCTGATCAGGCTGAAATTGTGCGCGGCGCCGCGACGACGGCGACAGTGCAGGTGAGGTATTTTTCCGGCGGCGCGGTTGCCGGCGCGTCTGTGAATTGGAACGTGCTGGCCCAAGATTATGCTTTCAAGCCGGCCTGGGGCGGCAATTATAGCTTCCGCGATGTGGACGATCCGTGGCGCTGTTGGGATTGCTGGTGGCGGCGCTACGAGCCGCCGCAACAAGTTGTTCTATCCGGCAGCGGCGTTACTGATGAGAACGGAGATTTGGGATTTGAGATTTGGGATTTGAGATTCCAGATTCCGGTCACGGGCAGCCAGAGATTAATTGTGGAAGCGACGGCCATTGGGGCGGATAATCAATATATTTCAGGGCGCGGCGAAATCGTGATGCATCGCGGCGATTACTATATCGGCCTGGCCACAGACAAGTACGTGGGCAAAGAAGGCGAGCCGTTTGCCGTCAACCTGGCGGCGGTGGATTGGCGCGGCGATAACCCGCGCCTGCCGGACAAGAATATCACGGTGCAGGTCTATCGCCGCGAGTGGAAGAATACGTTTATCGAGAATGACTATGGCGGTGGGGAGTGGAAAACCGAGACGGTTGATACGCTGGTAGATACGCTTAGCGCAACGACCAATGCGCGCGGCGAGGCGGCGGTGTCTTTTGCGCCGGAGGAGGGGGGCAGCTATCGCGTCCTTGCCACCGATAGCCAATCGCCGCTTGCGGTGCGCAGTTCGATCTTTGTGTGGGTGACGGGCAAAAAATATGTTTCGTGGATGCGCGAAAATAACGACCGCGTGAACCTCATCGCCGACAAGGTGAGCTATCTCCCCGGCGAAACCGCCGAGATTCTCATTCCCTCGCCTTACCAGGGAACACACGTGGCGCTGGTCACCGTCGAGCGCGGCGGCATCCTCAAGCACGAGGTCATCCAGATGACGAGCAACAGCCAGGTTTATCGCCTGCCGCTGGACGCCGGTCACGCGCCGAATGTTTACGTGTCGGTCGTGCTGATTAAAGGTTCTTATCCTTGCGAAGGTTCCCAATCTTCGCAAGGATGTGTGGCCGATTACAAGGTAGGCATTGTGCCGCTGGAAGTCAAGCCCATCGCGCAGACGCTCAACATTACGCTCACGCCGGACCCGGCGCGGGGCGAGCCAGGCCAAGAGGTGGCGTACACGCTGCGCGCTACAGACGCCGCCGGCCAGCCAGTGCAGGCTGAATTTTCGCTCGACCTGGTAGACAAGGCTGTGCTGACGCTCATGCCGCGCCAGGAGAATGCTATCCTGGAAGAGTTTTACGGCAAGCGTGGATTGGGTGTTCAAACATCATCCGGGTTGGCGGTGTCGGTCAACCGGATGTTGCAAGAGCTTGAACAGGATGTGGTGCTTGCCAAGGGTGGCAGAGGGGAAGCGAGCGGGGCAGCTCCGCCTTCGCCGACTAGCGCGCCAGCGCCGGCGGCGACGGACGGTTACGTTGCCAGTGAATCCGCCGCTGCCCCGCCGGCCGGCATTGATATTCGCGAGGAGTTTGCCGATACGGCTTATTGGAACGCCAGCGTCGTCACCGACCGCGATGGCAAAGCGAGCATCACGCTCAGGCTGCCGGATAACCTGACCACGTGGGTGATGCGCGGCGTGGGCGTCACACTGGATACACAGGTGGGCGAAGGCACAGTGGATTTGGTTTCGACCAAGCCGCTGCTCATCCGCCCCATCGCGCCGCGCTTTTTCGTGGTGGGCGACCGGGCGCAGTTGGCGGCGAGTGTCAACAATAACGTGGATGAGGCGCTGCGGGCCACCGTTGCGCTCAGCGCGACAGGCGTTACGCTAAGCTCACCTGCTATACAAACCGTCACCATCCCCGCCGGCGGCGAGGTCAAGCTGACGTGGGACGTGACCGTGCAAGACGTGACCCAGGTCCAGCTTGTCTTTTGGACCGTGGCCGGCCAATACAACGACGCCAGCAAGCCGCGCCTGGCCACCGGCCCGGAAGGATCGCTGCTGGTTTATCGCTACAGCGCGCCCGATATCGTGGGCACGGCGGGCGATTTGCCCGAGGCCGGCTCGCGCACCGAGGTCATCGCGCTGCCGCCCAAGTACAACGAGCGCCAGGGCGAGCTTGCGGTGCAGCTCGATCCTTCACTGGCGGCGGCGATGCAAGACGGATTAAAGTACCTGGAACATTACGAGTACGAGTGCACCGAGCAAACCGTCAGCCGCTTTTTGCCCAACGTGCTCACTTATCGCGCGTTGAAGGAATTGGACATCAGGGATGTGGAATTGGAGGCGCGGCTGCCCGGCCTGGTGCAGAAGGGATTGGACAAGCTCTACAATTACCAGCGCGACGATGGCGGCTGGGGCTGGTGGTATGACAGCAGAGAAAGCAGCGTGCATCTGACGGCGTATGTGGTGTTTGCGCTTGTCAAAGCGCAGCAATCGGACTTTGAGGTGCGGAGCGGCGTGATCGAGCGCGGCCAGCAGTTCCTGGCCGGCAAGCTGCTCCCGGCGCGCGACCTGGGTAATTTTGCTTCGGCCAACCAGCAGGCGTTTGTGTTGTACGTGCTGGCGGAAGGCAATACCCAATACCCGGTCTCTAATCTCCCATCTTCTCTAAACGATCTCTTTGACAATCGCGGCAAACTGAGCCATTACGGCAAAGCGTATCTGGCGTTGGCGTTGTGGCTGAACAATGCTCAAGATAAGCGCGTCGCCACGCTGCTTTCCGACTTGAACAATGCCGCCATCCTTTCGGCCACCGGCGCGCATTGGGAAGAAGCGCACTATGATTGGTGGGCGATGAACACCGACACGCGCAGCACGGCCATCGTTCTGGACGCGCTGGCGCGATTGGATAAGGATAACCAGCTCGCGCCTAACGTGGTGCGCTGGCTAATGATCGCGCGCAAGGGCGGCTATTGGGAGACGACGCAAGAGACGGCCTGGGCCCTCATCGCCTTGACCGATTGGATGAAGGCCACCGGCGAACTGAAGAGCGATTACGACTATGCCGTCTTTTTGAATGATAGGGACATTGCGAGCGGCAAAGTGGAAAGCGGCGAGTTGGAAAGTATAAAGTTAAAAGTGGCCGTAGCCGAGTTGTTGAAGGACAGCAACCGGCTGACAATTGCGCGCGGCGATGGAAGCGGGCGGCTTTACTACACCGCTCACCTGCGCGTGTTCCTGCCGGTTCAAGACATCAAGCCGGTCTCGCGTGGCGTCACCGTCAACCGGCGCTACACGTTGGCGTCTTGCACGGACGGGCCTAAATGCCCCGAGGTGCGAGAGGCTAAATTAGGCGATGTGATCCGCGTTGACCTGACCATCATCGCGCCCAATGACCTGTACTATGTGGTGGTAGAGGACCCGCTGCCGGCCGGCGGCGAGGCGATTGACACCGGCCTGGCCACGACCAGCATGCTCGATCAGGACCCGGCGCTGAGACGCCAGCCTCGAAGCGGAGGCAAATCTGCCTGGTGGGATTACTACTGGTGGTGGTGGCGCTGGTACAGTCGCAGCGAGCTGCGCGACGAAAAGGTGGTGCTGTTTGCGGATTATCTTTCCAAGGGGACGTATGAATACAGCTATACCTTCCGCGCCACGCTGCACGGCGATTACCAGGTCATTCCCACGCTGGCGCAAGAGTTTTACTTTCCCGAAGTGTTTGGCCGCAGCGATGGGCGGCTGCTGAGCATCGGGCAATAAAAATAGGAGCAAGGTAGAAACCTGGTTTCTTTTAGAAACCAGGTTTCTTGTTTTTACGCCTGGCGCAGCACCAGCGGCAGATAGATGCGGTGAGGAAAAGTAACAGTGGACGTTTCTGTATATTCACCGGCCGCGCCTTCGATGGTAGTGACCTGGACGACGTTGGTGAGCGCGCCCTGGTAACCTGCCTCGATGGTGATGACGTATGTTTGTGCCCAGAGCTTGCCGGGGGCCAGCAGGATGCCGGTCCAGGTGATAATGCCGCCGGGCAGGAGGGCCGAGCCGCCAGGCAGCGCGCGTGGGAGGATGTGAGTGGGTAGTGTATCGGTGATGGCGGCGTGCAGCGTGATAGCGCCAGAGTTGATGACGCGGATGGTATAGCTCAGCGGCGCGCCGGGCTGCACGGGGTCTGGGAGGGCTTGCTTGGTCACGTACAGCGCGGAAGAGAGGCGGCGCAACTCGTCCGCGCCGAGATCGAACCCAAGGTCCATAGGGCGCGGCTCGCCGTCAATATCGGCATACACGCCCACATCCACGCCCTGGTCAATCGCCGCCGAGCCAGGCGTGAGGTGATAGCCGTCGGCGGCAAAGGCCGGGTTGCCCCAGTGCTCGTTCTGCACGCTCACAGCGGCGGCGAGGGGGTGCGCGATGGTGAGGGGCGTGTTGTGCCATAGGACGCCATTGACGGTGATGGTGTTGCCCTGCGTGAGGCTGATGCCAACCGTGTGACTGGCCAGGATGGTGTTGGTCAGCGCCACGCTGCTGTAGCTATTTTCTACGTACACATCTTTGGTCACATAGATGCCGCTGCCGCCGCTATTGCTCACAATCGTCGTGTGCCATAGCCTGACCTGCGATTCTTCGGCGTACAATCCACTGCCGCTGCTGTGGCTTTGATTGTCTGCGATGACGCTGTTAATCAGCGTGACATTGCCATCCCCTATCTCCAACCCGCTGTGGATGTCGGCTCTGTTGTGAGAGATAATGTCGCCGTTGAATGTAGCCGCGCCCTCACCTATTGTTACTCCGCCGCCAACGATGGCTGTGTTGCCGACAATAGTATTCCGGGTAGCTGCCACGTCTTCCGCCAGCCACAATCCGCCGCCTGCTTCGGCCGTGTTGTCGGCGATGAGGTTGTTTGTGAGAGTGATATTTCCCCGTCCAAACACCCCCCCGCCAACCTCGGCTGTGTTGGAAATGATAGTGTTCCCGACGAGCGCGGCGTTGCTGCCAAAGTCTAAATACAGCCCGCCGCCATAATGAGGAGAAGTGTTGTTGGAAATTACATTGTTAGTGAGAACAATTGAACCGCTCACCTGGCACAGCCCGCCGCCGTACCCCGTGTTGATGAGTGCGTTATTGGAAATTGTGTTCCCGCTGAGGCTGACGATGCTGTCCACCAGGTATACTCCGCCGCCATTCATGTCAGTTGTATTGTGAGAGATAATGTTCTGGCTGATTGTGGCGGAGCTACGGTCTATGGAAATCCCGCCATACAAATTATTGGAAATAGTGTTGCTAATGAGCGTGACAACGCTGCCATCTAGGCACCCGACGCCGGTTCCAGTATTGGAAATTATATTGCCGGTTAGCGTAGCAGCGCTATAGTTCAAGTATACTCCCACATTGCCATTATTAGAGATTGCGTTGTCAGCCAGTGTGGCGGTGCTCGCGTTTTCCAGGTGCACGCCGTCCCCATAATTGTTGGAGATTGTATTGCCGGTCAGCGTGGCGGCGGCGTTGTACAAGAATATCCCACCGCCGTACCAACTCCATGAACTGCCATAGGTGTTGCTCACAATCGTGCAATTGCTTATCGCAAGCGCGGCGTGGATGACGTACACTCCGCCGCCCTCCTGGCCAAGCTGGTCAGCATTGCCGCCTGTGATGCGCAGTCCCTCAAGCGTGGGAGAAATCTGGCCGGTGATGTAGACCACGCGCCCGCGGCCTTGCGCGTCGAGCGTGGTGGGCTGGGTGAGCGGGTAGGGCGTGGTCCAATTGGTAGAGGTGTAGCCGCCCTGGATCGTGACGGTCTTGCTGAGATAGACTACCTGCGTGACGACGCCGGTGGTGGTAATGTCATTGCGTGGGCGGGCGTGCACATCGGTGTAGACGCCTGCGGCAACCTTGATGATGTCGCCATCATGGGCGGCATCCACCGCCGCCTGTACTGATGAATAGGCGCAGCCGCTGGGGCAGACGTGCAACTCGGCGGCGGGGGCGGCGGCGGCCCGGCTTGATAGCAGAGCGATGGTGGCCGCAGTGACGGCCAACGTCAAGGCCAGGCTGATACATACCACCCACCAGCGTGTAAGGCGAATTTTATGCATTAGTGTCTCCTTTGTTTGCACATAAAGGATGTATAGAATTACTCGTAAAAACTATGTCTGTCGCGAAGATTTTCGCCCGCGCATCGACGCGAATTCTACGGCTTCCATCTTACGTTGCACAACAGGCTGAGGATGATGATACCGTTCGTAATCCAGGGCTTGCTTTTCTTCTTCAGTAAATTCAATATGAATCATGTCGCCTCCCGGTTCTCACTTTGTTGTGAGAGATGGTCAACTGGGGAAACATGATACTCGATTTTGGAGCATGAAGAAAGTTGCAGTTTATGACCGCGCCGAGTATAATTTGCGCTGGGATTTTTTTGATGGAGGAAAAGCCAATTAAGCGGTGACTGGTTGAGGAGGGGTATCGGCTGCCGGCAAGCCGGCAACCACATAGGTGGGAAGATGGGGTGGTTGTGTGGCTGCCGGTTGTGTTGAGGGTGGGTGACGGGGCTCGAACCCGCAACATCTTGATCCACAGTCAAGTGCTCTGCCATTGAGCTACACCCACCATGGGCAGGCAAAGTATAACATGGAATGTGCTAGTCTGCAAGATGACGATTTGATTTTGCTTTGATATGATAATTCTGTGAATTCAATCTCGGACGAGTGAGCGTTTGGGCATGGTCATCAACGTGCCGTTTATCTCTTGGCCGGACGGCCAACGCTAATTTTTCAAGAGGGTGATATGACGACTAGACAAGTTACACTGCCTGTCACTGGCATGACGTGCGCCAACTGCGCCGTCACCATCGAGCGCAACTTGCGCAAGCTGCCGAGTGTGGCTAACGCGAATGTCAACCTGGCTTCCGAGCGAGCCAGCCTGGAATTTGACCCGGCGGTGCTGAAATTTGATGACATTGTCGCACGAATCGAAAAGGCCGGTTATGGCGTGGCGGTCGGCGAAGCCGTGCTGCCCATCAAGCGCATGAGCGATATTACCGATGCGCAGCGTTTGGAAAAGGCGCTGGTCAAGCTCGAAGGCGTGCTCTCGGCGGCGGTGAATTTTGCGGCGGAAAAGGCTATCGTCAGCTACATCCCCACTATGGTCAGCCAGACGGACTTGCGCAGGGTGATTGGCGCGGTGGGTCTGGAAGTGGCGCACATCGAGGGCGACGAAGACTCGGAGCGCCTCGCGCGCGAAAAAGAGATCGCGCACCAACGCCATTTGCTCATAGTAGGCTTGATCTTTACCGTGCCGCTGTTTTTGCTTTCGATGGGGCGCGATTTCGGGTTGTTGGCGGTGTGGGGAATATCGCCGCCGGGCGCGCATGCGCACGGTATGGAAGCGCCCTGGTTCAACTGGCTGTTGTTCTTGCTCGCCACGCCGGTGCAGTTTTACGTGGGATGGCAATATTACCAGGGCGCCTACAAATCGCTGCGCAACGGCGCGGCCAATATGGATGTGCTCATTGCCATGGGCAGCTCGGCGGCCTATTTTTATTCACTGCCGGTGCTGTTGGGCCGGCTAGGGGGTCACGTCTATTTTGAAACCGCCGCGATGATTATCACCCTCATCATCGTCGGCAAATATCTGGAAGCGCGCGCCAAAGGCCGCACCAGCGAAGCGATCAAAAAGCTCATGGGGCTGCGTGCCAAGACGGCGCGGGTGATCCGCGAGGGCGTTGAAACTGACGTGCCAGTGGACGATGTACGCGTGGGCGACGTGGTCATCGTTCGCCCCGGCGAAAAGGTGCCTGTGGATGGCGTTGTTATCGAGGGCAGATCCACGCTGGACGAGTCTATGCTCACGGGCGAATCTATGCCGGTGGAAAAAGCGGCAGGTGCGTCCGTCATCGGTGGAACCATAAACAAGCAGGGCGCGTTCCGCTTCGAGGCCACCAAGGTGGGCAAAGAAACGGCGCTGGCGCAGATCATTCGCCTGGTGGAAGAAGCCCAGGGCAGCAAGGCGCCCATCCAAAAACTGGCCGATAGAGTGTCGGCTATCTTTGTGCCCGCGGTGATTGGCATAGCCACCCTCACTCTCATTGGCTGGCTGGCGGTCTCTCACAATACGATGGACGACATTACGCGGGCCATGATGAACATGGTGGCGGTGTTGGTAATTGCGTGCCCGTGCGCTTTGGGATTGGCAACGCCCACGGCGATTATGGTGGGCACCGGTAAAGGCGCGGAAAGCGGCCTGCTGTTCAAATCGGGCGAGGCGCTGCAAACCGCCGGGCGCATCCGCGTGGTGGTGCTGGACAAGACAGGCACGATTACACGCGGACGCCCTAGCGTGACCGATATTGTGGTAGGCGCGGGCCAATACGCTGAAAACGATTTGCTGCGCTTGGCCGCCTCTGCGGAGAAAAACAGCGAACACCCCTTGGGTGAAGCGATTGTGGCTGCTGCGACCGAGCGCGACCTGGCAGCCAGCGTGCCGGAAAGCTTTGCCGCCGTGCCAGGTCAGGGCGTGACAGCGCAAATAGATGGCCACGCCGTGTTGGTGGGCAACATACGCATGGTGGAGCAAAAGGGCTTGGAACTGGCAGAGTGGCAGGCGCATATCACGCGCCTTCAATCTGAGGCCAAGACGGCGATGTTGGTGGCTGTGGACGGCCGTGTGGCCGGAGTGATTGCTGTGGCCGACAGCCCCAAAGATGGCTCTGCGGAGGCTATTGCAGAGTTGCAGCGATTAGGATTAGAGGTGGTCATGCTCACGGGCGATAATCGCCAGACGGCCGAAGCGATTGCCAGGAGCGTAGGCGTGGATCGCGTAATCGCCGAAGTGTTGCCGGGCGACAAAGCCGCGACCATCAAGCAACTGCAAAGCGAAGGCAAAGTCGTGGCGATGGTGGGCGACGGCGTGAATGACGCCCCGGCGCTGGCGCAGGCCGATGTGGGCATTGCCATTGGCACCGGGGCCGATGTGGCGATGGCCGCCGCGCCGGTCACGCTGATGAGCGGCGACCTGCGGGGCGTGCCGCGCGCGATCCGCCTCTCACGGCGCACCATGCGCACCATCAAGCAGAATCTGTTTTGGGCGTTCTTTTACAATATCATTTTGATCCCATCGGCCGCGCTGGGCTGGATGGTTCCTGTTTTGGCGGCCGGGGCGATGGCCTTTAGCTCGATTTTTGTGGTCAGCAACAGCTTGCGGTTGCGCCGTTCTGGATAATTTTATTCGGGTGTGTTTCAAACGAGTTGAACCCTCGCGAAGGCTCGCAACCTTCGCAAGGGTGAGCGCGCCTGCTTCAACTGAAATGAAACACACCCATTTTATTCCGCCAGGTGCGCAAACAGCGCCGTGCTCAGATATCGCTCGCCAAACGAGGGGATGATGGTTACGATGAGTTTGCCGGCGTTTTCCGCGCGGCGAGCCACCTGCAAGGCAGCCCAGGTTGCCGCCCCAGACGAGATGCCTACCAGCAAACCCTCTTCACGCGCCATGCGACGCGCGATGTCAAACGCGTCGTCGTTTTTTACGCGAATGATCTCATCATAGACTTTGGTGTTGAGCACATCCGGCACAAAGCCCGCGCCAATACCTTGAATAGGATGTGCGCTTTTGACCCCGCCGGAAAGCACCGGCGATGCATCCGGCTCGACGGCCACACATTTGAACGATGGCTTGCGTTCTTTTAGTACTTCACCCACACCTGTAATTGTTCCACCCGTGCCAATGCCTGCAACCAAGATATCGGCTTTGCCTTCAGTATCGCGCCAGATTTCTTCGGCCGTAGTCTTGCGGTGAATGGCCGGGTTAGCAGGATTTCGAAATTGCTGCGGCAAAAAGTAACGCGCATCGGATGCAGCCAACTCTTCGGCTTTGCGGATAGCGCCGCCCATGCCCTCGCTGCCCGGCGTGAGAATAAGCTCCGCGCCATACGCTCGCAATAGCATTCGTCGCTCTTTGCTCATGGTCTCGGGCATGGTCAACACGCATTTGTAACCGCGCGCTGCGCATACCATGGCCAGCGCAATGCCGGTGTTGCCGCTGGTTGGCTCGACAACAATGGTATCCGGTTTAATAAGCCCGGCCTTTTCAGCGGCGTCAATCATGGCTGCGCCAATACGATCCTTGACGCTGTGCGCCGGATTGTAAAATTCCAGCTTGGCGACCACCTCGGCTGCGCAGTCTTGAGTCAGGCGCCGGAGGCGCACCAGGGGTGTGTTGCCAATCAGTTCAGTAACGTCACTCGCGATTCTCATGCGATACTCCTTTGGTTGAGATAGTGTGCAACGTCGTCCAGCGCGCCGGTCATAGCCAGGCCGCCTGCGGATTATCCAATCCACAGCCCTTCGACGCGCACCTGCCATCCGCTTGGCAAGCGGTTGAGATAATTCACCAACCCGCTGTGCCTCCATTGTAGCATACACATGCGCGGTTGGAAAAAGTAGCGCATGCCGATCTTGATGTCGCAGCGCGCCTGGTTGATTATGCCTTCGTACCCCTCGGCGATGTAATAGCCCAGATCCTTGTAGCCTTGCTGGCGCGGTTGAAGTGGGCCGGTCACGCACCACACGATGACGCCAGTGCGCTGATCCACATTCATCGCCACGCCACAGTGAGTGATGGGGCAGCCACAAGACATCCCCAGCGGCCGGCCAATCAAAACCTCGCCGGGCTGGATATCCAACTCGCGCGTCAGCAGCGGATTGTGCGGTAAAATGATCTCGCGCGGGCCAGGCTCATGGGGGAAATGCTCCAGGTAAAAGTCAAACTCGCGCCCCAGGTTGTCGCGCCAGGCCGTTTCAGGGTTGCCCATCGCCGGCTGCCCCGCCGCGCACGCGCCGCACGGCGATGATGTTGGCGTTTCGACGAGCGTCACCCTGGTCTGGGATGACAACCGGTCGTCCGAAAGATGGATGCAGCGTTTGACAAGCTCCGGCTCGGCGCTCAGCCTTTCGGCCAGCGCCGCGCAACTGCGGTAGCCGCACAGGCCGCAATCCAGGCCGGGTAAATCTTGAACAGTGGCTCTACTCATTTTATTCTCCTCGATAAAAGACCTGGTTTTCCAGCGGGCGCACCACGCCGAAATGCGCCTGCCAGCCGACCTCTTTTTTGCCCACGCAAATCGTGCAGGTTCCCACGGGCGGATTGCCGCGCAACAGCAGGTTGTCCCCGGCGTCTGGCATGGCGCGGACGTGGTCAACCAGCGGGTCAATCCCAATGCCGTGCAGCGCGTTGACCTCGCGGATGCGGACGCTAGGCGCTACATCTTGAATACGCGACCGAAAGACTTCGCGCTCGGCCTGCGACACGCGGTCAATCTTGGTCACTACGGCCACATCGGCCAGCGAAAGCATTGGCCCTACCTTGAGCGGCAGGTTCATGCCGCTGGTGGCTTCCAGCACAACAATGCCTAAACCGCCGTCCACGTAAGGCGAGCAGCGCAGACACAGCCCTGCCGTTTCCACCAACAACACATTGCACCCGGCCTTGCGCGCCCATTGCAGCGCGTCGCCCAGCACCATCACGTTGCAATGGTCTGGGCACAACTCGCCGGAATACACTTTGCGGGTGGGGATGCCAAATTCTTGCGCCAAAAGTTCGTCTTCCTCGGCGTACTGCACGTCAATCTTTAAAAAGGCCGCGCGCTCTCCACCAGCCAGCAGCTTGCGAATGATGTGTCGCAGCACGGAGGTTTTGCCGGTGGTGGCCGGCCCGGCGCAAATTGCCAGCTTTATGCCAGACTTCATGCCAGCCCCTCCAGTTCAAAACCGGTCAGGCGCTCGCCCAGGCGAATCTGGTCGCGCAGCGCAGAGAGCATGTCGTCCAACTTGCTCACTTTGACCGAGAAGCGGCGCTCTTGGTCGTTCGTGCGCAACACCAGGGTCACGCTGCCTTCGCGCATCACAATCCGAAAGTCAGACAGGAGCGCGATGCGCGGATCGTGCGTGACAAAGATGAAAATCTTGCGGTACTGACGGAGCAATTCGAGCGCCCGCGTGCGGTGAATGCCGGCGTTCTCCACTTCGTCCAGCAGCACAATCGGTGTATTGCAGATAATGGTGGCGTCGGCGATGAGCAGCGCGCGCGTCTGCCCACCGGATAGCTCTGTCATCCGGCTGTGGATGTTGATCGGCTCGCCCGTCAACTGGTTGGCAAAAGCCAGGGCGCGTTCCAGCAGCCCCTCGGTTTGAGTTCTGGCGGCGCTGCGGATGCGCGCGTGGGCTGACAGGAATTCCTGAACCGGCAGGTCTGATAAAAATGTGGTGTGCTGCGTAATCAGCGCGATGGGATTGCGCGCTGGATCGTCGCGGTACTCGGCGGGGGGGGGCGCGCCATTGATCAAGATGCGCCGCCCGGTCGGCGTGTTGGTGTCGGCGAACAACTCGATGTCGTTAATGAACGTGGTCTTGCCGGAGCCGGTCGGCCCGACAATGCTCACCACGTCACCCATCTTGAGATCAATGCGCTGCACTGGCTCTGGCTGATTTGTCTTGTTGTGCCCGCCCAGGATACTGATCGTGTGAATCATTTTATACTCCTTTTCCTATCGGTTTAGTAGGATAAATAAACAAAAAAACACGCCGATCCACCTAGGCTACATCGGCCAGGGTCGTGCGTTCCAGCTTGTTCGAGATATGGTCGCGGATTTCTTTGAAAACCCTCACCAGGCTCTTTTCTTTTTCGATCGGCGTGGATTCGTAGAAATAATGGCTGACCGACTCGGTGGGGGCCAATGCCCCATCAAACAGGCGAATGATTTCGGCCAGCGTGATCTTGTCGGGAGCTTTGGCCAGGTGGTAGCCGCCGTGCTGGCCTTTAGAACTGCGCAAATACTTGGCGCGCTTGAGCGCCAGCAAAATTTGCTCCAGGAATTTGGGCGGGATGCCTTGCGCCAGGGCAATGGTTTCAACCGAGATGTAGCCTTCAGTCGTGTGCCGCGCCAGGAAAACCAGCGCCAACAAAGCATATTCACTGCGTGAGGTGAGTTTCATCGCCGCCTCTTTTATGACTTACCACATAGGAATTATAGTATATGATCGGCGATTTGTCAAGCGAGAGCAGATTATCATGTAATGTTTAGCGGCGCGAGTGGCGCCGAATAACCCAATTCCGCTTTTTGC